>NZ_JAKFFU010000003.1:0-882859 GCF_021502625.1 Dyadobacter sp. CY351 | reverse complement strand
TGAAGGGACTGACCCCAAATCAAAAGTGCAGACTGCTGAAAGAAAATGCCGTGAAAAAAGAAGAGTTAACTATTACAATCAACAATAAAATCTAAATCGTCGCCGCTCTAAAAATGGGAAGCCTACACAACCTTATTACATTATGATTTACGATGGTTTTTAAGAACTTAATGATTCTTCTGTTCCTAACTATAGGTGTGAGGTCTCGATTGGTTGACGGTGTAAGGAAGCTCTTAAACAAAAAGAAGCTTCCTTGGTGTGATAAAGCACGTGCCGGGCAAGTCAAATAGCGGTGACCAACTTATTTCATCAAATAATGAAGCTGGACAAGCCCGGTATCAAAGTGCTTGGCTGATTGGAGCTCAACCATTTGCTCCGGACGGAAGTCTTTAAATAGCCGCACACCATTCCCAACCAGGATAGGGATGATTGACAATATCATTTCATCCAGCTGTTTGTCTTTTAGCAGCTGATTGACAATCTCCGAGCCGCCATCGCAAAAGATATTCTTCCCTTGGCTCGCTTTTAAATCACGTATGAGTGAGGTCAAATCACCTTTATAAAAGATGATATTTCCATCTTTTGGCATATTCTGGCTCGTAAGTACATAGCAGGCTTTGTCGCGATGCGGAAAGTCAAAACCAGAGTTTTTGACCCAATCATATGTTTTTCGGCCAAGAATTACTGTGTCAACACTCGTTGCAAATTCCTTGTAACCATAATCTTCGCCCTCTTTCTGGACGAGGCTTAGAAAGTCCAGGTCATCTCCGGGTTTTGCAATGTATCCGTCTAGGGAGCATGAGATATAAAGTATCAGCTTACGCATAGGTTTTTTTCTACAAAAGTAAAACCGGCTTTTATGCTATGATAGGACGAAATTTACCCTCGAAATAGCTTTGTCGATATATCCCCGGAGATATAAGCATAAACGATTTAAATACCCTGTTGAAATGTGATTGGTCATAGAAGCCATTGTCGACGGCAATTTGGGCAATCGGTATGATTCCTGCCTGTAAATCGGGAAGTGTTTTTAACACTGCATGATGATGGACAAACCTTAACGGCGTAACGCCAATGTGGTTTCTAAAACTAGCGATGACAGACTTGTGAGATATGCCCGCGCGATCAATGATACTATTGATGGGCTTGCCTAATGTGCGCACTCTTTCGAGCTCTTCTAGAATTGCCTTTATTGTGTCACCAGGCGCTCTAAACACAATTTTATTAGCAATAAATCTAAATATGTTGTGCAAATATTCAGGCGTAGGCTGGTTGTCCTCTTGCCCAAACTCGTTGATAAACAAACTTTTGACAATTTTTATCTTTACCGGAATTGGCACACGGCGCAAGTCTTGGCTTCCACAGCGCTCCATTAACGTCAATGCCCACGGTTTAAATATCACACCAAATGTGAAGTGCTCTCCCTTTGATTCGACTGGCTGGGCTAACGGGTGGTTGCGGTAAAATTCGACAGAGGTTTGCTGCCCTTTATAAAATACTTGGTTACCTATCCTAAACTGATCTCCCAAGGAAAAAAACAGTTCATTATTGAGCATCGGGGCCGCCATTTCACTAAGTGAATATCGCTCTGCGTAATTTGAGAACAGGCAATCAATCTGATCTTCGAACGCAGCATCTGGTAGAATAGCGAATGATTTCATTAGTCAAAAGCAGATGCATGGTTGCAGGGCAGAAGCATGGAAATGTGCTGCTCACATCAATTTATTTTAGCTTTACTTAGCTTCCATCGATGTCCGTCTTCGATTGAACCGCTAAATTCAAAGTTAGCCTTTTCCAAAACCCTCTGAGATCCTACATGTCCCGAAGGTATATCGGCTATAATGGATTGCAAATTTTCATTCTGAAATAGCCAGCGCGTCAGCAATTTGACAGCCTGGGTTGCAACCCCTTTTCCTTCAAATTTTTTATCAACGAAATACCCGATCATTGTTTGAGCTGATTCATCAGGTAAGCCGGAGACACCAATACCGCCAATGATAACCTGCGTTTTTTTATCAACAACAAGCCAGTTCGTATACCATTCAAAAGTGTCCGGATGAGCAGCTACCTGCGGTAATAAATAGGATGTGATGCTCTCGTTGAACTCATTAAAAAAATCCGGGTCGCTAAGTTCTAGCTCCGACGGATTGAGGTTCAAGTGTTGTTGAAGTTTTTCCCTGCTTTCAGCCAATAGTTGCAAATGGTGCAAGTTCATGGGGATCAGGTATAGTTCATTTGATTGTAACATTGTTGATTTAGTTTACAAAATAAAAACTCAGCCTGTCATTGGCCTTCAAATGCAGTATAGGAAAAGGCTTTCCGCTAGGGTCTAGCGGAGAACGCCCGACAATCTTAAAGCCCATTTTTATGTAGAATTTCAGAGCTTCCTTATTGTCCTCATTGACATCAACTTCCCAGGCACCTAGCTCTTGAACTGCGAATCGGCATAGTGCCTGGCCGATGCCTTTTCCGAAATCGTCCGGATGCACGAAAAGCATTTCTATCCTACGTTCTGCAACCCCAATAAAGCCAGCGATTCCTCTGGATGCAGCACGAATGCCGAACAGACTAAGAATCGGTAAATATTCTTTCAATATCAATGGTTTGTAAAACTGAATGTCGGCTTCTGAAAGGAAATGATGGCTGGCACGCACCGACGCTTCCCAAACGGAAGTCACTTCGGTGAAGTCATTTTCGGATAGCGGTAAGATCTGGAATTGCATTTTCTTAATCTGGGAGAATTTGTTATTGAGGACTAATTTTTTACTTCGGCGCTATGCACCTTGGCACCTGCAAATTGAAAAGCATTGCCGGTTTCTTAATACCAACCAATCACTTCTGCCCGACAAACGCCCGCACTGCACTTGCAAACTCAGCAGTTTCAGTAATAAACGGCTCATGCCAGGATTGCTCAAATGTTACCTGGGTTACCTGTGTGTTTTTCAATAAATCTTTGCTTTCCAATCCGATTTCAAATGGCACAATCCCATCTTTTTTACCCCAGAAAAGGCCGACTGGAATTCGCACATTTTGTAACAGATTTCCCTTCTCGAATGTGCGGCTTTCAATGTCGCCGTAGTAGCCATAGGCTTTGCTGTGGGTAAACTGGGCGAGCGCTGTATTAGGCGAGGCAAAGGTGTAATTGATCACATATTTTTTGTCTGAATACAGCGAAACCGGGTTGCCGTCCAGCTTGTGCATCCACCGGTAAATGCCTTCCCAATTTACTGTTCCGGTATTTTGCGGCGTGACAGGATTGGCTATCAAAAAATCTTCGGCCTCTTTGTTGCCTTTTTCTTTTGCGCGCTTTAATGCCCATTCCCGCACCTGGTAAAGCCAGCGGTAATAAGAGAACATGCCATTAACCATCATTGCGCCAGCAACCTGCTTCTGGTTATCGCCTGTCGTCAAATATTGCCAGGCAAGCTCAACGCCAAAGCTGTGTGCGAGCAGATATACCTGCGCGTCGGGATATTGCTTTTTCAACAAGCTTACAACCAGCTCCATATCTTCACCAAACTGTGCATAACGCAATGTCGCCGGATCGACTTTGCCCGACGATGCACCGGCTACACGCTGGTCCCAATACGCCATCATCACATTTTCTTCCAAGTCCTTGAGATAATAACGGTAACACATCGCGCAATCGCCCGGGCCGCCATGTACGAAGAGTACAATCTTGTTAGGCTGCCTGTTTCCTTTCACCCAGATAGGCATATTGGCACCTTTATGTCGTAGGAAAATTGTGGCGTCTTCGCGCGGCTGCGCATCTTTTTCCTTGCAACTGATCAGCCCGATAATGGTGCAGATCAGAAATAGTCTTGTAAGTAATCTCATCGTTTTTTTAGCGGAATTAAAGTGCCTGCTTCAAGGGCAAAGCGGATCAGGTTAGAAGTATTGTAGGGCCGCTGCTGCATGAGGTTCAGTCTTACATACCAGGCTAGCGGCACTTTTTTGCGAACTGATAAATCGTGGCCGACGCCAAGCGATACGGTGGGCATAAATGCATTACCACCTGCAAACCGTACCCGGTCAAAATCACCATCCGAGGTGGCTTCGTAGGTTTTACCTTCCAGGAAATAGCGGAAGTAGGCAGGGGAAAGCGCAAATTCAAAGAGCGCCCCTTTCTTTCCAATCCGGCGAAAACCGACTTCCGGCGATACGATCAGACCAATATGATTTTGAGGATGTCTGTATCCCGAAACGCCCAGCGAACCGTAAAGTATTCGTTTTGCATTGCGGGCAGATATTGACGTCGCGATAGGCTTTTCATAAGCCAAGCGAAGGCCATAATGCGTAATTGTCTCGCCAAAGTATCCTAATCGCAGGGATTGGGCATGGAGGAGTTGTGGGCCCGTACAAAATAGTACGAGCCAGAAAATATTGCATTTCATAAAATCGGTTATTTAAACAAATGATACTGTTGCGGGCAATGCGGCTGTCCTAGCATTACATTGAGAGATTGCTCAGGTTTTCAAAGAAGATTTTGTCTCAGTTCAGTCAATAGCAATGTCAAATTCCCCGCTGAACGAGGCGCTGTCTGGATTACATTGCTCGTCGCCATTGGCATCAATCAATGCACCCGAAAACGTTCCTTTGGCATGTATTCCTGGCTCGTATTCGAGGATTGTTATTTCTCCCTTCGTCGAGCGGTAGCCGGATTTGTCCGGGCAGATTTGGGCAAAATAGTTATTGAAAACAGTCCCGTCAATCTTGTATTCAACCTGGCTTACCTGCGTGTAATTGTTAATGTCTTGTTTGTATGGGTAAGTCCCTGCCTGCGAACCGTAGGCAGTTAATGAGAGGTAATCAGAGCCGTCAGAGCCAGCGGTGATTCCAATGCTTTCGATTGATCCAAGTTTTCCTTCGGAAATGTTGGCGTCGTGATAAGTCTTTGTTTTTCCGTTAAATGTTAATTTAAGCGTACTTGTTTCGGATGTGCTTGTGGATTCTGACTTATTCTGACAGGCAAGCAAGAACAACATCATTGTTCCGAAGGTGAGTGTTTCTTTTAAATTCATGGCTAAGTATATGCTTTCTGATAAGACTTCAATGGGAATGCAGGGAAGTCATTTCCAATGACACAAAGGTTGGAAAGGATGCTTCATGGAAAAATTCAAAACTTTTAAAATGCTGATAAAGGACTTTGAAATGTCGGTTGTGGTCGCCGAATTGAAGAACTATAAGGAGATAATAACACCCTGTTCTGGGTCAAAACAACATTTCATAATTCGACTGCATTGAAGAAACCTCTAAGTTTTTCCGGGTCCAGTTTTCCATCTGTACGAACGCTGCTGCAAAGGTCCAGTCCAAAAGGTTGAACCACTTCAACGGCTTGTCTGACATTGTCTTTATTTATCCCGCCCGCAAGAAATAAAGGTATTTTTATTGATTGCCTGATTCGTCTGCTTATTTCCCAATTGTGGATTCGCCCGGTTCCGCCTAACTCTTTAACCGTTAAGTTTGGGTTGCCGCTGTCGAGCAAAATTGCGTCGACATATTTTGATAATTCAACTGCTTCCTTTATTGCGCTTTCATCCGTAACATGGATGACCTGAACGAGTTTAACATTTGGCAATTCCTTGCGAAGTGCGTCATATTCCCGTTTTTCCAGCTCGTCAACAATTTGAATAGTTGTTGTGTTTGCTTTTTTATAATGGGCAATAATATCTTGCGGCTTTGTCTCACTGGTTAACAGGAAAGTTGCAATAGGAGGGGGGACTTTTTCAGCAATTTCTTTGATGAGCTCATCACTAATTATACCCGGTCCGCTTGGCATATGCCCCACCAGACCCAATGCCGCCGCACCATATTCAATAGCAAGCATTGCTTCGGCAACACTGCTTATGCAACAAATCTTTACTCTTGGTCTTTTCATAATATGAATACAAATAAAACTACCTACATAACAGATGCTGAGACCTCATATCGAATCACGCTTGGCTTCTTTGCAGGGGGATCAGGTAGCAAAAACGTGAAGAGCAGTAAAATTATAGCAGGTAATAACAATTGCCTTCAAATAGTTCCTTATCGGCCGGAGTGGCCAATACAGTTTAAGCAGATTGCAACCTTGCTAAAAAGATGCGACTAACGCATGGGATACCAGCATTTATCATATCGGATCAACGGCTGTCGGCAGCCATGGCTTATCTTTGTTAAGGAGGGTTATTTACAAATTATTACTGCATGCCTGGTAAGCTTGAATTGTGTAAGTTCGGCTACCAACTGCTCATTTTTGCCAGTAACTATTAGCTGCTGCAATTGTGGCAAATTCGGTGGCAACAGTTTGTCCAATCAAAACGAGCATTGTTGCATCCTGAGCGTATATAGACCTAAGTTTTTCCCGGACGGCTGCATCTGGCTGGGTGGCTTTAATGATCAGCCTTGCCATTTTGATTGCAAGCTGTCTGCCTTCTTCCGGAGTAGGGGTAATGAGTGAATTACCGGGCACTAGTTGAATTGGATCTGCCATTTTTTTATTTGTTTAAAGTAATTTCAATTGAAGAATTGCCTGTGGATCAAACGGTATAAATATTCATCTTAAGTATAAGTCAAGTGTTTGGCTAAGAGCACTATTCCTTCTTTTAAGTCCTTTTCAGAAAGTGATCCGTAACCCAGCCTGATGCCGTTGACCGACGGGGCGTTGCTATAATTTTCCGGTGTGAGTATTTTGACGCCACTTGCGGCCATCATGTCTTTAATCTGCCGCCAGTTTTGCGCTTGCTTTGGTTGTATCCAAATCGCCAGACCGCCTTCCGGAACTGTATAGTCAGCCTTTTCTTTTAGATAAGTATTCAGCAACGAAACCGTGTAGTCGCGCTTTGCTTTGTAGTAGCTTGTTGCTTTTTTAATGTGGCGTTTTATCGTTCCGTCATGGATCAGCTGTAAAACGGCCTGTTCCATAATACTATCACCCTGAACATCAATAATTTTGCGCAGCTCACCCACTTTTGAAATCAGCGAAGCATCGTGACTAACCAGATAGCCAATGCGCAAGGCAGGCGCAACAACTTTGCTCATCGTGCCGATGTACACAAAATTTTGTAGCTGAGCGAAGCTCGAAACCGGAAGCACCGGACGGTACCCGAAATGAAATTCGTTGTCGTAATCGTCCTCAATGATGGTAAATCCATGAGCGTTGGACAAGCGGATCAGTTCAAGCCTTCGTTGCAGACTTAATGTTACCGTGGTCGGATATTGGTGATGTGGTGTTGTGTAAATAGCCTTTATGTTCGGGTGGGTCTTCAAATGATCAATCACATCGCTGGTAACCAAACCGTCCTTATCGACCCGTACAGGCAGCAAGGTGGCACCAGCCATTTCAAATGCTTTCCAGGCAGGCTGGTAACCCGGATTTTCGACCAGGACAAAATCGCCTTTTGAACAAATACAATGGGCAGCGAGATACATAGCCATCTGGCTGCCACGCGTCACGCAAACGGAACTGCTGCTGACGTGCATGCCACGTTGATGGTTGAGCATTTGTACAATGGCTTCGATGAAATCCGCATGACCAAATTCGCAGCCGTAACCCATCATTTGCCATCGTGCACTCCTGTTGAAAATCTGCCGGTATCCACGCCCCAGCTCGGTCACGGGCGCGATTTTGCTATCTGGATAACCATCATCAAAAATGATCCTGTAATGTTGCTTGGGTAGACTTTGATCCGGTGTGGTGATTTCTGTCTTACGCTGCCTGCTGAACACCGGCAGTGTGCCGGCAACAAATGTCCCTTTCCGCTCCTTGGATACAATCCATTCTTCGTTAAGCAGCACATGCAATGCTTCTACAATGGTATTCCGGTTCACATGTAACATTTCGGCGAGGTTGCGACTTCCCGGCAAAGCATCACCGCTACTAAGTCTTCCGGATTGAATATCTGAAATGACAGCATCAGCGATTTGCAGATAAACGGGCTTTTGTGACTTATGATCAATCCGGATTTCCAATTTCCAGGGTCTAAGCATTGGACTAGCTGGTTTTATTTAAATGTCTCATTTTAACAGGCCAAAGTAAAATGTGCATGCATTCTACCAACTGTTAAGGTTCAGGTGATTATTATGATTTTACAAAGTTGGATAAGTCGGAGCTGAGCCAGATAGTCCAGTATTATTAATTCAAAATGGTCCAGCAAGTATCGTTAGGGCTCCTCACTAAGTTTGGATCGGCAATGGTGCCACAGCTATCAAATATCACAAAAATGAGCAAGTCAATTTTCTATCACGCAGGTTGCCCGGTATGCGTCAGTGCAGAGCATGACATTCTTAATCTAATAGGAGCAGATCAGGTTGAAGTCGTAAATATCGGGGAAGACCGCAGCCGTATCAGCGAAGCGGAAGGTGCAGGGATTAAATCGGTTCCCGCGCTGCTTACGCCAAATGGCAATGTACTGCATATCAATTTCGGCGCATCGCTGGAAGATGTTAAAGGTTGAAGAATAGACCAGCAGGACCCTGCCGGTAAAGCTAATTTATCTTGACTAATCAAAACATGAAAACGACAATATTCACGCTCGCTGCCATCCTGTCCATCACGGCCGCCATGGCATGCGAACATTGCAAAAAATACGAAGACTCAAAGGATTTTAAGATCAAATCAGCGCAGGTAATCCATAACAAAAAATACGGATCACTCGAATTTGAGATTATCGTGGAAGGAACGGCCGGAAAGACGCTGCCAACTGCGGTTGGCAAACTGGATATGGCTCCTGTCTTAGGATACGTTTTTCCTACAACATTGAAGCCGGAAGACATTGGTTTTAATCCAACCGAAGGCATTGTGGCCCTTGCCCTTACTTCGCATCCTGATTTTGACGATAGCCCGCTTTGGGATGAGAATGCCGACGGCAAGTTTGACAATGACGGAATTGTATGGCACCCGCACTGGGTGATTCTCGTGAAAGACGAGCGCGTGAAAGGCGGACTCTCGGTAAAGGAATATAAGAAGGCAGATAAAATCTCAAAGCCTAAAACAGCCCCCGACATGCCTATGTATATGGATTCGCCAGGTTATCAGGTCGTTACCCAGCAAAGCGCAATCCGCGTTTCAGTGCCTACATACAGGGTCAATAATAAGGTGGATTTCAATTACGATGCCGTCAGTTGCTATATGCAGGTGTCCGCTCCGGCAGATGGCATGTCCATGGATAAGCCGATGCTGGGTGTTGTTAATGTTTATAGCGTGCTTTCTGGCAAACTGACCTTGCCTTACAAGGTAAAATAACCCGGACTATGGCTGAAATTGATGGAAAGATCGTTGATGCATTGGCTTATCAATGGACGTTGTCCGCGATTACCAGGGCTATGAAATGAAGCCGCTTTCGGAAATGTAGATCGTATAGCAAATAAAAATCATCCCTATTTAAAACAGGGATGATTTTTGTTGTTTGAACATTTCAGTCAAAAGCCACTTTGGTGGTTTCCAAAATATGCCCGAGTTCTGTGGTTTCAATTTTCGTAAGTGGTTGCAACGGCGCTCGCAAATGCCCTGCGTTTTCTCCAAGAATTGTGAGCCCTGCTTGAATTGCCCGGGGCAAGCCTTTGGCTACAATGAACCTGAGCAGATTGAGTTGTTCGAGAAAAAGAATTTGAGCTGATGCCAGATCATTGTTTTGAATTGCGTCGTATAGACTTAGGTTGAGCTCGGGGATCAGGTTGGGTGCGGCGGTGCACCATCCTTCGGCGCCTGCGGCAAAAGCGGCGAGCGCCAGCGGGTTGGAGCCATTGTAAAATGCCACATCATCGCCCAGTTCTCTTTTTAGCACATGCATACGCTGCACATCACCCGTGCTTTCTTTGATCATGGTTACATTGGGAATTTCTAGCAACCGTTTCAAAAGGGTAGGCGACATATCGACGCCGCCCGTTGCCGGGTTGTTGTATGCCATGATGGGAATAGAGATTTTGGACGCGACGGCATCATAATGGTTGACGATCTCATCATCGGTCAGTTTCCAGTAACTCATTGGAATGATCATGACCGCAGTTGCGCCTGCTTTTTCGGCAAAGCTGGCATGATAAATCGTGCGCTCGGTGGTAAGGTTGGACACACCGACCAAAGTCGGCACGCGCCCCGCAACTTGCTGGATCGTAGCCTCGGTAATGGCCTCTTTTTCCTGATCTGTAAGGTATGGCAGCACGCCAGTGCTTCCCAGTGGCGCTATGCCGTGCGAACCGGATGCAACGAGGCGTTCAACCAGTGTCTTGAACAGGGGCAGATCTACGCTTTCATTTTCGTCAAATGGCGTAATAGGGTATGCGATGATCCCCTTGAATGGAACATTTTTCATTTTTATCAATGGTTAAAAAAGTGAAATGAAGTCTCCGGCATGAAGACTTCATTTGAATGGTTTTAAAGATCTCTTCCTTCTTCTTCGCGGAGCGCAACGCCCAGATTTTGAAGCTGGGGCGCGTTTTCGCAGGCAATGTATTTTGCCGGCTGTGAATCACTCAGGTTTTGATGTCTGTGCCATGCCCAGGAAGGAATGTAAACGGCATCTCCCTTTTCCCATTCCACTATTTCACCCTCGATTTCAGTGAATCCTTTGCCTTCCAGAATATATAGTACCGTTTCGTAAGTATGACGGTGCCTGTTGGTCAGCTGGCCTGGTAACAAGCCGCCGATGGTCATGCTCACATTTTTGCTGGGCAGATCCACGAAGAAGACAGGATGCTTGCGCTCTGTTGAGAACTGGTTGTGCTCTCCGGCGTTTTCCACATTCTTATGGATAAGATAGGCCGGTTTTTGAAACTGTGGCCGTGCAAATGTCTGATGAAAATCTTTTGAACTGAACGTATCCATGATTGAAAACTTTTGCGTTTCATGCATTATTGCATTTCAAAAGTATCGCAGGCATGGATGGCAGCAGTGGTACAGAATCAAGATAAATGCCTGGGCCAGCTTCTCGGCCATTATTCCACAGCCAATGTGGCTGGACCAAATTCCTCAAAATGGATAGCCTCGCGCGCAACACCCTGCGCACTCAGATAGTCAAAATGTTTCTTGATAAAAGCGCCCGGTCCGCAGATGTAATATTGGGCATCGGGTTGCATGGCTTGCTGCACCTTACTGAGATCCACAAAACCTTCATAATAACCATCTTCAATTTGCTGTTCAATCTTGTCATAAAAGGTGTGAACCGACATTGCGTCATGCTTTTCGCCAAGTTCACGCACATGATCTTTAAAAGCATGCACCCGGTAACCCCGGCATCCATGAATCCACGTAACAGGTCTTTTATTTCCGGCAGAAATCAGATAATCCGATTCTCCCGAACTGTATCTGGCTAAAATCTTGCAGGATTTAAGCAGGAAAGGCATAATCAGTTCAGCAAAGGGACCTAATGGCGGTTTTTACATTGAAAATAATGCTCTATCTAAGCTCATCAGCGACATTGTAGAAGCGGTGGACGGGAATGGACTTTTTTATGGCTGCGCATTGGGCTTAAAGCAATGTTCAGAAATCAACCCATGCCCGCTCCATGACCAGTTCAAGGCAATCCGCGACCAAATTAAGGATCTGCTTTATACCACAACCATCGGAGCGTTTAATCAGGAACTACTGGCAGGCATGCTTTCCTTGAAGAAATAGCTTAATCAGGGCATTCTCTATCTGGCTTGGTGCATGTGCGCTATAACATTCGCATTCTATATTAAGGGCTGCAAGGTTAGATAATTTATGGTACACAATGACAGCACGTTACTATTTTTGGGGTTGTCGACAACGTGGAAAGATGCAAAGCCGCCAATAATTTCAACAGCGGCTCTGAAATGTTTTACCATCTTATGATTCTAAGGATTCAGTGCTGCCATATGATTAGAGATTGGCCATAAGGAAGAAATCTCCACATGGTCTCCATTTGCATCTATTTTGTAGAATCCACTTAAGTAAGTAACGTACAAACTTCCCTCGGAGGACATCATCCTCGGATATTCACCTATGGATGGTGAGAAAAGGGAAGTAAGGCTAGTGGATGGATTGACTTTGTAAATGCCGGTAGTATTCCTGGCGGTGGTTTTAATGTAATACAAAAATCCGTTGGAGGCCACTAGCTCCTTTGCCTCAGTGACCGCTTTGATCTGTATAGCAACACCTGTGTCAGGCGAAACCCGGGATATCCGTAATGAACAGTAATTGTTTGGTCACGGTCGTCGCGATTATGCTCATGAAATAGGCCTAACGTGTGACAGATCTCATGCAGCACGCCCCCATAATTGAATGCAAGACCAAGATTAACGAATTGTTGCCCACCGCTCATGCCGATAGAAGAAGAAAATCCATGGCTGTTTTTGAACGTCACATAGTTATTTTGATTAGAGCGTTGAACAAACCGAATGGGCGTGTAATACTCGATATGGATCATCGCCTTATAAATATCAGATGCGTTTGTAAGTGATTTGTCAATGGTATAAGGAACGATTCCATTCGTCCAGCGCCGCGCTTTGGATGGAACGCCGGCGGCTTGGGTCCGTAAACCAGCTTCCTCGTTGAGCTGTTCTTTTGACAAAATGATGTCTCCTTCAAATACCGCCTCTCCGTCGATCTGATGATAGGTAATCTCTTCTCCAAACAATTTACCTTTCTTTTCTATACCAGTTATGCCAGGGTAGGCAAGTTCGGGAATATATTTTTCCGGCCCGGTTTTGAGTGCTGTACTCAAAACTTTTTCTTCCCTAAGCTCTGAACAGGAGCTGAAAATAAGCATAGCAATAACGATACATGACCTGCTGGCAAATAGAATGGTCTTCATAAGGAACATTGTTTTGGTTTGGACAACTCGTGCTATTTTGCATTTCGAAAGTAAGGCAACCAGCCAGGTAGAGAAGCGGATAATCGACGAATGGCGGCAAATAATCGGGGAAGGGAAACTAAGGTTAAGAAAAAGTGGTGAAAAATAGCTGCCTATGCGATCTTGGTAGGGAAAAAATCGTATACTGAAACCATGGGAAATTTATTCTTCTTTTTTTCACTCCTTTTCTTGACTTCCTGCTCATCAGCCACTGACATGGACCATAAGCCTGAACAACAAATTTCTATTATCGAAGCTGTAAAAAATAAACAATATACGATTGTGGAGACAGCATTGAAAAAAGGAACGGATGTAGAGACGAAGGACGGAAACAGCAAGTCTCTGTTGCTGATCGCCACCGAAGCCAGCGATCTTGAAATGGCCAGGCTGCTTACCGCGCGCGGAGCCGATGTGAACCGACAGGATAGCCGGCTTAACAGTCCTTTTTTACTGGCAGGCGCGTCAGGTCAAACGGAATTTGTGAAGTTGTTCCTAAGTAAAGGAGCCCGTTTTGATGTTTTCAACCGGTACAACGGAACTGCGCTCATTCCCGCCTGCGAAAGAGGGCACGTTGAAGTGGTCAGGATCTTGACTGCAACCAAAGGTTTTCCCATCGATCATGTGAACCGGCTGGGCTGGACAGCGTTGATGGAGGCGGTTGTTCTCGGAAATGGCGGCAAAAAACATATTGAAATCGTTGAGCTCCTGATTGGCGCAGGGTGCAATGTCAATATTGCGGACAAAGACGGGGTTACTGCATTGCAGCATGCCAGGTCAAGGAACTTTACCGGTATTGTGAAATTGCTCGAAAAGGCGTCCAGGTAGCTGCCTCCAAAGATATTTATGGCTGAAATTAATACACTACAAACCAAGATTTAGGAATGTTTCATTTGAATTAGCTTAAGGAAACAACAACAACAACCGATTCAGTTTGTCAGCTTAGTTGCCCCTGCGTGAGAACTAAATTTTTCATCTTTGTTAAAGTTAATTAGGTTGTGTAAATATTCCTGTCTGCGGCATGGCAGCTGATTTTGCGATCAAGTCGTCGTTCTCAGGACTCCCCCACCTGCGACGCCAATGGCCCCAATAACTTGACCTTTAAACCATAGTGGTCGGCCGCCGCCCAGTAGCAATAGTTCAGGAAGGTTGGCTAAGTTTTCTGTATCCGGGTTGGACCTTGCAATTCGGGCTAGGGCTAGGGTAGGACTTTTGGTCGAAACCGAAGTGTAAGCCTTTCTTCTCGACGCTTCTGTATTATAGGGGCCAACATCTTCCTGGCGGCTAATGAGAATAATCTGACCAGCTGCATCCAAAACTGAAATGGTAACTGATTTGCCCAAATCGGTAGCGCAAGCTCTTGCCTGCTTTACAAGTGCAACGGCGGCGTCCAGCGTTAATTGGTAGGATGGGTTAATATAGGCGCCTGCCTGGGTAGAAACTTCTTTACCGGCATTAATCGCTTGCCCAATTAAAATTGTAGGAAGCAATTGAACTAATATTAGCAGTTTGATTTTCATTGTTTTTTTACAAAGCTACGATTTCAATCTGCCCTAAGTGTTGACCTATGTCAACGTTTCCAAAGTCTTGATTTAACCCTGCTTAATGTAGATGGAGAAATTACTAAGTAGGATAAAAACCATTGTCATTCTTTGTCTACGACGAATCCACTTACAGGCTCTTTGAATTCGAACTTCTCGATCGAAGCTTTCGCTGTCGATGGTGATACGGTAATCACCTCGGGGTATTTTGAAACAAGAATGCTCAAAACAGACAAGATTTTCAAATCACTTTTCTTTACGGAAATTACTGTTTCAAAAGGTAAAATAGTCAAATATCGCCTTCTGGAAGACAGCTTCGCGCTGGTCCTTGCTTTGAGCTAGTCAAGGCAGGGTTAGGGCAGGGGCGTTACCAACGCCGACCCAAATCACATTGCACTATTTTGTCTGGTCTTGGATTTCTTTTCCCTTCAATTGCCAGTGGTAAAGCCTATATCACGCCAATTCAGTTCTATTAAATGTTAACCCAGTAACATGATAGACAAACTCATTTACTAAGTATCTGATTATATTTGAATGTAGTACGGACTTTACTAGTGTCTAATCAGCATATTTGCTATTAACCAAGCATCAGTTACATGAGCTTAGAAGAAAACAATAACCTATCCCCATTCAAGCCTAATGATCATCTGGCCAATGAAAGGACTTATTTGGCCTGGGTTAGGACTGGAATTGGGATTATGGCCTTTGGCTTCGTGGTTGTTAAATTTTCATTGTTTGTAAAACAGATCGGCTTTGTACTGCAAACGAAAGTCTCTACACCCTCGCATCGATATTCATCCATGATCGGCATTATTCTTGTCGCCTTGGGCACACTGGCTATCCTATTCGCTTTTTTACAAGACAGAAAGACGGAAGAACAGCTTAAAAGCGGGCATTATAAACCCACGACTTTACTGACCACTCTTCTAACCGGAGTCATTTTCCTAATCAGTATTTTATTGATTGCTTATCTTTTGGAAAGCTCCCTTTGAGCTGTGATGTAGATGATTGTTTGTCCAAATCGGATGACTTATGTATGAGGTGTTTTTTAGCAAATTCAACGAGAAGGTACAACTGAGCGAATCAGAAGAGTATGCCGTGAAACAATTTCTGACGCCGAAAAATTGCGGAAGCGCCAATACCTGCCACAGGAAGCAGGTGGACACAAATGGCCAAGGAAATCCCTACGCCAGCTGCCGTGCTGGTGGTATCGGCGCACTGGTTTACCAATGGCACCAAGATCACAGCAATGGATTTTCCGGAAACAATCCATGATTTTGGTGGATTTCCGCCGGCACTTTTTGCCGTGCAATATCCTGCACCGGGCAATCCAGCATTAGCCAAAGAAACTGCCGGGCTCATTCGTTCCGCAAAAGTGGAGCTTAATCATGACTGGGGACTTGACCATGGCACCTGGACGGTTGTAAGACATATGTATCCGGAGGCCGAAATTCCAGTGCTTCAACTGAGCATTGATTATACTAAAGGGCCTCAATACCATTACGATCTGGCAAGGGAACTAATGGCGCTGCGAAAAAAAGGAGTGCTGATCATTGGCAGCGGAAATATGGTGCACAATCTGAGAATAACGTCTGTTAAAATTGGGTAGTCGTATTCTTATCAGCTATGGCCTGGAATCTGCTTTATCCCAATTCAACTGGACATCTGCAACGCTTTTATGCGCCTTTTTACTCAATAGCTCAGCCAGTTCGGGATCACCTAAAATCTCTCTTTGGGTCTTTAGTGTATTCCATAAGTTTTTAAGGCCATCAGTGTTGCTTGCGTCGTAGATTTCGCCGGCGGCAATATGCCAGCGGCACTGGTACCAACCATAGTTTTGCGGGTAATTCGGGCCTATCTGATTATAATTTGTTTCCAGCTCTTGCAATGTGGTATATTTCAATGTGGACCTGTCAGTGGTCGCAACGACCATTTTAGGGAAGGTAGTCAGCGCATTCAAAAGCTCAGGCTCCTTTTCAGCAATGTAAGTATGAAGCAAAATGTTTGGAAATAACTCGCCCATCCACCTGCGCTGCATGACCAAACCGCCCTGGTTATGATAGGCATGACCCAGTTCATGGATTGCCAGTAAGTCAAAGAATGGCTCCATATTTAGCCCGCCATTTTTATCTGTATAGGCTTCTTTAACGGGCCCGACATATGCGGCCGGAATTTTGTCAGTAGCCGGAACCATGCTTTTCCAGTGATCATTGTTTTCGGCAGCAACTATCAGCGTTTTATTGCTGGTATAGTGAGGCATACCGTAAAAAGGGAATTTGGTGAAGTTCTTCCAATCACCCGGAGAGAGTATCAGCAGGGTTACTGTCGGCGTAAACTGTAACAGCTCGGTGTAGAATGCTTGCACTTTATCGAGTTGTTGCGCCATGCGCCTGGCCTTTGCTTCCGACCCGCTACTATAATAAGTATCTGTTTTAAATCCCTTTAAATGCGTCAATCCTTCATAAGACTGCGCATTTAACTGATTGCAAATGAGAAGAAAGCACGCGATAAATATTGGCAGATGAGATGTTTTCATGATTTTTTTTATCACAAATCTATCTTGCAGGCTGACCCTGTGCCTAGTACAAAATCGACATTTTCTCAGTAACGCATGTCCTTTTGCATACGCAGCGGGGTTGAACGCAGTTCTTGCTCTATAACAGAAGGATTTACCCCGGCAAAAATCTTGAAGTCCCTGATCATGTGCATTTGATCAAAGTATCCTGCCTCGTGCGCTATTTGTAACCAGCTGATTTGCGGGAAATCTTCCCGAAGCCTGTACGCTTTGGAAAACTTTAAAATGCGGGCATAAAATTTCGGGTTCATGCCTATTCTTTCTTTACATGTCCTTTCAAATTGTTTTAAGCTCAGACAGGAAAGTGACGCCGTCTTCTCAATAGACATGGCACCATTAGTTGCCAAGAGCGCGCGAATGGCAGCATCAAAGGGCAACGCCTTTCTGAGACCGATTACCCTTTTTAAAAGGAATTCTTCAACTATATTTTTACCTTCCTGTATGTTGCCTATATTTTGTAAGCGTTCATTGACGCTTTGCATTTCGGCATCAAAAAAGTCCAGTGCATCATAGCCGCCATCAGCCAACTCGTGCATGGGAACGTTCAAGATGCGGTACATGGCGCCCGGCAGAAAGTCAACGCGTACCGACCTGAGACGTTTGTGCACTTTCACATTTACCCGGGAAAGCTGGGGCCCGGTAAGCAAGACAAGTGGCTGCACTTCAAAACTCGCTGACCCCGGACGGCCCATCGATACAGGATCATTGCAATAAAACATCAATGATTGAAAAGGCGAAGGCGGAAAGGGTGTCACCACCTCACTAATTCCATCCATCAGCGTCAAATCAACCGTCAATATGTTAAGGACATATTCATGGAGAGCCGGGTGCAGTAAGTGTGTTTTTACTTCCATTTAACGTGCAGGTCTAGCAATAATTATCGTTGCATTCCCAAGGTACAAAAAACAGGTATAACACATTGTCTTAGATGTATTTGCATCGTTTATATAAATGGGAAAATAAAGTTAGACGTGAGCGTACAGTAATGTGAGCATAGACTAATAATGGCGATTCTGAGCTCTGGAGTGGATATCACAAAATTCTTTTTAAAACGACTAGGTAATTTTAACCGGTGATCTGTCATACCTTGGAAAGTAAAACAGGGTTACATATGATCGGAATCATCAGTCTGGAGTCTTCTGATAACGCGGGAGACGAGCGCGCTTTGAAGGCAGCAGGGGAGGAAGCTATGCCGGAAGCAGGACTGGATGGTTTGGCGGATACAGAGTTCTTTATCCGTAAAACATTTGAAACGGACGTTCAAAAAGGCTGTGAGCTGCTTTTTAAGCGCTACTACAAGCCAATGTGCAGCCATGCAGTGCGGTTTGTGTATTCCAAAGACATTGCAGAAGATATAGTCGCCGACATTTTCTGTAATTTCTGGGACAACCAGATTCACTGCACGATCAATATATCTTACGGTGCCTACCTATTCCGGTCGGTAAGGAACCGTTGTTTCAATTACTTACAAAAGGAACAGAACAAGACACTATCGCTCGATGCCATCATCGAAAACGATCCCCTTGCCTCCCATTTACCCGAAAAAATGATGCAGTACGAGGAGCTTTACCAGCAGGTGAACACGCTCGTTCAGGGACTTCCGTCGCAATGTCAGAAGGTTTTTGTGATGAACCGGTTTGAAGGCAAAGCTGGCAAGGAAATCGCCACGGAACTCAATTTGTCTACCCGAACTGTGGAAGCGCATATATCAAGAGCGCTGAATGTGATCCGGCACGGGCTGCGGCATTATTGGGTAGAGTCGGTCGTGCTCTTTATTGTTTCATTCTGTTAAAATCTCAAATAAGCTATTAAAGCCGATTATGTCATTGATAAGCAAACCTTTACTATTTGAACATTTCGCTGGCCGCACTTCGGTGCTTCAAAAAAAGCTGATCGAAGAGTGGCTGCAGACAGCAGCCAACCAGGATCTGTTTTATGCCTGGCTGGCCGAGTGGGAGATGACTTTCCCGGTCTACGATCCACGAATGGAGGAGCCGCTGGCGCGTTTTGATCAATATATGCAGGAGCCACAAAAAGTACATTCTATTCCTGCTGCTTTTGAGGATAAAAAAACGTTTACTGGATATCGTTACCTTGCTGCGGCAGTATTCCTTGCATTGATCACGTTTGCGGGTTTTATCAACAGGGATCAGATCCGCTACCAGCGCTACAGTACCGGTTTCGGGAAAATGAAAGAAATAACCCTCTCCGACGGAAGCCGGGTTACCCTCAATGCAAACGCAGTTCTGCGGGTTCCGCGCTGGACATTTGGTATTTCGGACCGGAATGTATTTCTGGAAGGTGAAGCGGAGTTTGCCATTAAGCACTTACCTGATCACCAGCTTTTTCAGGTTCATACGATGGACAATTCCCTCATAACCGTGCTTGGAACGGAGTTCACCGTGCATGCCCGTGAGCAGCTTACCAATGTGGTATTGAACAAAGGAAAAGTAAGATTGTCTTCCGCCGCTGCCGAGAAGCCGCGAACCATGCAGCCGGGAGAGCGCGCGACGATCGTGAAAAGCGGTGAAATAAAAGTTGAAATGTTGTCTGAAAAAGAGCTTGCCGCGGAAATGGCGTGGAAAGAACATCGTTTTGTGTTCGATAATACCCCGTTGAGCGCCGTGGCCCGCAAGATCCGGGAAGTTTTCGGTGTGGAGGTTCATATCCCTGATAAAGGCCTCGCCCTCAGAACTGCAACCGGTTCTTTTCCCGCAGAGAGTGCCGAAGAATTATTGACCAATATGTCGGTCATGTACGGTTTCGAGATCGTCAAAACCAAAAAACAATTCCTGATTAATCCTATCCCTTAACTTTTTTCTTTACTTCCTAACCCAATCAACTGATTATGCAGAAACGACTATTATCAGTCCGACGGCTATTCCTATTGCTTGCAATCAGTGCTTTACCCACGCTCGTATCCGGCCAGCTGCTGGCAAAGCTGAAAAGTCAGCAAGTTCCGCAGCAAGCAGAGCCTCAGCGCGCGATGAAGCTCAAAGAAATGTTGCTTTTGCTGAAAGCAAAGTACGAGGTTGACCTTTTGTTTGAAGAAAAGATCCTTCCCGAAATCCTCGTACCGGGCAATTCGATACGATCCGGCGCCTCATTTGAAAACAACCTGAAATCCTTGCTGGTACCGACGGGAATTCAGTTCAGGAAAGTAAAAAAGGGCTCGTATGTATTACTGGACCAGAAAAGGACGCGCGAGTTTATGAAGCCTGAGGCGCTCGCTCCCGGGCAGCTGGAAGGATACAAACAGGAATTGCCTGCGATTCCCTCGGCATCAGAAGCAGAAAAAGAGATATCGAAAACGACCCGTGTTGCACCCAATGAGATCACGATCAAGGGAAAAGTGTTCGATACGCACGAACCGCCCCGCGAGCTGCCCGGCGTAACGATCGCCATCAAAGGAACGAACGAAGGCGCATCGACGGACGAAAACGGATATTTTGCACTCGATGTGCCACGTGACGCGGTTCTGGTGTTCTCGATGGTCGGTCACAAAAGCATGGAGTATGTTGCCAAATCAGCAAATTCCAACCTGATCATCGCATTACAGGAAGAAATTGCGAGCCTGGATGAAGCGGTGGTTGTGGGACAGACGGAACAGAAGAAAAAACACATTGCGGGTTCAATCACAACCATGAATGTCGCTTCGCAGATCAGCGGAAAGCCGATCACAACCTTGTCGCAATCGCTGCAAGGCGGGGTTACCGGCTTACAGGTGCAGCAAAGCTCAGGCATGCCAGGCGGCGACGCAGCGGCGATCAAAATTCGGGGTATCAGTACGCTGGGCAATTCCAACCCGCTTATTCTGGTTGATGGGATTCCAATGGACATGAACCACATTGATCCTGTAACTGTGGAAAGTGTCACGGTTTTGAAAGATGCGGCTGCGTCAGCCATGTATGGTGCCAGGGCGGCCAATGGTGTGATCCTGGTCACGACAAGGCGAGGTACACCAGGCAAAATCTCGGTGACTTACGATGGTTATGTCGGTTCGCAATCGCCTACCTATTTGCAAAAACTCGTCGATGCGCCGCAGTATATGCGCATGTACAATGAAGCGCGTGTCAACTCAGGGAACCAGCCTTTTTACACGGATGAAGTCATTCAGAAAACAGCAGAAGGCTCAGATCCGATCATGTACCCGAATACGGATTGGGTGGACCTGATCGTGCGGGAAAACTCGCCGATCACCAGCCACTCCATTTCACTTGACGGGGGCAATAACCTAGCCAGGTTTGCGGTAACAGCCAACTATCTCTACCAGGATGGAATGATCCCGCTTAGCAAAATGGACCGTTTCAACATTCGTGCGAATACGTCCATTACGGTAAATAAAAGCTTTGTTTTCGACGTTGATCTGTTAGCCATAAAAAGAAACACACGCAACAATACCCGTCCGGATGCCAACCAGGGTAACCGGATGCTGGAAGACGTGTACCGTGTGCCTCCGACTATTTTACCCAAATACCCTGAAAAGAACGGGCGCACCATGTACGGCAGGTACGCGGATATTGTGAACCCACTTGCGTACGCCGAGAAAGGTGGTTACCGGGATTTCGAAAGCGGGCAGGCATTGATTAATATCCAGCCTAAATGGGAGATTTTTCCGGACTTTAACCTGAAAGGGCAGTTCAGCTTTCGATTGAACAGCGACCAGGACCGGACGGTAGCGGACGCGTACAATTTCTTTGATTACGGAACAAACCAGTTGGTGCAAAGCTGGGGGGTGCAGCGGGGTGCAAGTTTTGCGCGCGGGACCTATATGTACATGGCTGCCAATGCAGATTACACTTTCACTAAAAACGATCACCGTCTTTATGCATTTGGTGGTTTTTCAACAGAAAAAAATAATTCGGGTTACTGGGATGTGAATACGATGGTGTCGGGTTATACCAAACTAAACTATTCATTTAAGGACAAATATTTGCTGGAAGCAACCGCGCGAATGGACGGTTCTTCCAAATTCGGGCCGGGGCATCAGTGGGGTTTCTTTCCTTCTGCGGCGGTAGGATGGAATATGCACCAGGAGGAATTTTTGAAGAATGTGCGCGGCATTAATAACCTGAAACTGCGCGCTTCCTACGGTTTGCTGGGGAACGAAAATATCGGACTGTACCGGTTCCAGACATTGGTAGAAGGCACAAACGGTTACGAGAACATCTGGGGTAACCCTGATATTACCTGGGAAACCGTCGGGCTTTTCGATGTCGGAATCGACGTTGGGCTATTCAACAACAGCTTTGAACTGATATTTGACTATTATGATAAAGTAACCAAAGACATTATCCTGCAACCACAGGTTTCCTATGTGGGCGGAATGGGTAATGTGCCTATCAATGCCGGAAAGGTAAGAAACCGGGGATGGGAGTTGTCTCTCAATTATTTTAAGGAGTTGGGCAAAAACTGGAACCTGTCGGTGAAGCCGGGGCTCTCTTACAATCAGAACCGGATTCTGGAACTGCAAAACGGGCCATATCTGACAAGTACCAGTATCAACCAGGAGGGCCAGCCGATCGGCAGCATATATGGGTACCGCACGGGCGGGCTGTTACAGCAAAGTGACTTTGCAGAAAGTGGTACACCCTTGGTTCCGTCCGTAGTAGGGGCCAAGCCAGGGGATATCCGCTACCTTGATCTGAATGGGAACGGACAGATCGACGCACAGGATCAGGAGGCAATCGGTAACCCTGTCCCGATGGTCAACTACTTTACCAATATTCGCCTGGCGCACAAAAAGTTTGATATCGAAATGTTGTTGCAGGGAACCGGGAAAAGCGACCAGCGATTGACTGGCATGCTGGCTTATCCGCTGGATCAGACAGCCGACGGAGGTGTTCCAACTACTTACTATGCAGACCGTTACTGGACTCCCGAGCGCACGGATGCACGGTTTCCAAGGCTTTCGAATACACCAGCGAACAACAAACTTTCGTCCGATTTCTGGATCCAAAACGGGGCTTACTGCCGCGTGAAGTACATCCAGCTGGGTTATAATCTTCCGGTAAAGGCAGTAAGGAAAGTGGGGGCCATGGGAGTGAGGCTGTATCTGAATGCGCAGAATCCTTTCGTGTTTACTCCTATGAAATTAATGGATCCTGAAAGTCTGGGCAACCAGTGGACCTACGGGATCATGAAAGTGTACACAGTTGGTATTAATGTCAAATTTTAGTGGCTGCAACGATGAAAAAGCGATTTCAAATAACACTTACTGTTTTGATGCTGACGGTTTTTACCGGCTGTGAAGACTTTTTAACGCAAAATCACCCGACCGGGATCACCGACGACAAATTCTGGGAAACCGAAACCCACGCCCGCGACGCTTTGAAAATTGTATACGATGCCCTCCCGGGTGGCACCAATGGCCGAGATATGCCATTAAACACCAGCAATATTATGATCATTTCCGGTCTGAGCGATGAGGCGGTGCACCGTGCAGATTATATTGGTGCCTATGAGGAATTTACCAGAGGCGTGCACAACAGCAATTGGAGCACATCACTTTGGTTCTGGAGTTCCGACTTCTCGGGCACACGCCGGGCCAGCCGCTTCCTGGAAAATGTAGACAAATGCTTTATGGACGAGGCGCTTAAAACGCGCATGAAATATGAGGCCCGTGCACTGCGCGCTTACTATCATATGGAATTGTTTCAGTTTTTTGGCGGCATACCCATTGTAACCAAGTCGCTGACGCCCAACGAGAATAACCTAAGGCGAAATTCCGAAGAAGAGGTCTATAATTTTATCATTTCCGAACTCACCGAATGTGCGCAAAACTTGCCCGACACTTATACCAACGATGAATTCTGGCGGGTAAACAGTTCGGCCTGCTGGACACTGATCGCCCGGCTCGCACTCTATAAAAAAGATTTTGCACTGGCCCGCGATGCTTCTAAAAAGGTGATCGACAAGCGTATTTACGAGTTGTATACCAGCAAAACGGCCGGGGCTAATCATCTTGCAGAATTGTTTACCTATTCCGGAATGCTTAATAACGAGCGCATTATGATCCGTCCGAGTGGTGCCGCTGTGGCCTGGACGCGTTTTGCACCGTTCGGGATTGGCGGAGAAACGTACACTTCACCTACCAGCACGGTGGTCGATAACTGGGAAACGAAGCAAGGTAAAACGATTTTTGAGCTGGGCGCAGATTCTCTGGCCGCTTACCGAAAAAATCCGAACCACCGGAACAACCGGGATCCCCGGCTGCTTGCTTCGGTATTGTTTTCAGGTGAGAAGTTTGTTGATAACACCTACACCGTCGATCCATTTAATGCATCAACCAGTAACCCTGACCGCATTGGATTGGAAAAGTCTACGGCAACCGGCTATTGGATCAAAAAATACCTGGATCCGCGCGACCGACAGCCCAGAGGAGGCACGCTCGACTTCATGATCATTCGCTATGCGGAAGTGTTGCTAAATTATGCGGAGTCGCTGATCGAGCTGGGTGAATGGAATAACCCGGAGGTGTTGAAAAGCATCAATCTGGTACGAAACAGGTCAAAAATGCCGAATGTTGACATCAAAGTGTACAATTCGCAGGTGAAACTTCGGGAGCTGATCCGTCGCGAACGGCAGGCGGAACTGGCCTTTGAAGGACAGCGCTACTATGATATCCGCAGGTGGGGGATCGTGAATGAGGTAATGAACGGCCAGGTTTTTGGCGCGACTAATCCAGAAACGGGTGTGCCAGTGCGCGTAGAAGAACGGTCCTATAATCCAAGTCGCGACTACCTCTGGCCAATCCCGCAAAATGAACTGCTCGCGAACCCGAATATGCAGCAGAATCCTAATTATTAAACTTAAATGCTTTAAGCACCAGAAGGGTTGAGTGCGGAAAAACGGCAAATATTTGACCGGATCACACTGATGGGCAACAGTTCAATCTGGTGTGATCCCTCCGAATCTCTGAATGAATAGAGGAGGCAATCGCTGGAAAAAGTGATTTTAAACCACGGAAGCAGGCTGAGAAGCGTTGATATGCGCCTTATCTTTTTCGGCGATCCTTGCTCTTAACCTGCTTAAAGATTCGGGTGTGATACCTAAATAACTCGCTAGTTGATGCTGTGGTACACGCTGAATAAGGTCTGGCCGCGATTGCAGTAAGTTCAGGTATCGTTGTTCAGGAGAAGAGGTCTTAAACTCGTCAAATTTGGTTTGCTGTTTAACTAGAAGCTCTTCTGATAGAATTCTGCAAAGCGATTCAAATTTCGGGAATTTGCTAAATGCCTCGACGTCCATTTCAGGAGTCGAAACGTTAAGTATCGAGTCTTCAATACAAGATACATAATATTGGGAAGGTGCTTTATTGAGAACGGAAGGCGGTGTCAAGCCTTCCATTTCTGTATAAAACGCAGTCGTTTTTTCTACTCCGTCAATGATGTAATAAATCCGAATACAACCTTTCAATACAAAGTATATATCATTTGAGTATTGTCCTTCCCTTAGGAGAACTGTACCCTTTTTGACTGTCCGAAAAGTATTAAAAGAGATGATGATATTCTTTTCATCTTCTGTCAAAGGAACATATTTTGATAAAAAGTCAAATAGTACGTCGTGCATTTTCAGCCTTTGTTTATTTGTGCCGGATCTTAAATTTATACCATCCTTGAATATACGAAGATTGTAGTGCATTCGAAAAAAACCGGTATTTCACTTACCGCCTTGAAACTTCATCTGGGCTAAATGGTACAACGTTCACGCTTCATTTCTTAACCAAAGTCAATGGATGCCGGTTGACTTCGGTTCAACTTTGCGGAATATCAACTATTAGCAAAGGAACATGAAGTACCTGTATTTAACATTCTTCTCGCTACTAGGCATGGCCGGGAGCGCTCAGACCCTCACTCAAAACATCCGCGGGACATTGTCCGACGCCGACAGCAAGCAGCCATTAGTCGGTGCGACGGTTTTCGTTGCCGGATCAGTGCCGGTAAAAGGAACAGTAACGGACCAGTCGGGCCGGTTTTTGTTAGAACAAATTCCATTGGGCCGTACCAGGCTGGAACTTCGCCTCGTTGGGTACGAGCAGCGTCAGGTTTCTAACATTGTTGTCGATGCGGGCCGGGAGGTGGTTTTGGATCTGGTTATGCAGGAAGCAACCACCCAGTTGAATGAAGTGGTCGTAACTGCAACCGAAAACAAAGGTGAGGCGCAAAATGATATGGCGCTATTGAGCGGCAGGTCTATTTCAATCGATGAAACAAAGCGATATGCCGGAGGTTTCAATGACCCGGCTATGATTCTGTCGAACTTTGCGGGGGTTACCAACAATTCTACGGGCAGCAATGAAGTGATCGTTCGGGGCAATTCGCCAAAATATGTCCAATGGCGGCTCGAAGGTGTGGAGATTACCAACCCCAACCATTTTGCCGACCAGAATTCAGTGGGCGGCGGTGTCAGCGCGTTGAACAACAATCTGCTCGCTACGTCGGATTTTTACACAGGCGCATTTTCGGCGGAATATGGTGATGTGCTTTCGGGTGTGTATGACGTGAAGCTTCGGAGTGGGAATAATCAGCAATTTCAGTCCATTCTTGGATTAGGGATTTTGGGTGCCGATGTGACTTTGGAAGGCCCGTTTCGAAAAGATTATCAGGGGTCGTTTTTGGCCAGCTACCGGTATTCCACCATTGGTCTTTTAAGTGACATAGGATTGGTGGACATAGAGGGCGGCGCTCCGACATTTCAGGATGGCGCATTCAAATTATCCTTACCTACCAAAAAAGCGGGTTCATTCTCCTTGTTTGGCCTGGGCGGGTTAAGTAAGGTATATCTTGCCGACTTCAATCCCGGAACAGCCCCGATTCCGGGAAATCAGTCGGCTCGGGAAACAATCAGAAAAGACTATGATAAACGTTCATTTCTGATAAATGCAGGCCTTTCGCATCGCTTGCAAATCAGTAAAAACGGATCATTATTGACGCTGCTTTCCTTTTCAGGGAATGGCATCAATGAGGATATTGATCAATTCGATGTCATCAAAATCCGTGATGACGCCGGCCAGTGGCTTAGGGACTCGTTGGCAAACAAAAGGCCCAATTACAAAAGCCGATTGAACAATACCAACTATCGCGCGTCAATCACTTATAATAATAAGTTGAATGTGCGCAACCGGATTGAGGCCGGGGCCAAGTTTGCGTATAACAACTTTTCTTACGCGCAAAGCTTTCTGGATGATAGTACTGGCGCGCCTCAGGTACTGTCTGACTTTAAGGAGGGGATTGCTACGCTTCGCAACTTTGTAAGCTGGAAATACAGGGCCGGAAACACGGTAACCATTGTAGTAGGACTCCACAATATGAGTGTGCTTTACAACAAAGAAAGCACGCTCGAACCACGACTGGCGATGCGCTGGAATGCGGGCAGCCGGGGGATAGTCAATGCTGGATATGGTCTGCATAGCACCATGGACCGGGTACACAATTATTTTGCAAAAGTAAAACAACCCAATGGTAGCTACACAGAGCCTAACCGGAATCTGGGCCTGCTCAAAGCGCACCATTTTGTGGCAGGTTATGAATACCGGTTAACGGAGAATCTCAGGATCAAAGCGGAAGGTTACTACCAGCATTTGTACAATCTGCCCGTCGAAAACTCCGATACCAGCTCTTATGCGACCATTAATGAAGGCCAGGACTTTCGCTACGTTGAGCTTGTCAATAAAGGAAAGGGCCGGAATTATGGAATTGAGCTGACGATTGAAAGGTTTTTTGACAAGAACTACTATTTTCTTATCAACTCCTCTTTGTACCAGTCCAAATACACGCCGCTTGATGGCAAAGAAAGAAACAAAGCCTATGCTGATAATTACCTTGTGAATGTGTTGGCTGGCAAGGAGTTTAGTAACCTGGGCCGCAAGCATAACAAGACCATCTCGCTGAATGCAAAAGTGTTTTTCGGCGGGGGAAAAAAGTACATTCCGCTGCTGCGCAACAGTGCAGGACAGGTCACTTCTGAACCGGAAAGTGGTACGATCTGGGATTACGACAAAGCTTACGAAAACAAGATTGACGACATTTACCAGGTCACTTTTTCGGCCAGTTACAAGGTCAATAAACGTAAAACAACCCGCGAGCTTTTTCTCAATATTGACAACATTACCAATCGCAGGAGCCGGATTTCGGAATATTACGATGACAGTAAATCTGGTTCTGTGGGTTATTTCACGCAGTTTGGCATCTTCCCAAACCTGATGTACCGGATCTATTTATAGCAAGTCGCAAAGGAAGCGGGAGCTTTCGTGCGCATTCGCTTCCCGAGCCTAAAAGGTGCTGCCGGTTGCAATTCGCTCTTGCTGTGCTCAGCGCTAGGCTTGCCGGATTATTGATCTGAGATGACTTAAATGAAATTTGAGACGGTTTAAGGCTTGAAAAATTCAAAATGAAAATCCTGCCCTCAGTGTCAGCCTGTTGAAATCTTCAAGCTTTTCCCGCGTTCCTTCGGTAACAGAAGATCTTTGAAAGCGGTAACCGGCAGCAATGGTGAAGCCCGTGTTTCCGCTAAAAAGTATTTTCATCCCGATACCCGCCGAGCAGGTAGCGCCTCCGCCAAAACGGACGCTATCCACATCGTTGGAAGTTGTATTAAACCCATAACCGCCTTCCAGAAAGTAGAATGGAATCTTGGAGACTTTGCTCGTGAAATCACCCCTGACGCTTAGAACGATAGGTACAAACGTTTGCACGGCATACAAGTCTGCACCGATCCCCAAGCCAGTATAAATCCATTGATTAAACTTGTAACCGTTTGTAGTCTGAAAGGAAAAAGCAGAAGTGGTGACGCCATTCGAAGCCCGGTTGCTCATAGCCAGCGGCCCAAGTTCGGTGTAATGCACAAATCCCTTGTGTTTATAGCGAATGTTTGGGTTGACGGGCTTTTCAGCGATCAGCGTGTCGACTTCTTCTTTTTGAAATACCCAAATGCTTTTGTCGTAGGTTTCGAGTTGATAGCGTCCATCTGCTTCGAGCAACCTGCCCCGGATCACCGACCCGTTTTTCAGGTGTAAACTAACTTCCCGGCTTTGCTGACCATGTGCAATGGATGTCCAGCCGGCGGTGAAAAAGATGAATAGGGTAGTGAGCAATTTCATAAAGTGAAGGTTGGGTAGGTAAAAATTGGAATCTCTAGTTGTCGAGCCAGTTCTTAAATTCATGGCTTTTGTATTTGCTCACGAATACATCCTGGTTAAATACGGGCTTTAAGAATACTTGCAACCGGCTGCTAAGCAATGATTTAACTTTTTGAATGGCTTCGATCCGCGCTATGACCTTCCGGTTGATCCTGAAAAACAAAGCGGGGTCGAGCATTTCTTCCAGGCTTTCAAGATTACTGTCCATCAGGTATTTTTTTCCTTCGTTCGTTACCATGAACACCACCTTATCGTCCGCGTAGAAGTAGGCAACTTCTTCGATGTTCTTGAAATGAATGGTGTCACCATACCGGACCAAAAACCGTGTCTTGTATTTTTTGGTCAGTGCCTGGATAGTCTTTCTGAGATTTTCTATATCCAGGGTGGAAACGCCTTTTCGGTCGTGTTTTAAGTGGTGGTATTTATCCAATGCCCGCGTGAGGTCGCCCTTGTCCAGTGGCTTGAGCAAATAATCGATGCTATTCATTTTGAATGCCTGCAATGCGTACTGATCGTAAGCCGTGGTGAAAATAACCGGGCTTTTCACAGTCACTTTGTCAAACAGCCCAAAACAGAGCCCGTCGGATAAATGTATATCCAGCAGCATCAGGTCGGGCTCGGGGTTTTGATTCAGCCAGATGGCGGCCTCTTCTATCGAATCCAGGACGTGTTGCACTTCAATGTCCGCATCGTATTCGGTCAGTAACTGGGAAGCTCTTCTGGCCGAAAGTGCTTCGTCTTCTAAAATAAGTACTTTCATGGAAGGTAAATCTGAATGTTAATCATTATCAGTCGTAATACGCCAGGCTATTATGCGCTGCATTGAGTCGGATCAGCGGGATTGTTACGCTGAAAAACTGGTCCGTTTGCGATACAGTCACGCCGTGATGTCCCAGGAAATCATATCTTTTAGCAATGTTAGTCAGCCCCAGCCGGGTCGACCGCTCATCTTCTATTATCTTTTTCTGCAAGTTGTTCCTAACGGTAATCGACTCATTATCAAGACAAAATATCTCAATCCGCAATGGTTTGCTTTTGGATATTATATTGTGCTTTACCGCATTTTCAACGAGCATTTGAATGGATACCGGCAGGATATATGCCGACAGGCAGCCTTCGGAAATATCGACCTTGATACTCAGCCCGGCCTCGAAACGGGTTTTGAGCAGATATAAATAAGAGTCTATAAATTTCAGTTCTTCCCGCAGCTCGATCAATTCCTTTTCATCACTTTTGAGAATATAGCGGTAAACATTCGAGAACTGCCTTACAAATTCCACGGAAGCAGCTGTGTCCTGTGCGATGAGCGCCGTCAAAACGCTCAGGTTGTTGAATAAAAAATGCGGGTTAACCTGATTTCGGAGCGATTGCAGCTGGGCCTGGCTGGTGGTTCTTTTGTAAGTTTCCAGTTGCTTATGGCTTTCTTCGAGCTTTTTCATGTATAAAAAAATCACATGAATGGTGTTCAAAAACAGGTTCACCCGGAAACAGAACATCAGCAGGAGCTTCAAAGGAAGTTTCCATTGGCTCCAATCGGGAGATAGGCTGTAATAGGCTGTTGGAATACCTAACAGGAATGTTACCAGCGCTGTGATGATGACGCTTCCGGCAAGATGATAGCCAATCCGTTTCCAAAATGGCTCAATGTCCCTGGTTGAGAGCCAATTGTCCCAGATCCTGTTTCCTTCCCAAATTCCGGCAGTAACTGCCAGAAAAAGCAGAAAAATCACAAATTGGTCTGTACCAAAGTGATAATAGTCAAAAGTCTCGAGCAGCAATGTGTTCAGGAAGGAGTAAACCCCCAGCAAAAGCATAAACCCGAACCGATACCTGATATGGAACATGACTGCGGCGAGTTAGTCAGATAAAACAGATTGGCAAACGATTGAATGCAATCGTCTGCCAATCTGCGTTCATTTTAGTTTAGGGCATTAAAACCTTGTCAATCACGTGAACAACGCCATTGGTTGCCAGGATGTTAGCTGCTGTAATGTTGGATGCGCCGCTGGTTGTTCCCACCACTTTCGCTCCGCCAGCCAGGTCGAAGGTTACAGATTCGCCTGTATTAGCTGTTGCAACAGGCCCTGAAACATTAGGGAGATCTGTGGAGAAAACACGGCCAGGGACTACGTGGTAAAGCAGAACACTGGTAAGCAAAGCGCGGTTGGCAGGTGCAAGCAATGTGGCTTTCGGCGTAGTTTTATACAATTCACGGAATGCTGCATTGGTAGGAGCAAACACGGTCAGGCCGTTTCCAGCTGAGGTAAGTGCCGTGGCAACCGCCGGATCAGCCGCCAGCACAAGCGATACCAACTCGGTAAAATTAGTGTCCGCCTGCGCAATCTCCACCAGCGATCGGGTAGGAGGCACGATCACATTATCGATCACGTGGATCACACCGTTGGAAGCCGCAACGTCGGTTGCGATCACCTTAATCTTGCCGTTGATGAATACGCCATCCGCGTTTTTGGACAGATAAATATCGTTGTTGGTATTAACCGTTTCTACGGTCCCACTTTTCACATCGGCCGCTTTCACAGTGCCGCTCACCACGTGTGAAGTCAGGATCGGGGTTAATGCATCTTTGGTCAGCGGGTCCAGGCTGGTGATGCCTGTTGCTGTGAAGGCTGCATTGTTTGGTGCGAAAACGGTGAAAGGACCAGCACCTTGGAGGGTGGCAACGAGCTCAGCTTTAGTTAAAGCCGCAACAAGTGTTGAAAATTGAGGGTCCGCGGATGCAACGGCGGGAATGTTGCCAGCACCCGGATCTACTGTCTGGTCGTCGTCATCGTCGTTGCAGGATGAAAGTGTAAAGGCCAACATTGCTGCAAACAGGCATGTTTTTAGGCTTGTCATTGTTGTGAACGTTTTCATAATCTGAATTGGTAAGGTGTTTTAAAATTGTACTAACAATCATTTTAACAACCTTGGGCTCTGCCGGATCCGTTCTGCGTCTGGTGTCAATGGCCTTTGAAAATGGATGAGCAGCCCGCTACAACGGATGGACAGCCGGAATTGAGGGAACGGTTATGCTTATTTTTGGTCAGTAAGCGCTTCTGTTACCCGTTTCAGGTCCGCTTTATTGGAAATCGTCTTTTGCTGATGATGCTGCTGATGAAAATCCTCTAACTTTTGAAGCAAATACCGAAGTGTCAGTTTTTCGGAAACGGTAAGATTTCCCGAGATCATTTTGCCCACGTGATTCATGTCTTCAAACACCGTATAAAGCAGTTGTTTGCCCTGGTCCGTGATGGCGATTTGCCGGCTTCTTTTGTCTTTTGCGTCATCCCATTGCTTGATCAGTCCTGCCGCCAGGAGCCGTCTGATCACTTCCGTACCCGAGGTTTTTTCCTGCAAATTGTATTGGATCAGCTCGGTTTTGGACAGGTTGTCATGCGTGAGTAGAATCGCCAACGCTGTAAAATCCTCAGCAGTTAGTAACGCGGTATCGTCCAGGGCTTTTTTAATGTAGGATTTCGCATACCGGCTCATGTATACAAACAATTGGCCGATGTTATTATCAAGCTGGAATGCTTGTTCCTGCGCGGTTATCTCATTTTTACCAAATCTGACATCGTGGCTAAGACGAGCGGCAGACGTAACGTTCGGCGCAGAGTTGCCAACGGTATGAACCATAAATCCAGCAAAATCCTGCATGGTAACCTCCCTTTCCGGATTCTGCTGTTCGAGCTGTTCAACCAGTGAGATTAGTTCATGAATAAGCTGGTATGATTTCATTTAGTCGTTTATTTCTGTCCGGATATGATTGCTTCTGCGGCTAACCGCCCACTTTTTATAGCCGCATTGATCGAACCGTTTAGCAGATGGTCCCCACAAATGAAGCATTGCTCTGTTAGCCTGATCGCGTCATTTCCAGGCACATTAATAACTTGGTCATCGTTAGGCAGCGCATAACCGATATGATAAGTTTTCAGGTGCTTCCATTGCATGGCCTCTGGAAACCAAGCCAGCATTTCACGCAAAACCTGCCCTTGAAGCTGCGCATTATCCGCTTTTGAATGGTCTCCAATCAGCGATAGGGATATGAGGGCATCGCCATTTTTTGAATAAGCGGGCGCGATCCGGTTCATGACGGCTATATTATTGACAAGTTTGCCAGACATTGCATTTAATGCAATCAACGGTTTGTCATATGGTTTGGCCGTCGAAGTGAAATACATATTGGTAACCGAATGATAGGAGTAGGGCAGTTTCCTGAACGGGTCAGGGATTTCAAGCTGATCGGTGGCGATGAGGATGCTTGTTGCGCTATGAACTTGTCCTGCAGACGTTGTGACATTGTTTGCATCAATGGAAACCACTTTTTGACCAAACGCGATCTCGTTAGATGACAGTGAACTGGCTAGCTGTAACGGAATCATGCCCATTCCCTTGGCGGGAACAGCCGCATCGCCCTGGCTGAACATTTTGAATACAAATTCAAACATCCGGCTCGAAGTGCTCAGTTTATCTTCCAGAAAAATCCCGGTCATGAACGGTTTGAAAAACTGCCCGATCATCCGCTGACTGAATCCGGCGTCATGCAGATAGGCCATGGTGGTCGTTTCACTGCCGGTAAAAATTTCATCAATGCTTTTACCGGTCAGTTTCAGCTTCAATCCAAGCATGCGAACCTTGTCGGCAAATGTTCCTGCGGGTGATGCCAGCGTGCTGATCAATGCACCGGGCTGCCGGAGTGTCAATCCTGCTAATCCCGCACCGATGATGATGATATCAAGTTTATCTTCCATAGCACTTAGCTGGGCTCATTTATTTCATGTGGCTCAATATCCGGTTTTGCTTTTCCAGTTCAGCAATTTGCCCGCTCTTTATATTTACACCCATACTATGCTGTTTTTAATTTGCCCAGGCCTCCGTCAATACCGATGATCTGGCCGGTTACCCAGCTGCTGTCATCCGATAACAAAAATGCAATGGACTTACTGATATCTTCCGGTTGCCCATATTTTGCAAGCGGATGCCTTTTTGCAGATGCATCGCGTTTTTCGGGCGAGCTCAGCAGGTTTTGCGCCATGGGCGTATCCGTAAGTGACGGCGCCACTACATTAACCCTGATCTTCTGACCAGCCAGTTCAGCAGCCAGCGATATGGCCAGACCCTGAACGGCACCTTTGGCTGCCGAAATACTTGCGTGATAAGGCAGACCGGTATTGGCCGCGACAGAACTTATTAAAACTACAGAAGCTCCCGCCGCATTCTTCAATGGCTTCATTGCATGCTGAATAATCCGGGCAGCTCCCAGGACATTAATGTGGTAATCATTTAGAAAATCGTCGGAAGTGAGGCGGTTGAATGGTTTCAGGTTAATGCTGCCAACCGAATAAACCAAGCCATGTAATTGGTCCGGCAGAAACCCGCTGACTGCTTCAAGGTCGCCTGTTACATCGGCTTGCAAGTGTGATATGCTTTCGGGGAGATCGGCGGGCTTCGTCCGCGAAATCACATAGACCGATGCACTGTGTTCTAGTAAGATTTTCACCAGTGACAAACCGATCCCAGAGCTTCCGCCCACAACCAGGATATTTTTTCCATTTAAATTCATTGCCATTTATTTCAAATATTCAGCGATCTCTAGATCCGAAAGGTTGGAGGTATAGTTCGGCGGTGCGAACGATATAACATTGGATTAAAATCTTATTCAAATATAATACTATATCGTACTAATTATTCAGATCAAGTATTATATGGGACAAATAATAGCAGAAAAACTGATGATAACTCAACGTTTCGATGCGTGTGCTGCTCAGCGATCTTGGAGACTGATAATGCAGGGTTATATTCGCTGACAACTTCCGCAATTTTTCCGCACAGATATTTGTAAGGCTTGAAGACTTCCGATTTGTTGATTTCTTTACCTCTTTTACCAAATAAACCTTGCTTTCTGAGATAATGATCTGGTTGAGATGACGCTTGTTATATCGATCTTACCCGGGCTCTCAGGTAGCTCCTGGGTTAGTAGTGTAAGTAACTGTATTTCAACTAGTTCACGACTTAAACATCTTGATTTTTAAAGGCTGCAAACCGAATTTCACTCACATAAAACAGGTATGTTATGCTTAATAAAACATTCACGTTGCTTTTATCTGAAGAAACGCAGTAATTACTTAGGTGGTAAGTTGCCGATATACATGCGTTGCACCACGAATCGATCAAGATTTGAGTAAGCAGTAAAAAGGGATTGCGAGCCAGAAAAATGGAATTCAGCATCGGGAAGTGTAGCTGGCACGAAACAGAATGTGAGAAGTTTAAATGATACGACTGGAGGGTTCTGGTCGATGGGGGAAAGAATGACCGGCTATCGGATCTGAACCAGTTCTGGATGGCGACCGACCCTCGAAACGCAAACTAATTTACACGCAGCGGCAAGTTTGAAGAATACGACTCGCTCTCACTTTACTATGTGGGTTTTGGAGGCAATCGCAACTCCACCACACGTTTTCGAAAATACCATGGAAATAGGGAAAAGCCGCTTTTAAAAGAGTTTACGGATAAAGAGCATCTTCTAAAACCCAACCACAAATACCACATTACAATCAAAGTCCAGGATGGACGGGCCACCTTCTCAGTCGATGGCAATGTGATCTTTGACTGGAATGATACATCTCCGCTGACAGTGGGTTATTTCGGGTTCCGATCCACGGCGTCCCGTCATGCGATTGACAATTTTCGCGTTTGGAAAATGCTGTGATTTGTACAGGGCAATGGAGCGAATGATTGGCTCGAAAGTCAAAAATGCATTTGCAGGTAAATTAAATTGGCCTTATATGTTTATAAACAACTGGGCGGGTGCATCAAACACTCGTTCAATACCAATGGATGTTCAATATGGATTGCTATGTCGGTTCCTTCTACCCGCTCGTAAGCTGCGTAATCCGCTCTCTGCAAATCCGCTCCGTAAGATTTTTCAGCAAAGTAACCCGACCGCCAAGGTATTCCAGTTCCACTTTCTCAATCTTGTAGTGTTTTTCATACCTGGCATCAATGTAGGCTTTTTTTAGAAGCTGAAACAATCGCTCTTCCTCGCCTGTATTTCTGGGGAAAACAGTAGCGAAATCAGAATGAAGTTTAATGGCTTGATTCCCTAATTCCTCGATATCATGAATCTTGGGTTTATAATCTGTGAATACTAAAAGGACTGCGGTATAGTATCGTTCCGTCGCTTGGTGAAGCTCAAAAGCCGCATTAGTGTAGAAAACTGAATCACTTTCTGCCTCCTGAAAATAAAGTCTAAAACCTACCAAAAATGCACAAGCCGATTTAAACCAATGCTCAAATGCATCCGTAGCTTTTATCTGCCTTTCTTCTGGATTCATCAGTTTCGGCTCGGACAAGGTGAATTTTCCCGAATCGAAAAGCATAACTCCTTCTTTTAAAATATCTATAAAGAAATAGTAGTTCCGCTCGATCTTATCATTAACAAAACCAATGCTGTGATAGATAATGCTGGTTCTTGTGATCTCCTCATTCTTCATCAATTCCTTATCCAGTTCCCGCGATTTTTTAACTTGTTTGGCAGAATTCTTGTCTTTGGTTACGATCAGAATATCGAAATCGCTTACATATTCGTATTTCTCCTGGTAATCTTCCACCCAGTCACCCCGCGCATAGCTGCCGAAGAGAATAATCATTTCTGCTGGGATTTTGTCCAGGACTATTTGGGTAAGGGCTTTAAGTTGTTCTTGCTTGGTTTGTGGGAGGTGGGAGAGGGTGGTTTTCATATGGTGTGTGGTAGATCTTATTTTGACAAGTTATTACGAGATTCCCTGACTGAACACTCTCGGTGATCAAGGTTCGCTAGGTAAGTATTGTTTATACTTAGTTTTTAAGTAGTTAAGCCCCTCTTCGTTGTCTTGCAAATTTAGATTTAGCTTTTCTTTTATAAATTCATGCCGCTGTTTTGCCTCACTAATGATGTCACCCCAAGAAAGAATGAAAACATCAAAGTTCTCGCCTTCATGAATGTGACCATATTTTCGATTCTTCTGCGTTAACAATGGTACAATTTCACTTTTGAAATCTTTTGTTATTAAAATAAACTTCCACCTGGTTTTGCTTTTTGGAAACCTTTTGTCATTTGCTACTTTGGTGGCGTAAGATTCTATCTGTGTCTTTTCGTCAAAACCAGCATCCAAACTCGGTCTCTTTAATTCAATCACCAAATTTTCTTTTCCGGCTGTACCTAAGCTGAACTGCTGCCAAAGACAGACATCAGGAATGGTCTCTAATTCAGAATTATCTTCTGCATTTACAACACTTTCGAAGTCTTCTCTTTTTAAACAATCTTTGAGGTATGATTTTAGTACATTTTTGAGAGTTAGATCATCAACACCATATGTGTATTCATCACCGAAAATCCAAGTCTCGTTGATTACAATTTTATGCAAATGCCTTCTTTCAAGAATGTTCTTATTTAAATCTTTATCATAAATTATCTGTTCTAAACCGTTTAGGAAGTGTAAACGATTTTTTATTTCAGTCATCGCATCAATTATACTAGAAAGTGAGGTGCTTTCAAGTAACTCAGCCAAATCTTCTCGCTGCTCTTTTGGTAATTCTATAACCTCACTGAGTATTCTCCTTAAATTTTTAGAGTCATTTTCAAGTGATTCACTGATTAATTTCAATGTAAGCTTCTTGTTTTTGTCGTCTTGTTCATTGAACGAGGGAAGATATTCGTTGATTTGAAGTGCGACGATGTCAAAAACCTGCCTTTTGGAAACTTCAATAATATTTTCAGCGGGTTCTTTGTAAGGATAAATTCCCTTCTTTTTTAAATCGTTAATAAACTCCTTAGAATATTCATGAAGTCTACGCCTAACATAGTCTCTGGCAAAGTCTTTGGATTCTTTGAGGATTCCAAATAATATTTCATTAGCCTCATATAGATCTAATGCATTTTCTCGATGCAGTTTTTCGATATAGACGGATTGAATGAAAACTGAGATTGGTATGCTTGACCGGACGCCCAAGTTGGTCTCTAAAAAGGGTATTCCTTGTGCATTACAGAGATATGTCTTCTTCTTATTTTCGAAATTCCATTCTAAAATCTTAATAATGAATTTGTAAGAAAGATCACCAAGGTGAACCATTACCTCAGTCTGCTCTGTGTTTTTAATAAGAGAAGCAAATTGTAATTCAATATCATTAAAGAAAATCTTGAATTTTGGATAGCTTGTCCAATAGGATGCGAATCTTTCTTCTAGTTCTTTTCTGTTCTCTGATTTTAAAGCATAATCTGCGTTTTTAAAGTTTACGTTACCTATTTCAACTGCAAATCCTGCCTTACCTTCACCTTTTTTCAATTGTCTTACATCACTTATCTCGGTTCTTGACAGTTGATTCCTGTCAAGAGTTATCGTAAACTCGGAATATGCTCCATTATTTTGATAGACACTAGTAAATTTCACTAGATCCCCTAATGCTAGACCTTTATATCGGCCTTTCCCCTCCTTACCGTGAAATTGCCTTCCACTTGGGCTTTGCGTCTTATTTTTCTTCTCAGATCCACCAAGTCTAGAAAAAACATCTTGTGCTTTTTCGTAGGTCAAGCCATGTCCGTTATCAAGCACCTTAATATATTCATAGTTACCTAGTTCGGTTGGAACATATTCTATTTTGACTTCACTAGCATCTGCGTCTAACGAATTCCATAAAAGTTCTGCAAGCGCATTTATTCCATTTGCTCTCGTCAATGATTCAATGTGATCTTTCTCGACTCCTATGTCAATTATTTTTGCCATTTGTTTAGTTTAAGTTGAGGGTTACAATGTTGGTAATCCTTCAAATGTAATATTCAATGGCGTTTTATATCCTTCATATAACACTTACTATAAGTTTCGTAGCAACAAGATCTGCTAACCGTTGTGCTTCGTTTCGTCATTGTAGCAGGTTTGCGTAATCCTACAATTCTAGTCAATTGCCGCCACTATTTCAACACGAAATCTGCATTAATTGTAGGGTGGTCAAAGTCAGGATATGCAATTCTAGTTTGATTGCTCTCCGGGCGTCTATCAACATTAGCAAATTAAAATGCGTCCGAGCCAACATCTGCTGACCGGGAATGCGTTGATCAAAAACACATTTCAAGCTCGCCTTGAGATTCTTATAATTTACAAATCTTGTTGTTTTATGATTCCAATAGACGCTCACGTGCCAAATAGGCAAATACGGATTTCGGTCGTGGTAATTAAAATGCAAGTCGTGGCATTTACTTTCCGGCTTCCACGCTGTCTTACCAGATGGCAATCATAAGTCCCAACGACTCCACTGGTTTTGACCCGAATTGTTGAGTAAATAATGCGTCGCCGTGCCAAAGCAAAAAACCGTGGCCAAATCCGCATTTTCTTCCACAGCGTAGTTCTGGTGATGAGTGGAAAACTTGCCATGAAACACAAGGAGATAAGCTGGTCTTACCCTAATGCTCAATTGCCATCGCCCGCCCCTTTCCTCTTCCAAAAGTATAGACATGAAATAAGAGCGTATCGCTTAAAACTTGACCGTCCAAATCCTTTATGGTCTGACGGACTTGAATCGCGATCCGGCCGTCCGGCTTCGTATCAAATGTAATGGGTTCGACCGCGGGATCAATTTCTTGCCACTCCTGTAGCCAGTAAGCACGCAATTCCTCGTGCCCGGTAGCCGCAAATTGCTCCAAAACATCAGAATCGCTCCTTTGGATTTTAATGTTTCCCAGCGTATCCTACTTTTGCTATATACTTAACCCCTAAAATGAATCATGACAAAAAGTGAAGTAGCAACGAAATACATTGAATATCTCTCAAATGGCGCTGTAGGGCAGATAGTGAGTTTATTTTCAGTGGACAGAATGGTCAGTTCACCGATCTATGGAGATAAGCCGGCGACAAGCTTTTTCAAGGAACTGACCAAAATTAAAAATTATCTACGATACCTTCGTTGCCAGAAAGTTAGTAGAAGATATGAGGTCTGAAACAGCTAATTAAATCTCCGTTACAAACAAAATAGGTTTAGCAGGGAGCTCTCAATCAGCTACTTCACCGGATGCTCCAAAATATTAAAAGCCAGGTCTGGACTGCCCTGCCGGAGCCCGCTTGTAAATACCGTATAAATTTTCCCGGCTTCCAGATTGAAATTACCCACTGCGCCGAGCGTAGTGCCGTTGGCAGCGTTTGATAATGTCAGCGCGTGAGGACCTGGGTTGACATTTTGAAATGGCCCCAGCGACCAGGCACTGAATGCTTCTCCCGACAAGGCAGAGTTGGCAGCACGGCCATAAGCAACGTTGCTAAATAAGGCTTTTCCGTTACTCAACACATTCAATGTGCCCGCGCCCGGCGACAGATTTACGAACCGCAGCTTGGCCTTGCCCGCCTCCGGCGCTTTCAGGTCGTCGTAGAACAGGATCAGCGAATCCGACTTGTTATTTTCTGTGCGGGCTGCGATTACCGTGTGATAAAATGTGGCGATCGGGCCGTTGGGCCTGCCGGTTGCAGTGAATGTGGCGCTGTTACCGAATTGGTACGAGGCTTTATAGCTCGTGTTGGTGCCTTCGGTAAAATTGATCTGAACATTGCCGAAAACGGTGGGATAATAGTCAGAAGCCTTGTTGACGGCCACGGGCGTCGGGGTGATCTTATCGGTAAATGTCCAGAAACTGAGGGCAGAGTTGACGGGCCTTGCATTAACAAAACTAATGTAGGCGCTCAGCGGCGGGCGATTGGCCGCGTCGATGTCCAGATAACTGGTGTCCTTGCAGCTAGCTAATGTTGCTGTTGCGGCGAAGAGCAGCAGCAGGCGTTTTGAAAAAGACAATGTGGATATCATAAGTTCGAAGAGATGAATTTGGGTGTTAAAGTCGAGCTGTGATCCGGATAAATGGCTGAATGCCAGCGCTTCCGTTTTGCAGGCCAACAATGGATGGGTTGTTCAATGCTGAAAGTTTTGGGTCCGAATAATCGCCCAGCTCATTGAAGGCGTTATTTACACCAATGACTGCCTGGATGGATTTTGTAAAGGAGTAAGCCACAGAGGCGTCCACGACCCAGATCGGGTTGAGCTTTTGGAAGAAATAGTCAGGTTTGGGAAATGTTGCATTCAATGCCGATGCCGTTGTAACTGAGCCGAAGTAAATGCCGCGCACCATATAAGTCAGTTTGCCAACCTTGTAACTTCCCTGTAAATTCACTTTCGTTCCGGGAATGTGGGACGTGACCCGCGCTTTTTCTCCATCGTTGAAAATAATGTATCGATACGCTTCCAAACCTTTCGGCGTATTCACGCTGACAACCTCATTCTTTACAAAATTGGCCCCCAGCAAAAACGTCAGTCCTCCGCTTCGGAACGGCGTGCGGTAACTTCCCGTGAGTTCCAATCCCTTTGTTCTAGTGCTAAACGAGTTATAGAAAAACTTAGCCTGGGTCGTGCCCGTTTGCACAAAAAGGCTGCGTACTTCGAGCGGCAAATTGACGTCGGTCGCCGAAAAATTTCCCGTGTTTCCGACCCGGTTATTGACATCCACCCAATAAGCATCTGCCGTAAATTCAACGTTTTTCAGCGGCTGAGAAGTGATCCCCAATGTGTATCCCTTTGACTTTTCAGGCGTTAAAGTAGGAATGCCGAGCGCTCGGGTAGCGGCGCTTTGGTTAGAGGCTGTCACCTGATCGATCGCGCGGCCCTGCTGAAAACTGGTTGAGGTTTCAGTATAATAATATTGAGCAAGATCCGGAGCGCGGAAGCCTGTATTATGCGAGCCGCGAATGCCCAGCCAGTCCGCAATCTTGTATTTCGAAGCAATTTTATAGGTTGTTACATTGCCCAGCCCGGAGAAGCTTTCCAGGCGCAGCGCCCCTGAAACAAGCCAGTTTGTCGTAATATTTGCCTCGAGATCCGCGTAACCTGCCAGCACGGAACGGTTTACATTCACAGCATTTTCAGGCCGGAAACCAGCGTGGATCTGCGAACCCGGCGAGAGACCATTCAGACCGATTTGACCCTCATTGGTGTTATAAACAATGCCTGTTCCTGTTGTATCAAGTCCATAAACCGTTCGCAAATCTGCTTTTGAATAAGAAGCGGACTCACCAGCAACGATCTGGTAAGTTTCCACGCGATATTGCGCGCCAAAGGCAACATTGATTCCTTTTAAGGCTCGGTCAAAATAACGGCTGATGTCGATGCTGCCCGTATTCTGGCTTGCATTATAGCTGCCCGCATCAAACGTCCTGGGCGTTTTTAGGCCGAGGCTGGCATTCAACGAATTGGTAATCACATTCCCAAAGTCGTTTTTGCCATAAACATTCGAAATGTCCACGTCCCAATTCTGGATCTTGCCTTTCACACCCACCGCCAGGGACTTATCTGTGATGATGTTTTCCATGGCCGGTAAAAATCCATCAGGGTAGAGGAATGCATTGTTCCGCTCAGTCCAGCCCGGCAGTCGGAACACGGCGGTGAATTGGGAATTGCGGTGACTAATGCCGCCAAATGCATATACTTCCGCATTTTGTCGCAAAGGCACAGCCGCATTAAAGAATAGCAATGCATCTTTGGCCTTGTTGGAACCGCCGCCTCGACGGTCAAAAAAGTGCCTGTCTATTCCTCTGTTTTTTAGGATTTCCTCGTCGATTTCTTTGGTGTATATCGCGTCGTAATTCCGGGTGTTGGCACCGCCGCCGTAAATAGGGCCCAAGTATAAGCCGGCATCATCATTTCCAGGTAAAAGCGCAATGGCCTGCGTGGCGAATTCCGCGGTTGCATTCAGGTAACCGCCTGTTTTGCCCAGTGCAAATCCATAGTTTGCATTCGTGCGGGTGGTCGTTCCGTCTCCTCTTCGCCGGGTGCTGGCCGTTGAGCTAAGTGTCAGTTGTTCAGTGGTTTTGTTCAAAACAATGTTGATAACGCCTGCAATTGCGTCCGAACCATACTGAGCAGCTGCCCCGTCCCGAAGGATCTCAACACGCTGGATGGCGGCGGTCGGAATCGAATTCAGATCATAACCTGTGGCACCGTTTCCAAGCCCTCCCCAGTTGATGTTTGAACTTTTGTGCCGCCGTTTTCCATTCACCAAAACCAGCACTTGATCCACGCCCAAACCCCTTAATTGTGAAAGGTTCAGCGCCGAACCGGCATCCCCCGCATTGCTGCCATTTACCGAGTGAAATGAAGGCGAAACATATTGAAGAAGCTGCGTAATGCTCACCTGAGGCGCCGATTCCAAAAGCGGTTTCAAATCGATCACATCGACCGGAACCGGAGAATCCAGCTTGGTACGGTTCGCATTTCTGGAACCTACCACTTGCACTTCGCCCAACTGCTGCGAACTAGGTTGCAGACTGATATCATATTGATTATCAGTTGAGATCTTGACTTCCTGGGCGGAAAAACCTACAAAAGAAAATACGAGCGTTTCCCCTTTGATCAGGTTCAACGCATATTTCCCATCTGCATCAGTCAGCGTTCCTTGCCGGGTGCCTTTTACCGAAACATTTACGCCTGGTAATGCTTCGCCGCTCACGGCATCTGTTACTTTTCCGTTCAGTATGCGCTGCTGGGCGAAAGATTTAAAGGCGGCAAATACAAATAATAGTAGAATATATCTTTTCATTCAATGAGGTGTTTATGGCTTCATCTGACGATAGCCGGCATAGCCGCGTGATAACGTACAAGTTTATACGTCACGTTGATTTTCTGATTTGGTGACGACGGAATCGCAGCGATGTCCATTTCTTCGGGCTGGGGAGCCTGCAGTTCCTGTCCGAATTCCTGCACATGCTGACTTGACAAGTAAACCCATCATCCCTCCGTCGCCAAATCAGAAGCAATGTTATAGTACAACAAGAGGCAATATCACTTCACGCTAGCCTTGGTTGTAGAAGCAGATTCTGTTGCAATCAGCGAGACGTCCAAGTTGAAAGTATCGTCAATTGCTTTGTCGCCAATCGCGGAAAAGAAGGTTTTTGAATTATACTTGATGCCGTATTTGGTGCGGTCAATGGCTATTTTTGCATTAGCCGTCAGGTTTTTCCCTGTTGTAGTCACCTCTGCTGGAAATGCAACATCCTCGGTAATGCCTTTGATAGTCAGCTTACCTTTCACATTGTATTTATTTGCACCGGAGGGCGTTACCGAGGTGATATTTAGCTTGCCGGTTGGATGTTTTTCGACAGCAAAAAAGTCCTCGCCTTTCAGGTGTGTGGTCAGTTTTTTGTTGTATTCAGGGTCTTTCAGGTCAGTTACTGTGAGATCTTTCAGATCGATTTCAAAGTTGCCGCCCTTTAATTTTCCAGCGTCTACCAGTAACGTGCCGCTCTTGATGGGAACCAGGCCCGAATGCTCGCCGGTTACTTTTTTGGCATTCCATACCAGCTTGCTTTTCTGTGTGTCTACTGTGTACGGATTTTCTTTTACAGTATTTGTGAAAGATGCCAAGCCAAGTGTAGCGAGAGATAATGCGGATAAAATGGTCTTTTTCATAATAAATTGAATGGTTAAAATATTAAGTCTATTGGTTTTGTAGACTAAATGCGATAAAATAATGCCATCGAACGCGAATAGGCGTTTTAATGTTCGGTAGACTGGATTACTCAGTTTAAGCTGATTAGCTTCTCCATTTGTCCTCAGGACAACATTTTGTTGCGCAGGGAACCGGACGGATTTGGATGCTTTTTCTAGACATGATTTGTAAATTTATAGCTCCTAAAATGTTAGGCAGGTTAGCACTGATTCCACCCTGGAAAGTTGCTAAGAGTTCGCCGAGCCTGTCTCTCCCTCTTTCTTTATAAATCCACTTTTACTTTGCAGGTAGTAATCGTAAGACGATGCAAAGTTAAAGTCATCTTTTACCGATTGTCAAAAATTAATAGAATTATTCGGGGATCTTGCCACTAGCGTACAGGTGTTGTGAGTGCTATTTTCGCTTCTCTTCCAAAGGATATTTCTTATCTATCTTCTTCAAAACGACATAAATCGAATCATTTCTTTCATTTAGTCCTGACAAAATAATTTTATTGGGATCAGGCCTTTCATACCCCAAAAAGAGTTTGCTAAGCGTGTCGGCGCGGTTTCGCAAGGTGAAAACTTTGTTGACAGTGTCGGCGGAATATCCGTAATAGTACCGGCCGATGTTGCCATAATATTCCGTTGTTCGTATCGAATTTTTGGTATTGAGCTTGAAAGGCTTGTCTATTTTAATGCTGATGGAATTAAACTTTTCGAATACGACATTCTGCCAGCGCGTGGTGTCACCAATCGCATCCGGGATCGTGTTACCATTCAGCTTAAAATCAGCCACATGATAGAACCCGCTAAATCCGGCAAGTCCGTCGTCCAGAGGAAGTTTGAAGGTCTTGCCACTCGCATACAAGGTCCCGTAACTGTAACCGCGATGGATGATGAACATGAAAATGAATGCATATTTGAACGCAAGAAGGGCGCTATTCTTCCAATTTTGGGTAAAGGTGATCTTTGGCACATACGTCAGTGCAACAGCTTTGTGCTCAATCAAAATCTCATAAAACCGTTTGCCATCCCGAGCCAAAAGCATCAGCGAAAGCGTGAGAATGTGCAAGCTGGCAAGCTCGACGCCCGCGTCGTAACCAATGTTAACGAACCAGATCGGCACCAGTATCGCAACCATCATCAGCGCCCCCAACGTGGTAGTCCGCCGGAAAAGGATAAATAGTGTCGCCGCCAACTCGAAAAATCCCGCAAAAACTTCAAAAAACGGCGATACGCCGGTGGTCAGCCAATATAACTTACCCGGCGTGAAATCGCCCAGGTTGGTGTTCAGCTGACTGATTGTCGGAAACGGCATTTGCACCGGAAACACTTTCGCCCAAGCAAACCAGGACATTCTCAGCGCAATGCCGTAGCGCGCCGCGGTGTAAAACCAGTAATACAGTTTCTCATAGTCAATGCGCTTCCTGTCAAGCCTTTTCCAGGCCCATCCTGCCAATAGGCAGATAGCAACTGTGATAAACCATCCTGTATAGTTCTTTCCTTCCTGGCTTTCGAAAAACCAGGGCTTGTTTTGCGAGATGGCATCCAGCCACCGGAATTTGTAGGAATTAACATTAAAACCTGCGTCGAAATCTTGCCGGTAAAATTCGGGCGTAAAGGGAATTGTGCTGATAATGGCGTAGATCAGCGCGGCGCGTAACGCAATTTTTTCGTGCGTTTTCCAGCTGGAAAATGCCGAAGGTGCTTTCGGTAATGACATTGTAAAAATGAAATGTGAATGAATTGACGCTGACAAAAGTAGAAGGCAGACTTTTGCTGTGCAATCCGTTTGGTGGTATGAAATCGAATTATTCTATTAAGTCTACAAATTTAATAGAGATGTAATCTACATTTGTACAAGTCTAACGACGACCTTTTAAAAACCACCTTTGATAGGTTAACAATTATACCGGAAAAAATCCTGCAAATGTTTCCGGTTCAGTGAGGATTCTTTCAGCTTGTCTGGCAAGAATATATGTTAACTATTATCCATTTTAACAACACAAGTTGTATGAAAATCAACGACAAGATCAAGGTTGTGGCTTTGGCAGGTGCCACGCTTTTAAGCAGTTTTGTAGCAACAGCAGACAAGCCTGATGCTAAATCGCCCAAGCAGGGCATCTGGCGCGGGGAGTTTGTAATTAGCGAAACACACATTCCATTCAATTTCGAGTACAATGCTAAAAACGCAAAGGATCCGATCCTGACGCTGCTGAACGGCTCACGGAGGGACGATTTCCATGTGACAAAAATCGGCGCGGATTCGATTTTTGTAAAAATGAACACTTATGATGCAGCATTGGTCGCAAAGGTGGAATCAGACGGAAAGATTACAGGTGAATACCGCAGTCTGGTTCCTGGCTTCCGGGGGAATTCGTTGCCATTTTCAGCCGAGCATGGCAAGGATTATCGCTTTGTAGAAAAAGGCAAAGAGCAGCCTACCAAACACAATTTGAGCGGCAAATGGGATTTGCAGGTTTTCAGCAAAGCCAAAATGCCTGATAATGTAGCGCTTCTCAAACAAGAAGGAAACAAACTGACCGGCGTGGTAATGTCAACAGTAGGGGACAGCCGCGAGCTGGAAGGCGTTGTGCAAGGCGATGAATTTGTGCTTTCCCATTTTTCTGGTCCTAACCCAAGGGTTTATAAAGGAAAAATTAATGAAGATGGCTCCATCACGGGTGTAATCAGCTCGGGTATTTACGACAATACCAAGTTTGAAGGTGCCAAGAACGAACAGGCAGCATTGCCAGACCCATACAAACTGACCTATTTGAAAGAAGGATATACCAAACTGGATTTCACCTTGCCTGACCTGGACGGAAAGCAAGTTTCGCTCAGCGATGACAAATACAAAGGTAAAGTGGTGATCGTCGAAATCATCGGCACCTGGTGCCCGAACTGCACAGATCAGACAGCTTTCCTTTCACCCTGGTTTAAAGAAAACAAAAAGCGTGGGGTAGAAGCGATTGCGATTGGTTTTGAACAAAAAGACGATCTGGCCTACGCCAAATACACGCTGGGCACATTGAAGAAGAAGTACGGAATTGAATACGACATTCTCTTCGGCGGTATTGCAGACAAGAAGGTCGCTTCCGAAAAACTGCCTGCACTGAACCGCATGATGGCATTTCCAACCACGATCATCATCGGTCGTGATGGCGAGGTAAAGCAGATCCACACGGGCTACACCGGCACGGTTACCGGAAAATATTTCGAGGATTATGTTGCCAAATGGAACAAGGATCTCGACGCATTAATCGCTGAGCCCATTCCGGCCACGTTCTCTTCTGCCAATACTGCTCCTGCAAAAAGCGGAAAATAATAAAGGGTGATTGGTACGCGAATTGGTAATCTGAAACAACTGCAAGGGAGAGTTCTCACTTTGCAGTTGTTTAATCCTTCACAATATAATGCCGTATTAGTATGATGTTCAAGCAATTGTTCTTCCTTTTTCTGTTTATTTCAATAAATGTTTTCGCCCAGGAACCTTCTGACATCTCTAAATGGAATGTATCCGTTTCTAGCAAAAATGCGAAAGTAGGTGATGAAGTCGAGCTCATTTTCTCAGCTTCGATTGATAAAAATTGGAAGCTCTATTCCAGTGATTTCAAAAACGAAATTGGTCCGCTTCCTACTGAATTCAAATTTGTGGAAACCGATTCGTATCAGTTGATAGGCACCATTAACCCTGTTCAGCCCAAAAAAACGACTGACCCCACCTGGGATGTGCAGTACACCTATTTCACCGAGAAGGCACAGTTCCGGCAGAAAATTAAGGTTTCAAAAAACGGATTTAATGTTGCGGGAACCATAAAGGGGCTCTTGTGTAGCAACGAAGACGGCCTTTGCATTCCTTTCCAGGAGTCTTTTCGGATTAATTGAAACAGAAATTCATCAGCATGTTCAAAGTCAAGCAAATTGTTACCGTTCTTTCGGCTGCGTTGTTTTTTGTGATAACTGTGGCATTTCAGCATCAGGAAAATGACGTTTCCACGAAGGCAGAGCTGGGTGAAAAGTTATTTTCCGACCCTATTTTGTCAAGAGGAAAAGCCATCAGCTGCGCCTCCTGTCACATTCCACAATTTGCGTTCGCTGACACCGCTGCCTTCAGTGTGGGTGATAAAGGAACCAGAGTTTCGCGAAACAGCCCGGCGCTAACGAACCTTTCGGGGCGTACAGAATTTTTCTGGGATGGAAGGGCGGCTTCGCTGGAAGAGCAGATACTTGGCCCATTGTTGGCCCATGACGAAATGGACCTACCGGTCGAACAGGCTGTAGAGCGTTTAAAGCAGGATACATTCTATAGCGCGGCTTTTCAAAAGATTTTTAAAACAGAGGTAAACCAAAGAAATCTGCTGAGTGCAATCGCTTCTTTCGAACGAACATTGGAAACCACCAACACACCTTACGATCGATATCTGGACGGGGATGAAAAGGCGATGTCTGAACAAGCGGTTCGCGGACGTATACTGTTTATTGGTAAGGCGGGTTGCGCCACTTGCCACTCCGGCGAGGACTTTACTGCCGATCGTTTTAAGAACATTGGCCTTTTTAATGGAAAGGAATTGACTGATCCCGGCCGGTTCAAAGTCACCAAAGACAGCGCTCACATCGGTCTGTTTAAAGTGCCCGGCCTGCGTAATGTGGCCGTCACTGCACCGTACATGCACAATGCAATGTTCAAAACACTCAAAGAAGTCGTTCAATATTATAACACACCCGACAAATTTGTCAGTAACAGCATCAAACGCGACTTGTCCCTAGGCACCTCGCTCAACCTCTCCGACGGCGAAGTTGATGACATTGTAGCATTTCTGGACGCGTTGACTGACGACCGGTTTAAGAAAAAGTAATCCCATACCCATGTATAAAAATTTACGAAAGGCCGGCAGCTTCTGGCTGCTCTGTACGCTTGTATCCGTCTATTTCAATATTGCTTTTGCGCAAGAAAAAGTAGTCAGCGGCAAAGTAACGTCCGCTCAGGACAAAAGTCCGCTACCCGGCGTGAATGTGGTCGTGAAAGGATCCAGCAAGGGTATTTCCACCGATGCAAATGGCAGTTACCAGTTCAGTATCAATGAAAGCGACAATGTGCTCGTGTTTTCCTTTATCGGCTATGATCCGGTGGAGCAGACGATTGGTACCAGAACCAAAGTTGATGTTGCACTGAGAGAGTCGTCGCAGCAGCTCTCCGAAGTCGTCGTTACTGCGCTTGGTTTTAAGGAAAGCTCGGATAAACTGGCAGCGACCAGCTCCAAAATCGACGCAAAAGCGATTACCGCCTCAGGTGAACCGAATTTAATAAACAGTCTGGCTGGTAAGGCTTCTGGCGTGCAAATCAATAAAAATGGCAGTGACCCCGGAGCGGGATCCTTCATTCAGATCAGAGGACTGAGCACCATTACCGGCAATAATCAGCCGCTGATTATTGTGGACGGTGTTCCATTGAGCAATTCAAGTGAGGGAGGCTCGCAGGGAAATGTATCGCAGCAATCGCGCCTGAACGATATCAATCCCAATGACATTGCCTCGGTCCAGATCCTGAAAGGAGCATCCGCCGCAGCGCTCTGGGGTTCACGTGCCGCCAACGGCGTGATCGTGATCTCGACCAAAAAGGGCAGCGGCGAAAAACTGAGCATTTCGTTCAATTCTTCGTATTCTTTTGATGAGGTGAATGCATTTCACGCAAGACAAAACACATTCGGGCAGGGAGCGGGAGGTAAATACAATCCTGCCGGTACCAATTCCTGGGGAGACAAAATAGCCGACCGCTCCGGAGCGGCCGACGAGTTGAATACGACAGGAGCCTATTTCGAAGCGCAGGATGGGACCAAACATTATCCGATCGTCAAGAAAAATTCCAGGGAAACCTTCCACGAATCGAACTACAACCAGGTTTTTCGCACCGGTACTGCGGCTGACAACACATTGAGCGTTAGCGGCGGAACCGAAAAATCCACATTTTATTTCAGCGCCGGACATTTAAATCAAAAAGGTGTTTTCAATGGCGCGAGCGATTACAAACGCACCAGTTTTAAACTCAACACCGAACGCAAGTTCAATGATGTTTTCCGCATTGCTGCTAATTCTACAATGAGCAGGATCACTTCCAACAGGCAGGGCAGGGGAAACAACACTTCGGGCGCGCCTGTGGGTTTACTTAGAAATGCGCCTGATTTCGATGTATCGGACTACAAAGGAACCTACTACGCCAGCCCGTCGGCCTCGCCGGAGTTCAACCGCCAGCGCACGTACAGAAGTTACCTTGGTGCGTCTGCAAACCCGTTGATCGGGAGCCCGTTATGGGCGCTTCATGAACAGAAATACACTTCTTCTGTCAATCGGTTTTTGAACAGCGTGGAGCTGGGCATCAAGCCGGTTGAATGGTTTGAGCTCATCGCCCGGGCAGGTTATGACATCTACACCGACGAGCGGCTGGATTATTTCCCGGTTAACGATCTGAGCAACAATGGACGTGGGCAGTTTGTCGACAGGCTGTTCAAAGAAGCGGAACTAAACACGGATCTGATCGGGCGTTTTGTAAAAGATTTTGGTAAACATTATGCCTTGACTTACGTGATCGGCTTCAATGTCAATGACCGGCGTTATCTGAACGACAATCTGGACGTTAAAAACTTTATCATTCCCGACGCTCCGGCCAATCCTTCGAACGCCACTTCCGCTAACCGCACACCAACCACAGTCCGCTCGCACATCCGTAATGCGCGTTTTTACAACACGGCCGGTTTATCCGCATTCAATTCGGTGTTTGTAAATGTCTCGCTGGCTGCGGAGGCTGGCTCGGCTTTTGGTAAAAATGCGAAAAACACATTCTATTATCCGTCAGCAGATATTGCGTGGCAGTTTTCGAACCTGCCTTTTCTGGAAAATTCAGGACTGGACTTTGGCAAGCTGCGGGCGTCATTTGGAGTAGTAGGCGTGCAGCCCCTGCCTTACAAAACACAGACAAATTACCTGGCAGCCGCATTCTCGCAAGGGATTTTAGGTGATAACATTGCCGGCTCGCAATATGGGAACGGCGCATTCCTGCAAAGTCCAGAGCAGGGAAACGATAAGCTGCGCCCGGAACGAAAAACGGAGTATGAGATCGGGGCAGACCTGCGGCTCTGGCACAATAAAGCCCGTTTTGGTTTTACCTATTATCAAAATAAAGTCGATAACCTGCTGATTCCCGTTACCCTTCCAGCCTCAACAGGTTTTGTGAGTAAATATACCAATGCGGCCACGCTGCAAAATAAAGGCATCGAGGCTGATCTGGCGCTGGATCTGATCCGCAGTAAGGATTTTAACTGGTCGGTGAATGCTAATGTGAATCGCAATCGAAACAAGGTGACTGACCTTGCGGGAACCAGCTCCTTATTCCTGACTGGCATCAGCGGTTCTATCGACGTGCGCGCCGTAGAAGGTCAGCCGGTGGGCGTGTTTTGGTATGGAAAATACCAGCGGACAGAAGATGGGAAACTCGCGCTGGACAAAAACAATTTTCCACAGCTGGCCTCTACCAGTGGCATCATCGGTGATCCGAATCCGGACTGGCGCGGTGGACTGGGCACGACGTTGCGTTATAAGAAACTTACGCTCGACGTATTGTTCGAAACTTCACAGGGAGGTGATTTCTATGAAGGTACCCGCGCGGTGATGTATAATTTTGGTACACATGCCGATGTGGGCAAAGAGGTAACACTGACGCAGGATGTTAACAACTATACGGGGAAAGTGTTTGCCGCAGGAACGACCGTCCGCGGTAATCTGCACGATTTCGGCGGTGGCCCGGTGCTGCTCGACGAACCCTATTACACCTCGATCGGCGGCGGTTTCAGCGACTTGAAAGAGCATATGATAAGCGACGGAAGCTGGACGCGCCTGCGGCAATTGTCTTTGAGCTATCATTTGGACAGCGAGAAATTCCGCAAAGTGATTCCGCTGCAATCAGTCGATTTTTCGGTAACCGGAAGAAATCTTTTTCTCTGGTCAAAAATCAAAGGCATTGACCCCGACACCAACCTGACCGGCGACCCGCTAGCCCGGAATATGGATTGGTTCAACTCCCCCGGAACCCGCTCGCTCATCCTGACTTTACGCTTAACCTATTAAAATTTAAGAGTATGAAACGCTTCAAGCGATATATCTTTATTCCCCTACTGATGGTTTTGCTGTCCTGCGAAAGCATTGTGGACGAGCTCAATACTGATCCCAATAACCCTGCACAAGCCTCGGCGACATTATTGCTGACAGGTTTACAGCTCGGAAATATTACCATTCACGAAGGTCACACTGCGCGGGTTGCCGGACTCTGGTCTGGTTACTTCACGGGCATCGATCGCCAGTACCGCGACATTTATTTTTACAATGCCTCGGGTGGACTGTTCAATGTTTCTTGGCAGAACATTTACTACGGTGTATTGCAGCAAACGAAACTGTTAGAAGAACAGGCCAGGCTAACCAATAACCGCGTTATTGCGGGCATTGCAAAAGTGGTCAAGGCGCATGCAGCGGGTGCGGCAACTTCCGGCTGGGGCGACGTGCCTTTCGCGCAGGCTGCCGACATTGCACAGTTCCCAAATCCGGTTTTTGACAAGCAGGAGGATATTTACAAATCGTTACAAAAGCTGCTCGATGATGCCATCGCAGACCTGGAAACCAACCAGGGAACAACGCCTGGGGTAGCCGACATTCATTTCGGCGGAAATACGACTAAATGGATCGACGTGGCACATACGCTCAAAGCGCGCTTTTATCTGGACGTGCGAGACTATGCCAATGCTTACAGAGAAGCGCAGCTCGGCATAAAAAACGCAGAAGGTTCGCTGCTGGCGCCGCATGGAACTTCCTCGGGCATCAATGAGAATTTCTATTTTACCGGCCGTTCCATTACAGACATTGATTCACAAGGCGCCTACATCACCACGATCCTCGATCCGGCTAGTGCAGCCTATCGCGGTGATGCAAAAACCGACGAGCGTGCGCGTTTGAATTTCTACCTTACTTACACGGAGGCCAACGGTGTGAAATCCAACTTCAAACATAACTATACCAGCACAGCAACCAAACGAGGCGTTTTTGCGCAGGACGCGCCATTTCCACTGATCACTTTCCAGGAAAACCAGTTGATCCATGCTGAGGCGGGTTACCGGGTAAATGGGTTGGAAGAAGGACTTTTGCAATTGAACAAGTACCGCGCTTACCTGAATGAAGGTGGTTACATTGGCACCACTTACCGCGAAGAGAATTTTAAATACGAACCGTACGTCGCGGCTGATTTTACCGCTGGGGGGATCGCCAATAAAAAACGTGAAGCGGCCGGTGACGCGCTGCTGCGGGAAATCCTGGAAGAACGCTATATTACTTTTTTTGGTCAGATCTTAGGTTTCAACGATTTGAGAAGGACCCGAAAAGAGTCAGTGGTTGTACCGGTTCCTGCCAACAACGGCAGTGTTTTGCCTGAGCGATTTGTATTCGCGCAGGACGAAGTCAATTCGAATACCAATGCGCCCAATCCGGTTCCGGGTGTTTTTGAACCAACACCGGTCAATAAAAAGTGATTGAACTGAGAATGACTAAAAGCATCGGATTACTTGCATTGCTGTTTCTGAGTTTCGGCATGGGCGTTTCAGGCCAGGATTTCAAATCGGATTTAACCAAAATTACGCTCACTGAAGGTACCAATTTTGCGCTGGCCTTGTCGCCGGACAAACAAACGATCGCCTTTGATTTGCAAGGAACATTGTGGATTCTGCCAATTGGTGGAGGAAAAGCAGTACCCATTTCGGATGCATTAGGCGACATTCGGCAGCCAGCTTGGTCACCTGATGGTCAAAAGTTAGCTTTTCAATCGTACCGGGATGGAACCTATCATATTTGGACAGTTAATAAAAATGGCACCGGTTTAAATCAGGTTACGACGGGCGTTTATGACGATCGCGAACCTTACTGGTCGCCTGACGGAAACCATATCGCCTTTTCTTCCGACCGCAGTGGTAACTATGATATCTGGCACGTTGAGCTTGCTTCCGGAAAACTGAAACAGCTCACGACCGATCCCGCCAACGATTATTTCCCTGCATATTCGCCTGATGGCAGGCTGGCCTATGTTTCAGAGCGAAAAGCAGGCGGCGGCATTTATGTGCAGAATGCAAATGGTGCGGAAAAGTTGCTGGTCAGCAGCAAGGAAAAGCTGGCTTCGCCTTCTTGGCATCCTTCCGGGAAGTGGATCATTTTTAATAGTGTAACGCAAGGCGAAAGCACATTGGACTTTGTCCAGACAGGTGGCGGCGAGTGGCAGACATTGTCCCGACCGGAGGAAGATGTTTTTCCTTTCCGCGCAGCCTGGATTTCTGAAAACGAATATCTCTATACGTCAAGCGGCCAAATCAAAAAAGGAAAATTGGGAGAGAAAACATCAACCGACATTTCATTTGAAGCGCAGGTAAATGTAGGACGGCATACGTACGCAAGAAAAAAGCGGGACTTCGATTCTGAAAAGGTTAAGCCCATGCTGGGAATTAGAAACCCAGTCGTCTCACCAGACAGAAAACAGATTGCGTTCACCGCATTGGGTGATTTGTATCTGTTGACAAAAGGGACTGCAAAGCCGCTGCAACTTACAGATGATAAATTCATTGAAATAGATCCAGCCTGGTCTCCCGACGGAAAGCAGCTTGCGTATGCTTCCGACCGGAATGGTAACTCGGATCTTTGGGTCAGGGATTTAGCCACCGGCCAGGATAAACTTTTGTTGGACGCAAAACATGCGATCAAATATCCGAGCTGGTCGGCGGACGGTAGCCAAATCGCTTATTATGAGTCTGATCCGAAAGGCTGGCTGCGCACTTCACTTAAAATTTTGGACCTGAAAACCACAAAGTCCGAGCTGGTATATGCGCCATTGTTTGATGCTTCGCAGCCAAGCTGGTCGCCGGACGGCAAATCCATTATCCTTTCTGCTTTACAGCCTTATTCAACGCGTTATCGAGAAGGTGTGAGTGAATTTTTGCTCATCAATGTCAAAGAAAAAACGGGCGATTTCATTGCGCCCGTTGCGGAACGGACGCCTGCCGCAAGAGGCAAAAATGGCCCATACTGGTCGCCAGACGGCAAATCGCTCGCCTACGGACTGGATGGTTACCTGTGGACGGTTCCCATTGAAGCGGGCAAGCTGACCGGCACACCAAAGCAATGGACGCGCGAGCTGTCGGAAGGTTTTAGCTGGACGGCTGACTCAGAGCACATTGTTTTTATTGCCACGGATGCATTAAAACAAGTCAATCTGCGCGATGGGAAACAGGAAACATTTTCTTTAGACCTGACCTGGAAAACACAGCAGCCCAAAGAACATTACGCCATTCACGCCGGAAAAGTTTTTGACGGAAAAAGCGAAAAATACCAAGAGAATGTGGACATTCTGATCGAAGGGAACCGCATAAGGAAGATCGAGCCGCACAATGCATTACGAAAAGGAAAGGTGATTGACGCGTCCAAAAGTGTGGTGATCCCCGGACTGTTTGAAATGCACACGCACCAGTCGGCTCTGGCCGGTGAGCAGCTCGGCAGACTATGGCTGTCTTACGGCATAACTTCCACGCGCGAGCCGGGAACGGAGCCTTTTGATGTGGTAGAAAGGAAAGAATCCTGGGAAAGTGGGCGTCGCAAAGGTCCGCGCACGTTTTACGCCGGGGCATTGATGGACGGAAACCGCATTTATTATGGCCTTGCCGTCAGCAACCGGGCTGGCGCGCAGCTCGATCAGGAGCTTAAAAGGTCGGTAAGACTTGGTTACGATATGATCAAGACCTACGTGCGCATGCCTGATTCTTTGCAAAAACAGGTCACCGAATTTGCACACAGAAATGGTATTCCCGTTTCATCTCACGAGATTTTCCCCGCTGCGGGTTATGGAGTCGATGCAGTCGAGCATATCGGCGCCACGAGCCGGCGGGGCTATTCTACCAAACTATCGGCGGAAAATAATTCTTACCAGGACGTTGTGCAGATCATTGCCAAATCGGGTCTGAACATTACGCCAACGGCTTCGCTGCACGGCGGACTGCATTATCTGATTAACAAAGACACTGCGTTTTTTGATAACCGTCAGTTTCAATCTTTTTATTCCAAAGAATCAATTCAGGAACTAAGGGAATCTGGCGAGTTGCGGTTGAAGACAAATCCTGCATTTCTGACCTCATTTGGCAACATTCAAAAAACACTAAAAGCAATCCTGGCTGCTGGCGGGCGTGTTACGCCGGGGACGGATTCGCCTATTATAGCACCGGGAGTGAGTCTGCATGCTGAACTACAAAGCTGGGTCGATGGCGGAATTACTCCTTTTCAGGCATTGCGGTCGGCCACATTGTGGTCTGCCGAGGCAGTAGGAGTAGGAGATGACCTGGGCAGTATTGAAGCTGGGAAACTGGCTGATCTGATCATTTTGGATGGTGATCCATTAACTAATATCAAGGATTTGCTAAATGTGAAGACTGTGATTAAAAATGGGATTGTTAGTGATATAAATGCATTGCTGAACCGGGCAAAGTAGGGATTGTGGGGTAATCTGGTAAGCAAGGCGATGCGTCGCGGTAACTTACACGTATGGTCATGTAACTCACCGGGAGCAGATGTCGCGTCCGCCGCCGTGAAGATGAGGCGTCAGCGGCGGCCCACGTATTCAAGGACTCAAAGGTTATCCGCAGAGCTGTTGTGCAAGGAGGCGCTGGCGACTTCCAGGAAGGTTATTAGTATTGAATTCTGATCTTCCGTTTTGAGATACAACTTTACTTTGCGCAGAAAATCGTAGAGCGGCTCACTGTACTTATGACCCGTTTCAATTTGGAATTCGGCCACAGACAGGTCTCTCCGATTATTTTTGAGCAGGTATAAAGCAACAAAAAAATAGGAAATCGGAAGTTTGCTGCCTTCCAGTAGCGTCCCACTCTGAAGTGTAGTGCGAAACCGGCATGTTTTGCATTGAAATTGTTGTTTGGAAGCCAGCCAATAATGGTGGGACCCGCCGCATTTTTTGCATACGATCCCTTTTTGAAGTCGATACTCTTTAAAGGCTTCAATGGCAAGGTCCTCGTCTTTGTAAAGTCTTATCGCATCCTTCGCAAGCATATTTTTCTTGATTCTATTCTTTTCCAAAAATACATATTTTTTGATATAAATATATAATCTATGGAATTAGTATAGAAATAATAAATACTGGTAAGTGTTTGCTCTTCCATTCAACAACCGCCCGCATTAACTTAATGTTAAAGCGATCTTTTGAGCCGATCCTGGCGTAGATAGCCTGAACCAGACCTGCAACATATGAAGAATTCACTCAGCCTTTTTGACCGCTTTGATAAACTTGACACATCCATTAATAAATGGCTGGTAGCCAATAGCATTAACATTCTTCGCTTTACGATGGGGATTGTTTTTGTTGCTTTTGGCGTGCTCAAATTTTTTACGGGAATAAGTCCAATCGAATCACTGGCAACCCGCACAACCTCTGAGCTTACCTTGGGTGTTTTCACAGGGCATAGTGCAATGGTATTTGTTGCTACCCTTGAATGCCTGATCGGCTTCTGCTTTTTAACCGGTATGTTCCTGCGGGTAGGGGTATGGCTGCTTGCGCTTCAAATGGTGGGCGCTATGTCCCCGTTATTCCTTTATCCTTCTGAGCTTTTCTCTGGCACAATGCATGCGCCGACCTTGGAAGCCCAATACATCATCAAAGATATTATCCTGATAGCTGCCGGCATGGTAATCGCATCAACGTGGACCGGAGCGCGAATCGTTGCAAGGCCACAGGGATTTAGGGCTACGCTAAGCAAAAGAGTTGCGGGGGTATATCGGGACGTATCTACTGTTCCATATGCTTAGACTTGGTCGTGTGGAAGCGGTCATTATTATTTTCAGACTTTAATATTATTATTTTTACAAACCCGTTTTGAGATGTTCTTACTTACAAGCCAAATGCATGAACCCAGGTCAGCAGATCCTATTCTTTTTTAGCGCACTGGGCGCGTTTAACGGGCTGATTATAAGTTGCTATCTGCTGATTTTCAAAAAGCCAAAAGCGCCTGCATCATACTTTCTGGGTCTGCTGCTGCTGGCTCTAACCATGCGGATCACCAAGGCTGTTTTCAATTATTTTTACCCCAACCTCCCGCGGATTTATCTTCAAATCGGACTTTCAGGTTGCTTTTTAATCGGCCCTTCGCTTTATTATTTCACCAGGGCGGCACTTGAAAACACGGTTAAGACACCTGTACGATGGAAGTATATTTATTGTGCCTGGCTGGCGGGAATCACTATTTTAGGCATATTAATTCCTTATCAAAGCCATCCCTGGGATTGGAACCATTACATTGTTCATATCATTTACGCACAATGGGTTGCCTATTTTGTTCTGACCGGATGGATGCTCAAAAAGCGGATCGCAAAGCTGTTTGACAAAACCGAAAATCTCTCGCCCACGGAGAAGCCGATCCTTTCTATCTTTTTCGGAAATGCGGTTATTTTGATCGCCTATCTCATCGTCTTTTTCTGGTCATTCAGCAGCGTATACATTACCGGCGCTATATTCTTTTCATTGCTGCTTTACCTGAATATCCCGCTGTTTTTCAGCCGAAAAAAGTCAAATACAACATTCCTGGGTTATGCCGAACCGGAGCGTTATGCCAAAAAGAAGATCGCCGAAGATCATGCATCGAGCCTTACGGACAAGATTCATAAAGTCATCACAGAACAGGAACTTTACAAAAATCCTGACCTGAAATTGAATGATCTGGCCAAGGCGGTTAACATTTCCGGGCATCAGCTTTCGCAGCTGCTTAACGACAATCTGGGCAAAAGTTTCAATGTTTATATCAATGAATATCGTGTTACCAGAGCTTGCGAGCTGATCGCAAGCAACAACGGAATCAAGCTCGAAGAGATCGGTTACGAGGTTGGCTTTAATGCAAAGTCTACGTTTTTCACCGCATTTAAAAAATACCGCGGAACCACGCCCAGCCTGTTTAGAGAAGGATTATCAACTACTTAACTAATGCGGTCGGTACGGAATTATAAATCCGAACTCCGAATTCCCGACTTCAAAACCTTCCTGTTTTTCAAGCAGACTAGCTTTGGACATTTAATCCAAAGTCATGAAATCTATCGTTTTTCTAGTCATTTCAATTTTATTAAGCCTGCCCGTTTCAGCACAAATCCGAAGCATTTCAGCAACGGTTACCGACGCAGCGGGTGCTTCCATTGACGGCAATTTGTTGCTGACCGACACTACCGGAAAGGCGATCCAAAACAGTCCTTTTAGCGGAAATGTTGCAATTGCTGGCCTGAACAATGTGCATCTCAGGCTGACGCTGAGCTCGCTTATTTTCAAAGACACCACGATTAACATTGCCTTTGCAGAAACAGCCGATGTAGACCTGGGCACAATTGTCATGCAGGAAAGTGCGACCGACCTGGGGCAAGTGACCATTACTGCTTCGGCTCCGTTAATGCATTATGGCGAAAATGGCAACATGGAAGTCAATGTGGCTGGAACCGTGCTGGCCAGCAGCAGTTCTGTCACCGAGATCCTTTCACGGACGCCGGGGCTTACGGTTAATGAGGGCGTGATTTCTCTTCAGGGAAAGGGGGAGGCGATCATTTATCTGAACGGGACTTTAATTCCCGCCGAGCGCCTGGCGAGTATTTCAACTTCGCAGATTGTCCGTATTGAGGTTATTGCAAATCCTTCTGCACGTTATGATGCAGGCGGGCGGGCCGTGATCAACATTATTACGAAAGCTCCGGATGGGAACGGATTGAGCGGCAGGCTTAGCCAGCACCTGACCGCATCGGATTTTGCCGGCAGCAATGCCAACAGCTTTGCCGATCTGGCTTTTGCAAAGAACAAATTCGCACTTTCCGCCAATGTTGCCTTACTTAAAGGCAGTGGAAGGGAACTGCTTTACACTGTCAGAAATCGTCCGGATTCCTCCGAATATCTCAATTCTGCTCTCACAACAGATTGGAAACGGGATTTCAATGTTTATGCGACCTATGGCATGGGTGTCAGCTACCGCTTTTCACCTGCTTCTGTATTATCCATTTCCTATAATGGAAACAGGGATCAACTGGGCGGAACAGTTGAGAGCCGCAACCGGATCACCTCGCTGACGACTGACAATAATTATGGCAGCAGCATTGTAAGAGACGAACTTAGACAAAACAATACGATCCTGGCCGACTTTACCAAAACCATCGATACACTGGGTTCGCAAGTGTTCCTGAGTGCCCAGTATTCGACTTTCGGGACGGGCAATGAAGATGTGATTTCAGAGTTTGGTGGGTCTGCCCAGCGTTACCTGCGAAATACTTTTTCACAAGATCTGAACATTGCTGCCATTCAAGCTGATCATTCAAAATATTTTAAAAAAGACATGAAAGTGGAGTCCGGTCTCAGATTCAGCCAAGTGGGAAACAATTCCGACACCCGTTTTTTGGTTGGAAACAATGCTGGCGGACCTTATGTACCGGATTCAAAGCTGTCAAGTCTGTTTGATTATAAAGAAACGATCAGAGCGGCTTACGCCAGTTTTTCGGGGAATGTCGGGAAGCTGAGTGCCAATGTCGGTGTGCGGGCGGAGTGGACGACTTATAAGTTGAGCACGACCGCAGGTGATGGGCAGGATTTTGGAAAAGACTATCTGAACATTTTTCCCAATCTGCAACTGGCATATCCGTTCGAAAATGGCAGTAAGCTCAGAGCCTCCTACAACGCCAGGATCACCCGTCCGAGATATCAGGCCCTGAATCCATTTGTCATTTACCAGGACGCTTTTACCACCATTGAAGGGAATCCCAATCTTGTTCCGGAAAAAGCACATGCATTTGAAATCGGTTTGAATCTGGAAAAAACGGAATTTAAGATTGGTTACACGTACACCATTGACCCGCTTTCAGGGGCGGCTTTGCGAGGAAACACTTCCGAGAGTTATGTGCTCAAATCGATCAACAGAAGCAGTGACCGCACGTTTCTTGCATCATTAACGAGACCTTTCTCGATCGGTAAATGGTGGCAATCGATCAACACCGTCAGTGTTACATACGGACGGTCCTTTGACGACCAATATGATTATGCGACCGGAAAAGTAACGCCTCAGGCTTACTTTTATACAAGCAACACATTCATTTTAACACACGGCATTAAAATGCAGTTGCTCGCCTCGCACCTTGGTGAGCGTTATTATGGCATCCGCCGTGATGCCCGGCGATCGCTCGTTACGGCTGGAGTCGAGAAATCATTTGTCAGTAATAAACTGAAACTAAACCTGAGTGCAAACGATATTTTTAACCGGTCGATAGCCGAGGGCGATTACAATGTTGGAAAAACGCAGGTTTATTATAACAGACGTTTTGGCAATAACTATTTTAAGTTGACTGCAACGTACAGATTTGGCGGCACAGCGCCAGCTGCACAACAGCAAAGACAAGCGCAACCGGAGAACAGCAGGGCCAATTAGTTTGGCCAGGTCTCTGGTTTACACTTTCTTCGAATGGAAAGTCTTTTCACCTTATTTTGAACTTAGTTTATGAAGTTTGTCTCTTATCTCCAAAGTGTTTTTCAATCTCAGTGCCTGTTTGAAACAGTCAACTGCTATTGTTTTTTTATCAACAGCTAAATAGTAATCGCCCAGGCCGTCATAGACATTAAAGCTGTTTGGGTAGTAATTCACGTTCGTTTCAAAGAAAAAGAAGGCTCTTTCAAAATCTTTTTGCTGCAAAAAGGAATACCCCAACTGGTTCATTAAGGGTTCCGGCGGCCTTACCTCATATCCGCGTTCCTTTGAAAGAAGACGGTAATGCGCGTCCATGGCTTTTTTCAATTGCTCAACAGAATATTTTTTATCAAAAAATTGATTTTGGGGTTGATTGCTAGGAAAACGGTTGGTGCGAAAAATAAAGCGTAACGCATCATATTCTGCTATTAGTGGTACTGATGCATGGTCGTCCTCAGAATAATATTTGTGGTCCCAATGCAATCCTTTGACAGTGGCTTGTGTCAAGTGATCTTTCAGCTTCAATATTTACCTGATGTGGTAAGTAATTGAAGTAGTATCTGATCTGACCTGCGCGGTATCCATGCCAGGCTTCATGGTATTAGCAACGCCTAAAAATAGGCTCTGTTGCTTCCAGCTCTGTTGTTGTAGCAACTCCTTGCTTTGTTTGAGCAGGTTACCCTCATCATAAGACATACTTGGATCCAAAGCTACATAGGCGTTAAAAAGTGAAGGATGCTTCAATAATGTATTTATTACCAAAAGACCGCCCAACGAATGCCCGATTAAAGTACGGTATCGAGCTGTGGCGTAGTGATTATCTACGTAAGGAATTAGTTCTTTTTCCAAAAAGGCAGTAAAGGCTTCGCCACCACCAGATTTTGGATCCATTGAACTGGGGGAGGGGGTAAGGTCCCGGTTTCTTGTCCCCCGCAGATTAGGAATACCTACTATGATCATTTGAGGAAATACTGTATTGCCATTATGAGCGCTAAGCTGCTGTATCATGGTTACCAGCGAAGCAAAATATCCTTCTCCATCCAGAACATATAGTACCGGATATGCCGGTTTACTGAAGTAAGCAGTATCATAACTTGGAGAATAAATTAAAATTGGCCTATTTTCCCTTAGTACCTCAGAATACACCGTATCAACATGTCCCAGTACGATCGCTTGCTGGCCGGATTGTCCTTTTGTCAAACTGGAAAGGCACAGTAACCCTATTAAAACACAAAATTTTTTCATGGCTGGAGATTAAATATAATTTCTACTTTTAAGATTTGTCATGTATTGGTGAAAGAATTATGCCGTCAAACATGTTGCTCTTAATCAAATACTTAGCAAATGGCTTCTTGTTTTTTTGTGCGAAAACGGACCATTTGCTGTTCGCTTGCGCATCTCCGATACAAATCTTACTGCCGGTGGCGGTGAATACGCTAACGAGGAAGGATTCGGCTGGACGAATGCAGTTTATTTAAGACTGGTCGAAAGCAAGAACCAGATATGGTATTTCTTCGAAAATGCCGTGTGTTAACAAATTTTGGTTTTATTTAGGCTTCACATAGTATTATTCTGAACCTATCCTCTAACCCCCTACATGGAGCAAATCGTCAATTCTATTAACAGTGTCATTTGGAGCAATGCGCTCATTGCACTCTGCCTGGGAACAGGGATTTATTTTTCAGTCGTAACACGCTTCCTGCAAGTGCGGTTTTTGAAAGATATGGTCACCCTGCTTTTTGGCAATAAGGCATCCGAAAAAGGAGTCTCATCATTTCAGGCTTTTGCCATTGCAATTTCAGGAAGGGTAGGGACCGGCAACATTGCAGGTGTCGCAACGGCTATTGCAATGGGAGGGCCCGGGGCAGTTTTCTGGATGTGGGCCATTGCATTTCTGGGCGCGGCATCTGCTTATGTCGAAGCCACACTCGGACAAATTTACAAGCAGGTCAAAGACGGACAATATCGCGGTGGTCCGGCATTCTACATTGAAAAAGGATTAGGTGTGAAGTGGTATGCAACATTATTTGCGATCGCCACCATTGCCAGCACCGCACTGTTTTTACCCGGCGTGCAGAGCAACAGCATTGCCACAAGCGCTAAAACTGCTTTTGACATTCCGGTTGAAATGACGGGAGCTGCCATCACAATACTGCTCGGGCTGATCATTTTTGGCGGGGTGAAGCGGATTGGCAAGGTGGCAGAACTGGTTGTCCCGTTTATGGCGGGTGCGTACATTCTCATGGCGCTGATCATTATTGCCATTAATATCACGCAAGTTCCGGCCGTTTTCAGCCTGATCATCCGTTCGGCATTTGACATGGAACCTGCATTTGCAGGTATTTTTTGGTATGGCGGTTTCCTGGGGCGTTAAGCGCGGCATTTATTCCAATGAGGCCGGCCAGGGCACAGCGCCCCACGCGGCTGCCGCAGCAGAAGCGAGCCATCCTGTGAAACAGGGCTTGGTTCAGGCGTTTTCTGTTTATGTCGACACTTTGTTTGTGTGTACGGCCACTGCGCTGATGATCCTTTTTACAGGCAAGTTCAATGTGGTAAATCCCAATGGCGGTTTTATGGTCGAGAATGTAAAAGGCATGGCAATCGGATCTGAATTTACGCAGCAGGCGATCAATGCGCACTTTCCTGCTTTGGGAAGTGGATTTGTCTCCATAGCACTGCTTTTCTTTGCATTTACGACGATTATGGCTTACTACTACATTGCTGAAACCAATCTGAGCTATTTAATGAAAGATGGTGACAGCAAAGTCATGCTGTGGGTGCTGCGCGGCCTGATCATGGCGGCCACATTTTACGGATCAGTAAAAACAGCCGAACTCGCCTGGACAATCGGGGACATTGGTGTTGGAATGATGGCCTGGCTGAACATTATCGCCATTTTGCTTTTGAGAAAACCCGCGCTGGACGCATTGAAAGATTATCAGCAGCAGAAAAAACAAGGCAAAGATCCTGTTTATAAAGCATCTGACTGGGGAGTCAAAAATGCAGAAGAGTGGCACTAATGTAATTGGGCAAAATCGAATCCCTTGTGATTTTGTCCTTCCAACTATCTTATTTTAAATCACTGTTATGATCATTGAAAAGTTACTCAGAAGGTTTGATATTTCTTCTGAGCGGGAGGACTACATAAAGATTCACGATACGGTCGAGAGTGGCATTGAGTTTAAAGGAACAAACTTGTGGATCCTTATTTTTGCCATCTTCATTGCATCGGTTGGTTTAAATGTCAACTCGACCGCGGTAATCATTGGCGCCATGCTAGTGTCACCATTAATGGGGCCGATCCTTGGGATGGGATATAGCATTGCGACTTACGATTTTTCACTTTTCCGAAAAGCACTCGTTAATTATCTTTTTGCTATTGTTGCCGGCCTGCTTACGTCTGCCATATATTTTTATGTTACACCCATTTACCAGGCGCACTCTGAACTGCTGGCGAGGACGCAGCCTAACATTTATGATGTAATCATCGCACTGGTCGGAGGACTTGCCGGAATCGTGGCGATTTCCAGCAAAAATAAGGGCAATGTAATTCCTGGTGTTGCCATAGCAACCGCGCTGATGCCTCCGCTTTGTACGGCGGGTTACGGATTGGCAACGGCCAATTGGGGATTCTTCTTTGGCGCATTTTACCTGCTTACGATCAACACTGTATTTATAGGAACCGCAACGCTGATCACGGTAAGGCTGCTTCAATATCCCATCCGCGACTATGCCAACGAACATCAAAAGACCATGGCAAATCGCTGGGTCAGTTTTTTGGTGCTCTTAACGACCATTCCCAGCATTTACTATGGTTATTTATTGGTTCAAAAAGAGCATTTTATTCAGAATGCCAACAATTTTATAACCAATGAAAGCTATATTGAAGGTGATTTCCTTTTAAAGCACGAACTGGATCCAGCTAAAAAGCAGATCAAGCTTATTTATGGAGGGAAACTGATCAACGACTCTGAAAAGAAACGGTTAAACAGCCGAAAGGCAATTTACGGACTTGCAAGCACAACGGTGATCGTTCAGCAAGGGTTTTCTATTAATGATGTTTCCGGAGATCTAACTCAGAGCGACCGGTATCAGGCTGAGATAAATCAGTTAAAGACCGAGCTCAGCCGTAATATTCAAAGACAAGACAGCATTGGCGCACTTAATAAGGCTACCGGTCTTTTGTTCAATGAGATCAAACCCCTATTCCCCGACGTAAGATACTGCTCAGCTGAACGGCAAACGTTTTTTACAAATGGGGGTAAAACAAGCAATTATACAGTTGTTGTTTTGGGTTCTGCCAATCTGACGCAGACTGGAAGGGACTTTACAAAAATAAAAAACTGGTTGCAGGTCAGGCTCAAGAGTGATTCAATCAAACTATATGTAGAAAAGGCAGTTCCGTAAATGAGTGCTAGCGGGGGCCAGTTGCCCTTTTGGAAAAATCGGCGTATTATTTTCTGATCCGGCATTTTTTACCTGGGTGTTTACAAAGATGTGCGTGAGCGTCAGCAGGAATGCTGACATCAGACGGATCAGTCCTTTTGATGGCTGCATTTCGTTGCGCATTAGAATTAATTGAGATTGTTTAAAATCCTGTATTCGTTGGGAGTTTGCCCGATCCTTTGTTTAAACAGGCGGCTAAAATGCTGGGGATATTTAAAGCCCAGTTCAAAGGCGATCTCGTTAACGGTCTTGTCGCTACTAAATATCCTTTCTTTGGCGGCTTCAATCACCCTCATTTGAATGTATTCCTGCGCAGTCTGGCCGGTTTCTCTCTTAATTAGATCACCAAAGTATTTTGCTGATAAATTGAGCTCATCGGCACAATACGAGACAGACGGCAGGCCAATGGTCTGAGGTTTCTCTGAGCTGAAATAACTGCTCAAAAGGCTCTCAAATTTTGCCAGGATTCCCCTGTGTATGTTATCGCGGGTAAGAAACTGCCTGTCGTAAAAGCGTGTGCAATAATCCAGAAACAATTCAAGGTTCGCGACTATGAGTTTTCTGCTGTGCTTGTCAATGGCGTGTTCGAGCTCATACTTGATCTTGCCAAAACAATCCATCACAATCTGTCTTTCACGCTGGGACAAATGCAGGGCTTCATTGACCTGAAAACCAAAAAACGAAAATTCCTGCATCTTCCCGTTCAGTGAAGTTCCCAAAAGCAGATCGGGATGAAATACGAGCGCGTGGCCTTTGGGTTGATAAAGCTCCCCATCATTTTCTACGGTGAAAACCTGTCCGGGAGACATGAAGACAAGCGTGCCTTCCTGATAATCATAATACTCTTTCCCATAACGAAGATCACCACAGACGACATCTTTTAAGAAAATCCCGTAGCAGCCCATGTATTGGCTGGTCTTTTTTCTGGGACTTGCGGTTGACAAATCAATCACAGTTACCAACGGGTGCAGTGTTTCCTGCTGGTTAAATGCATTGTATTGATTTACAGTTTCGAAACGGATGATGTCTTCCATAGGCTGAAATTTTTAGCTACCCAAAGTTACCCAATTCATTACCTGCTGAAAAATCAGGAAAGGCAAATCAGGAATATTGGTAGATAAAACAGGAATCTGTATACCATTTGCTCTCAAATCAAAGCCGAAATTTACAATCCACTTAAACTGCGGAATTCCGTAAAGAAAGAATGGCAGAGAACCTGAACATTTCACTGCGTACAGGTTGGTCGCCTGCCCAGTCAAAAGAGTTTGTTACTGTCATTGCCCAAACAATCGGCAAGCAGAAAACGGCAGCGGCAAATGCAGTTTGAAAAGAGATATTAAGCGATAATAAAACCAATATTTAATAAAGATATCGTATCATCACACCATCAATGTAAACACTGTTCACCATGGCTAAAATCACATTAAATATCAACAAAAAGGATTACCCTTTGGAAGCTGATCCGCAAATGCCACTCTTGTGGGCGATCCGCGATCTGGCTGGTCTTAAAGGGACTAAGTATGGTTGCGGGGTCGCGCAGTGTGGGGCTTGCGTGGTGCATTTGGATGGAGAAGCGGTGCGTTCCTGTGTGACCAAGGTGAGTCGCGCGGCTGGGAAAAAGGTGGTAACGATCGAGGGGTTGTCTGAAACAAATTCGCACCCTGTCCAGAGAGCCTGGCAGGAAATTGACGTGCCGCAATGCGGTTATTGCCATTCCGGGCAGATTATGTCGGCTGCGGTGCTGCTGCGCGAAAAGCCTAACCCAACCGACCAGGATATTGATGATGCGATGGCGGGCAATATTTGCCGCTGCGGCACCTACCTGCGGATTCGCGAGGCGATCCACACGGCTGCCGAGTTGCAGAAAAAAACAGGTACGAAAGGTTAACAACATCCATTTTCAAATTCACCTTATGAAGCAAAAACCAGAAAATGGAATGAAACTGTTTGTTCCGAAAAAGGCCGCTACCGTGCTGTCAATATTCATTTTTATCGTCGCCGTCGGGGCATCTGCATTCCGGAATGATGCGCCGGTAAAACAGATTACATTCAGCACCATTAACCGTGATAGCGTAGCGTCGGTGCAAGCTTTTGAAATTGTTTATAAAACGCTGATGAGCCCTCGCTGTATGAACTGCCATCCGGCCGGCGATGTGCCGCTGCAAGGGGATGACAGCCATTTGCATGCAATGGGACCCAAACGCGGCTTGGATGGAAAGGGCGTCTATGCCATGAAATGTTCGAATTGCCATCAGGAAACCAACATAGCTGGCCTTCATATGCCGCCCGGCAACCCTGAGTGGCATTTGCCGCCTGCTGCCATGAAAATGGTTTTTCAAGGAAAAAGTGCGCATGAGCTAGCCAAACAGTTGGTCGACAAAAAGCAAAATGGGAATAAGGATATCAAAAAGCTGATCGAGCACGCCGATGATGGGCTTGTGTTGGCAGGCTGGGATCCGGGAGAAGGAAGAACATTGCCACCGGTAACGCATGCAGAATTCAAAAAAGCCTGGATTACCTGGCTTCAAAGCGGAGCTTACGCCCCAAAGAAGTAAGGCCCTTCGACAGCCCGCCGGCCCGGTGCGCGTAGGGTGACAGAAAGGTGGGTTTCAACGAAAAGTAAGAACACAATGCAAAAAAGACAATTAGGAAAAAGCAGGCTTGAAGTGTCGGCGCTCGGGCTAGGTTGTATGGGCTAAGCTTCGGCTACGGCCCGGCAATAGATAAAAATGAAGGCCGTCCTTACAGGACTAGCCAAGATAGATATAAATGCATGCACCTGATCAGTTAAGATTGAAGCAAAAAGTGATCCTTAGTTAACCATTTAAAGATATCCGAACATGGACAAAGATAAAACAGCCTTGAACAGACGCTCTTTTCTAAAAGCTTCAATCCTGTCTGGTGGCGGAATGATGCTTACCGTCAGCTGGTTATCCAGCTTCAAATCTGCTGACAAGACCCAGGCGCTGAGCTTGCCTGAGCAGTGGGCAACCCTGAATGGTTACATTCATATCTTACCAGATAACAAGGTGAAACTGATTTGTCCCAACCCTGAATTTGGGCAAAATGTAATGACTTCTCTGCCGATGATGCTGGCAGAAGAACTGGATGTGGATTGGAAAAACGTGAGCGTCGAGATGGGGCCGCACGATCCGGCCAAACTCGGGGCGCAATTTACAGGCGGAAGCAATTCTGTACGCATGTACTGGAAACCCTTGCGTGAGGCTGGGGCTGCTGCAAGGCAGATGCTGCGTGAAGCTGCCGGCCAAACCTGGAATGTGCCGGCCAGCGAAGTGAGCACCAAGGCAGGTGTCTTGTCGCATTCGAGCGGGAAATCTGCTAAATATGGAGATATGGCCAGCAAAGCAGCCAGCGTGCCTGTGCCAAAAGATTTGAAGCTGAAAGCACCAAAGGATTTTACCATAGTCAGCAAGTCTAAGAAGAACGTAGAAATAAAGAAGATCACTTCCGGCCAGCCGCTTTTCGGGCTGGATTATAGTGTTGACGGAATGCTCATCGCCATGATCCAGCACCCGCCTGCTTTTGGCATGAAGCTAAAATCTTTCGATGCCGCCGAAACATTGAAAATGCCGGGTATTAAAGATGTTTTTACTCTTAAATTATATGCGGATGATTTTGAACAGGGTGGTTTTGATACGCGTAGCTTCAATGATCTGCTGGTTATAGTCGGAAGTAGCACCTGGGAAGTGATCAGTGCGCGTAAAAAGCTGGTTGCCAACTGGGAAGCAGCTGGTGATGTGAAAGACACAATAAGTGGAAGGGGTGGAAAAAGGGAAGTTACCGTTCCGGGAGCGCTTGAAAGTACCACGACACAGATGCAGCAAATGCAGGAATATGCTGCCAAGCCGGCCCAGGAATTGAGACGAGATGGTGATCCGGAAGCTGCTTTCAAGAATGCAGCCCAGGTGATCGAGCGGACATACAACGGGCCCTTTTTAGCGCATAATTGCATGGAGCCGATGAATTTCTTTGCCCATGTGACAGATGAAAAGGCGCTGGTAGCAGGTCCGTTACAAGCCCCAGGTTGGTCTGAGCCTACACTTGCAAAGCTATTAAACCTGCCCGCCGACAAGATTGAGATACAAATGACTCGCATGGGCGGTGGCTTTGGACGCAGGGCTTATGGCCATTATCTCTACGAAGCTGCGCTGATTTCCAAGAAAATGAAAGCGCCTGTTAAGCTGATGTACACAAGGGAGGACGACATGACCTACGGCATTTACCGGCCGATGTACACCGCCACTTACCGCGCGGCATTGGACGCTAATAAAAACCTGATCGCGTTTCACGTAAAAGGAGGTGGAATTCCGGAGCATCCAATCCATGCAAACCGTTTTCCGGCCGGGGCCGTAGATAATTACCTTGCAGAAGGCTGGCAGATCGCTTCTAACATCACTATCGGTGCTTTCCGTGCGCCGCGTTCTAATTTCAATGCAGCTGCCGAGCAATCATTTTTGGATGAAGTAGCGGAAGCAGCTGACAAAGACCCGATCGCATTCAGGCTGGAACTCTTGAAAAGAGCCAAAGAAAAGCCTGTTGGGAAAAACAATGAATATGATGCCGATCGATACGCCGGTGTACTGGAATTGGTGCGTGATAAATCAAACTGGGGCAAGGCTGGTAATGAAAAATACAACCGTGGGGTAGCCGCTTATTTTTGTCACAATTCGTATGCGGCGCACGTGGTGGATATGATCACGCGAGATGGCCAGCCTTATGTCGAGCGCGTTTTCAGCGCAATGGATTGCGGGATTGTCATTAATCCCGATGCTGCTACCAACATGGTGCAAGGAGCGGTCGTGGATGGGATTGGCAATGCCTTTTATGGTCAGTTGAGCCACAAAGAAGGTGCCGCCCAGCAAAGCAATTTTCACAATTACCGGATGATCCGGATGAACGAAGCGCCCAAAAGCATCCAAGTCCATTTCGTGCAAAACGAACTGGATCCAACCGGATTGGGCGAACCTCCGTTTCCACCGGTTTTTGGGGCCGTGGCCAATGCGCTATATAAAATGAAAGGGAAGCGTTATTATAACCAGCCTTTCAAAGACGAAACGGAAAAAGTTATTTAAAGCATCAAAAAAGAACCTGGTCAAAACGATCAGGTCTTTTTTGTTAGGTAACCTCAGTTCGTAATGTTTTTACAGGCGGACCCATCGGCAGGTTTAGTTGTCTATAAAAACGGGTTGGCACAAACAATAAAAGACCTTATCTGTAGGACACGTGAAAATGCCTTCATCGGTTCAGAATCGTAAAAGATACCATAGAATTTAGCAGACGAAAAATATTAATCGTAATATTGCAATTGGTCAAATGCTGTCTATATTTGCAGCATGGGAGTAACTAAAACTGAAATATTTACCGAGCAGCAGAACCGTATCGCGGATCTGGCAAAGGCTTTTTCGCACCCGGCCAGGGTTGCGATCCTGCAACTGCTAATTTCCAGAAAAGCTTGCGTTTGCGGTGATTTGGTAGATGAGCTCGAACTTGCCCAGGCAACTGTTTCCCAGCATTTGAAGGAGCTCAAAAGAATTGGGATCATCCAGGGCGAAATCAATCCGCCGAGGGTATGCTATTGTATAAACCCGGTCGTGTGGGTCGAAGCGCAGCAAACATTTGGTTCGTTGCTGGACACATTTGCACTTAGTGAATCCTGCTGCAATTAAGCAGGAATTTTTTTGAAAATATCAATCGTAATAATACATTTAACCAATAGAAGCCATGAGCCAATTAAATCCGATGACCGAAGGGCCGATGACCCGGGGGCCGCTGACCCGGGGGCCGCTGACCTGGGGTGATTTTAAAAATACCCTTCAACAAAATCCTGATCTGCACCTGCAATTCCAATATGAAGAAGGCAAGTTTGTAGACAGTTCTTACCACATTACCGAGATCAAACAAGCACCCATTGTTTCGGTTGATTGCGGCGGGGTAATGAACAGCTGGACAGAAGTGATCGTGCAGCTATGGGAACCATCAGAAAAAGGAGTAGACCGTTCAATGAAAGTGGACAAAGCGCTGAAAATTGTCGACCTGGTTGAAAAATCGCTTCCACTGAACCCTAATGCAATCGTTAAAATTGAGTTCGGTAATTCCAGGTTTGATACACGCCAGATGTACCCCGGAGAGTTTGCTTCCGATGGTGAAACTTTCACTGTTAACCTGGTCCCGGACTTCACCCAATGCAAGGCACTTACCCGAAACCAAAGCTGCGGCACACCGTCAGCAGAAGCATACTGCTGCGCGCCTGCCCCTGTCAAACAGGAACTTGAACTGGTCACCTCCGATGGAGACAGCTGCAAGCCTGGCTCTGGGTGCTGCTGAGCAAGTGCCGGATGCAATTCAGCAATGCCGGTATTGATCCTGATGGTCAATTTTGCACTCAAACAACAGCATAAATTTTCCAATTAACTGCCTATTATATGAGAATTGCCCTTTTTTCAGATATCCATGCCAACCTTCCGGCTTTGGATGCGTTTTTTAAAGATGTTGAAACCAGAGACATTGATGCTATTTATTGCCTGGGTGATCTGGTCGGTTACAACATATGGCCAAATGAAGTTATTGATGAAATCAGAAAGCGTGGTATTCCTACCATTGCCGGTAACTACGACTTTGGCATCGGAAGGAGCAGCGACGATTGTGGCTGTGCATATAAGACAGACGATGAAAAGGAAAACGGCAAAGGATCGATTGCTTATACAAACGAACTTGTCAAAGACGGGCAGCGCGCTTATTTAAGAACCTTGCCGGCACACATCCGTCTGGAATTTCAACTTAATGAGAAACCGTTATCAGTTCTTTTGGTGCATGGGAGTCCGCGACGGATCAATGAATACTTGTTTGAGGACCGCGATGAAAAAAGCATGCTGCGGATCATGGAGCAGGCAGGCGCTGATGTCATGCTTTTCGGCCATACCCACAAACCCTATCATAGGATCCTGGGATCAGTCCAGCCAGACGGCACAGACCATTTCCGGCATGCGATCAATATTGGTTCGGTTGGTAAGCCAAAAGATGGTGACGCAAGGGGCGGCTATGTAATCCTGCACATTAATGCAGATGCATCCACAGCAAGTAAGGAAAGCATTACGGTAGATTTTGTACGTTTTGAATACGATGTCGAAACAGCAGCCAAGGCTGTCGAAGCGAGCATCCTTCCCAATGCATATGCAGAATCATTACGTCTGGGAAAATGAAAATAGCACTGCCGGTTTTCAAATCCACATTTCATCATATAGGATCTACCGCTGTCCCGGGTCTTGCTGCAAAAGATATCATTGACATACAGGTGTCAGTAAGTTGCTTTGATCCACAAATCGAAACACCGCACAACGTAGGGAACAGAATGATGACAAGCCTCTAAACCTTGGCCAGCATCACAGCAAAAACATTGATCTTGACTGGTGACAAGGATGTCGCAACACTGGAACATACATTGAAGATGCATCAGCTGATTGAAGGCTCAGACCTAACGATCATTCCGGGCGGCCATGGCGATTACCTTGGTGAAATTACGACACTGAAAGCCGGCTCTGAACCATATCGCCAGGTTACTATATTAATAGAAAGATTTTTGCTGGCATAATGTTCGGAAATCAGCTTATCCCATGCTTGTTTTGGCCTTATTGGGAATAGCAATCACTACTAGCTATTGCAGGTCAGGATAAGATAAGACAGCCAGCAAAATGCTGATTGATGATTCAATCTTTCATTTCTTTGTCAGCTTGTACCTCAAATGCGTGGTAAGTTCGGACGGTATCACTTCCATGATCTGCATATCATAAATGTCTTCAATTCCATCGAATAGCCGGATGCCACTTCCCAGAAAGACCGGTGCAATGTGAATGAAAAATTCGTCGATGAGACCAGCGTTGAGAAATTGTTGAATGGTGTTCGCGCCACCCTGTATCCTGATATCTTTTCCCATTGCTGACTCCCGTGCTTTTTCCAACGCACTTTGAATGCCGTCATTTATAAAGTAAAAGGTTGTAGTCCCTTTCTGAATCCAGGGCTCGCGCTTTTCGCGCGTAAGCACATATACGTCGGCTTCGTACAGGTCTTCCGCCCAGGCCACTTCGCCTTCCTCGAACATCCGCTTTCCCATAATGTACGAACCTGTCCGGGCAAACACATCGTCGATCAATGTCCCATCGGTACCATCCTCCTGGCCGCCTTCCATTTTGATGTGTTTCCAGAATGCCTTTTGTTTGAACATCCATTGATGAAGTTTGCCCGACACGCCGCCCATCGGGTTTTGTGGACTTCTGTTGTCACCGGCGAAATAGCCGTCCAGAGAAATCCCGCTGTCAAAGAATATTTTGCTCATGCTGATGCTGAATTATGGTTTGGAATGCTTTGTAGTTGAAGTTCCAGTTTGTCAAACATTTCGATCCAGCCGCTATACGCCCCGGTTTTACGGGCTTCCTCTTCCGATACAGCTTCGTAGATCACTGCCTTTGTCTGGTTACCGAGAGATTCGAATGTTACTTTGATCAATATCTCGCCCGGCCAACCTGCTGATTTTAAATCATCTGGTGGTAGTAGGTCGCCGTTTTCGTTTGAAAGCCGTATAGTATATACTAGTTTCTCCGGTCGCATTATTTCCAGATATTTGCCGATAACCCATCCACTGCCGTGGGTCGGATGAGTGATGCGGTAATGAAAGCGTCCACCTTCCTTAACCTCGATATGCTTATAGTCGATCGTGCAGCCATCGGGCGCATACCAGCGTTTAAGTTTTTCAGGGTCGGTCCATGCGTCAAAAACCTTATCGATGGGCGCATGGAATATGCGTGTGATTAAGAGTTCCTTATCCTGTGATTTCATTTTCGCTGTCTTTTGTATCTGCTAAAAATTTGTCCAACTTTTCGAATCGCTGATTCCAGCGTTTGCGAGACTCATTCACCCAGTCGGCCACTTCATCCAACTGATCCAGCCGCGCCTCACACATTTGCTCGCGCCCTCTCTGGGTAAGCGTGACCATGCCGCATTCATGCAGCACTTTCAGATGTTTGGCAATGCCCTGGCGGGTAATGCCAAAGTCGTCCACAATCTGACCAATATTCAATGCGCCACCCGATAACCGCTGAATGATCATTCGTCGCGTAGGGTCGGCAATCGCTTGAAAAACATCCCTTCTTTCTACCATATACAACCATTTGGTTGCTAATTTAAGCACAACTATTTGGTTGTCCAAATTTTTTTTAATACACCCGCTTATAGATTGCGTTTTTTGCTTTCAATTGCTATAAACTCCGGCAGATAATTCGGAGTACAGCCTTTTGATACCATTTCCCCCTTATAGAGACCAGTGTTCTGGCCGATGGCAATGCACCGATCCCGGTATTGTTTTTCATAGACACCAATCCAGCCGGCGGTTAAATTCATCCCCCATTGAACTTCCGGTTCTTCTTTGGCAATATTGGTTTCTATTTTGGCCAGCAATTCCGCCGTGTTTTCAGGAGGAGTTTGTCCCATCCATCTCAAACGCGCCTGATGATACCAGAATACTCTTCTTTGAAGAGCAGACGGGTTATTTTCCCAAGACTCAATTAACTCTGTGGTCTTCTTGTCTTTATGGATTTGGTTGGCCATTAGCCAGTCTATCAATTGATTCCGCTCGATTGATGGATGGGTTTGCATATCACGGTCAAGTTCGTTTATAAGCTCTTGTGATATGCGCTTATTGTCCATAATTAAAATGGCCAGTTGCCTGGGCAAAAATCGCCCTGTCGACCATAGTTCAAGAGCCAGCTCATGATCTTTTTTAATATCCTTAGCAATTTTCCGTAAGTCTCCCAGTCTGGTTTTACTATTGATCTGTTCCAGGATGTTATCCGCTTTTGAAGAAAGTTTCATTGCTGTGTTCTGATTACCGGTCCTAAAATCAAGCAGTTTCGACGTTTCTCATTTGTTCAACCGCATTCCACGCCTAGGGAATAATTCCCATTATCTTGGTAACTACAATCAATTGCGGCATTTAATACCTTCCAGTTTTCGGATCAAATGGTTAAAAATCTCATTAAAAACGCTATGCCTCTACGCCAGCAATTATACAGTTTGATTTCCTAAGATCGATAAAAACCGTAAATAATTAAGGCCACCAGTATGGATTCAATGATCCAGATTGTGCGCGTGTTGGAATGCGAGATACGGCTAATTAGCCAATGGCCTCCCAAACAGACAGCCATGATTAGCAGTCCAAGAACAATTTCTAGTGGATAGTCTCGCTTCTGGTCCGGTGTTCCATAAATCACATAAAACAGGCCATGCAGAATTTCGTACAGGCCAATTAAGGCTCCCAGCGTAAGAGGCGTGATCCAGACTAGCAAGTTTTTAATACTCGTACCTGTCATGATAACTTCTTTATTGCAGCCACAATCTTTTGTTCCTGCCTGCTTTCATTGGGTTGCGACAAAATCGTATTGATTATTTCTTCCTGCTCGTCATTAGGCAATGCTTTGAATTCTTTTAGAAGGCCAGCATCATCAAAACAATCCAGCAGCTGCTTTTTTGAGCTGAGCTTATTCTCAGAGTTCATATACATGGTCACTACCACTTCATCGCCGCCACCTTTGTTTATGGCTTCCCTGATGCTACCATTAACGGAAATCATTTTGTCAGCGTTTGTCACCGGAGCCAGATTCAAATCTTTGAATTCATAGCCATCAATCGTACCGGAAACCTTCATTTCTCCCCAGCTTCCACGAATGTCTTTCGTTCCTGGTATTACGAGATGATAGGTCCATGCGCCCTTGCCGGGTTCGTGCCGGAGAATCAGCTTTTCATTTTTAAGAATTGTTTTCATCTTCCGGTTTTGATGTAATATCCAAATTTTGGATCAGCCCAATTTGCTTTTCCATTCCTTTTTCATTTGCGCATACTGTTCATTGCTTTCTACCTGCTTCCATTTCCCTTACTAGTTGTTTGTCTTTTAAAGAATCTAACACCGCTTTAAATACTTTGGCCTTTTTTATTGCAAGGTGGCCATTAGGTGCCCAAAATGTACCAAAAAGATTATCGCCCAGAACTACTGACGCTATCTCACCAATCCTATTCAAATTACGCATCAACTTATCGACACTTAATTCATCAAGGTCATCGCAAAGATCATCTACTAGTTCAATGCCATTTCGATTACTGTTAAAGCTAACCATATACGGTGTTAAGCCAACATCCACTAATCGTTTGTACCGGTCCGTTTTGAGTTTATTTGTAGATTTCAAAACCGGCCTGAGCCCAACACCACCCTCTACAAATGCATTCACGCGTTTGACTAAATTCAGCGCGCAACCGAAATCAGAAAATGCAGCTGCTGGTTGGTCTTCCCTTTTAGCGAACGCGGCAATTACCCATACAAATGTTGGATCGTCAATCTTGGTAATGTCAGCAGTTGAAAGTCCCACGCTATGATAAAGTTCTCGCGTAGTCATTGGGAATTTGGTAGTCATGGCGAAAGGTCAGTTTGTTGATGAGTGAACAGTTGAGATATTTTAGGTATCAAACTAATGATCTCAAAAATATCTAAACGGCGGCTCAAATTCAAGTGGATGTGCGAAATTATGCAGACCTAAATTTTGGTTCGGGATGTTATCCGCTGACAGAGTAGCCATTACGACCGAAGAATTTCTTACAACTTTGCGAGCCGGTCGTTCAAGTCCACCAGACCGTCAGGCATTCTTCAACAGGTGGGTGGCCGGTAACCGGGAAGACGTTTCGCAGCGGACAGCAGATAGCGTCCACGTTTGATGGGGAATACTTAGGGGGGAGGATGAAATTATGGCCGGTGTAGGAGGCTGCTTTGTATTTGTGACCAAAACCAATGAACAAAAAGGCGCTCCTGACGTGACACGCCTTCATGTGCCTTCGTTACACGGCTTAGGATAGACAAAAACCGGTTTTTTGCCGACTGGTTAATTTTGACTGGCGTATTGACCAGCGTCTGCTGATCGTGTACAGCACCTGTATCACCAAGCACAATTGCATTTTCATTCAGGAAATTGGCATATACATCAAAATCAGCTTGCTGCCTGATAGCAGGCATACCATCTATTTCATGAGCCTCTCTCTTTTGGAAGATATCTTCCATTTCTGCGAGTACCATCGCTACCGAAGCAGCGCCAATTTTTGAATAAGATAAATGCATAATTTTGAAAATTCCCTTATAAGTGTTTTTCTATTTGATGTTTGCCATCAATATGCAAACGGCGATATAGATGAACATGATCGTAAATGCGTAGAATATTGCCGTAGACATTTCATCATCCGGTCTGACTTTTTCGTTTTCCATGATCATTTCAGTTTAGTCTATTAAGTTGCAAAAAAGCACCCTCGACGACGATGGCCGTGTTATATTAAGGAACTGGCTGCGAGCTGATGGAAAACCTTTTCATCAAGCTTGTAGCGGTCATTTAATGTAAGACTGCTCCGCGCATTGAAAAGGGCATGATTAACAGCATTGTACATCAGCCAGTAAGACGAATCCTGGTCGAGGAGCCGCTGCTCCAGTTTGAGGCGCTCATAAGCTTGCTTGGCCAGTTGAACGGGAATCGGCAGTGTTTTTAGCAGTTTTTCATCCGCTCTGCCAAAGGATTTTTGTTGAAAATGTTCATATACAGTGGTCGTCAGGGTAGGGCTTTTATAATCCTGACCAGCCAGCAATTCATACAGCTGCTCCTGAAACAGTTCAGGTGTTTGCCGCCTGCTCTGGTGGATTTTTCGGCTGGCTGCATCTTTTTTTGCGATGGCGTTGCTGTTAGACCCCTGTTTTTTTTCTTTTTCCTGCCCGCGTTCCTCCAACCACGATCGATATTTTGGGAGTTCGGAAAAGGAGTCCGCCCATCCCATTAGCCCATTCTGGCAAACTGCCCGGTACATGCTCGTGCCCGGAAGCCCGGAACCATCCAGCATGGCCGTCAATGTTTTGCCCTGTACGCTAAATGGGGTTTTTCCATTATAACTATTCGTCAGGATCATGCTCCGCTGCAACTGCTCACCGCCAATGGAGAGCTGCTCAGGAAAAATGATATTAATGCTAAATTCACCAGTAGACGTGTATTTAATTTCCAGCTTGTAGTCTGAGAATAGCTTATCGACAACTTCTCTGATTAATATGTTGGGTATGATGGCATAGTCAGCGCTTTGAATGCCGAAAATCGTTTTAGTGCCTCGAAAAGGCTGACCAACGATCAGTTGCTGCTTATCAGTGGCCATGATTTCATAGTCCGGCAAGAGGTCGGCCAGCCACACTGAATTTACAGGGTAGCAGATTTCATCCCATGAAGTAGTGAACTGCGGCTGAGCACTGAGATAAGTCATTTTTTGTTTTTTTATTTTTACAGTTGTAAATTTACTGAATATAGTTTTGCAAAGAAAATAAAACTGAAAAAATGTTTTGGCATGCTTGAATCAAATCCGTATATAACAGGAAGTTACAGCATGCCAGCCTCATCTTGACATTCTAATCAACAAATACTCATGGAATTCGAAGTCATCGTTTCACTCTTGTCGCTGGTCGCTTTGGAGGCGGTTCTTGGCATTGACAATGTCATTTTTATATCAATCATCGCGGCAAAACTTCCTGCAACCCAGCAGAAGAAAGCGCGGCAATATGGTTTGGTACTCGCAGGTGTGATGCGGATCGGGCTTTTGCTTTTGATTTCCCTCATTATGAAGCTCGATAAAGATCTTTTTGTGGTCTTTGGAGAAGGGTTCTCAGGAAAAGAGCTTGTTCTGCTCGCAGGAGGATTATTTCTGCTCTACAAGAGTTCGACTGAGATTTATCACAAAATGGAAGGGGAGGAGGGAGACCAGAGCAAACAGATCAAAGCTTCGTCTTTCGGGCAGGTCCTTACGCAAATACTGATCATGGATATGGTTTTTTCTATCGATTCAATCATTACTGCTATTGGTATGGTAAAGGAGGTTTGGGTAATGTATGTAGCAGTTATTGCAACGGTAATATTAATGCTGGTAGCAGCTGAAACGATCAGTAATTTCGTAAACCGGCACCCTGCATTCAAAATGCTGGCTTTGTCATTTTTATTGCTGATTGGCTTCTCATTGGTCAGTGAAGGCTTTGGGCTGGAAATTCCGAAGGGCTACATTTACTTCTCTATGGCATTTTCACTGCTGGTGGATGTATTCCAGATGCGCATGAACAAATCTAAAAGCGCGCCTGTGAAAACCCATGAACATTATCAGCCAGGTGAAGATCGGCTTCTGCCATAGTTTTCGAAAAATATAAAAAGAACAAGCTTTTATCCTTAACCTTTTCGTATGAAAAAAATATTTCAGTGGAGTTATATTGCACCTATTATCGCCTGGATTTTTTACCTGATGCTGCCTATTGGTTCAGGCTTTCTGGTCAACTCGTTAGCCGTAGTTGCTTTGATCGCAGGTGTATTTTCAGCCGTGCACCATGCTGAGGTAGTCGCACATAAAGTGGGCGAACCTTATGGAACAATTATACTTGCAGTAGCGGTAACGCTTTTGGAAGCTTCGATCATCGTATCGCTGATGTTGACAGGAGGAGCCGGTGCTGATACTTATGCGCGTGACACCCTGTTTGCCGCCGTTATGCTCATATTAAATGGCATTCTGGGTATTAGTATGTTTTTGGGTGCATTGAAATTTAAGGAGCAGAGTTTTGAAACCAAAAGCGTTACAATTGCCTTGGTCAGCCTGGTGTCTATTTTAGTACTTACTCTGGTGCTGCCTAATTTTACCACGAGTATCGCCGGACCTTCCTACAGCACGCCACAGCTAATCGCCATTGGCGTTTGCTGCCTGGTCATTTACGGGTCTTTTATATTTACGCAAACCGTCCGGCACCGTAAGTATTTTCTAACAGAGGTTTCAGGCCAGGAAAAAGATGTTTCCAGAAGCGAAGCCCTGATAAGCCTGGCTTTTTTACTCATATGCCTGGGCGTAGTTATTTTCCTGGCCAAAAACCTTTCTCCGGTAATTGAAAGCGGAATTGTTGCAGCCGGGTTACCCACGGCACTAGTGGGTGTGGCTATTGCAGCTGTTATTTTACTACCGGAAGGCATAGCTGCTATCCGTGCGGCAAGACGCGGCCAGTATCAGACGAGCATCAATCTTGCATTAGGCTCAGCGTTGGCAAGTATAGGGCTAAGTATTCCTACTGTAGTCATTGTTTGTACAATAATGGATTTGCCACTTATCCTCGGTCTCACCATGAAATCCATGGTCCTGCTGGTTCTTTCAATTTTTACGGTAATGCTTTCGCTTAATAAGGGACAAACCAACAGCTTATATGCTATCGTGCTTTTGGTCAATCTGATGATGTATATCTTTACAATCGTATTTCCTTAAAGCCATTTATATTGACCATATCCTGACATTGTCCAACACTTTTTGCCGTACAATGTCCTGCGCCGGGCAATCGTTAGTTGGGCGATCCGCTCATTAAAAAGTTAACGGCCATTGCCGCCATTGCCTTTGTACCTACTACCAATGCTTTTTCGTCGACAAAGAATTTGGGATTATGGTTTGGGGCAGCTTTGGCAGGATCCTCACCATCGGGCGTAACACCAAGAAAAATATACAGACCCGGCACTTCTTTGGCAAAGTAAGAAAAGTCTTCCGAAGCCCCCTGCAACGACCCGGGTATCACGCCCGCTTCGGCAGCGCGTTTCAATACGGGCAGCATCTGTTGAGCCAGGGCATCATTGTTATCTGTGACATCATACATTGGCAAAATGTCAACCTGCGCCTTTGCATAGGTTCCTTCCGCAATGTGCTCAGCAGCCTGCTTAATATCAGCGTGAAGTTGCTTGCGTGCCTCAGGGTCATATGAACGGATGGTGCCAACCATTTTAACGGTGTCCGGGATCACATTCTGGCTGGACCCGCCATGGATCATCCCCACTGAAACAACGGCTGGAGACTTTGTCAGATCAGCGCGTCGACTGACAACGGATTGTAAGCCGGCTATTACGTATGCCGAGGCTACTACCGGGTCAACTGTATTCCATGGCATGCCTCCATGGCCCTGCTGCCCGCTGACAGTAATGTTCAGCACGTCGCTGCTGGCTGTGGCTGGTCCACTTTTGTAATCAATCTGTCCTGATTTGCCGGGGTGAACGTGTAGCGCGAATACTGCATCTGGTTTGTTGTTCTTAAACATGCCGTCTTCAAGCATTCGTTTGGCGCCCCAGCTTTTGCCCGACCCTGGCTCCACAACGCTTGAACCTTCTTCGGCGGGCTGGAATATGAACATTACTGAACCTGTCAGCTCACTTTTCATGCTTGAAAGAACTTCGGCTGCGGCCATTAGCATAGCCGTATGTGCGTCGTGCCCACAGGCATGCATCAGGTATTCAGTCTTTCCGTTTATTTGGGCTGTGGCCTCTGAAGCGAATGGTAATCCGGCGGGCTCCTTAACGGCCAAGGCATCCATATCTGCCCGCAGGGCAACCAACTTTCCTGGCTTCCCACCTTTCAATATGCCTACAACCCCTGTGCCGCCCACTCCTGTCTGCACTTCAATTCCCAGAGCGCGGAGGTGTTCTGCAACCAGTTTTGAAGTGCGTTCTTCCTGATCTCCCAGTTCTGGATTTTGGTGTATATCCCGGCGCCAGCCGATCAACTTGGACTCGATGGCCGTCGTCTTGTCGCGGATCTTGCTTTCAATTGCAGTTAGCGCTGATGAATTTGCCTTGGTTGGCTTTGTAGTTTGCCCGCTGGCCGTCAGTGATACGTAAATAAGTATCAAAAGGGGGGTGAGCTTAGCCAAGCTCTTGCTGTTTCCGTTTGCTGATTTGCCCATAATCGTTTGCTGCGTTACACTGAACTTGTTAAACATTGCCATAACTGTTTGACTGCTTCTGGAGTGAACTCTTAGGATCCGCTCGGGCGCACATCATTGCGTCAGATCAGAGACGAATTTTGGAACTGTCGGCTCGCCTTTAAAGAATGCCCCTTTCTTACCGATGGTAATAGCCCAGCGGTGGATCCAGGAAATGCCTCTCTTGTCGATATATTGATCCTCCGTGAGATAACAAGGATCTTCCAGCGCTTTTTGAAGCGTGACAAACTGATAGCCATCCGCTTCTAGTCTGGAAAGCAACTGGCCAAGTGCTTTGCTATTGAGCAGGTTAGCATGCATCAGCAGAATGTGCGGGATGCGCCGGTGGAACAGCGAGTCGGCCTGGGACTCATAGTAATGGACATAATCCATCATATAGTTGACATATGTCTTCGAGATAGAATCGGCCAGGAGCTGGTTTTTGCTGCCCATCGCCTTGTCAAAGGCAGCGGCAAAAAGGTATTCGTCGTTATCGACCGTCACGGGTGCCTGGATGTATTTGTGTTTAGCCAGTATCATTTCCAGCGAATCCCGTTTCTCAGCCGTATTTCCTCTGTGGAGATAAGGGTGCCGGAAATATCTGAGTTCAGCGCCTTCTTTGCGGAGAAAACCTCGAAGCAGTGTATCGGCACCGAGCACGTCCGCTTCATAGGCGGCTGCCGAAATATCGTTGATGCCTAAGTGTCCGAAAGTGTGGTTTCCGAGTGAATGGCCGGCTTTCAGCCATTTTCTTAGTAAACCGTATTGGGCGGGAATAATTTTTCCGTCTTTGACAAGTTTCTCCCCGATGACATACCCCGTCGCCTGGACTTTATGTTGTTTCAAATGGCCTAACAGCTGATCTGTCAATTCGGCTCTCAAGGCATCAGTATTCATGATTCTGCTGACCGTTGGCAAGTCGTCAATGGTAATGGCGATTTGTTTTTGAGCGAAGGCCTGTTTTGCAAAAGATTGAAGAATAATTAGTAGCAGCAGTATATGCAATTTCATGAGGGGCTCAGGTTTAGTATAAAATTAAAAATATGCGTTCAATGATGTTGATTTGTATTTATTTCATAGCTAACATATTCGAATGGATACGTTTAATAAAGACACTGCTTGAAATCAACCGGGCAAATAGCGAAGCGACATTGGCGGCACTCGAACGCTTTGGCACTTAGCAGCCCGTTACTTATAAAACTGGTTCCGGTACCACCTTTACCCACTCCGTTCAGGAAATATTCTTTCAAATCATTACTCATTCCACTTATCATAGAGGACAAATTGCTACTGAACTTCGAAGCATCGGCATTCAGCCTCCGATGACTGATTTTATATACTACAAACTGATATCAGGCACCTAATATGCTACCTCATTGATATTAATAATATTCATAGCTTTAATGGTAAAAAAATAAGTTTAGTGTATGGGGATTTTCCTGACCTACTTGTCTGTACGAAGATGTCAAAAACTTCTTCTTACCAAAATCTGCAAGTATGAAAAGATTATTCCGAATGATGCTGCTGTTGATTGCACTGACAGGAGCCCTGAATTTTGTCGCAAAAGCACAGACCTACAACTGGAAACCGGTTAGAATTGGCGGCGGAGGTAACGTAACCAGTATCAAAGCGCATCCCAAAGTGCCAAATCTCTACTTTATTACCACGGACGTAGGCACGCCTTACCGCTGGAACCACGCGGCGCAGAAATGGGAGGATATGATGTGGTCCGGTAAGATTCCGACCACCTACTGGAATTGGGAAGCCGCCGCCAAGAGCGGGGATATTGCTTTTGACCCCAGCGACGTAACGGGTAACATTCTTTACGCAACACATCAGACGGGCATGGGCACGGTGCCGGGAGGTGGCACTTCGCCGGGAACGGTCATGAAGTCGGTGGACAGGGGCAATACCTGGACCGACTGCCAGCTTCGCATAACAGTTTTGCCAAATAGTGACCAGACTTACACAGACCGCATCGCTGTTGACCCAAACAACAGTAATGTAGTATATGTAACGAGCCGGGCAAATGGTACCCACAAAAGTACAGCCGCAGGCGCAGTAGGGTCATGGACGAAAGTGAATACTACTTTGCCGGATTCGGTATCAGGCAGATTTATCTTTTTTGACAAAAGCGGTGGAGTAGTCAATGGCGTGACCCGGAACATTTTCCTGGGTGGCAAGGCCGGCGTATACCGCAGTACGGACGGAGGAAATACCTTTGCATTAATGCCAGGAAGTCCGGCCGAACCACGTCGCGCGAGCATTAGCAACGACGGTACTTTCTTTGTGAGCCGACTGCCGAAAGCCGATTACCGTCCATTGGGAGGGCATTCTTTGCATAAATGGAATGGAAGCAGCTGGATCGATATTACACCGGTGGCTGGCAAGGAGTTTAGCGGCGTGGGCGTCAACCCATCCAATAGTAATGAAGTGATCGTATCAACAACAAGCACGTGGAACCATGATGTGGCTTACCGCAGCACTTCGGGTGGGAGCCAGGGCAGCTGGACGTCGATGGCACCGGCAACCCGCGATGTCTCGGAAGCGCCGCATTCAGCCGGGGATGGCGCGAATGGAAATATAGGCCACAACGTCAATGGTTTTGCCTGGGATCCATTCAATGCAGGTCACGTCTGGTTTTCGGATATGCTTGATGTGGGCCAGACGACCAATGTGTGGGCAAGCCGGGTAACCTGGAAATTACGCGATAACGGACTGGAAGAAATTGTCGTGGCCGGCCCAATGGTCTGCCCGCCCTCGGGCCCCAATTATTTGGTTTCGACAACAGGCGATGTAGGCGGTTTCGACCACAAATCGCTGGATTCACCACCTTTGAAAGGAATATCCGCCTGGTTTGCAACCCAAACCGGTTGCAATACATCCGGAGGCGCCATTCAGTATTCAGATCCCAATTTTATAGCACGGGTAGGAAGCGATGGCTGGAATGGTACGGGAATAGGAGGCTATTCGACCAATGGCGGGGGATCCTATGTGAAATTTCCTTCGATTCCGGGAGCAAGAGGCAGGATCGCAGTTTCTGCGACCAGCCGCAAAATGGTCTGGGTTACGCAGGGCGGGCTCACTTATTATTCCGACAACCTGGGTACCACTTGGACAGCCTGCAATGGTGTTCCTAATGCGGTTTTAAAGCCTGGTGATATTTACCAGATCTGGGCGGGAATGCAGCCATTGGCGGCCGATAAAGTGAATGGTAATGTCTTTTATATTTATGCCAATGGTAAGATTTACAAGAGCACCGATGGAGGGGTCAATTTTGCGCCGACTGCGGCAAGCAATCTGCCTAATGTTGGAAATGTGGCCCAAATGAGTGTGGAAACTACACCGGGCGTGGAAGGAGATATCTGGATCTCATTCTCCGGTGATGGCCTGTTCCATTCAACTGATGCTGGCCAGAGCTTTACCAAAATCAATCCGGATGTGATCAAAAAACCGAAGTGGGTTGCGGTTGGCAAGGCAGATACAACTGCATCTGCCAGTCCGGTGATCTTTGTAAGTTCGGAAGGCACAGGGATCAATGGCGTTTCGTATGGTGTTTTCCGGTCCGATGATAATGGTGCTACCTGGACAACGATCGCTAACCCGGTTCCGGGCATTGTGAGTAATATGGCTGCTGATTTGCATGGAAGGGTGTATCTGGGCATTGGCGGCAATGGCATTTTTGTGGGTGAACCCGCAGGCGGACCGGTCGTTTCCGTGGCCGTAACACCCGCTGCTGACTCTGTCATTGTTGGTTTTACAAAACAATTAAAAGCTGCACTTACCCCGACTTATCCCACCAATAATGCAATCAGCTGGGCGTCATCTGACGAGACGATTGCGACTGTAAATGCGGCAGGACTGGTTACCGGAGTCGCTCCGGGCGTTGCTACCATTACCGTAACGACGCAGGATGGTGGAAAAACGGCCCAAAGCAGCATCAAGGTTACACCGATCATCGGCGTGACAAGCGTAACACTCGACCCTGCCATCAGCATAGGACTGGGTATCAGCAGAAATCTTACTGCAACGGTGCTTCCTGCCAACGCAACCAACAAAAAGATAAGCTGGGCTTCTTCGGATACGACCGTTGCCAGGATCAATTCCAGCGGACTGGTTACCGGCTTGAAGCTGGGTACAACCACCATCACCGTCACCACGGAAGATGCAGCAAAAACAGCGACCTCGGTGCTGACCGTGGGTACTGTCGTGGTTGCAAACAACTGCGGAGGGCCTACGATTGGAAATTTTGTTGCCGACTCACCGCAGTCGGGTTACCAATGGACTACCTCTACAACAACAGCTATTGATTTGAGCGCCATCAGCGCTCCTGCGCCGGCGGATGTGTACAGATCACAGCGCCACAGCGGTCATCCGCTTATTTATTCCTATGGAAATCTGGTGCCCAATAGTTTGTATACGGTCAAAATTCATTTCGCTGAGATCACTACAACTGTTACTGTGGGAAAAAGGAAATTCAATGTGACCGGCACCAGTGTAGCTGACACATTGCTTAAAAACTTTGATATTATCGCGCAGGCCGGTGGCAGATTCAAAGGTATTGTCAGGGAATTTTCGGTTCGTTCCAATGCGTCAGGATTACTTAATGTTGTTTTCAGGCCTATACCGAATTTTGAGTTTCCTGTCGTTAGTGGAATCGAAGTAGGACTTACACCTGTTGCTTCTGTTGCTGTAACGCCGTCCAATGCTGCTGTGGGTGTAGGCGACACGACACGGTTGTCGGCTACGATACTACCCGCCATTGCTACCAACCAAAAGGTCGTTTGGAGCTCCTCGAATACTTCTGTTGTGAGCGTGGACGGAACAGGTTTGGTAAGGGGAGTGTCTCCTGGTACTGCCACTATCACCGTTACCACCAACGAGGGGCAGAAAACGGCCTCAGCCACTGTAACGGCTTCCAATATCGCTGTAAGTGGCGTTACCCTCACACCCACAGCGTCCGTCGGCGTGAATAACTCGGTTACGCTTGTTGCTACTGTACAACCCGCCAATGCTACTGATAAAACGCTTACCTGGTCTACATCCGATGCGGGCATTGTTTCAGTGAGCCAAAGTGGTGTATTAACCGGCGTTTCCCCTGGAACTGCAAATGTTACCGTCACTACGCAGGATGGGAACAAAACCGCTAGCAGTGTAGTGACGGTTTCCAATGTTCTGATCACATCGGTTACATTAAATAAAACGTCAGCCACTGTGGGCGTGGGGGATACAACTTCCATTAAAGCAGCGATTGCGCCTGCCAATGCAAGCAACAAAACGGTGGTATGGAGCTCATCCAATCCAAGTGTCGCTACGGTAAGTGCAACCGGAATTGTAACAGCTGTCGCCGTCGGTAATGCTACGATTAATGCCACAGCACAGGATGCAGGCGGTGTTTCTTCCGGTTCGGCGGTAACGGTTGTCAGCGCGGGTTCATGCGGTGTGCTTACCAACAATGGTTTTGAAAGTGGTTTTGTAAACTGGATTAGGAACCCGAATGCAGCGGCTGCGACCATTGGTACATCAGCGCAAAGCGGATTGAAAAGTGCCGTGATCACAGCGGATCAGGGAGCCATTAATTATGGAAAAACAATTCCGGTAACCGGAGGCAGAGAGATCACTTTTGAGGTTTGGGCCAAAGTAGAAGCGACGCCAAATCCCTCAAACGCATCGCAATTTATCCTGCCATGGTGGGCTGGGATAGGAATCGATTTCTATGATGCGCAGGGAGTAAAAATTACGAGTGGTACCACGCAGTTCCAGGTTCACCCATTTGATCCGGCAAAAACGGTTTATACCAAATATTCAGTAACCAAATTAGCACCTGCAAATGCCGTAACGATCGGCATATGGGCATCAAAAGCCGGCCCTAGCGGAAAGCTAATACTGGATGATTTCTGTCTGACGATAGCAGCTCCTCCGGTCGTTGCACAAACGGTTTCACTGGATAGCTTGGTGCGCAAAACAGTGGGCGATGCCGACTTCGATCCGGGCGCAGTAGCATCATCTGGTTTGCCGGTAACGTATGCAAGTTCAGACACTTCTGTGGCCCTTATAGCCAATGGAAAAATCAAAGTTGTTGCGCCCGGAACCACAGTAATCACCGCTTCTCAGAGTGGGAACGAAACGTTTAGTCCTGCGGAGCCATCGAGCCGTACACTGGTCGTTTCTTCCGGTTTGAAAGTGCTTTACATGGATGGCGACAATGGACAGGTGAACAACAATCACATCAAACCATACCTAACCATTGCCAACGAAAGCACCGTTGCAGTTCCGTACAGCGAACTTACTGCCCGCTACTGGGTTACTGCCGAGAATTTTGCGGGCATTAACAAATGGGTGGATTTCGCTGAAATGGGAAACAGCAAGGTTTCTATGAACTATGTGGAACTGACCAAACCGCGCAATGGCGCATTGGGTTATGTTGAAATCGCTTTCAATGTTTCTGCGGGGAATTTGAATCCGTCGGCCAATTCGGGAGCTATCCAAACCAGACTTGCCAACACGAACTGGGCTGATCTCTCGGAAAGCGACGATTACTCTTTCAAAAGTGCTTCTGCCTACGTTGCCAACGATCATATCACGCTGTATCGCAACGGCAAACTCTGGTGGGGCGTGGAACCCGACACGGCAACGTCGGTTATGGACTTGAAAGTTTATTCGGAAAACAAAAATACCAATGCGTCGCCAACTTCGCTGAGCACGTGGATCAAAGTAGAGAACAAAGGCAATGTGCCGGTCGATTACGCCGATCTTGCGATACGCTACTGGTTCACATCAGACGGCTCCGCCAGTCTGAACCACTGGATCGACTTCGCCGCATTGGGTGCTGCAAACGTGAGCGCCCAGTTCGCTGGCAACCAGCAGAAAGTGAATGCGGACACCTATTTCGAACTGAAAGGCGCGCCTTCGCTCGGGAAATTGTATCCACTAAGCAGCACCGGCAACATTCAGTACAGGATCGCCAAATCAAATTGGTCAGCATTTGATGAAAGCAACGACTATTCCTTCAAAGCAGCCGCGCCATTTGCTGAAAACAGCAAGATAACGGTTTACTACAAAGGACAGCTCGTGTACGGCGAGGAGCCTGCAGCGCAGGTTAACGGCCGGTTCGGAATAGTCGAAAATGAAGTGGCGCCAGCCAAACTAACCGCCACACTAATGGGAAATCCCGTTAGCAGCGACCAGGCCGATGTTGTCATCACCGGCGCCAATGCATTGCCTCTCGACGTAACGGTTACCGACGTGAATGGCCGTTCTTTGTTCAGCAAATCAATCCCAAAACCAGCCGACCAAGAGCGTCACATATTGCCGCTCGGCAAAGCAGCAGGGCTTTACCTGATCAGGGTAGGTTCTGGCCGGGAATCGGTTGTGTTGAAGGTTGTGAGGCGGTAGAGAATTTACCTAAATGCAAACGTTCTCGGCAACTTTTAAGTTGCCGAGAACGTTTTTTGTTTATATTTGTAGAGTCGCTGGCCAGAAATTGAACACACACAAATGAAGGTTGAAAAGATAAGAATAGTGAAGCAGGAAGTGCTTCTTTCTGTCAAATTTGAAGAACACACTCAGGACGAGTTGGCTCGGGTGTTTGCAGAATGGAATGATGTAAGCTTCCTGGAGAACTTTTTCAATTCGAATAAAGCTGATCTAAATGGCGATTTTTATGGCATTTTAAGCATTGAGGAAGCCGTGTTTGATACTTTGGGGTATGTTCAGGAGTTTAGAAAACGTTTGAACGCTCATATGAATCGCGATAATGGGAAGAACCTTAATCGGTTGTTTAAGCCTTACGATAACAATTCCATTGAAACAGTCCGGGAACGGAGCAAAGCAAGGGGAGCTGAATCTCGCAGTTGGTTGAGATTATATGCGATAAAGCTTGATGATAATCTTTTTGTTATTACGGGAGGAGCCATTAAGTTGACTCTGAACATGGAAAGACCTCATTTAGAGGTGGAAGACCGGAAAATGAAAACAGTAAAGAATTATTTCAAAGCGGAGCACATCGATTCAAGGAGTGACTACGGATTTATAGACTTAGAATAATGGATCAAAAAATGGACGTATATAGCAAAATTCAGCATCTCCTGGCAGATGAGCCCAGTGATTGGTTAGCTGAAAGTAAGCGAATGGAGATAGAGGAAAATGCTCCATGGCTCAAAACTTCTCAAACCGTGGCGTTGCGGATACTCGGACGCCTTCGGGAATTAAACATGTCTCAAAACGAACTGTCGGACAAGATTGGCATTTCGCGTCAGCAGGTAAATAAATGGCTGAAAGGGCGGGAGAATTTTACAATTGAAACGCTGACAAGATTGGGCGCATCAGTTGGTATGACGCTGGAAGAGTTGGTGCAGCCATTTCCTAAGCACAATGCTATGCATATGCAGGAAGAGAAAGCCGAACATTAGAATCGGCGAGGCTCGCATTTCGACATAACAAAACGGGAGCTCAATCAAGAAGAAGTTGTAAAAACAATCCGTGAACAAAGTATCTATCCAACCGGCCCTATGCCGGTTTTTTTATTGTATGAGTTTCCATTCCACGCAAAAACACATTTCTTCAAATTGAATTATTTTCTGAAAAAAAAATATTATTTATAGTATGGGGATAGAGCTTGTGGTTTTGTCTGTGTGAGAGAACTGCAAATTTGCAGCCGCGTTAATGAAACGATATGGCAATAAATTCTATCAACAAACTACCGTCAGCCGAAAAGGACGTAGCGGATATGTCTGCGCAGGATAACGGCCCCATGATGCTCGACGACGAATACCTGATCCGCAAGACGTTCAGCCTGGACCCGCAGAAAGGTTGCGAGCTGCTGTTTAAAAAGTATTACACCAATTTATGCAACCACGCGATCCGGTTTGTGCATTCCAGCGAAGTCGCGGAAGATATTGTGTCAGAGGTATTTGCAGCTTTCTGGCAAAGCCGGACTTTTGAACTCATCAACACTTCCTACCGCGCTTACCTGTACAAATCTGTCCGAAATCGGTCCTACAATTACCTGAAATGGGACCTCAACCGCACGTCCCCCATGGAAGGTATGACCACGCCCTTCGAGGCCCATACGCTCAATCCGTGTGACGCTTTGTTATACAGCGAATTGCACCAGCAAGTCGAGCGCATTGTGCAGGATATGCCGCCGCAATGCAGGAAGGCTTATTTGCTTAAACGTGTCGAAGGGAAGTCGCTCGAAGAAATTGCAGCTGAGCTTCAAATTACGCCCAAGTCTGTCGAAGCGCTCATTACCCGTGCCATTGCAAGGCTTCGCACAGGCTTGAAGGACAGCTGGTTTATCTGTCTCGTACTAATGATTTCAATTAAAGTATAAACCCGACATGGGGTTCGGGCCACTGCACTTGTCTGTTGTTGACTGCCGCGAATTATCCAAGACAGCCCTCACAAGACTGTAAAAGCTAAAAAATATAAAATGAAAGAATCCCTATCCAAAGACGTCCTCTTCGATTTTTTTGACGGAAGGACCACATCCATTCAGCGTAAGCTCGTCGAAGACTGGCTGGCCGACCCGCGGAATGAAGAACTTTACTATCAGTATCTCGACGAATGGGAAAGCCGCCATCCGCAGTTTACACCGCAGGTGGAAAACGCTCTCTCTGAATTTGTTGCGCTGGTCAACGATCAGGATGCAGCCCGGGAAATCCCTTTGCAACAAATAGAACAAACGCATTTCAGCATTTGGAGAAGCGCATGGGCTTACAGTGCCGTGGCTGCTTGTTTCCTGGTGGTGGGTGGTTTTGTTTTCAATCAGGAATTGTGGTACAAATCATTAACATCCGAAAACGGCCGCATATCTGCTTATGAACTCTCGGACGGGACGAAAGTCGTGCTCAATGCTAATTCAGTTTTGCGCGTTCCGAGGCTCGGTTTCGGATCGGGCAACCGGGAAGTAGTGCTGGAAGGTGAGGCAGAGTTCAAAGTCGTTCATACCGAGCAGGATAGCCGGTTCATTGTGAAAATGGATAAAGATTATTCTATCGAAGTCCTTGGTACTGAGTTTGTTGCTTACTCTCGTGAGCGTGGTACGAAGGTTTTTCTAACAAAAGGAAAGGTAAAGCTAAGCCTGCCGAAAGGAAAGCAGCTTTATATGAAACCAGGCAATCTGTTTTCAACCGAAAAAGACGGAAAATTCACACTTACATCTTCATCGACACCAGCAAAGTTCGTGGCCTGGAAGCAGGATATGTTTTACTTCGACAATACGCTCTTGTCAGAGGCGGTGCAACAGCTGAACGAACGCTTCAAAGTGGATGTGCGTATACTTGACCCCGTTCTTGGTAACCGTCGGATCGGCGGCGTCTACAAGGCGAGGCAAGCCGACGACCTCCTGGCCATCTTATCTGAACTGCTTCATTTGGAAGTGGTAAAACACAACGAATTTATTGAATTGAGAACATCAGTAACCAACCCTAATCATGAGTAGCAGATTTCTACAAAAAACCCGTATCGTGCTGACCATGTTATTTGTTCAGCAGCTTTGCACGGCGCAGGGTATCTCATTTGCAAGCCAGCCCACCCAACGGAGTGCCGCCCAACGGAATGCCGCCCAAAGGAATGCCGCCCAACGCGAAGAAAGCAGCGCCAAAAACCTGAAAGATTTACTGGTAGATCTGGGCAAGCAGCACCAGGTAAGCATATTGTTTGAAGAAGAAACAGTTAAAAACATCACCATTACCGGGGCGGATTTCCGTCAGGAAGGCGGTAAGCTGGAAAAGCAGCTGACCGATCTGCTCAGACCATTCAATCTTCGTTTCAAAAAGGCAGGAAAAGAAGCATATGTGATCGTCTCACGATTTGAGAAAAAAGCTTCTGAGGCTGGAATAGCCACCATTGAAAGCGCTACCATCGCCCCAACTGCGGCTCCCGAATCGTTGAGCCGGACGGATATTGCTGTTTCTAAAATAGCAAAGGAAAATCCAGCGGAAGAAACGATCAAGGGAAGGGTTACTGATGAACGGGGCGATGGACTTCCGGGCGTGAATGTGGTGATCAAAGGTTCGCAGCGTGGCGTAACGACGGACATTGCGGGCAAATATGAGCTGACAGCAGCAGGTCCCAACGATGTTCTGATATTTTCTTTTGTAGGATATCTGCCAAAGGAAGAGATCGTTGGGAATCGTTCTGTCGTGGATATTTCGCTTTCGGTGGATACAAAAGCATTGGAAGAAGTGGTGGTCATTGGTTACGGAACGGCCAAGAAAAAAGACCTGACCGGCGCAGTTGCCGTGGTCGGTCGCAAGGAATTCGGGGATGTATCGGCTACATCTGCCCAGCAACTTTTGCAGGGTAAAATCGCCGGTGTACAGATCGTGAATACGGGCGGGTTACCAGGTTCGAATGCGAAAATCATCATCCGCGGCGTGGGTTCACTCACCAATTCCGATCCGCTTTATGTGATCGATGGGATCCAGGGCGGAGATATTAATTCAGTTAGTCCTTATGATATCCAGGATATTACCGTGCTCAAAGACGCGGCTTCGGTGGCGATTTACGGCGCATCGGCAGCTAATGGAGTTGTGTTGATTACTACCAAAAAAGGCAAAGCCGGAACGCCAAAAGTGACTTACAATGGCTATGTAGGCGTGGCGCAGGCCTGGAAAAAGCTCGATATGCTCGATGCGGCGCAGTATGTGCAATTGGTAAAAGACATTGATGCAGTACAGGGAAACAAAGTACCCGACAAACTTAACACGCCCGACGTGCTGGTAACGAGGACCGACTGGCAGAAAGAGATTTTCAGGAATGGAAAAATCACCGAGCACCATGTGAATGTAACAGGCGGAAGTGATAAAGCGACCTATAACTTCTCGGCTGGTTATACCAATCAGGAGGGTATTATGCGGGATTATGGTTACCAGCGGATTAATTTACGCACGCAGCTCGAAGAGCAGATCGGCAAGAGAATTCGACTTGGACAGACCATTAACTTTAAATACAACAGGACAACGGGCAATGCAGCCAGCTTTGTAGAGGCGCTCCGGATGCCACCTTACGCACCGACAATGGACCCAGCCAATCTGGGAGGATATAGTAAAGTGACGACGATCATCGACCAGAACGACGCGCTCAATCCACTACCCGGAATTTATCTCACGGAAAAACTAGGAAGAGGCGTCTCGAATCTGTTTCAATTATGGGGTGAAGTGGACATTATCAATGGTCTCAAATTCAGGACGCAGGCGAACATTGGCCTTTCCAACGGCAACAGCTATAATTACACCGGTGAATATTTGAACGGTAATACCAAAATTGACCGCAAGATCGAGGAAAGCTATTCATTCTCAGTGTCGCCGATCATTGAAAATATCCTGAGCTACACGAAAACAATAGGCCGTCATGATTTTTCACTCATGGCCGGTAACACCTACAATGAAGGCACCAGGGGCCGGAGCGTGAATATGACCGGTTCGGGTTTTACCAATGACCTCATCAAGCAAATCGGTGTTTCCAAATCCAACAGCATTACCGGCACTGGATCGAGTATTTATGCTTCCCGCTCGTATTTTGGCCGTCTTACCTACGCTTTTCATGACAGGTATCTCGTGAATGCGTCTATCCGTCAGGACATTAACCCTGCATTTGGCAAGGCTTACCGCAAAGGGAATTTCCCATCAGTTGGGGTGGCTTGGAAGGTTGCGAATGAAGATTTTATGAAAAATATCTCCTTTATCTCCGACCTTAAACTGCGCGGCAGCTGGGGTATCACCGGCAATGCAAATATCGGCTTGTTCCTTACTGATCCGACCGTTTACCGCGGTTATGGAAACAACAACATTGTTTATTCTTTCGGCGAGAACAAGGCATTCCAGCAAGGAGCGACGGTTACCCGCGTGCCTAACCCTTTCCTAAAATGGGAAGAAACCACGCAGATCGACTTTGGAGTTGATTTCGGCCTTTTGCAAAACAGACTTCAGGTGAGTCTGGATTACTACAAACGCGATAGCAAGGATTTGCTGCTGGATGTGAAACTGCCCGTTTCCACAGGCCTAGGCGATGTTTACAATGATGCGAGCATGGTTCAGAACGCGGCCAATGCAGTTAACAAAGGTTTTGAAGCCGCATTATCGTATGCTGGTCAGGCGGGAGATTTAAGTTACAGCATTTCGGCCAATACAGGTTATAATAAGAACAATGTAGTGTCACTTGGCAATGGCGCGCCGATCGTGAGTGGCAGCACCAACGGCGGGATCAATATCACCAAAACGGATGTAGGCGCGGCGATTGGTTCATTCTACGGATACAAGGTGGATCAGGTGGTGTCCAGCGCTGCGGATGTGGCCAGGTATAATGAGCAGGCAGTTGCCAAAGGATTTGCAAGTTACCAGGACGGGTTGAAGGCGGGTGACATTGTTTACAAAGACCTGAATGGCGACGGACGCATTACCGACGCAGACCAGTCGTTCCTCGGCTCGGCAATACCGGTCTGGACTTATGGTGGCTCGGTGAATTTATCCTACAAAGCTTTTGACCTTTCGATGGGCTTGGCGGGGATTGGCGATGTGAAAGTTTACAATGCATTGCGTTACTGGACAGAAGGCACAACGCGCCCATTCAACTCTTCAACGGCTGTACTCAATGCCTGGAAAAAGGATGGAGACGTTTCCGATATGCCAAGGTCCGGCCAGAATACACCTTCCAACCTGCGTGCTTCCGACCGCTTTCTGGAAAACGGCTCGTTCATGCGGTTGCGAAACCTGACCCTTGGTTTCTCGGTCCCGAAAACGATTTTGAATTCGACAGGCGGCAAAGTGTTTTCGAGCTTCCGCATTTATGCCACCGCGATGAACCTGCTCACATTGACCAAATACAAAGGATATGATCCCGAAGTAAGCGCGAGTGTGAACGATGCCAAGTCTTTTATTTTCACCAAAGGCGTCGATACAGGTCAGTATCCGCAGCCGAGGACATTCCTCATCGGATTGCAGGTCGGGTTTTAATTTTCTCTATTCAAATTCATTTTCATCATGATGAAAAAGCAAATACTTTCGCTGGGAACGCTGGCCTGCCTTACCCTCGCCGGCTGCGACAACTCACTGGACAATGTTAAAAACCAGTCGAGCTACAACGACGATACTTACTTCACAACGCCCGCGACGATTTCAGAAGCCGTTACAGCGACTTACGGGCTGCTACTTTACAAGGGCTTGTATTCCAGGGATTTCTATTATTTAATGGATCTTACCGGGAATGAAGCCGAAGCTGATGCGCCGTTGCTGGGGGATGTTTTGCAGCTGCACGATTACAGTTACGCCCCCAATCATGCGCAGATCAATGACCTTTGGTCTACCACTTATAAAATGACATTCCGGGCGAATCTGGTGATCGATAAAGCTGCGAAAATAACACCTGCAAACGATGCAGAGAAGTTAAAACTGGCCCAATATGTGTCCGAAGCCTATTTTTTGAAGGCTTATGCTGAGTTTTTGCTTGTAACGCTTTGGGGCAGGGTGCCGATCCGCAAGGATTACAGTGGTAACGACGAATTTTATCTTCCAAGGGCGAGTACTGAGGAAAGCTGGAAAATGGTTGAATCGGATCTCGCCAATGCAATCAGCGGACTGCCGGTCACGTACGCCAGTGCGGGTGACCTGGGCCGGGTAACCAAAGGTGCGGCCATTGCATTATTGGGCAAAACCTATTTATACCAAAAGAAATACGCAGAAGCTGCCGCGCAATTTGAGCTACTGACCAAGGCGCCTTACACGTATGATCTGGTCAAAAACCTCGACGAGCTCTTCACTAAATCGCCTGTGAAAAACGCAGAATCGGTTTTCGACGTCCCGCACAAAGAATGGGGCGGCTGGGCAGAAGGAAGTCCGTATTATATGTTTGGCTCGCAGGAAGGATCTGGAAGCGGTAAAAATACATTGACCGGCCGCGCGATGGAATACGGCTGGAACGACTGGCGAAATGTGTTCATCTCCGATGCCGCCGTGAAAGCATTCACTTACAAAGACGAAGCCGGCAAGGCTTATGTTGATCCGAGAGCCCAAAACACATTTTACGGAGACAAAGCCAGCGGAGGCGACGTTACCTATTGCGATAAATGTGCAACCGGGGTGAAAACTTATCCGTTTGCAGAGAATGGCAACGGCTACCGGTGGAGGAAATACGAACCTTACGAATACAAGGAAAAAGGAGAATTGCCGCAATCGGACATCAATTCACAGATTATCCGCTATGCCGATGTACTGCTGATGCTCGCCGAAGCGCAGATCCAGGTCGGCAAAATGGGTGACGCCTTGCCATTGATCAACAAAGTGCGCGCCCGCTCCGGTGCATTTGCCTACACTACGCTTGGTAGTAAGGACGAAGCAATGAAAAAGCTCATGCTGGAACGCCAACTGGAACTCGTCGGTGAGCAAGTGCGCTGGTTTGACCTGATCCGCTGGGGTATTGCTAAGGAAACGCTCAATGCTGAAAAGAAAGCGAAGTATCCGGCGTCAAGTCAGTCTTTCTTTCAGGACAAACACGTATTATTTCCTATTCCCTTAACTGAGAAAAACACCAATCCGCTCGTCGCGAAAGACATTACCAACGACTGGAATTAAATGAAACGAAATCCAGCATGCTGGCTCTCACACTATTTTCAGCGCTTTTCAGGCGTGTAGCAAAAGACGAATGGCGCAAAACTGCATTATACCGTTGATCCCGGAAAAGTAACCATAACGGACAAACTATACGGAATATAAGAAGGTTTTGCGCCTGAATAAGGCTACCTTAGCATATGAAAATCAAGATAGTAGGAAAAAAGGATCTCCCGCCGTCAAATTCGACACTAAAATTCAGGATCAAAAATACAACCAACTGGCGCGTTGGCTTTACAGATGGTGAAACCGGTGACTTTGTACAGGAAGTATCCGGAATTACTTACAGCTATTCCTGGAACCAGATTGATGAATACTATCTGATTACGACTTAAAATTATTCGGAGCGGCACATCGCTTCCAGTATTCGACGATGGATTTCAAAGTTTGTTTGATTTCATTGAAGTCCGAGGGTTTTACAAAGAAACCTTGCGCTGATGTGCTGTAAGCTTCAATGACCACATCCTGATTCAGCGCAGTCGTAAAGAACAAATAGGGGATGCACTTTAAGTTTAGCGATGCATTCTCTCGCAACCTTCTTCTTAGTTGGATCCCATCCAACCTGGGGAGGTTGATATCAGATAAGATGATAAATGGCAACGGTGTTTCACTATTTAAATATGCCAACGCCTCGAGCCCGTCGGGAAAATAAATTCTTTTGTTTGCATAACCCAGCTCTTGAAAAGCTTGTTCAATTAACAGTTGGTCATCTGGATCATCTTCAATAATGATGATATCGCCACCTTTATTCATTTTGGCAAAACATTAAATTTTATAGCAAGCAAAAGAATGCAACCTTTTCTTTGACATGATCTTTTCGTTTTATGTAAGATACCCTTTAATAATGGACATTCAACACCATTGGTCGCGGGACTCCTGCGAGGGTCCTCAGGGACGGACTTTGGAGAAAGGCATTGACATTCCGGATTAAAGGCTCACCTTGCTGCAAAACTTCAAATGTCAATCAACATAACCAGGAAGGACATTGTCTTTCAACCAGATTCAAGCCGCGTAATTGCCCGTTTTATGTTTAGCAGTGAAGAAAGGGCCAGGCAATTGATCACAATGATCCTGAACCTTTCCCAGGAACAGCAAAAACAGGAGTTAAGCAATGTCCTGCGCAAATATGCCAAGCGGCACCGCAATATTCTGAGAATTTTTGAACGGCATTTTCACCGGCTCCACCACGTGCTCAGCTCGATGGACATTGATTTGAAACAATTAGGAACCACAGCGGAAATGTTGATAGGTTCTTTTTTTACAATGGAATATTCTATTGAAGCTGCTGCCTTCTTTAATCCATCGATTGTTGAAGATCCGGACCAGTCACGGATAGGTTTTGGGGAGCGCAGGGTTATCCTGAGTTTCCGGGCAACGGGCGAGGGCCATATTTCTTCGATTGTTTTCAGATCGGCCATCATTGACCGGGATAACCTGATCACTGTCGAGCCTCCTGGCCGAATGCTTGATTCGCCTGCACATGTGCGTAACCATGTGTACAAAAAGAAGACTTTCCTGGCAAAACTGGGCGAAATGCAGAACCTGGAAAACGCTGCTTACCCGGTTATTGAACAAAAACTGACCGAAACCTTTACATATGAGGAGTTGAAACGCTACGTCGATGAAACAAACAGGGTCATTGAAATGGACGAGCCTAGCCGCATTTTTCTGAGGGAAATGATGTGGCTGGCATCATCGCATTACGAAATGGATTTTTCCCTGGACACTGATATTTCCGAACGCGTGATCTTTCCCATTGCTGACACAGAAAAACGGGGCATTGAAGATGCCCGGTTTGTTAAATTCATGCAGGGAGACAACGAGCCGGTGTACTATGCAACTTACACCGCATATGACGGAATTTCGATCCTGCCCAAAATCCTGATGACAAAGGATTTTTATCACTTCAAAGTGTTGCCCATTCATGGCGAAATCGCTCAAAATAAAGGCATGGCGCTTTTTCCCAGGAAAATCAATGGCAAATACGCCATGCTTTGCCGGATCGACGGGGTTAATAATTACATTGCTTTTTCTGACAACATCAGTGTTTGGAGACAGGCGACCATGATCCAGTCGCCCAAATTCCCCTGGGAATTCGTGCAGATTGGAAACTGCGGATCGCCGTTGGAGACAGAGGCTGGCTGGCTGGTCCTGACCCATGGCGTTGGTCCTATGCGTGAATACGTTCTGGGAGCGTCCCTTTTTGAGCTGGATAATCCTGAAAAAGAAATTGGAAGACTGAGCCAGCCATTGTTGATCCCAAATCGCAAGGAACGGGAAGGCTATGTTCCTAATGTCGTGTATTCCTGCGGCGCGCTTATTCACAACGAGAGCCTGATTATTCCATACGCGATGTCAGATTACGCATCGACTTATGTAGTTGTGGATCTTAAAGATTTATTAAAAGAGCTGACACAAAATGCGGGATTATCTGTTTAAAATTGATTCATAAACCGCTAGATAGCCATCCACCATCTTATCCTTGGTAAACATGGACTGTGCCCATTCGGCGCAGTCCTTTCTGTTAATCGTTTTTACAAGCCCCACGGCCTCTACTGCCTCGGACACCGTACTTACTAAAAATCCTGTTTGACCGTGCTTGATCAATTCGGACATTGATCCGCGATTAAAAGCGATTACGGGCGTTCCGCAAAGCATCGACTCAGCCACACTGAGTCCAAAAGGTTCTTCAAAACTGATTGGATGCAGCATTGCATAAGCCATGCCGAGCAGCGTGCTCCTCCTTTCTGGCCCGACATTCCCGCAATAAAAGACATTTTCAGAGTCGATATGCGGCTCCACTTCTCGCTTGAAATACCCCTCATCCTGGACCAATCCTGCTATAAGAAGCTTCCTTCCACTTTTCCGAGCGATCTGAATAGCTTCACTTGCACCTTTGTCGGGGTGGATCCTTCCAAAAAAGAGCAGATAATCGTTCGGAAAAGTGATGTAGGGAAATGCTTCTTCGTCGATACCATTATAGACCGTGGCCGTATAACTCAGAGTCTCATCCCGATCCGCATTACTGATTGAAACGTAATGTGTGTCATCATTATATTTCCGGTAAACCTCCTTGATCCTGTCCGACGAAAAACCGTGTATAGTAGTCAACATTGGCGTTTTGATCAGCCTGGAATACGTCAGTGGCAGGAAATCAAAATGGTTGTGAATTAAATCAAATTGATCTGCTTTTTCCATTACATTACTGATATGCAAGCATTCAACCACCTTAGGGTCAACGTTCTGATCTTCCGCATAAGGGACAGTACAAGTAGCATCCAATTTTCCTTTGGTAACTGAATCGGCAGTTGCGAATAATGTTACATTGATTCCTTTTGCTACCAAACCTTCTGCCAGATGGGACGCTACTTGCTCCCAGGGCCCATAATTGCGTGGCGGCGTGCGCCAGGCAATGGATGATAAGATCGCGACTCTCATGGGTGAGCCGCTTTTAACTTGGTCAGCTCTTCAAATGCTTCCAAAACGCTTAGATGAGAAATCAGATAAGCCAATGTGCTTTCAGCTCCCTGGTTCCTGTTTACGCCATATCTTTCCAGTCCATCACAGCAGCCCTTGGTTTCAAAGTCATAAAGACTGATACGGAGATCGTTTTCACCTAAAAACCACATAAAACATGTATTAAGCTGTTGGACATAAGCGGGATCGCTCGTCAGCCGGAACGCCTGGTGGAACATGAGCACCATAGCCAATGCATCCAGTGGCTGCTGGGCAAACATTGAATTTTCGCCATCTTTGAGATACCACTTTTCATTACCTACAATAGAAAGATAACCGTTGTTTAAAGTGATTTTCGAAAGAAATTCCATGCTCTCCAAAGCAACTTGATTGACTCTTTCATCATTCAAAAACTCGGCAGCGTGCAGCATTGCGAGAGGCAAAAAAGCATTATCATAAGCCAGAAGCGATTCATACCAATGCCAGTCATCCGTCCGGTTCAGTTCATAATCCACCATCAGCCGGTTTGTCAACTGCCGCAAAACCTCAATCATTCCTTCGTCCCCTGAGTTGCTTTTCAGATAATGACATATGCCTACGATGGTGTTGGCAATGCTCCGGATGGATTGCAGCTTCACGAAATTGGGTGAAGCGTCAAAGAAAATATCCCGCCCGGTTTGATAATAAGCGTCATTAGGTGCATTTCCTAAAAGATAGCCCAATGCCCATATTGTCCTGCCAAACGAATCTTCTGAACCCACTTCATCCAGGAAATTACGGTTGAAACTCAGGAAATTCCGGAACGCGCCGTCCGGGTTTTGCATGTAATTGATATAGCTCAGGTAAGTAGGGGATAATTTGAGTGCCAGCGGGTTTTTATTCCTTTTATAGGTCATCAGCACCATCAAAAGCGCCCTCGCATTATCATCCAGGCAATAACCTTCTTTCAAATTCGGAATGCCGTATTTGGCGTGTTGAATGATTCCCGTATCGTCGGTGAGCCGTTGTACATGGTCCAGCAAAAATGGAGGCAAGGCCAGCAAATCCAGGATTGTTTCCGTTTCTGCCTGCACATCCGGCTGTTCCGACACGATTTTTTCTGCAAGCTTCGCATATTTTGCGCCGATCTTGGGCCAGGTAATCTCTCGTCCGTAATTGAATGCGTTACTACGTAATTGCATCATTGTATCCGGGTGATCAAGCAAATCAAGAAATACTTCACTTAGAGCCTGGACATCGTTGAACGGAAACAATCTGCCGCGGCCTTCGGAAAGCAATTCGGCAGCATGCCAGTAGGGCGTAGAAATCACGGCAGATCCTGCTCCAATGGCATAGGACAATGTTCCGCTTGTGATCTGTGCCTCATTGGTGTAAGGTGTAATGTATATGTCAGAGGCGGAGAGATATTTAAAAAGCTCAGTCTGGTCAACAAACTCGTTCATGAAAATGACATGCTTTTCAATGCCTAGCTTTTTAACCAATCCTAGCAGGAAAATCCGGTATTCTTCACCTGAATGCCGTATCACGTTCGGGTGCGTTTTGCCTAGAACGATATAAACCAGCTGCGGATACTTTGCAACCACCGCAGGCAGGGCTTTCAGCGCAATTTCAATGCCTTTGTTTCTCCCGATAAATCCAAATGTGAGAAGGACTTTTCTGGATAGAAGCTTGAATTCTTTTTTGACAGACTGTTGGTCAAATTGTATATCCGGAACGCCGTGCGCAATTTGCTCGATTTTACTTTCGGCAACACCATATTCTTCCATAAGCATATCAACCGCCTTCCTGGTCATTACGACGACCCTTTGGGCGATTTTGCAGATCTCAATCATCACAGCCCGCTCATTATAGGAAGGGTTTTTTAGCACTGTGTGCAAAGTGACGATCAACGGAATATTGAGACGGTAAAGGAACGGGAGTATATAAATGCCGTTTTGCCCCCCGAAAATTCCGAACTCATGCTGCAAAACGCAGATGTCGGCCCCGCTGATATTGATAAAACTTGCGGCTTCCAGGTAATCAGCTTGTTCTTCTTGCCGGATGGTCAGTTTCACCTCTTTTGGATAGTCATAATGCTGCCCGTTGTCATCCATCGCTACCACTAGCGCAGTATTTGGGCCATCTGCCCCTGGTGCGGAGTTGACAGCATCATACAGATTTTTGGTAAAGGTGCCAATTCCGCATTCCCGTGGCGGGAATGTGCCTACAAACGAAATCTTCATACAGTGCGGAGTTGATTTCTTCTAAGTTAACCCTATTATCCCGCATTGTTAGGGTTGAAAGTGGATCGCCTGTCACACTTGCCGCCGTTTACTGTCCGGTTCGCCTTCGTCAATGTCTGGTTTACGGTCAAGTTTGCCTGGTACGAGGGCCTGTTGCTCGGAAACAGGGATGAACAGAGCTATATTTGAGCTATGAGAATCAGATATTATACAGAATGAAAAAGCCAGGGTTAACATTTTACAAAAGTGCGGCGATCGTGCTCATCATCATTTTTGGGGCATTTCAAATCGGCTCTCCTGCCATTGAAAATCCGCCGGTGACCAGCGAAATTGTGGTTCCAAAGGAGGTAAAGCAGATCTTGGAGCGGGCTTGTTATGATTGTCATTCCAATGAAGCCAAAGTAGAATGGTTTGATAGGATCGCCCCGGCATCCTTCCTGGTGGCGCATGATGTGAATGAGGCGCGGGCGCGATTTAATTTTTCGGAATGGGACAGAAACCCGCCTGCTGTGCAGGAATTGTTGCTTTGGGAAATGGTGAACGCAATCGATCAGCAGAAAATGCCTCTACAACGTTATCGGCTGGCACATCCCGGCGGCAAAGTGTCTGCATCCGAACTGACGGTTTTGAAACAATATGTCAATACACTTCCCGGAAGGCATAAAGTGGATACAGTCAGGATCGTTGCCCGATCTTTAACAAATGATAAAATTTTGACTCAAAAAACGCCGGTCTCCTTGAATGGCATTCCCTATTCTGCGGATTACAAAAACTGGAAGATCATCAGCGTGACCGATAAGTTTGACGGGGGCAGCATGCGGATCGTTTACGGAAATGATATTTTGGTGAAGGCTCTTAAAAACCATCAACTTCCTTTCCCCGACGGATCCAGGGTGGTAAAGGTCGTTTGGGGTAAACAGGTGGAGGATAAGGACGGCAATGTGCTGCCAGGTAATTTTCAAAATGCACAGTTTATGATCAAAGACAGCAAAAAATACAGCTCAACCGAAGGCTGGGGATTCGCCAAATTTGACGGACTCGATCTCAAACCAGCAGGCAAAACGGTCCTTTTTGAACAGACTTGCGCGAATTGTCACCGGCTGCTTGCACCTGAAAACGATTTTGTATTCAACATTCCGACCAAATAAATAGCACCAAAATGAAGTCAACAATTTCACTATATATCGCAGCGCTGGCACTTTTTGTAATGTCCTGCAACGATCGCAACACTGCCGATCTTGCACCTGAATACCTGTACGATGCGGGAAATGAAAAGGTGATCAAATCCATCATTAATAACAAGAAAGGCACGATTGCAATGCTTTACGGCAATGACGTTGCGCTGCAAACGGCTCAGGATTCTTTGCTCAAACTAAGCCCAGGAGCACAGTATACCCTGGTAACCTGGAAACAAAAACCAATGCCGCAATGGTATGGGACCAATATAAATGCCGAGATTTATTCCGTAGAGCACGTGAATGTTGCTCATGGAAATGTGTCAGGATTGGCATTTGACTATGATTTCAAAACCGGGGAAGGCTTTAAGCCCGGTGACGCCAGGCCCGGAAAGGATCAGCAGATCGAATTCATAACTTCCCAGCGAGCTGCCGTTTTTCCATGATAAAATGCGGAATCGCACCCGGACAGAATGAATATGGTAACAAAAGCGCCGTTTAAAGTTTCAAATACGATCATTTGGACGAGCTCTGTGGTGCTCGGTTTGCTTTCCTCGGTGCCACAGCTGGCTTCGAACAAATTTGTGCCTTTGGAAGCTGCGGTAAATGCGTTCATTACGGCCGCCTTTGCGGTAATTATGTGGTATTTCAATATTTACATGCTTTCACAAAAGGGCAACCGGTCGCAGGGCCAGCAGATATCGTATGCCAAATTAATCAACTCGCTGGCGTTTGGTCTGGTTGTTATGTTGGGACTAGCCTACATTCAGCAGCTTATCCTTTCCCACATGGATTTCGGTCCGGCCATGCTGATGGTGGAAGTGCGTGGGATTTTGATCAATCTGGTGTTTTATATGTTCCTGAATATGCTGCAACAGAATTATGAAAACCAGCATGTGAGCATGGAACTGGAACGGTTCCGGAATGATAATCTGAGTGCGCAATATGACCTTTTGAAACAGCAGGTGAACCCGCATTTTCTGTTCAATAGCCTGAACACGCTTAAAGCAATGGTTGAAACCAATGATCAGCAGTCGGTGGATTTCATCTTAAAACTCGCCAATTTTTACCGATATACACTAGAAAGCCGCAAGCTGGATCTGATCCATTTGAAGGAAGAAATGGAGATTTTGAATGCGTATCTTTTTTTACAGAAAGCGCGATTCGAGGATGGGTTTATTTTTCAAAACAAGCTTGATGAAACTGCGTTAGATACATTAATCCCACCATTTACCTTGCAACTATTAGTTGAAAACTGTCTCAAACACAACATTGTGTCTTTAAGCCGGCCGCTGCAAATCCGGATTTTTAGTGAGGGTGAAAGCATTGTGGTTGAAAACCAGATCCAGCTCAGAAAGAACCAGGAAGATTCCCTGGGTGTGGGTTTGAAAAACATTGAATTGAAATACAGCCATTTATTAAATAAAAAGGTTGAGGTGATCAACGGCCAGGACCTATTTCAGGTAAGACTTCCAATTATTCATGAACATCGTAATCATTGAGGACGAGCTGAAAACAGCCCGCTCCCTTGAAAATATCCTCCGGCAACTGCGTCCGGCAGCCAAAATCACCGGACCATATCAGAGTGTAGAGGAATCTGTTGAGGCACTTTCGGTGGGACCGCAGCCAGACCTGATCTTCATGGACATTCAGTTGGCCGATGGGTTGAGTTTTGAAATTTTCAAATCTGTGGAAATCATTTGCCCAGTGATATTCTGTACGGCTTTTGATGCCTATTCACTGGAAGCCTTCAAACGAAATGGTGTGGATTATGTGCTGAAACCCTTTTCCAAGAAAGACATTGCAGGGGCGCTCGCCAAAGTCGACGATCTGAAAAATTTCTTCCAGCAAAAAGCGATTCCCGATTTAAGCGAGCTGCTCAATAAAATAGTGCCGCCGTCAGAGAAAACCAGTTTTCTGGTATTTAAACATCAAAAATACACCACGGTCCAAACTGCGCAGATCGCGTTTTTTTACATTAAAAATGAAACATCCATGATCATGTGTTTCGATGGGCAGGAGTTTTCACTGAGCCAGTCTCTCGATCAGATCGCAGCGTCCGTAAGCCAAAAGCAATTTTTCAGGGTAAACCGGCAATATCTGGTCAACTTTTCAGCCATTAAGGAAATCGAACATCATTTTCTTAGGAAATTGTATGTGAAGCTGACCATTGAAACGCCTGATCAACTATTGATCAACAAAGAAAAAACGCCGGCATTTCTGGCATGGATGGAGAATCGTTAACAATGTTTTCTCACGCGAAAATCCGTCAAGGCATATCCCGCTGTCAAAAATGATTTTGCCGGTCTGCCTTTACCATCTTACCTTAAGAATTGATAATTTGGTGCGTATAGATAACCTTAGCAAATTCCTTATTTAATTGTGCCAGTGCCGTTTGATGCATCGTTTCACCATCATAATGCTGGCCATTAATGAATAATGTTCGTCGATCAAATCAGGATGCCAGCTTATTCTGTTTTCATAAAATTACATGGTTAGCATAAGGCACATTTAAGTGTGGATCGCTAACAAAAAATTCTCTGCACAATGAACAGTGTGCAGAGAATTTGGTCATGTGCTAAATAGACATTAAGGTTGATCTTCTGAGTTGACGGCTGAAATATCGGTTACATTGGCCCAGCCGCCTGAAATTGGTTTTGTAATCCCTGCTTCATCTACGCTGTATAATGTGCCCTGGCTAACAACCAGCAGATTTTTACCCGTGCATGTCAATTGGGCATTGGACGAAAAAGTTGTGGTTCCGTGTTGGACAATGTCGCCGTTGGTCGGGTTTACTTTATAGAGCTTGCCGCTCGGTTTGATGACATAAAGCCAGGCTTTCCAGCCCACCATTTCGGTAACCCCGCTGTATCCGTATCCCATGACACTATTGTTTTTGCCATCAATTGAAATAATGTGGAGCCTGTCGCCAACCACCGCGTAGGGAAGCCCGAATGCGTAGGCCAATGCGGTTCCGCCGGTGAAAAATGGCCCTGTGTATTGCTGTCTAACACAATTTGTAGCTTCGGTTTTCCATACGCTCCCGTCTTGCAATGTGAATATATTTCCTTTGTAGTAAGTCATGCCATTTACGGGCCCTGTGCCTGATGTTACATTATAAGCCCAGCCAGATTTCGATCTGATCTGCGTCACCTTATTGCCTTGTGATAGAAAGAATTGATCTTTCAACGCATAAATCTCACCTGCTCCGGTGTAAAGCGTTGCCAATGGTGCATTTTTGCCCGTTGCCGCGTCTCCCGCCAGAATGCCGGTAGGCGTAACAGCAAACACATTGGAATACATAGCAGTAATGCACTGGGCATCGCCTACTGACAGATGGCTTCGCTGCACGGTAAATGCCTTGTTATCGAGCGTAGTCATGACAGGCTGGCCGTTTTGTGAGTATGCATACGAGTCGAGCATCATAATAGAGCCGAAATCGAAGGAGCCGTATTTTCTGTTGTCATATCCCTCATTATCGAGGATTGTAAAGTTCGGTTTTGCGGCTTCGGCAACATTGTTGAGATTAACCTTAACATTAGCGTTCCGGTCGTAGCGTGTATGCTCGTGCAGCAGGCCCGCTGTGTGTCCGATCTCATGCAGAATACCACCTTTGGTCGGGAAAAACGGAATCCCTATAAACTGCTGGCCGCCTATGCGGCCAATAGAAGATGAGTAGCCCCGGCTGCGTGTAAATGTCACATAACTTGTCTGTGCAAATTGATAACCCGGAATCTCAGCAAGAGAACGACGACGTATAAAACGCAAAGGAGTAGCAGCTTCCACATCAGCAATCGCTGCGAGAATAGCACTGTCATCCGAAATGCTTGGGTCCACGATATACTGGATGAAGTTGTTGGGCCAGAGTGAATGTATCTTGGTAAAAGCCTGGGTCCTTGCACCGGTGTTTTGGCCCAGTTGTTCCGGTGTCAGGATGATATCGCCTTCGAAAACCGCCTTTCCATCGATTTCTGAATAGGTTATTTCTTTGCCAAAAAGCCTTCCTCGTTTTGTGATGCCATCTTCTCCGGGATAAGCCGTTTCCGGCGCTACGACATTCACTCTCGCTTCTGCCGACGCGCCTACCGCTTTTTCAGGCTCCATTTCCCGGCACGAAGTAAGATAAAGTGTCGCACACAATGCAATTGTTGTCTTGGCTAATAAATGGTTTGTTTTCATGATTGCCCGATTTTAAAATGATTTGGTTTCAATGAATGTTTCCCACATTCGAATGATCAAAACTAAATCTGGTTCGGGCAGCAAGCCTGAGATAATCGGCGAAGGGAGGGTTAAAATCGCTCAACGTAAGGCATCACTTTTCCTGCGAAGCAATTTGCTAGTGGTCGATATTGGATATATGCCGGATTACGCCAGTTTAAGCGATAGAATATCTTTTGCTACAACATGAACGTCATTATTCAGCTGGTGCCCTCCGGATGGAATTTCTCTAAATGTCGCCCATGGAAGTTCCCGCTGATAATTAGCAAGTTGAATAAACGGAACTTCCTCATCGTCCTGGCAATGATACAAGAAGAGCGGAATATTCTTATCGATCGTTTCTGCAAAATCCTGACGCAATTTAAAAGGCGCCACCCAGTCTTCGCTTCCTTCCCAGAAAGGTGTGGCAATCAGAAAAATGCCTGCAATCCTTCGCTCAATGTTGAATTCGGAAAGGCATGCCAGCAACATGGACGCACCTAGGGAGTGGGCAACTAAGATGACCCCATCTTCACTGTCTGAAATAGCTTCCTTGATTTGCTTTCGCCTCCCCAGATCCGGTGATCCGTCATTGGGTAAGAAAGGATAATGGATGGAGTAGGGAGCCCCCAGGCTGTCTTCCAGTGATTCGACCAGTTTTTTGTCAGCGTCATAATCTTCTTTCGACCCGCCACCGTGAAAGAATATAATGCGGTTTGCCATAAGCTTCTATAGTTTGAAATCAGACTTTAATTATCAACCCATCAAAGTTATTCAAATGATAGCTCCGCCAGGCAGGCAAAACCGGACATATGCAGGGGGAATGTCGGTCAGTATTGACTGGGATAACTACTACTCAGTACGATCTGTTCAGCGCCGTATAATGGTGCTGGAAAGGGATGTTTAAAGCTAAAAGCATAAAAAGAGGGGCCATTTGTCGTCAGATAATCAAGCCGCTCAATGGCTTGTTCCATCGTAGGGAATGCTCCTGCGGGAACCCACCACATTGCCATGGATACCTTTCCGTAGTTCAAAAACCACTCGCGCCGTCTTTTTAAAAATTCAGCATGAAAAGAGCGGTAGGTAAATGCCTGTAAAGTCGGTATATCCCGCCAAACAGAAACATTGGTGATAATGGTCAGGTCTTGAAAGGGATCAAGCCCAGTTGCGTTGTTATTCTCTGCTTTCAAACGCCACACAAAACCTTCACTTACTTCTGCAAGTGCATTAACTGCATCGAGATTGTCTACAAACTCTTTCATCACAGGATCATTGATATCAATTCCCTTCATCTTGGCCACATTAATTTGGGCCAGTTGGTATTGCTGCATTGCTATGGATTTTATCAGTTTTATTTCAAAGCACTTATAGGTATTGATCAGAAATGATCTAACTTGCGCAAAAGTAATCAGAATTAGGCGTCGAGTTATCGGATAGGGAAAAGATAATAGGGAAGTTCGTGAACGGCTATTGATCTGGTTAGCCGGGCCTGGTCAGCGGCCGAACTGGATTTTCTGTTCACATTTTCATGAGAAACACATATTAATTAACATAATAACAGAGGTATGAATCAAATGATGATCTTAGTAGCCGGCCCTTATCGTTCGGGAACGGGTGATAATCCGGAGCTGATTGAGGCAAATGTAGATGCTATGACAAAGGCGGCTTTGGAAGTTTATAATAAAGGCCACCTACCGGTAATGGGGGAATGGTTTGCATTGCCATTGATCGAAGCGGCAGGTTCGCAAACCATGGGGGACGAAATATTCAATAGGATCTTTCATCCTGTGGCTGTTGATCTAATTGCTAAATGTGATGCAGTTCTCAGGATTGGAGGCCCTTCTGCCGGGGCGGATGAAATGGTGACTACGGGAGCAAATCAAGGAAAAACCATTTTTAGAAACATTAATGAAATCCCTGGATTGGTAAATAATAGAGCCCTTTCCAATGTAGCCGACCGTCGGGCATAGCTAAGGAAAAGAATATTACTTTTTGGCCCGGATATCCAGGTTGTGAAACACGAAAACCCTTAGCACATTGTTGCTGTTAAAATGGTTGCCCGAAGGAAGTTGCTGGAACTGGTTCATATAACCGACTTGCAAATTGAGCCCTTTGGTAAACTGGTAACCCAGGCCCACGAAAAGGCGGTTCTGGTCAAAAAGATTATAAGTAATCTGCTTGCCGGCATTGATATGAATTTCATCATTGAATGCAAAGAACACTGTCCCCGGCTCGATGAAATCACTGTTTAGGGGAACCATCAGATTGAGCAGATACCTGAACCGGAAGTTGAAATTGTAACCTTCCTGCAAAGCATCATTGGCAATCTTGCGGTTAAATCGCTCCTCCACCCGGATCCACTGCTGGGTTTGCAGCCGCTTCTGACGGCTCGTCCAAAGCACCTGCTGCCAAAGCCTGTTCTCAGGCCGAACAGTGTGCAGGCCAGCCGCAGGATAGCTGCGTGCATAGGCATAACCGGCCGTGAACCTGAGGTGGTCGTTGGCATAATAAGTAATTCCTGGCCGAATGATCTGTGTGGACCAGCGGTCTAAAAAATCAGTTCTTCTTGCATGCAAATCCAGCCAGATACCCCATTTATCTGTTATCCTGGTCTGGTTGAAATAACCTAACCACACGCCATTGAGCTTATTGACTTGTTTTTGTGCTTGGGACGGAACTGAAAACAGGACAAGCAGTAGTAAAGCTAATCTTTTCATAAAAGCAATTAATCAGAATTTATAGGTACGTTTTCAGGCAAAAACCAATGAGCGCCGCAGCCACGATAATGTAAGGTTCTTGCAGTTTCTTAAAATAAATAAGTGCAAGTATGGTCACAACTGCGAGGATGGCCGATGCAATATCAACAATTGAGCGGGTCGCAATTACAATGACCGACCCGACCAGCGCGCCGACCACAGCCGCTGTAATCCCATCGACAAATGCTTTGATACTGGCATTCTTGGAGATTTTTTTGAAGTAAGGTGCGGGCAAAACTGTGAAAACAAAGCAGGGAAGAAAGACGCCCAAGGCAGCGACGGCCGCCCCGGCAAACCCGGAAACCAGAAATCCGATAAAGCCAACGGTTATCACAACCGGTCCGGGCGTGATCATGGCAACCGCTACGGAATCCAGGAACTGCTGCTCATTGAGCCATCCCATCTCGCCAACGACACCTGCCTGCAAAAATGGAATAATTGCCAGGCCGCTTCCAAAAACAAAGGCGCCTGCCTGAGTAAAAAATAATCCGAGTTTGACAAGCTCGTCAGGCTCATATTGCCAGAAGCCCGTGCCAGCCAGGAGGATGACAGACAAAGATGTATCCCTTCGTTGCAGCCATTCGGGCGGCGCTTTCACGACCATATAAATGAAGCCCAGAAGAATGAAAAGCCACACTTCTTCCCGCTGCGTGATCGCAGTAACGAGGGCCATTGTAAAAAAGGAAATCCAGAGGATCCATCTGCTTTTGATCGCTTGTAGCTCTATTTTACTGATTGATTTGATAGTGAGTTTGTAACAACTTAGCGTAATGATACCGATCACCGCTGCGCCAACGCCATAAAACACAGATTGCATCCAGGGAAGCCCGCCGTAAAGTTTGTAAGCCATCCCCAACAAAACTACCATGACAAAGGACGGTAGCACAAAGGCAAGTCCGGTAAGGGTAGCGCCCCAAATCCCGTGATGCACGTAGCCCAGGTAAATGCCGAGCTGGGCAGCAAGCGGGCCAGGAGCCAGTTGGGCAAGGGCCAGGCCCTCGCGGTATTCATCTTCACTAATCCACCTTTTGTCTTCCACCAAATCGCGGTGCATGTAGCCGATCAGGGCAACGGGACCGCCAAAGCCCAGCGTACCGAGTTTCAGAAAATAGCTGGTCAGCTCCGTCAGGCTGTATTTAGTTGTTTGTGGCTGCGTCAGGGTTTCCATACATGTTTTTTCTTCGAAGGCATGAATGTCTCCAAGTTTACACTCGTATTTGCTTTACAATGCAATACTAGGGCACCCAATGACCAAATGATAGAACGGAAATGACGGATTTGTACAGAGATTACTTTTTTGGCAAATTTTTCCGGAAATCCGACGGATTTTGTCCCGTTTGGGCTTTGAAGATCCTGTTGAAATGGCTTTGATCTGAGAACCCGGTCAGATAAGCAATCTCGGATAAGGTATGGTCGGGGTTTGCAAGCAAATCGACGGCTTTTTCTATGCGCAGCTTGCGAATGTATTCACCAAAGGACAGGTTGCTGAAATACTTCGAAAACTCGCGGGACACGTAGGAGGGATGTATTTGTAAACCCTCCGAAATCTCTTTCAGGCTTAAACTTAGGTTGGTATCGATCTGGTCCTGAATGATTTCTTTGAGTTCTTTTGCCCATTTAGGGGTTTTAAGATGCTCAGATTTCTGTTTATCCAGGTAAGTATTAAAAACAGCCAGCAGCAGCTTCTCGGTTGGGTTTTGGGTGTGCTTTTGTTTCTGAAGGTGCGTTGCCCAGCTATAAAGCGCATCATAAATCAGCATTCCTTTTTCAAGCAGTTCCTGATCATCATTGATATTATAAGCGAGGCCAGCCGATATTGCCCAGAGTCCGGATGACTGGGCAGCCAGCGAATGGTCGTCAGTATCAGCCCCACGGATGATGACAGCCATATCCTTTAATGCAGGATCTTCGATCTCATATCTTTCGAGGAAAAAGTCGAAAGTGCAGCGGTCTTCATAATGAGTAAATTCGGTGTCCGGAATATCGAAGGGCGTAGCGCCCAGTTCCGCTGCTTTGGCTTTAACCTGATCAAATGGGAAGAAAAAGATCTGTGCATCCGGATCAATGAACCGTTTGATCAGCCAGGGACAGGCGATACGGTCAATTTTTGGGCGTTCGCGGGTGATCCATTTCATTCTGACTATATAAACTGACTATACAAAAATGTTTTGTCCGTCAAAGTTAACGATTGACACTTGACAAAACTTCGGAATATAATGAGCAGTATGTGATTGAGTTCCAAAATTCACTTTTCTGCTCTATAAACATACATCAGCATTCACACAACCGCTACGGCCGGAACAGCGCCGCGTGATCTTTTGCAAAATCGCTAAATGTGTGCGGTGCTGTTCCGGTTGCATCCATAATGCCCGGAGCCACTTCCGAAGCTTCGCCTTTCTTATAATGTGCATAGTCTTCCACAAGTCCCTCAGCCTGCCAGGTTGGGAAGCCGACCTTCAAGAGCATTTCTTCAAGCATTTCAGAAGTAAGGTCTATAAATGTAACGGAGTGGCCGAGGACAGCAGAAAGCGTTTCCGCCAATTCGTGGTGCGACAATGCTTCCGGACCGGTTAATGCATAAACCTGATTTTCGTGCCGTGGATCGGTGAGCGCTGCTGCTGCGGCGGCCGCTATGTCACGGACGTCCAAAATGCTGATTTTAGCATCGCCAATGGCACCGTAAAACTGTCCCTGAAAACGAATTGAATCCCGGAAACCGAGCAGTCCTTGCATGAAAAGGTTGGGTCTTAGGAAGGTATATAACATTCCCGACTTGCGGATATGTGCTTCAACCGCAGCATGGTAACGCAAAAAGCGCACCGGTGACTCAGCGTCTGCGGCCCATTGAGACAGCTTAACAATGTGCTTAACACCAGCTTCTTGCGCTATGTCGACAAATCTAATCTGCTGCTGTTCTGCCTGCTCCGATGAGTTCGTCAGCAAAAATGCCCGTTCGACTCCGGTTAATGCTGACTTTAATGATTCGGAATCATTGAAATCGCCGGTTACAAGTTCGGCTCCGGCCAGATCGTCCATGGTCTGCGCAAGAGCGACCGAACGAACCATGGCTTTGTAGGGTACGCCTTTGGCTGACAATATTTTGCATAATTCTTTTCCAATCGTTCCCGTTGCACCGGTTACCAATAATTTTGTTAATTCTGATGTTGCCATTTTGGATAAAGTTTTTGTTTTATTTTAGGTCAAAATTAAGCGAGCTATGGTCGGTAAAATTGTAAGAAAACGAAATGACTAAGCTATCCATTGGTACGCACTTTGACGCTCCGGCTGCATTGGCTGACGTGATCAAGCACTTTTACTGTATTCAAACAGACCTCGATTTTGAACGGACGCCCCAGTTCTTGTCGCCAAGTTTAGAAATCATGCTGATATTTAATTTTGGTGTTCCTTTACCATTGTCGTTTGGTAATGGCGCGTTTCAGGAGCACGAAACGAGAAAAGTTGTAATGCTGGGCCCGTTGCGGAAAATGCTGCATTACGAGGTGTTGCCGGAAACGGACATCATTGTAATCACATTCAACCACAATGGCTTTTACAGGCTTTTCAACATTCCGGCGGAACAAATGGAAACCGAAAAAATCTATGATCCCGACCAGTTGCTGGGCATTGCCGGATTCGAAGCGTTATGGAATGCACTTGCAGGAATGCCCACAACCGAAGACCGCATTGGGTTGCTGATCGCACACGGTCATGCATTTATCAAAGCACCTGAAAAAGAAAGCATTCCCTTGCTGGCAGGTATTGAAGATAGCAACATTGATTTTGGAAAACCTTCAAAAGCAATTGCTGCTGACGCCAATCTATCCGAGCGGATGGTGCAAATGCGTTTCAAAAAATACATGGGATTTTCTACCAAAGAACTTACCCGCTTGCTTCGGTTCAAACAGGTTATCGAATTTATTCAAAAACAAGAAGACGAAGTGGACTGGCTAACCCTCGTTGCCCAGTTCGGCTATCACGACCAGAGTCACCTCATTAAAGACTTCAAGTATTACCTCGCTACTACACCCAGGAAACTTGTTCAGGAGTTTTTGGGGAAAACCTTTTGCGTAAGCCGGGCGCGAGCATAAGCGACAACCAATCAATCCTGATTCACCCCGGCTTCGTAGTAGAGGTCTGCCAGGGCTTGCTGGTATTTGGTTACGAGTTCTGCTTGTTTCATCATCATGTCGATGAGCTTGGATTCGCGGCTGTTGATTAAAAATAATGTGCTTTCGCCCAGATCAAATTTTTGAAGCTCACCGCGAACCAGGAATTTTTGATTCACAATGCTTTGCGTCTGGATAGTGAGTTGCGCCTGGTATGCTTTCAGGTTGTTGAACGAGCTGCGGATGTTGGTTTGAATGGTTCGTGCTTCGTTTTGAACATCGAGGTTCAGGTCCATTTGCTTCACTTTGATCTCACTCAGTTTACCCCTTGCCGAGCGCAGGAACAGCGGGAACGAGAAATCAAAACCCACTTTATAGTTATTCCAGCCAATGTCATAATAATCAGGTACATAAGAATTGAAATCCCTGCGTGTGGTCAGCAGCGAGCCGCTGACATTGAGTTTTGGTTTCAGCATTTCGCGCAGATAATTGCGTTCAATAGCGAGCTGGACTCCCTTATTGCGAAGCATTTGAAGCTTGGGGTGGTTGTCTTCGGCACGGTTCAGCAAATCATCGAGGTTGTTGGCCGATACAATAGCCACAGCGGAGTCGGCGTTGACGGGCACGGCGTCTTCCGGCAATTCGAGCGGATTCCCTTTTTCGTCCCAGATGTGATTCGAAACAAGCAATCTGGAGTTCTGGATCTCAATTTCAATCTTAGCCAGCTGGATCGATCTTTCCTGCACCGTGATAAATGCTTCTACGGAGTCAATTGCAGGCTTTTCGCCCAGTAATGCCTGATTACGCGTGGCGGTGTAGCGCGTGGTTGCCAGCTCGACGCCACGACGGATAAGCTGGTATTGCTGATGCGCATAAAACCAGTTCCAGTAATCTTTCACAGCCTGAAACCAAACTTTGTTGATCTCATTGACCCTTTCTGCTTCGGCATACGCTACCATGACGCGCGATTGACGCAGGGTATTTCGCCGAGCATCAATCAGCAGCCCCTGGCCAATCGGCACACTAATGCCCACGCCACCCAGACCTGTCAGCGGCGTGGTAGTTTCTGGATTAGTGTAACTACCCACATTTCTGTCGAACCCGATCTTTAAATCAGCTCCTGCCAGCCACAGTGGCACTTTTAGTTCACTTGTCCAATGGTTATAGTAATTTTTTCCACCAAATTGTTTCTGGTCGAATGATGCTTTAAGGTTTGGGTCAAAACTGCCAAGCGCCTGGGTTACCCTCGCCCGCGCGGCAGCGCTCAGTAACCCGGCTTGTTTAACGACCGGATTGTTCTGCATCACTAGCTCACGCAGGTCTGCTATCGAAAATATTTTTGTAGAGTCGGGGACAGATGCTACGCTTGCAAACACACTCTGGACAAACAGCAAGAGGCATAGCCAAAGGGCAAGCATGCCCCGTCTTATTGTCATGTTCATTTTAGTTCGCTTTATCCTTTTTTCCACCACCATCTGCTTTATCAGGCTCATTTTCCAGACTGGGCGGGAAGCCGTTCAATAACCGCCATATTTCGTACCATATAGGCACAGAGCGCAAGATCACCCTCCCGTACACGCCAGAGCCTTGTCGCAGCTGTTTCGGCCACGGCTCGTCATTGTAAGGTGCCGGATTTGAAGGGGTTACCAGTATGCGATATTTGCCGTTATTGCTGCTTACCAGGTCTATGACCGTCACTTTGCCGGCAAATGTGCCCACCGCCACCGATGGCCAGCCTGCAAATTGCACGGAAGGCCACCCTTCGAACTGGAGGCGAACCTCGCTGCTGTCCAGGATTAGCGGCACGTCCATGGCATCCACATATAATTCCACCGCTACGCTCGGTTTCGTGGGTTGCAGCGTGGCGATGGATTCACCCTCCTTGATGTTTTCACCAATACCGGCTTTCAGTGTTTTTACCACAAAGCCGCTCTGCGGGGCACGCACCACATACAGCCCGCGCCGAATGTTAATGTTGGAAATCTCATTCTGCAGCTTTGCGATTTCTCCCTGCGCGCTCACCCGGCTGGACAATGCAGAACTTAAATCGGAACGTGCTTTGGCAACGGATTCCATGTATTTGGCGCGAATGTTATCCAGTTCAATGCGCGCATTCAGGAGTGACTGCTGCGAGTTATTCAGCTTGTTGACCTGGCTTACCACTTTGGCATTATCCTCCTGTAACTTCAAACGGCGGCTCTCTATATCGGTCAGTGAAAAAAGGCCGTTCCGATAACCCGCTTCGTAACGTTCGAGCCGGGATTTACTGATTTCATAAAACTTCTGGATTGCTACGAGGTCCGCGCTGTCTGCCTGCACGTAATTGACAGCCTGGTCCACCTTATTTTCTGCCGCCGTCAGCTGAAATTTCAAGCCATTTGTCATGGCAGCGATTTGGTCGTTGGTAGCATCCATTTTTTGGGCTGCAGCAATTTCCGATCCTTCTTTTGCTCTCAGTTGTTCCTGCAAACGCTGAGGCAGATTGGGATCAAAGTAAGACTGACTTGTTTCTGAAAGCACCAGTATCGTATCTCCTTTCTGGACCTGCTGCCCCTCGCGAACGGCCCAATGCTCAATGCGGCCACCGATCTGGTTCTGAACCGTTTGCGGCCGGTCTTCCGGGGTCAACGCTGTTACTGTGCCACGCCCGGGGATCGTTTGCCGCCAGGGCAGAAAGAGCACAATGATGAACAAAAACAGGAGGATCAGCATAACGCGGCCGAGCAATCTTGGCCCGCGCGTTTTCAAAATCTGTTTGTCTGAGAGCACGCCGAGTTCCTCCCAATCAACCCGGCTGGTGACGTCAATTCCATATCTAGCCATGGTGCACCTCACTTTCTACCAATTCCAGATCAGTTACAGCGGCAATTTTTTCGCTGCCCGTCACCATATCAAAAATGGTATCCAGACTGGTCATAAATTTCTCAATGGCGTAGCTGATCTGTACAATGATCACTTCTGCGGCAACAAACTGCCCGAGTGTCATTTGTCTTTGCACTACATAATAAGATCCTAAAAAAAGCAAACCGCCCATCAGCAAGGTTCTCAGGATAACCGAGCTGGCAAAAAATTTGCGAAGCACCCAGAAATGATCGTTTCTTGCCTGTAAATAGTCTGCTGTAATGCGGTCGGTATTCACAATCACCTGTCTCATCTTATCGGGTTGTCCGCGGTAAAGATCGAGGTCACCCGCCACAGATTCGAGGTAAGCCACCACTTCGTACTTGTAATGCGATTCCTCAATGCTGGTTTGGACGCCTCTTTTGTAATACAGGAAAAGTACCAAAATGGTAGCCATCACTGTCAACAGTCCGAAAGTCATAAATATGGGGTGATAAAATGAGAGCAAAATCGCAGACAGCGCAATCTGAACACCGGCTGCTACAATATCCACAAGAAGTTTTGTCAGTCCCTTTTGAATGGTAATTACATCAAAAAATCGGTTTACCAGTTCCGGCGGGCTTTCACCCTCCAACTCCGATTTTTTGATCCGCGGAAATCTGTAAGCAAATTCGAGCGTGGCTTTGGTAAATATTTTTTGCTCGATGAGTTCCACCAACGTCAGTTGCCCGATGAGCAAAATCCCGCCGACTATGATTCCGATCAGGACAACGCCGATCAGCACGTATGTCGAACTGTATAATGCACCATTGGAAAGCAGGTTGAAAACTGCCGTAGTCCCGAGTGGAAGTGTGAGTCCGATCAAGCCGATCAGGATGGCGTAAATAAATATGTAGTTGATTGTCGAGCGTTCGACATAAAGCATTCCCATGAGCCTTTGCCAGGGAGTTGGCACTTCGACCTTAAATTTTTTACCCATTAATATGTAAATGTGATAGAGACGGCTATTTACGGTTTCCGTAAAGGACAGTATATCACTGAACCGGATTAATAACGAAAACAAGCATATCACAATTCTCTAAAACCATTCCAAAACCATCATTTTCTTTATGTTGTACATCACATTTACGATATAATACCAAAAATTTATACCTTGGAAACGAGTCACCGATAGTCACCAAACGTTGTTCTAATTTCATTCTAATCAAATTCCAATTCCATTTTAATGAATGGGTATTTTGGTCAGCGAAGGCATCTTAAAAAAAATAACTCTATTAAGTTGATAGATTAAACTGATTGTTTACATTTGTACCACAGCCACCATTTAGTTTTTGCCAGCGGACTGGACGTCATTGCGCGCAAGGCGTTAGCGTTCATTTTAATTTATCTAAAAAATGATGAAAAAGTACTCCTATTATTTACTCTTGCTGGCTGGCATTTACTTATTGCCTGCATTCACATTCAACGACACGGCTTACGAAGAACAGATCCAGCAATGGCATCAGAAACGGATCGAAAGCCTGAAAGCGGAATCGGGCTGGCTCAATCTGGCCGGTTTGTTCTGGCTTGATGAAGGAAAGAACACTTTCGGCGGCGATAGTAAGAACAATGTTGTGTTCCCGGCAGATAAAAGCAACCCTTTCCTGGGTGAAATCTGGTTGGATAAGGGAAAGGTCATACTCAAAGCAAGTCCAGATGCAGCCGTTTTCAATGGCGATGAGCCTGTGACGGAGCTGGATATTTTTCCGGATGAAAAGCCTGTAACGCTCAAACACAAGTCGTTGCGGTGGTTCATTATCAAGCGCGGCGACAAATATGCGGTGCGGTTACGCGACCTCGAAAGCGAATATCTGAAAGGGTTTACAGGCATTGAGCGCTATCCTGTTCAGGAAAAATGGCTCGTCAAAGCACGCTTTGAAGCCACCACCGGTAAGAAAGTTTCGATCACAGACATTACCGGCCGCACCGCAGATCAGGAATCTCCCGGAACATTGATTTTTTCTGTAAATGGTAAGGAATACCGTCTGGACGCCGTGGGATCGACCAAAAATCTGTTCATCATCTTCGCCGACCAAACCAATAAAAAGGAAACATATGGTGCCGGACGTTTTCTCTACACGTCCGTGGAAGAAGACGGGACAGCCTGGCTGGACTTTAATAAATCCATTAATCCACCCTGTGCGTTTTCGCCTTTTGCAACCTGTCCGCTTCCTCCCAAGCAAAATAAGCTTGCCCTGGCCGTTTCCGCAGGTGAGAAACGCTACGGCGATCACGAATAGCAGATGCCATTCCTGAATCCATAACCGTATTATTTCATTCTGATTTCTTCGGAGGCGCCTTGCCTCCGGAAGAAATCGTCTGCTCCAATCACTCCACTTATCACTCATTTAATTCACTTTTACCATGAAACACTACTACGCATGGCTTTCGCGTATATTGTATTACGTTAATGAGGTGCCAGTCGTCACATTGATTTTTATTTCCCTTTTTCTGCTGCCGACGGCCAGCAGTATTTCGGCAGACTTAACTTTTGCATTGCAGACCGAGAGATCGGTTTCCGGAAAGATCACAGACGACAAGGGCGATGGCATTCCCGGGGTGAACATTGTTTTGAAAGGCACCAGCACGGGTACATCCACCAATCTGGAAGGCGGTTTTCAATTGAATGTGCCGGAGCCTGCGCCGGGAGAGAATCCGGTACTTGTGTTTTCGTTCGTAGGCTTCAAAACGCAGGAAATCCCGCTCGCCGGCCGCAAATTCTTTGAAGTGCAACTCGAATCCTCGGACAAGCAGCTGAACGAAATTGTGGTGGTAGGATACACCCAACTGAAAAAAGGGGCCGGAACCGGTGCGGTTTCCAACATTAAATCCGGCGAGATCGCCAACCAGCATGGGGTTAGTTTTAGTGAAAAAATCCAGGGACTGACACCGGGGCTCCAGATATCCTCCAACTCGGGCGTAGAAGGCGGGAGCGTGCTTGTACGCCTGCGCGGGGCGACGTCTATCAATGCTGGAAATGATCCTTTGTATGTGATTGACGGCGTCTTTATAAACAGCCAGTCGTTACAAGGCGTACGCACCGGCGGGCAAACGACCAATCCGCTGGCCGACATTAACCCGGCTGATATCGAGAACATTGAGGTGCTTAAAGATGCCAATGCCACAGCCATTTACGGCGCACGGGGTGCCAACGGCGTGATCCTGATCACCACCAAACGCGGTGCAAAAGGTGGGAAGACTAAGATTTCATTCAACACTTCCCTCGGCATTGCCAAGGCACCCAAATTGTGGGACCTTACCACCGGCCCGCAACACGCGCAGATCATGAATGAGCAGTGGATCAATGATGGAAACCCTTCTGCGACGCGGCCATTCCGGCCTGTGAGCGAAGGAGGGCAGGGTAACCCCGAAGACCAGGGAACCTACGACCGGTTGAGCCTCGTTTTTCGAACGGCTGTTCAGCAATCCAACAATTTGTCCGTAACAGGCGGCAATGAAAAAACGCAATTTTACCTCGGCGGCGAGGTTACGAATCAGAACTCCATCCTGAAATTACAGGATTTCCGTCGGCTGGGTTTCCGCATTAATGTCGACCATAATATCAACAGCAAAGTGCAGGTAGGGGTGAGCACTTCTTACAGCGCCACCAAACGCCAGCTCGCACGCACGGGGGATACGGGCGGGATCCTGAATACCGGTTTACATACGCCCACATTGACGCCGATCTTCGCCGCCGATGGCTCCTACAACCGCGGTGAGCGATTCAATAACCCTTATGTGTTGCTCGAAAACAGCAATAACCACGCGTATGGAAAACATTTGATCGCCAACGGTTACTTCAAGTGGAACCTGACGGACGACCTGACATTCAAAAGCTCATGGAGCCTGGACGACAATTATTACAAGGAAGCGGTCTACTACAATGCCAACCTCACCGAAGGAAAGGCTTCCAACGGCAGCGCAACGGACGCCACTACGCTCGACCGCACCTGGATCGCCGAGCAGCTTTTGAACTACAATGCACCGCTGGGTGAGCGTCATTTCCTGTCGGTGTTCCTGGGTAACACATTGCAGAAAAACGAATTCCAGCGTTCGGTGATCACGGGCACGAACTTCCCGGGCACGAAATTCACAACCATTTCGGCAGCTGCGATTACCACCGGCACCACCACCGGCGTGACGAACTCGGGACTACTTTCTTATTTTGGAGGTGCAAATTATAGTTTTGATAACAAGTATAGCGTGGATGTGAACGTCCGCACAGATGCTTCATCTCGCTTCGGCGCGGATTACCGCTGGGGCACATTTCCGTCGGTGGGCGCTTCGTGGCGCATCGGTCAGGAAGGTTTTGTAAAAGATCATTTTGCTTTCCTGAACGATCTCAAACTCAAAGCGAGCATTGGCTGGACTGGTAACCAAAGCATTCCTGACTTTGCATCGCTGGGTCTCTGGTCGGGCGGGAATAATTACCTCGACAAGCCAGGCGTAGCACCTGCACAGTTGGGTAATGGCGGTCTGAAATGGGAAACTACGCGCCAATGGAATGTAGGGCTCGAAGGCGGCGTGGCCAACAACCGGCTGAAATTTGAATTCAATATTTATAACAAATACACTACGGACCTGCTGCTCTCTGTGCCGACGCCTGCTAAAACCGGATTCTCATCCTCCTATCAGAACCTGGGCGAAATGAGCAACAAGGGTTTCGAATTCCAGGTCACTTCCACCAATCTTTCCAATAGGGATTGGGAATGGACAACGAGCTTTAATGTCGCCCACAATGCCAACCGCATCGAGAAACTCCCCATTTCATTTACCCAATACAACCGCGACTGGGTGCGCCTCGAACAAGGCTCGCCGATGTATTCTTTCTGGCTCTACAAACAGCTTTATGTGGATCCGCAGAATGGCAATGCCGTGTACGACGATTCCCGCACCGGCGATGGCCGCATTACCACCGCCGACCGGCAGATCATTGGCAATGCATGGCCAGCCTACTACGGCAGCCTCAGGAATGCGGTGCGTTTCAAAAATTTCGATTTTTCGCTCAATTTCTATTTCTCGCAGGGCAACAAAGTGTTTAATATGAACCGATATTTTCAGGAGCACGCGGGTTCGCGCGGAACTTCCTGGTCGATGCTGGCGAGCATGATGGACCGCTGGGAAAAACCGGGAGATGTGACGGACATCCCCCGCGTTACCATTCTGCCTAATGAAGACGGCAGCAACAACCACAATTTCGAAAGCAGCCGCTTTTTGGAAGACGGCTCATTTATCCGCCTCCGCAGCGCCTACCTGGGTTATTCATTGCCAAAAAACTGGCTGTCGAAGATCCGGATCGATAATGCCAAGGTATACGTGAATGCAACCAACCTGCTCACCTGGACTAAATATTCCGGCCCGGACCCGGAGATCAACACTGCCCAGGACACTGCTAATGCCACTGTACAGGGTCTTGACTTTTCGATGCCGCCGCATCCGCGTACGGTAGAGTTCGGTATCAATCTTACTTTTTAATCATTGCCTGAAATATCATGCGAAAGTTCACTTCTTATTTCCGATACAACATTGCGCTGCTGGCGCTTACCGGCCTGCTGGCCAGTTCCTGCGAGTCGTACTTTCTGGACGCGGAACCGCAGCAATCCATTTCCGACGGTTCGGTGATCATTGATGCTGCCACTGCTGAAACTGCCTTGCTGGGTGTGTACGACAAGGTTCAGAGCAGTAACTATTATGGCGGCGACGGCTATCAAGCCGCGGCTTATCTTGCCGGGGGCGATAATATCTGGGTAGGGACATTGAATTACTACGCGACCTTCATTACCCACACTTACCGGTCTGATAATACGCTTCTGAACAACGTCTGGTCCACCATTTTCACCGTGGTCAACGGCGCGAACAATGTGATCGATAAAGTTGAAAAGCTTGATTCTAAGACCATTACCGAAGCGCAGCGCAAGCAAATCTCGGGCGAGGCTTATTTTCTGCGGTCACTTGCCTACTTCGACCTGGCCCGTGCGTGGGGCAATGTGCCTGTTGTGCTCAAACCAACCACCGCACCGGACGATTTTGATGGGGTAAAACAAAGCACCCAGGAGCAAGTATACAGGCAAGTGCTGGAAGATCTTACGAAGGCCGAAGGTTTGCTGGGCAAAACAGTGGATCGCAACCGGGTTACGCAAAAGACTGTTTCGGCGTTCAAGGCGCGGCTGCATTTGTATTTGGGAGAATATGAAAAGGCTGAGGAATATGCTACCAAGCTGATTTCCGACAGTAATTACGAATTGATCAGCTGGGCCTCATTTATAAATAGTAAAAATTCCAGGGAATCCATTTTTGAGCTGGCATACAGCACGGCCGACAGAAGCGCACATTATGGCGCATGGTCGAGCGACGGTTACCGCAACCAGTTTGGGCCCGGGCCTGCACTTTTCAAGCTTTTGCAAGATCCCGCAACAGGCGGTGACCGCAAAGCGCTGATCAAGGATATTTCCACGCCGGCCATTCTGAACTATTATGTGCAATTGCTTTACTGGCGCGCTACAAACGACAATCCGACTTACCTGTTCCGCATAGCCGAGCAATACCTGATCCGCGCCGAAGCCAGGGCCAAAAGAGCGACGCCCGATCTCGCAGGCGCAGTAGCCGATCTGAATGCAGTAAAAACCCGCGCAAAAGTTCCGGTTTTTACTTCTACTAACAAAGCAGCTATCGAGCGCGCTATCGAAGATGAGCGCCGTGCCGAATTTGCATTGGAACCGCACCGCTGGTTTGACCTCGTTCGCACGGGCAGGGCAGGGGCAGTGTTGGGCGTAGGCAATGCAGACAAATGGATTTTCCCGATCCCATTCAATGACCTGGCCGCAGATAAGGACCTGGTTCAGAATAAAGGTTATTGATTATCATTGTTTTAAATAAAAAAATATGAGATTTTCTTTTGTATTGTGTTGTCTGATCTCCGTTTCCACATTTGCCCAGCGTGACCGGCAGGCACAGACAAAAAGCAGCGGCCATGACCACGCGAACCACGTGGACGAAAACGAATTTGCCCACAACCACCTTGACCATATTCAGGCTTATCGCAAGGAAACCGCTTATGTGCACAACCTCCCGCCCGCGCAGTTCCTGGAAGGCATTGGCACTTCCACCATGAAGATCAGCACGAAATCGGACCAGGCACAGAAATATTTTGCCCAGGGCGTGGCGCTGCTGCATGATTTCTGGGATTTTGAAGCATATCGATCATTCAAAGAGGCGATCCGGCTGGATTCTTCGGCTGTAATGCCCTATTGGGGGCTGTACAGCGCTATCGGCGCCACAGAAGGGCCGGATTTTGATGATGATAAAAAGCTTGCTGTCAGAAAGCTCAAAGCGTTGAAGGATAAGGCAAGCGAGCATGAAAAGCTGTATGCAGAAGCGATTCTTCTCCGCGACGCACCTGGCGACGGCAGCCGGAAGCTATATCAGCAAAAGCTCGAAATCATCGTGCATAAGTATCCCGGCGATGTAGATGCAAAACTCTTTTTGGCATTAAGTAAAATGAGCGGCTATGACGTGGAACTAAACCCGCGTGAAGGTCAGATTTACAGTGAATATCTGCTCCGGGACGTGCTGAAAAACGATCCGGACAATGCTGGCGCACACCATTACTGGATCCATCTGATGGAGAACTGCTGCCCGGAAGAGGCAATTAAAAGTTCAGAAAAAATGAAACAGCTCACACCTGGGGCGGCACATATGGTGCATATGCCGGGCCATGTTTATTTCAAACTCGGACAGTATCAGAAGGCGCACGAGGCGTTTGTGGAAGCTGTTGCTGTGGATTCTATTTACATGAAAAAACAGGGCATCCCCGAAGTGGATACCTGGAATTATATTCACAATATCAATTACCTGCTTTCTAACAGTGCAGAGAACGGCCATTACAAAACAGCTCTCTATTACGCCGAAAAGCTGCAAAATATGCCGGTTACCAAGGAGCGCAAAGCTAAATATGAAGGTCGCTTTTTTTACCAGGGAATTGTTGCTCCCGCGAAAATGGAGCTCTGTTTTGGCTATTACAAAAAAGCCGCTGACCGCCTGCAACTGATCAACGACAAAGACAGCATCTTTACCACAAAGGCCATTGCATATAAGGATGGCCTGTATCTTTTTGCGTTGGGGATGGATGCCGTAAAAAGAGGCAAAGCCGCAGAAGCCAAAAAATATTCCGACGCGCTCGACGCGCATTTGTACCGCAACGGCAACCAATCTCCGGCCAACGACGCCATAGCAGCGCGAAGGCTGGGCGACCTGAATGTTGCATCACTGGAATTGCAGGGTTTAATCCAAAACCTTGAAAATAACAATGCGGAAGCCATCCGCCTGCTTAAAATTGCACAAAAAAAGGAACATGACCTCGGTTACAGCGAACCGCCTTCATACGCCAGGCCCGTATTGATCAGCCTGGGGGAGGTTTATTTGAAGGCCGGGAAATACGATCTGGCAATACAGGCATATGAAGACCTGGCCAAAAAACGTCCCAACAGTGCAAATGCGCTTTGGGGACTTTACAAAGTATATCAGAAAAAAGGGGATCTGGGGAAGGCAAAAGAGCTTGCTGCACAACTGAGCGAAGTGATCAAACAAGGAGAAAAGTCTTTGTACCCGCTGTAACTCACAGGGAATTTACCTTAGCCTGTTAACAGAAGCTGCGATCGTAGTTTTCAAAACAACCAGGCCAGCAGCGCTTCCTTTTTTTGTGGAGAAACCTCGATTTCAGAACCGTCGGACAATTCCAGTGTGCCCCCGTCGCCTTTGCGGTATTTAACCGCAAAGTCCAGATTGACGATGACGGATCTGTTAATTCTCATGAATTGAGCGTCATTTAAAACGGGCTCAAACTCTTTAAGGGTTTTCGAGACGACGATCTTTTTCGCTTCGGTAAGCAAAAAAACACTGTAATTGCTCATGGCCTCCACCCTGATAATGTTGGTCTTGTCAACAATGTACACACCCTCCGCAGTGGGTAATGCCAGGCGGTTATTCGATTTCTTTTCTGCTTTAACTGTTTTATAGCTTGCTTTCTCATTTACCCGCTTTTTCAAGCGGGTAAATGCAGTTTGCAGTTCTTCTTCGTCAATTGGTTTGAGCAAGTAGTCCACGGCACTTAATCTGAGGGCTTCCAATGTATAGCTATCGTAGGCGGTAGTAAAAATCACCTCGAAATCAAAACTTCCTAACCGCTCCAAAAATTGGAATCCATTCAGGACGGGCATTTCAACGTCCAGGAAAAGTACATCTATGCCCAGTCCTGTAATGGCCTCGGCCGCCGGGACCGGTTCATTAAACACGCCGACCACGTGAAGCTCGCTTTCAAAAACTGCTAATTTTTGGGCAAGTAATTTACTTCCCCTTATCTCGTCGTCTAAAATTGCGGCTTTCAACATAATCGGATTTTTATAACTCAATTTGGCTATTTTATTCGATGCTGGCAACTCCCGGTTTACTGGTCATTCCTTTTCTGCGATCCAAATCTTATCTTCCTGTTCAATCAACATAACCGGTTTGGCTATTCCTCGCCAGTTTGGAACTGCGGCACCCATTAACTCATCCTGATTTGATTTGAATCCTACATTAGCCAACTTGTAAACAAGGTAACTTCTTCCAAACCACCATAATGTCTCCGCATCATTGTCTTTAATGAATTTGAGACGTTCCGAGTTTACTTTAAAAGAACTGTTGTCAAATGAAAATGCATCCGATTTTTTGGCCAGCACTGCATAGCTTAGCTGGTTGCCTTCACCATTATATATAAAATCGTAGGATTTCAATTTCAAGCTTCCATCAGCATTCTTTTCCAGTTCGAAAGAATATATCGATTGCCCGTTGGAGTGAAAATCCAGACTAAGCGTTGAACCTTGCAAGGTTCCTTCCAGTATTCTCAACATGCCCTGTAAATGTATATCCGCCTTTACTACATCCCCATCTTTGGCAAAAGATATGATTGTTAATTTGTTCCCGCCCGTTTTGTGTTCGGCTACCAGGTAATAATCGGCAAGGTCGCTCATGGTTATGGGCGTATTTTGCGGATCCGGCGATTTGGTCTTGCAGCTCCCAAGCACCAATACAAGTATCGGGAGCATTTTGCAGATGTTAAGTAAGTTTCTCATGATCTTGTTTTTATTGTGACTGTTTAGTTGAGATTAAGATGTCCCAAACTTATGGTCGTTTCCGGTGGTATTTTATGACAATGAGCGAAGCAGGCTTTCAGGTTAGCAGAGCCGGGTGATGGCTTAGTGGCATCGTCATGTTACTTAGCAGATTATACATAACTTTAATGCTCCTCCAGTTGCTTAACCCGCACAAAATGTTTAATTCAAAATCCTGCTTATTAAGAATTCTTTTTGCATCAATAGGCTTGACCATTATAGGTATGGTGCCCGGCAATGCGCAAACGGGTAAGATAGATTCGCTCACACAGCTTCTGAAAACTCACGCGCAAAAGGATCAAAAAAGGGCTCAGATACTTTTGAATCTTGGCTCGGAAAATATGAGATTGAGTCCGAAACTTGCGTTGCCGTATGCGGAAGAAGTTTTATCCTTTCAAGACAATATGAAGGACAAAACATACATTTCCAATGCGCACCGTATGAAGGGAATTAGCCAGTTCTACCTGTCGATGTATCCCGAAGCACTGGAATCTTTAAATAAGGCCCTAAGCATTGATAACGCAGTGAATAATGCGGTGGGGACTGCCGCCGACCTGAGCAATATCGGATTGGTTTACATGACACAATCCAAATTTGCTGAGGCACTTAAATATTATCTGGAAGCGCTTCAGAAACACGAAGTTTTGAAGAATGAGCTCAATGTTGCGATCACACTGACAAACATTGGAACTGTTCACAATGAAATGAGCGACTATAAAGTGGCGATGCAGAATTACCAGAGAGCACTTCCCATTTTTAGAAAATACAAACATGCTGTGGGTCAATCCAGCACGCTGACTAATATCGGGACAATTCATTTCAAGAATAATAATATTGATGAAGCGATTAAGTATAGCAAAATGTCATTGGCGATAACCGATTCAATAGGGGATACGCGCGGAAGTGCGCGTGAAAATGGGAATCTGTCGGCATACTATTCCAAATTGCGTCAATCAGATCTGGCTTTAAAATATGGTTTTAAAGCAATCGAAGGAAATGAAAAGCTTAGCAATACAAAGAGCCTTGGATTCAATATGCAGAATATTTCAGACGCTTTTTATCAGCAGCAGGATTATGCAAAGGCAAAAACCTACGGCCTTAATGCTTTGAAAATTGCCAGGGATCTCGACGTAGCTGAGATTAAAAGGGACGCAAGCCTGGGATTGAGTGAAATCTATCATGCTTTGAAAGCGCCGGATAGTACGCTGTTTTATTATAAGCTTTTTAAAGAATACGGAGATAGCATTAGTAATGACAAAAAGAAAAATGAGATCACCCGGATGGGAATGAAATATGAATTTGACAAAACCGAAGCCATTTATAAACAAAAACAAGTTTTAGCTGAGGGGCAACTCAAACAAAATCAATTACAACTTGCCCTTAATAATGCGGAACTACAACGAGGTTTGCAATTAAGGAATTTGCAAAATGCGCTCTTAGAAAATGAAAAACTGGTAAGAAGGGAAAAAGAAAGGCAGTTGCTGATTTCTAAAAATAACGAAAAACTGCAATCCAGTAAGTTAAATGCCCTCTCTCAGGAGCAGAAACTTAACCAGTTGGAAATCAGACAGCTATGGCTTTACGGGATTCTGGCTATTATCATATTGGCTTCTGTTTTGATTTATATTTTAAACCTTAACAGGATCAGAAGATTAAGGTTTGCCAATATTCTGCAGCGGCAGGAGGCCGAACAAAGTACATTAAAATTAGAATATCAATATCAATTATCAGAAAGTGAATTAAGAGCTATTCGCTCCCAGATGAATCCGCATTTTATTTTTAATGTATTGAATTCAATTGAGTCTTACATTATGGATAATGACAAAAGAACTGCTTCCAGGCTGATTCAAAAATTCGCTTCTTTAAGCAGGTTAATCCTGGAAAATTCGACTAAAAGTTTGGTTCCGGCCGATAAAGAATGGAAATCACTGCAATTGTATACAGAATTGGAAGCAATGCGTTATAATAATTCTTTCACTTACAGTTTTGTGCTTTCGCCCGATATTTCGCTACCCACAATCCTGTTACCACCCATGCTGATTCAACCCTTGATAGAAAATTCGATTTTGCACGGGATCATCGGTGCGGGTATCCCGGACGCTTATATTGCCGTTGCCATGCAGCGATCAGATCAGACGCTGCTTATTACCGTAACAGATAATGGGATTGGGCTGCATGGCAAGACAAACCGGACAGTAATTAATGTTAACAAAGAAAAATCAATTGGCTTAAAGTCTATTAAAGAGAGAATCGACTTGATTAATACGCAATATCCCGGTTCAGCCAGCTTTTCAATTGAACAAAGGGCCGACCAGCAAGGAACCATTGCCCATATTTCCTTGCCATTGCTGAGCCAGTAGCAGGGAAAGCATTAAGACTATTTCGCTCTCCATAACATTTTTTCACTGCATTGTTACATAGGAAATTCTTCTTTTACAGGCGTTCCGTGTTAACAATCTGCCCCAGTTGATGAGTGATAAGGAAAGTCATTTCCGAATGATAATTTTCTGGCTTTTGGAAGAACCATTTTTTGGAAACATTGTGATCAGGTAAACGCCGGATGGTAAGTGAGTCGTCGAAATTTCCTCTCCACTGAGATTATTGTTTGTAGTGCTTTTTTTCAACATGGTACGGCCAGTTACGTCCGTAATGCTCAGCGAATGGATAGTGCCGCTGTTATTTTTAATATAAAGTTTGTCTGAGGCAGGGTTAGGATAGACGAAATCCGCATCGGTTATTATCTCAGATTTTGAGAATTCATCAAGATCTTGCTCGTTGGAAATTGCTGCCACATCATTGGATTCGGTACGACATCCTGAACAATCCGAACAGTCCTTTTTGTCTCCAAGTATCACCCAACCATACCGATAAACAATCAGATTACGAAATGTGGAGCCTTTGCAATACGTGAGCGTAGTTGCACCGAGAACCACACGGGGCTGCAATGTCTGACGTTCCCAATTGATATACATCTGATCATAGTTATCCTTTGACATATCGGTGGAATCCAGCATCATGTACATGCTTTGCACATTACCAACCTGCCAGTTTCCCAAATGTTGATCAAAGGCGAATGCACTACGAAACATATAGGCCATACTGGTAACGGCAGCCGTATTCCAGTTCTTTACCGGTTGATTAAAGGAAGTGGCATGATCAAACATATTTGACATATCTGCAACACGGGATGTATTCCAATTTTCCAGAGATTGATTAAAGGACGCGTTACCATAAAACATATAGGCCATGTTTGTAACAGCAGCCGTATTCCAGTTTCCTAACGGTTGATTAAAAACCTTATTTCCGTAAAACATGGAACGCATATTAGTTACTTTCCCCGTATCCCATCCACCAATGGGCTGATTGAATGCGGACGCCATAGAAAACATCAGGTTCATATCTGTAACATTTCGGGTATTCCAGTTTCCAATGGGCTGGTTAAAGACGTGATTATAGCAAAACATGGCTGTCATGTTGGTTACGTTACCTGTATCCCAACTGCCCATGGGCTGGTTAAATGCCATGGCAAAATAAAACAGGGAATGCATGTCTGTTATCTTTGCGGTATTCCAGCTGTTAATCGGCTGGTTGAACAGCTTTGTAGAAGCAAACATATTATTGATATTCAACATATTTGCTGTATTCCAATTTCCAATGGGTTGGTTGAAAGCCTGCGCACTTTCAAACATGTGCGACATATTGGTAACATTTGCTGTATTCCAGTTTCCAATGGGCTGATCAAAAGCATTGGTGTAAGCAAACATGTAGGACATATTGATAACTTTTCCGGTGTTCCAGTTTCCTATTGGCTTATTGAATCTCCAGGCAAACTGAAACATATTGCTCATATCGGTAACATTGCCTGTATTCCAATTCGAAATAGGCTGGTTAAATAGCTTCGCAGTATTAAATAAACCCTTCATTGTTTTCACATTGGCAGTATTCCAGTCGTTAAAACGCGCATTGCCGGTAAGGACGAGACAGGCTTCGAACATGCTACTCATATCAATCACCTGCGAAAGGTCCGGGATGTCGGTTGCCACGACGTCCATATTGTGGCAATTTTTGAAAGCCGAGCCCATAGATGACCAGACCACACTTCCCCACTGATCCACCCGAAGGAGTTTAGTCCTTTCACTTTCATGCATCATGAACCGATAGAAGGTGCCGCTGCCAGGACCCACCCGGACCTGGTAAGTACCCGGTGCAGGAAAGTCTATTCTGGTTGCACCATTCCCCGCTAATTGACCATACACCGTTCGTCCGCCGACACGGCCGGTCCAGAATATCGTATAGTTCCGGCCCCAGCCGGGAAAGATAATGTGTTTGGAAGTCGGATTTTCCCGCGTGGTTGTTTGCCAGGTAGTGATAAAAGGCAACGGTATGCGTGGGGGTTTTTGCGCATGAACCGTAGTAATCTGTAACAGTAATAATGCCACAATGAAAATCGCAGCGCTGCCATGCAGCCGCTTGACCGCAAAGACAGTCAGTTTAATAATTGAAATACTCCATTTATTTTTCATGATCTCGCGCATTTAAGTATCCCTTATGAATTTTAAACTTGAACTTACCGGAACATACTGGCACTGGTCGCGCCCGGGCCGACGATTGTGTAGTTCAAACATACAGTGCTCTTGTGAGGGATTTTAAGGCATTGATTGAAGGGGGCTTATTAGTTAGTCAACAGGGCAGGGCAATGAGGGAAGCCTAAAGGAACACGGCAAAGAATTTATTTAGAATTATTCCACATAATACAAGAAGGTTATTATATTTGCGCAATTGCAGACTTAAATAGCCCTTTTTAGTGCAGCTTCAAACCATTCGCATTGACGAAATAACTTTCAAAGAGCTATATCAGCTCCATTGGGAAAGGGTGTTTGCGGTTTGTTATAATAACCTGCAAGATGTAGAAGTGGCGAAGGGAATGGTGCAGGAAATTTTTAAATCACTTTGGGAGCGCCGCCAGGAGCTTGAAATTACGGTATCGGTGGAACGATATCTGCTTCGCGCTGCCAAGTTGAAGGTATTCGAGCATCTTAGAAACACAAAGGTGCGCCGCGAACACATTCAGCACATTCGCATGCTGGAATGCGGCTCGGCGCATTGTACGGAAAACGATGTGATGTACAACAGTCTCAAAGAAAAGGTCTCCGGACTTGTTGATACGCTGCCCAATCAGTGCCGGAAAGTATTTAAATTGAGCCGGGAACAGGGTCTTTCCAACAGAGAAATTTCGCAATCGCTGCTGATATCAGAGCGCGCAGTGGAGTATCACATTACCCGCGCACTCTCTACCCTCAAGGCCAATCTGACCGAATACCTGGCATAGATTCCTGCCGATACTTACGGTTAAAAGTTATTTATGCTACTTTTACCAAAAGCAATATTTGGTAAAAGTGCACCATGAACATTACAAAGGAAGTAATTGAAAGATATCACCAGGGGCTGTGCACGCCTGAGGAGGAGCAGGCTGTGGAGAAATGGCTGGAAGACGATGAGGAGGGTGTATCTGAAATCGCCCCGCTGCCTTCCGGTGAAAGCAAATTCAAGATACAGGATGATATGTGGGCAGATATTTCCGCTTCGCTGCCAAAACCCAAACAGTCCCCTTTTATAAGTTTTTTCAAACCGCTTTGGCGTCAGGTTGCTGCCGTTTTACTTGTGACTATTGCTGCCGCGCTGACTATTTTTATAAAAAACCGCTCTGCACACCAAAATGTCATCGTTGTTAACAATAAGTCTGAAATTTTCAACCAGGACCTGCACGAGCGTGCCTATTCTATCTCCATCGGCCCGAAAAGCAATGTTGAGATCAACAATGAAACCGGGCAGTTTGATTTTTGCGGAGCGGTTTTGATCAACCCCAAACGCGACATTGAGCTCACGATCCATGGCAGCTGCGCGCGGCCTGATGCGAAACGCGGCAAAATGGTTCTGAAAAAGGGGCTTCAGTACATCGCGCTGAACTACGGCAGCGCATCGCAGCCTGGCGAGGTGGTCATCTTGCCTGAAACTTCCCTTACCGGCCTGCCGCCTTTGATGCAGCGCCAGCTTATGTCGCAGTTCGATATCTAAAAGCGTATGAAGGAAAGTTTTTGGAAATGTTTATTTGCATTCGCGCTCTTTTCAGCTTTCTGGCTTTCTGGTTGTGACGGTTCAGGCGACAATTCTTTAAGAAAAAAATACAGCCTTTACCTGATGATGAAAGACGGTTCCGAATACCTTGTTCAGACCGACACAATCATGTCCGGGGAGATGCTCAATCCTGAGAAGTCAGGCACAAAAGTAATCCCGCCGCGTATTTTTTATGATTTGATCGTCCGCGAAAACAACTATTATCGGCTCAACTGGAAAGACACCCGCTTTGTACGCAACACAATTGAAAATCAGGAGTTCAAAGAAACCGGCTCCATTCAGTTACCCGGGCAATGGAGCGTTGACACTTATGCCTGGCAGGGTGACACGCTTTGCATTTTCGGGTATGATACGAAAAAAGGTGTGGCACGTTTTGCAAAAATCACATTGGATAATCTGAAAGCGCAGCAAAGTGTTGTGAGTGTTCCTAAACCGGTGGCGCCATTTAATTCCATGTCGATCGGCTTTGCGAATTTCATGAATGGTAATTTGTATCTCGGCTACACGTATCACAAAACCGACCTGAAAAGCTATACAACAAGCGATACATTATATGTTTCAAAGCTCAGTTACCCGGACATGAAAGTAGTGCGGACGTTTAAGGATACCCGCTCAACTTATCCTGGCGGGGTCAACACCCGGCAATCGCATTTTTTTAATGATGAAAAAGGGGATTTCTATTTTATCGCATGTCCCGGTATTGCGTTGGGGGACAATCGTTTCAAACCTACCGGCATTTTCCGCATCAATAAATCGACGGGCGAGCTTGATAAGGATTACTTTTTCAACCTCTCTGCATCGCAAATTCAAAATCATGGTTATGGTTTCTGGTATTTAGGAAATGGAAAAGCGATTGTCCGCACGGAGCGAAAAGGTGTGTTCAAAGGCATGGAAGACCACTGGCTCGTCCCGCATTTCGATTTTTATGTACTTGATCTTGGAAAACAAACAACGACAAGGCTAAACCTGCCGCTCGACAAAGGGACAGCGCGAAATTGTGTGCTCGTTGAAAATGGATTGGCTTATATTACCGTCAACCCCAACGAAGGGGGGAATTACGTCTGGATTTATAATCCGGAAACAGGTGCTCTTAAAAAAGGACTACATTTCAGCGACGAGGTTGATTACATTTTACGCCTCGAAACACTAAATCCTTAATAAATTCTAATTTTTTTTCGAAAGGCACCTTCGGGTAAAGCTTTTTGCCGCTACTAGGTGAATGGTATCTCATTTCCATCATCCATGCTTTCCTGCAAAAACCTTTACCTACTTCTCATTGCAATCATTTTCATTTCCAATGTCGCCATCGCCCAGAAAGCGGCGCAGCTGTCCGGCTATGTCCGCACACAAAACGGCGACGCGATTCCTGGTGCAACCGTTTCGGTGAAAAACGGCACATTCGGCACAACGACCGATGGAAGCGGTTTTTTTGAACTCACCATTAACAAGTCCGGGACGTATATGATGGAAGCGTCGGCATTGGGTTATATGCTTTTTTCCAAAGAAGTAATCGTCAAATCCGGCAGCAAAACCGACCTGAATTTTGACCTGAAAGAAAACCAGCGAGAGCTGAACGAAGTCAGCGTTTTCGGTAAAACGGAAGTGCAGGAGGTAAAAGAACAACCGTTCACAGTCAATGCGATCGAAACGCGGCAATTTGCCAATACAACTGCCGACCTGAACCAGGTCCTGAACCGAAGTGCAGGTGTTAGAATACGCGAACAGGGTGGGCTGGGTTCTAATTTTAACTTTTCGATTAATGGACTTTCCGGTAAAGCGGTCAAATACTTCATCGACGGTGTGCCGCTCGAAATACTGGGCAGCGCGGTTTCGCTGAACAACATTCCGGTGAATCTGGCCGAACGCATTGAAGTGTATAAAGGTGTGGTTCCGGTGCAGCTTGGTTCCGATGCGATGGGCGGCGCGGTGAATGTAATTACGAACCAAAACCAGCGCAACTACCTCGATCTGAGTCACAGTTATGGTTCCTTCAATACCCACCGTTCGTCGGCTAGTGGCCAGTATGTGCACAAGCCGACGGGCATTACTGTGAAAGCCAGCGGTTTTTACAATTACTCGGATAACAATTACAAAATGAAAGGCGTAGAAATACTGGAAGGCGGCACGCGTGTCGGCAACCAGATCACCGACCTTTCCGGCGCAGCATTTATGACTGCCGATGTGCGCCGTTTTCACGACCATTACCAGTCGGCGATGGGCCAGCTGGAAGTGGGTATCTCGAACAAACGCTGGGCCGATGTGCTCTACGCGGGTATTGGCTATTCCGAAGGCCAACAGGATTTGCAGACCGGCTTTGAGCAGGCGATTGTCTACGGCAATGTGACCCGAAAAAGCAAAGCTACCACAGCGACGCTGCGTTATAAAAAAAGCGATTTGTTCGTCAAAGGTTTGGAGCTGAGCCTGTTTGGCTCTTTGTCAAAAGATAGCTTCGTTACCGCCGACACACTTTTCAGGCAATACTATTGGGATGGTGCCTGGACGGTCAAGAGCGCCAGCGAGATGGGCGGCATCAAATCGGTTTCGAACATTATCCGCCCGCGCAGCTTCATGCGCGCCAATGTGAGTTACCTGTTGAATGACAAGCACTCTTTCAATGTAAACTACACATTTGACCACCTTAAAAATGAGAACTTCAATGCATTGCAGACGTCGTTTGACGATATGCCCGGTTTTCTAAATAAGCAGATCCTGGGCGTGGCTTACCAGCAGGAGTTTTTTAACAAAAGATTAACAAATACCTTTTTTAGCAAATATTACGGACTGGGACTGGAAAGGAAAAAGTATGTTGATAATGCCTACCAGTCTTTCAATACACAGTTTGACATGTTTGGTTACGGGGTTGCGTCACGCTTTAAACTGCTGGCGGATCTGGGCGTGAAAATTTCGCTTGAGCGGGCCTATCGGCTACAAGAAGTGGAGGAGGTTTTCGGTGACGGCCTGAATATCAATCCAAATTCCGACCTGAAACCAGAAAGCAGCTACAATGCGAACCTGGGCGGATATTATGGTTTTAGGTTAAATAAACACCGCTTTTTTGTGGAAGCTGCTACTTTCTACCGCAATGCGCAGGACTTCATTTTCGCGGTGCCCGACCAGCGTTCCAAAGCGTTAAAGAACGAGAACAAATCCAGCGTACGTGTGACCGGCTTTGAAGCGGAGGCACGCTACGATTACGGCGACCTACTTTCGTTCAATATTAATGCGACCTATCAGAGTGCGGTGAATATGACCCGGTTCGGCAGCACCGAATCGACTACGCCGGAAGCCACTTACAAAAACAAGATCCCAAACCAACCCTGGCTATTTGGCAATGCTAACCTGAGTATTGGTAAAAACAATGTGTTCGGGAAAGATACCCGCCTGCAATTCAGCTGGTATACCCAATATGTGCACTGGTTTTACCTGACCTGGGAGGCTTTCGGCAATGTGAATGGAAAATCAACCATTCCCAACCAGTTGCTGCACAACGCAACGCTTAGTTATTCATTCAAAAACGGTCGCTACAACATCTCTGGTGAGTGCCGCAACCTTACGGACGCGCTCGCATTCGACAACTTCCGTTTGCAGAAACCGGGCCGCGCCTTTTCGGTGAAACTGCGCTATTTCCTCAAATAAAAACACCAACTAACTTTCAATAACCTAATCCAATGAGCAAATTTTTCAGCCTCCCTGTAAAAACATTAATGGTGGCTTTGGCCGCGTTCGTATTAAACGGTTGCAGCGACGACCCAGGCGGGAATGCGCCTGTGGAAGAAGCGGGCAAATATTCGGCAGTGGTCTGCGTAGGCAGCTGGCCGAACACAGCCTACTACATTGCCGACGTGCCTTCCCTGACTTCGGGACAGATCAGCCTGCAAGGCAACGGCGCCGAAATGACGGGCAAAGTGTATGCGCAGGACATTATCCAGCGTAACGGATTTTATTATCATGCTAATGCAGGCAGTGGCCGTTTTGGTAAATATCATGTTGAAAAAGGCGCACTGGTAGTTGACAAAGAAGTGCCTTTCACGCACCTGGATTGGAGCTCTTTTGTATGGATCGACGATGCTACTTTGGTCGTTTTCGGTTCAGGCGAGAATGCGGCTGGGGTAAATGAGGCGCGTTATGCGATCGTGAAAGTGGTGGATATGTCGGTAACCTTGGGAAAACTTGCATTCCAGGCTTTCCCAAGCAAGACGATGGACGGCTTCGCAATTGGCTTTGCTGAATACCGCGACGGGAAAATTTTTGTAGGTTACAGCTTCGCAACTTCCGATTTCTCCAAATGGCCGGTTGTAGAAAGCATTCAGAACTTCAATGTAGCTGTTGTGAACGCCTCCGACATGGCGGTGGAAAGCAACATTTTCGAATCCCGTTCCTCCGTACCGGGCGGACCGATTGTGTACGCGCCGGTATCGTTCCAGGACGAAAGCGGCGACATTTATTTCATCACTGACCCGGTCTATAACTACGATTACAAATCGCATTCGGCCGTATACCGCATTAAAAAAGGTGCAACCACGCTCGATAACTCGTATTACCTCGATTTTTCCGCTAAAACCAGCAATGGAATGGGCGCAGCGATGTGGTACATCGGCAATGGCAAAGCCATCGTCCGCACCCGCGTAGCCGGCGAAAGCATTGACGCCGAACATTCATTTTCGATCATTGACGCTAAAAACGGCACTTTCCTGAAAAAGCTCGACCTGCCCGCCGACAAAGGCGAACGTATGGTAAATGCCGTCGTGCGTGAAGATGACAAGGTTTACATCGCGGTAAATGCTGCGGATAAAGATTATATATGGGAATACGACACTGCTACCGAGAAGCTGACACCTGGTGCGGAGTTTGTTGGGGGGATTGATTATATACTCAGGCTGGAAAAGACGAAGTAATGCTTAAAAAAATAAATGCCTGGCTGCATCTGTGGCTGGGCCTTGCCTCCGGGATTGTCGTTTTTATCGTCTCCATTACCGGCTGTGTGCTGGTTTTCGAGCAGGAATTAAAGTCGCTGACCCGCCCGTGGTCCCATGCGAAGCGGGTTAATAATGAACCCTATCTGCCGCCGTCGCAGATTGCCGGGCGGTTGAAAACGTCACTTCCCGGCCGGGAAACGCACAGTATCTGGTACTATGGCCACGAGCAGGCCGCGAAGGTGACGATTGATGCGGATTCGATGGTTTTTGTTAACCCGTACACGGCCGAGGTGCAGGCGATTGTGGCAGGAGATGATTTCTTTCACTTTATTCTCGACGGGCACGTAGGAGTTTGGATTGAAGGAGAAGTCGGGCATCAGATTGTGGCTTGGGCTACGCTGATTTTCTTCATTTTACTGGTGACCGGACTCATTTTGTGGTGGCCAAAAAAATGGACGAAAAGCGAAAAGAAAAAGGCGTTCAGCATTAAGTGGAAAGCCAAATTCAGACGCGTAAACTATGATCTGCACAATGTGCTGGGGTTTTATTCGCTGATTTTGGCGATGATCCTGACATTAACAGGACTGATCATGGGTTTTGCGTGGATCAATGATGGCGTTTACTGGCTGGCGTCGGGCGGCAGCGAGCCGGCGAAAAGAATCAGCAGCTTTTCCGATACGACGCAGATCATCACGCCGGATAGTATCCCTGCTGTCGACCGGGCTTTCAGGAAAGGGTTGGAAGAAATTGCGGTTTATAACAAAGACGCAATCATTGTCGGCTTTCCCGACGAGCCGAAAGATGCGATTTACATCTGCACGGACATGGACCGCGGTGCCTGGCGGGACGTTTATCTGGACCAGTACACGCTCGCAGCGCTTCCCTCGTCAGCCGTACAGGTCGACAACCTGAAATTTGCTGACTGGCTCAGGCGCAACAATTACGGATTGCATGTAGGCGCGATCGGGAATATGCCTACAAAGATTATCTATTTCATCGCAAGCCTCGTTTGTGCCAGCCTTCCCGTCACCGGATTTTTTGTATGGTGGGGTAAGCGAAAAAAAACCAAGCGTGTCAAGCGCCTAATTCCATTGCATTATGATTCGTAAACTTTTGCTGCTCACAGCATTTCTTTTTTGCTTCATCAACATTTTAAAAGCCCAGACACAGAATGGACCGGCTTATCTGGTCAAAGGTATCATTACCGATTCTGTTAGCAGGAAGCCTGTCGAATTCGCTACAATTGGAATTCTGGATAGTGAGAAAAAGGTAGTTGCCTTGACTTATTCTGATGAAAATGGTTTGTTTAAATCTGCTGATATCAAAGCAGGCAGCTATTTTCTAAACTTGTCCTTCATGGGTTACGCCCAAAAAAACATAGCATTTAATATTTCCTCAAAATCACCAGTGTTCGATGCCGGCAACATTTATCTCAAACCCGAAGTAACGCAGCTCAATGCCGTGAATGTCACCGGCACGCGCGCGCTTGTGGAGCAGCAGCCGGGGATGCTGGTTTATAATGCAGAAAAAGACATTAGCAACCAGGGTGGCACTGCGGCCGATGTACTTCGCAAAGCACCTGTATTGAATGTCGATGCGGCGGGTAATGTTACCATGCGCGGAAATAGCAATTTGCGCATTTTAATCAATGGAAAATACTCCGGCCAAATGGCGCGGTCGGCGGCGGATGCATTGAACATGATGCCTGCTAATTCCATCAAAGCAGTGGAAGTAATCACCAGTCCATCTGCGCGTTACGATGCAGAAGGTGCCGCAGGTGTGATCAACATTATAACAAAAAAAGGCCAGCAGAATGTGAGCGGAACAGTGGAGGTTGTGGCCGGAAATCTTGAACAGGCGCTGAATCCGCGTCTATCGATCAGCCGTGAAAAATGGAATATCAATACCACTCTGCACGCACACAGTTTCCGGAACCGGGAAGAAACTGCGCTGAACCGCCTGACTTTTGAGAATGGCGAGAAAACGGGAAGGGTACAACAGCATGTGGTCCGCGACAATACCAAGCCGCACGGGTCGGGCGATGTGCAGATTGAGTTTGCGCCGGATTCTGCCAGTATATTCAATTTTTCAGTCAATGGCTGGTTTGGGAAATGGCCCGATAACAGTGCGCAGCATAACCAGCGCTTTTCTGCCAACGAAACTTTGCTGGAAGATTTTCGTCAGAATGTAATAACACGCTCACCGACATTGGGTGTTGATTTAAATCTGGGTTATACCAAAAAATTCAGGAAGCCGGGGGAGGAGCTTTATATTATGGCGCAGCACAACCGCTCGTCTGATGGGTTCAATTATGACGCCATGCAGCGCGATCCGGACAATGCATTGTTATACCGCGAGATCAACGACAATAAAAATCTCAACCGCGAATGGACGGTGCAAACGGACTATATTTTTCCCTTTGGAAACAGTTATAAAAATGCCTGGGAAAGCGGCGCGAAAATGATCCTGCGCGAAAACAGCAGCGATTATCAGGTAGCTGCCAGCGGTGATAGTAACCCGGGCCAGCTTGTCCCGGTAAGCTCCCGCACAGATCTTTTTAGCTACAAGCAGAATGTATTTGCAGGTTATTCTCAATTGAAATTCAAATGGCAAAACGGCTGGGCGCTGCACGCCGGCGCGCGGATGGAAGGGACTTACCTCGAAGGAAATCAACGGAACCAGAACAGCACCTTCAAGAACGATTTCTGGAATTTCGTACCGAGCGCAACTTTGTTTAAAAAGCTGAATGCTAATAACAACCTGACATTAAGCTATACCAAACGCATTTCGCGGCCTTCGATCTGGGACCTGAATCCCAATGTAAATGCACAAGATCCTAAGAACCTCGAAATTGGCAACCCAAGCCTGCGCCCCGAGCAGGTAAATCAGGTAGAATTTACCTACGCATTGCAGACGGATTCTGACTTTTTCCTGAATGCATCGCTCTTTTCCCGTGAAACGACGAACTCGATCGAAAGCATCGTCACCATCGGCCCCGGGGGGATTACGACCACTTCCAAGCAAAACCTCGCTTCGAACATTCAGTACGGATTGAATTTGTCGACCTCGGTTAGCGTAATGCCGGGCTGGAAGATCAATAGTAATGCCAATGTACGCCGCGCGCGCTACCGCAGCGGCGCACTGAATATCCTGAATGAAGGGTGGGCGTGGGGCCTGAATGTGAACAGCAGCTGGAAGTTACCGGACAATTTCAGCGTGCAGGCATATGCCAATTACGACGGTCGCAATGTGAAATTGCAGGGTTTTGAAAGCTACTGGTTCTATTACAGTTTCTCGGCCAAGAAGGAACTGCCCGCGCAAAAGCTAACGATCTCACTGACAACGGTAAGCCCGTTCGGCGGCTACATCGGCCAAACGGTCGTAACGCGCGCAGCAGATTTTGAATCGACACTTGCTTCCCGCTACCTGATGCGCTCGGTGCGGCTGTCGCTCAACTGGGAGTTCGGCAGCATGTTCAAGACTGTCAAGAGCCGCAAGGTTGAAAATGATGATCAAAAGAATGTGAAAAGCGCGGGATAACTACAATTTCAAGGCTGAAACCCGGCATTTGCCGGGTTTTTTGCGTTAATGCAAAGATCCACGGTTTAAATAGTACACCAAGAAATTATTTTGTAACCGCATTTGACTTTACAGGGATATTTTTTATAAATTTCTGTGAAAACAAAAACTCAAAGTCATGAAAACACTTCTTCTTCTTTGCCCTATTTTTCTTGCGGTAATGTTGGGCTGCAAAAAAGATGATCCTTTGGTAGATCCTGAGATTATCGAAGCTCAAAAAGTTGCTGCGCTGCAGGAACAGTTCCATGGAAAATATGGTATCATCAGTTCGGTCAGTAATGAAGCCGTCGATGTAAATATGGATGGTGTAAGTTCCACCGACTTGTTCCAGGAAATTGATATCCTTCCCTCTGAAAAGAATTTTCATTTTGACGTAGAAGTGCGTATCTACCCTAAAAATCCCTTGTCTGCAGAACCTGCATATCTATTCAGTCAGTCCTGGCCCGAGCAATATATCCGCCTTGAAAACGAAGAATGGGCAGGCGGTCCGGGTTTAAATTATGACCCATCCTTACGAATGGATTTTTTGCGGCAAGGCACCGCGCGCCAGTTCCAGTTTTCCGAAGATCTCAAATTGCTCAATGTGCTGCCAAGTGAACAGGAGAATCCATATCGATGGGTAAAACCCGAGTCGGTGACCGTAGATCCGGCTGGCAGGCTGGTTATCGTCAATAAGCGGTATTTGTATACAAAGAATGGGGTGAAACAAGTATCAATTACTTCCGTTTATCAGCGTTTTACGAAAGAGACTTAGGCACTACGCCTATCCTCGACTGAAATTGACCATTAAATAAATATATTTAATTCTAAACATAGTATTGTTAAATAAAATCTGAAAAAAGTATACTTTGTTTTTATTGTATCAAAACTTTAAGACATGTATACACAGCTACAAGAAAGTTATAAGCCTCAAAAGGGCGTATGGATAATCCAGGTCCTTTTCCTTCTATTTATCAATTTCAGCGTATCGACGGCTCAGAGAACACAAGTTGCCGGTCCTCCCGGCAGCGGAAGTTTTGGTTCCAAAATCACGGTATTAACCAATGGAAATTATGTCGTAACAGATCCGGACTGGAGCAACGGAGCAATTCCCAATGTGGGTGCGGTGTACTTTTACAATGGTGCAACCCATAAACTGATCAGCGTGCTGACAGGCAGTAAGGCGAATGACCATGTGGGGATTTTTGGAGTGACAGCACTAACTAATGGAAATTTCGTCATAAACAGTCCGTTTTGGAGTAATGGTTCTGCGAGCAATGCGGGAGCGGTGACATGGGCAAACGGGACCACAGGCATCTCGGGAAAGGTTAGCGCGTCCAACTCACTGGTTGGTTCGCAAGCCGGTGATCTGATTGGTGGGGAAAATGTATATCCACTCACCAATGGAAACTATGTGGTTCGGAGTACCGGATGGAAGAATGGTTCGGCGGCCGCAGCCGGAGCGGTAACCTGGGGGAACGGAACCACAGTATAACAGGGGTAGTGAGCGCTTCAAATTCCCTCGTAGGACTTAAAGCTGATGATAAAGTAGGTGCCGATAACGTCGTTGAGCTCAAAAACGGGAATTATGTTGTGCAAAGCCGTCATTGGGATAATGGTTCAGTGCATGATGCAGGGGCGGTAACTTTGGCCAGTGGCACAACAGGATTAACCGGTGCGGTAACTGTGTCCAATTCTCTTGTGGGTTCAAGTGCTAATGACCAGGTGGGCATTCAAGTCCTTGCCCTTGCTAACGGAAATTACGTGGTCAGAAGTGAAACCTGGGACAATGGTCCTTTGGGGGATGCAGGAGCGATAACTTGGGGAAATGGTGTTACCGGAGTAACGGGAGAAGTGAATATTGCTAATTCCCTCGTAGGAACTCAAGCATATGGTTATCTGGGTGGAATAACTGCCCTTACCAATGGAAACTACGTGGTTACTAGTGCATATTGGGATAATGGGCCCGTAAGAGATGTTGGTGCCGTAGTATGGGTAGACGGTACCAAGGGACTGACAGGCATTATCTCGGCTTCCAACTCGCTGGTGGGTTCGACAACGGGTGACCTTGTAGGCGGTGTTGTCGCTTTAAGTAATGGCAACTACGTTGTAGGAAGTGCTGCCTGGCAGATCGCACCAGAAAAAAGAGTGGGGGCCGCGACGTGGGTGAATGGTGCTACGGGTCTGACAGGGACTGTGAACACCTCAAATTCGCTGGTGGGCGCCACACATGGTGATGCCGTGGGGACCTTTATAACTGCTTTGACCAACGGGAATTATACAGTCTCGAGTTTTGGCTGGAGCAATGGCGCGGTCAATGCTGCGGGAGCTGCCACATTGGCCAACGGAACTACGGGAATGACCGGTGTTGTGAGTGCTTCCAATTCACTGGTAGGATCATCGCAGGACGATGGGGTAGGCTATGTAATTCCACTTGCCAACGGGAACTATGTGGTTACAAGCTCTAACTGGGATAATGGTCCAGTAAAGGATGCAGGAGCTGTGACCTGGTGCAGTGGCACTAACGCGCTTACAGGCGAGGTTAGTGCTTCCAATTCACTGGTAGGATCAACGGAAGACGATAAGGTTGGATTCGATACCCGGCAACTAGGCAACGGAAATTATGTGGTATCAAGCATGTATTGGAAAAACGTTGCTGATAATTATATTGGCGCAGTGACCTGGGGCGATGGAAATACGGGAATAACTGGCCCCGTGAGCATTTCCAACTCGGTGGTCGGGTCCCCGGCGTATAATTTTAGTACTGTGATCACGGGTTGGGGTAGTAAGCATTATTTTGTAAGTGCATTTCAATGGAGTAATGGAGACAATTACAATGCAGGGGCATTTACTCCTTTTACCGGGCAGGCAGCCTCGTCAGGAGTTGCGAAATTATGTAACAGCATCCTGGGCACAGCCACCAATGGGGGGTGGACATTTCTTGTTACAGAAAATAATGTATATGATTATTCGCTGGTAGGATATAGTGCTGGTAACTTCTATGTGATTGTGAACAGCGGATCACCGGCTGATGATCATCTGGCGGACGATCACTCGGAAGTGACGGAGACAATTGCCGGAGCTCCGGTCACATTTGCAAACGATTGTGGTGAAATCGGCATAATAGCGCCATTGTCAGCAGGCACGGGCGTGAGTGGTGCTGTCAGCGCAAAAGTGTACATTGCACAATCGGCCCCTTCTGCCGGTCAGCCTTATGTAAGGCGCTATTATGATATTACTCCCGCTGCCAATGCCAACACAGCAACCGGGCGCGTCACGTTATTTTATGCTCAATCTGATTTTGACGATTTTAATAATAACAGAGGAAGCGCACCAGCTTTGCCAACCGGCCCGGCGGATAGCGACGGCATTCACAACATTCGTGTCACGCAAAATCACGGAACAAGCCAATATGGCTTCCCCGACACTTATACCGGCTGGACGGGCAATGGGCCTGCCGTGCTGCTGATCAACCCTGAGGATGAGGACATTGTTTGGAATGATACGGCAAAGCGCTGGGAAGTGAGCTTTCATGTGACGGGCTTTTCGGGGTTTTTCGTGCATAGTAATGTGAATGAAACGGCATTGCCTGTACACCTGGTCAGCTTTACAGCTGAGAAGGCGGAACAAAGCGCCTTATTGAAATGGAAAACAACTGATGAAGTAAATGCTTCGCATTTTGATATTGAAAGAAGCCTTGACGGCAAAAGCTACATTGCGGTTGGAACGGTTAGAGCAGCCGGAAATGGGATAGAAGCGCATAGGTATTCGTTTACAGATACAACATTTGCCTCCCTGGCATCGGTTGTCTATTATCGTCTTCGTGCTGTGGATGTTGACGAGAGCTTTGCATTCAGCCGCGTGGTAAGTTTGCAGGCTGATGAGAAAGATTTGCAAAATTACATATATCCCAACCCCGTCAGCGCAGGCACAACGGTTACAGTCCAGTCAGGCAGCCAGGTTAGTAACATTCGGGTCCTGGATTTGAAAGGCAGGGATATTGGCATAAAGGTTATCCAGCGAACAGACACCGGATTTGTTCTGAGCCCAATGCCAGCAGGGACGTATCTGGTGAAATTTGAAACCAACAATGGTTCTGAAACCCGGAAGATGGTGGTTGAATGAGGCAACAATATGATATTGAAATGGCCACAGCTGGTCCGATCTTTATGGTATTTCTGCAAACCTATTTACGCAGGATACACATGCATCATTACGAGAAAATAGCCGAAACCATCCTGTCTACTGCCATTGATCGTGGTGCTGAGAAAAGTACGTGCCCCTCGGAAATCGCGCGTAAGCTATTTCCTGACGACTGGCGGAAGTATATGAAAGATGTACTCGGGGTAGCTATTGACCTACACAAAAAAGGCAGCGTCATGATAACACAAAAGGGAGTGCCGGTTGATGTTCATGATATTAAGGGCCCGATCCGCATTAGAATTTAATTTCCTACCCTTATTTTAGGTAAAAACTTTGGTTTCCAAAAGTCTTCTCAATGTGAAGTACGTAGTTGAAGTCGTCCAGCAGATTTCCGCTTACAAATGGCTGGTCTGTCACACCAAATGGGAGCAATTTGTATTTATCTGGCAAAATCCCACTGCCACGCTGCTTTTTGACCATTGATGTGTTAAAGAAAAACATTGATTTTCGGATTTTAGAAAACTCATGTTCGAAAGTGCCGACCTTCGCATCAGGGATCGGATTTTTGTCTGTAACCTTACCGGCTGCGGGCGTGAACGCGGTATAATATCCGGTGGACGTTGTCATTGCCATACATTGGTATTGAGTGCCCAGTTTCTGAGATAAAAAGTATCCCATACTTTTTGAATAGGTATTTGGCGTCCTTTGTACGTGACCATTATGCGCCAGAACGATCATCTTTTGACCGGGTTTTAATGCATTAAGAACATTTTCTGCCATCAGCGAATCCCGCAATGTCGACTGCGCCTGGAAGTCGTTTTCCGGATTGTTGAGCATTAGGAACTGCTTGTAACTATCTATGCTTTTGAGAATGATATCCTTCTGAAGGCAAGCGGCCTTGTCTTTGGTTAAGGTGTTAAATATTTGATTGCTTAATGTTGAGAGCTCAGCAAAATCCTGCTTATTGAACATGTGGTTGTACATCTCATTGTCTAAAAGCTTATAGTATTCTGTGATCTTGTTAATCGAATCCGAAGTGGCGTTGCCATTTGCATTACAAGATTCTGCTATATTTTGCAATGCCTGAAACGGAGTTTGCATATCGATGCCAAAGAAAGTCAGCGGGCTTTTCAGAGATTTGTTTAAGTGTTTCACGTTCTCTGCCAAATCCACAAATTCCTTGCATTCATAGTTAAACAATCTGAAAGATTTTAGAATTTGCCGAAGGTCTCCTTTTCCTTCCAAAACATACGCATTCAGGTTTTCCACTTCTGCGAATGGTGCTTCGAGCCCTATTTTGGTTACTCCGCTTGATTTGACCAGCGAATTGATCAAAGAAATCCTCGCCTTGAAAAACTCAGAAGTACCGTGCGACTGTTCGCCGATCCCCATTACTTTAAATTCCGGATTAATCCCAAATCCCAGATCTAAGGGCGCATAACTTGATAAAGCTGATGAGTCGAGATCAATGGCAACGCGCTTGATGCGCTCTGAGAGGCTATTATCCTGGCCGTGCACTTGCTGTGTGACAGGCAGTACTATCAGCAATAGAAAAGTTACAGAAAATCGGATAGCTATCATAATAGGTCTGTTGTATAAGTAAACTACATATTAAAGAAAGATTGTAAACTTTATACTTATGGTAACATTGATATAAGTTGACTTTCAGTTACTACTATTATAAATCAAATATATCCGGAAAAATAAAGCCACGGATCGTCCCGGAAGCATAGATTACACCCACCTTCCCGGTTTTAATTATAAACAGAGATTGTTTAACTTTCCGAAACGATAAATACGATTGTCCAGGGTTGAATAGTAATTACGATTTCCGGTTTTTAAAGGGTGGGGGACAAATGGGCGAATTTGCCCGAAAGTTTGATTGGTCTGATTCGCCAATCGGCACACCAAATCATTGGCCAAAGAGCCTTTGTACACTTGTCCAGATGATGTTGAGCGCCCGTGTTCCAATGCTCATATGCTGGGGCCCGGAACTTGTCACTTTGTACAATGATGCATTTCAGGCATATCTTGGCAGCGGTGAGGAGAAATCCTGGTTTGGCAGGTCTTTGGATAAAAATACTGAATTCTGGACATCCCTTGGCTCCGTTGTATCCTCAGTAATGGCTGGCTCTGATGCGGTTAACCTGCCAGATCAAGACCTCCATCTGGCTGCACACTCAGGCTCCGAACGAATCGGTTTAAAGTGCAGCGTCAGCCCTCTCATGGATGATAATTATTCTGTAAATGGTGTTTTAATAACCTGCTTGCCAGACGGTTCTGCTGTCGGCACCCGGCAGTTGCAGCATTCAGACCTGGAAAAAAGCACGGCCCGCTTGCGGAATCTGGTAGAAAGTGCACCGTTCCCGATTGGCGTGTACGTGGGCCGGGAGATGCGGATTGAACTGGTGAATCAGGCAATCATTGATGTTTGGGGCAAAGGGAATGATATCATTGGCAACTGTTATGCTGAAATCCTGCCAGAACTGGCCGGGACGGGGATTTACGAGCAGCTCGACTCCGTTTACACTACGGGAAAAGCATACGAGGCCAAAAATCAGCGGGTTGATCTCATGATTGACGGGCATTTAAAACTCTTTTATTTCAACTATACATTCACCCCACTCCGCGATTCGGACGGCCGGATTTACGGCGTAATGAACACCGCCGCCGACGTGACCGACCTGGTAGTGATCCAACAAGACCTCCGGCATGCCGAAGCCAGCCTCCGCGGTGCCATCGAGCTGGCCGAACTCGGGTCCTGGGAACTGGATATTCCTACCGGTAAAGTGACTTATTCACGAAATATTCAAAACTGGTTTGGCTTTGGCGACCAGCAGATTCCACTGGATCAGATATACGAGCCCATTCACCCGCAGGACCGTGACCGGGTAAATTCCGCCATTGCACAGGCCCTTCTGCCCGGATCCGATGGGATTTACGACGCTGAATACCGGTTGATCGCCTATAAGTCGGACGTGCAGCGGATCGTGCATGCAAGAGGTAAAGTCATCTACGATAACCAGGGAGTCGCCTACAAATTGGTAGGATCGGCCCAGGATGTTACGGCAGAAAGGCAACAGCAGCAACAGCTTGAAAGCCTTGTGGAATTGCGTACAAAAGAGCTTGCCGCAGCCAATGAAGAACTGGCAGCTCAGAACGAGGAGTATATTGCTATCAATGAGGAGCTTGAAAAAGCTAACCAATTGTTTATCCGCTCGAACGAAAATTTGCAGCAGTTTGCCTATGTCGCCAGTCACGACTTACAGGAGCCCCTTCGTAAGATCCAACAGTTCGGGGACCTGCTTCACAGACAGTACGGAGCCGAAATTGGTAATGGTTTAAACTATCTGGAGCGAATGCGGGCAGCAGCAAGCCGGATGTCTACGCTCATCGAAGACCTTTTGAGTTTTTCAAGCCTTACAAGCCAGGGCAGTGACAACCAGGAGATATCGCTTCAAGCCATTATAAAAGGCATTTTGCCAGACTTTGAACTGACCATTCTTGAAACCGGTGCCATCGTTCAAATAGATGAGCTGCCCGTGATTTACGGGAATCGTTTACAATTAGGCCAACTATTTCAAAACTTACTGAGCAACGCCCTCAAATTCCGGCACGCCAATGTGGCTCCTATGGTGCAGATCAAGTCTGCTAAACTTTCCTCGACAGATTTACCGCCTTCTGTCAAACCTGCCCGCCGGACGGATTTTTATTACCAGATTGAAGTTACCGATAATGGTATTGGTTTCGATGAGCAGTACCAGGAACGCATATTCCAGGTTTTCCAACGGTTGCATGGTAAAAACGAATTTGCCGGAACGGGTATAGGTTTAGCTATTTGTGCAAAAGTAATGGAGAACCATGGCGGGGCGATCATGGCGACGAGCAGGCGGGGACACGGCGCGTCGTTCAAACTATACTTTCCTGTTATCGGCCATGCATAAGGCTAAGCATACCGATTAAGTATTCGGCACAATTGCATTGATGGCAAAATACCGATCCTTATAGTAAAATGTGTACGCTGCGACGATGATTAAAGTCAGTATTTCGGCCAAAGATCGGGATAGCCAAATGCCCGGCAGACCAAGATATTCTGGAAGGATCATAAGCGCTGGCGCAATGAGTAAAAATCCTTTCAATAAATTGATAACCAGGGATATGACTGTTTTGCCAGTGCTTTGAAAAAAGGCTGCAAGCAGGTAATTCGGCCCTGCCGCTAAAAAAAGCAAAAAATATAATCCCATCGCCTGGCTTGCAATTTTCCGGTAAGCCATGTTCTCAGCTCCCGAAAATAACATTATCAGCTGATCCGATACAAAAAAGCCGATTGCGGTCACCACAATCCCCAGCAACAGTGTAAAACCCAGCGCGAAACGCAAAGTCTCTAACACGCGCTGCGGTTGTTTTGCACCTATATTGAATGACATAATGGGAAGTGCGGCGATCATTGCAGCGGTAAAAGGTCGGATGAGCAGGAAACCGAGATAGTTCACCAAACCAAATGCAGCCACTGCCGTGGCTCCGAAACCGATCAGCGACTGGTTAATCAACAGCAAACCCGACGAAAATGCGATTTCGGACGCAAATGAAGGAAGTCCTATTTTAAAATAGTCTTTCCACTGCGGAAGTTTCAATGTGAACCGAAATGTTGAAAAACTCAGGTGCGTATTCCCTTTTAAAATGTATACAAAAAGGTAGGCTGCGCCAGTGGCCAATGCCACTGCTGTGGCAATGGATGCGCCTTTAACCCCCATTCCGCAAGCCACAATCAGTATCAGATCCAGAACAACATTAACGCCGGCAGCCAAAATGGAAGCATTTCGCGAGACTTTCGGCGCGTTGTTCGCACGCACAAAGTTTCCCCATATCATTCCCAGAAAGAAAAACGGCAGCCCCACCAACTGCCAGAAAGCATAGTCCGCCGTGTTCTCCGCCAATGTAACATTAGCCGCCCCAGCCAGGAACCGGGCAAGAGGGACTGCTGTAAACGGTGCAGTGATGGATACACAAGTGCCAAGTAAAATAACAATCGTCGTAGCAAATTGAAAAACCTGTTGAGCCTGCTTAAAGTCACCCGCTCCGATACTCTTGCCGATCAGCACGCCGCCGCCAATCATAATAGGCAAGCTCAATGCTACCAGAACAATCACGACCGGGCCGTACAACCCAACAGCCGCCAGGCCATCCTTTCCTACTTGTTGTCCGAGTATAATCCCATTAATGACCTGGTGAATGATAGAAGACAGCAAACTGATGATAGCAGGACCATAATTTTGAAAAAAAAGCGTCCTGATAGGCGCTTCTCCTAATTGTTTCGTGGCGGTCATGGCGGAAGGTTTTCTGAATGAGGGCCGCAAAGGTAGTGTATTGCCATAAAATATTCTTTCCCGGTTCAGGCGAGGATACTACCGACGCGCTTATTTCTTTTCGATCAGGCAACGGCAACACATTGCGGGTTATTGAGCTTCGGACATTAAAGTTCAGTGCTTCAAAATGTAAGAAGACGGAACTTCAATATGTTCAGAGATTTCCAAAAGGTCAGCAATGAAGTGAGTCCTGTCTTTGGGAGAGATCATTATGCTGTCATATCGATTATACTTCAACTCTAATCTGTTTAACGACAGTGCGGGAGAACTTAACGGGTTGCGGGTTTCCACGATTTTTGTGATCGATCTAATGGGTATCCTCCTGTCCATCAAAAACCCGGATTTAATCCTGAGCTGATCGTCGAGAATCTGGTAATAGGTAGTTGAAAACAAATGCAAAAAGAACACTGCTATCACTGCAGCAGTTGCCAAACCGGCCCAGCCTCCTTTTGTAATAAGTAAGATGCTGACAATCATGAGCACGCCTGAAATTGAAATGGATAGCTCCGGGCCTATTTCAGATTTGTAAGTTTTTTTGTTCGCTTCTAACATCGTAATATTTCATTAATGACTCATCAATATACAAAGATGCGAATCAAAATCTTTGAAGCTCCTCACACAAAAAGCAACTCGCTTTTTTGGCATTTACTCATTTTTTTTACTATTTTCAGGAATAACCGAGCATTTAAACAGCGTTAATCATGAACAAGCTTCCCTGGGCAAAATACTTACTCAGCATTTGGATAGTGGCCATATCAGCCAGCATGATGGTTAAATTCGTCAGCAGCAGCATATTTATTCTGGTGCCATTTTGCATAGTGCTACATTGGCTTTCTGTCAGGGGTTTAGCACAGATTAAGGGTTATGAATAGCTATCACGGACTATGAACATAATACTATTAGGCCATATCGGATTTATGTTATGCAGTGTGGTTGTGGTGATGTTGTTGCGGTTTGTTAAACCTGGCAAGATTAATTCCTTCGTTGGATATCGTACGCCTTTATCCATGAAAAATGAAGAGACATGGCGGGAAGCGAATCAATATAGTGCGAGGATTCAGGTTTGGGTATCGATCATTTTTTGTATGCTCACTGTTAGCTCTTATTTGTTGGTTGGCGGCATGACTTCATTTTATGTGTGCAGTTCCTTGCTTGCCATTATGTCCATTTCCGTTATCCCAATTACCGAGTACAATCTTCGCAAGAAATTTGACGCTGACGGTAAGTATTTAAGTTGAAGCTTGGCATCATATTAATCATTATATAGAAAATATGAACGGGTTCCTGATCTTAATCGACATACTGATTATTGGATTTAGGAAACAAAGCCCCACTAAAAATAAACCGACAAAAGCGCGATCCCTTCTTTCATATCTTTCTCTGACAACGAACCATATCCCGGCCTGATCCCATTGATCGATGGCCCGCCAGCATGAAAAAATAGGCATAGCCATCAAACCAAAAGTCATAGTCCCAGAAAAAGGCTTTGCAGAGGTAAGTAAATGAGCATGCAAAAACGAAGATCCATCCCTGCAATTCATCGGTAAACCGGAATACAAGCTCGGCTAATATAATGAAAAATGGCGGCAGCTTATTGTTCTATCACCATAGCGCGGTGCTTTAAGCCCCAGTAATGCAAACCTTCCAATACATTTTCGAGCGATCTGCCGTGATCTGTGATGGTATATTCAACAGTGGGCGGGAATGTGTCGTAGACGTTTCTGGTGATCAGCTTATTGCTTTCCAGGTTTTTCAGCTCTTTGGATAATGTCTTATCTGTAATGCCCGGCACTTCCCGCGAGATCTGCTTGAAACGCTTGCTTCCGCCGGATAGCGAGAAAAGGATAAGTAATTTCCATCGTCCTTCGAGGGCTTCGAGAGCATCCTTGATTGAGAGTGCCGTTTTGGGGCAGCCGCCATTGGTTAACATCCTGTGATTATGTTTACTTACCGTTACTTCCTGTTTGGATAGTGCTATCCAAACAGGAAGCGCTGTCAAATGGAAAGTAAAGGTAAATAGTTTTGCTTTTGGATTTACAGCAAAACAAAATGGAAAAAAATCAACTTAAAGTCAGGAGCCTTAACATATTGCTATGGTCGTTGCAGGCCCTTTTAGCCGCAACTTTCTTATGGGCCGGGTATGTCAAACTTTTTACACCCGCTGAGCAACTCTCTAAGATGTGGCCCTGGACAGCAGACAACCCAATGCTTGTAGTAATTGCAGGAATCGCAGACACGCTGGCAGGAGTCGGCATCATCTTACCGCGGTTACTACGCCTGTGGCCAGCCCTGACCATTTACACCTGCTACGGCATTATCCTGTTGATGATCAGCGCAATTATTTTCCATGTATCAAGAGGAGAAACGTCGCAACTTGGGATCAATTTCGTGGTAATGTTGGTAGCTGCGGGGGTGTTATTTCTCTGGAAACATAAAATATCTGCAATAGCCTCGCGGTGACACTTGCACTGGTCTAAGGGTTTTATTCATATATTTATTCTTTCTTAAATATATAAATAAACGCTATATGAAATCTACTGTGTACATCATCTGTTTATGCCTGGCGAATTTCTCTTTTATATTAAATGATAAGCCCAACATTGAAAAAGCGCCAGTTACTTTCCAATCAACATTAGATTCAGGTCAGGTCCCTAAGGCTTATGAGCTATTCAGCTTTGCGGATTCCGTGATTGGCGTGCATGGTTATAAACAGGCGGTGGATATGCTTCTTCGATATGAAAGTGCATACAGTGATCCGATGGAGAAAAGTATGTTTAATCAGGTGATGATGACTTATTTATCATATGCTGGTGATATAAAGGGAGCACTGAAATATGAGGCGCAGCTAAGTTCAAAGAAACAGCCGGAAAGCTATTCGTTCGCTCTTACAGCGCCGCACACAAACAATTTAAGATCACAACGCCATCGATAATCCTCGATAAGAATACGCAGGGTGCATTTCTTGCCAATTACCGGCAGGAACAGATCGATCTACAGGTTGTTTTTCCACGAACAAGATATACGAACGGGTATGCCGACTGGTTGGCGACAGGATATCAAAAGGAAATCACGGTAAACCTTTCCAAAACAAATTATAAAGCCGGAGACCTGTTTCAGGTTTACATTAAAAGTGAGTTGGATGCGGAGCAAAAACAAGCCGTCCCGATTTTCCAATTCCCGTTGTCCGGCCAGAAACAGCAGAAGCTGATGCTTCCGGCTCATAACACTTATCAAATTATGGTTGACCATGGCACCTCGAAAACCAATGTAGAAGTGGGTGTAAAATAACTAACTAATCTGCCCAACCACCTCACAGGTGTTCCAACCAAAAAGGCTCAAACAGCATCCTTAAAGAAAAGCCCATACATGATGAAAAAGCTATTCTTTGCCCTGATGATCTCCCTTACTTTGGTTGCGTGTAAAGAGGATGATCCCGAACCACAACCTGAAATTGCAACCATTGCGGACACCTGGAAACAGACCGCTTACGAGAAAACGGTCGATGGGAAAAAAGTTTGGATCCCTGTCGATGGCGAACCGACTTATATCAGTTTCAGGTTCGATGGAGTGGTACTCGATGGAAAAGGTTTGCCTTTATGCTGCCCACCGGATGCATACTATGTGAATGGCGTGCTGTTTGAAGTAAAACCGAAGGCAGAAGTACCGGTCAATAATGTTTGTATGACTGTTGATTGTATAGGCTGCGCCACATGGGATATTGAGCAAACAGGAGATGAAATGATCCTGACCTATTGTAAGCCCGTAAATATGAAGCTTAAATTTATCCGGCAGTAAAAGAGCCTTAATTCTTTCGTGTTCAGCACCCCATATTTTAATTAAAAACCAAACATTACATTTAATAAATTAAAATAAATTTACTTAACGGTAAATTTGAATTATTTATAAATATTTTCTGGTAACCATAAGATACAATAAATATATTTGATAATACATTTGATCAGATCTGAGAGATTGCAGAACGATTTATAGTAGAATAGTTCCGGGGCTTTTGCCGGAAAGAAGTTTAGATTCATTAACGGTAACTAAATAGTCGGAACTAAGAAACACTTTTTCTACATAGTCATATGTCCTCTTTACAAATGCAAATTCCCTGGGTGGAATCCCCCTTTTTTGAGGCAGAGCTCGATAGGGCAGATTTTGATAAAGAAACGAAGGAAATGATCCGTTTCTACTCCGAATATGGTTATGTAATTATCGACCCGCAGATCGACAATGCTTTAATAGATCGGGCCATTGATCAGGTAAAACCCGACTTTGCAACACATAATACAAACCGCCTTCAGGATTCCTGGAAAGATCATGACGCAGTCAAAAAAATTGCAACTGCTCCCCGGGTTTTAGAAATATTACAGATACTGTACGGACGAAGACCTATTCCATTTCAAACGCTCAACTTTTCAACGGGAAGTCAGCAGCGGACGCATAGTGATTCAATTCACTTCAATTCTGTTCCGGAGCGTTATCTTGCCGGTGTGTGGGTAGCTTTGGAGGATGTTCATGATGGAAACGGGCCGCTTCACTATTATCCCGCAAGCCATCGGTTGCCTTTTTATGACCTCTCCATTTTAGGGATTAAAGGTTCAACCAGCGAATCCATTGAGGATATGCTTGCCAATTATTATGCACGTTATGAAGACTTCATTGAGCAGCTGGTGGTGCAGAAACATTTAGAAAAAAAAGTGCTGAATTTAAAGAAAGGCCAGGCATTAATCTGGTCGGCAAACCTGCTGCATGGAGGAGAAAAAATTACGGTGCCGGGCTCAACAAGATATACGCAGGTAAATCACTTTTATTTTGAAAATTGCGCCTATTACAGGCCGATGAAAACAGACATGGCTTTGGAAAGGATTTCAATACAAAAGGTCATGGATATATCAACCGGGAAAGAGGTTCAGAGCAATTACTTAGGAACCCCGATTAAATACGTTGGCTACTCCTACAAACTGTATTTGCCGGAAGGAATTATGCGAAAGCTGATCCCCGCCAACTTCCGGCAATGGGCCAGGAAAATGATTAATAGATGAAACTTGTAACTGGATATGGTTACCTTTCAAAGCTACAAGGTTGCATATTTACTACTGGTGCACAAGCTACCAAAACAAGTGCGCAGGCTTATTGAACGGCTTCAATTTGAGGGAAGTGCATTCTGGATACACGTGGATGCAAAAGCAGATGCAGCTCACTTTGTAAAAGAGCTTTCGGGACTGGAAAATGTGTATTTTATCAAAAATAGATTCAATGGGGACTGGGGTTGGTTTCCGTTTGTGCAGGCAAATATTGAAGGAATCAAAGCCATAGATGATAGTGGATATGGATATGACCATTTAATCATATTAAGTGGTCAGGATTATTTACTTTGCAATAATGCTGATCTGATTAATTTCCTACATAATCACCGGGAATCGAGTTTTGTTCAACACGTGCCAGTGACTTCGGAATTAAATCCGCATGTTTCGGATCGCGTCACAAAATACCATGTAAAGCTTCCCCTTAAAAAGAAAATTGTTTATCCCTATTCCAGCAAAGCCTTATCCAAAAGACTCATTAATGAAGTCCTGAATATATCGGGGAAATATCCTCTTCCAAGGATTATTCCAGGGGACAGGCAACTTTACTTTGGGTCGAACTGGATGAGATTTACTAAAAAGGCGGTTAGGTTTTTGATAGAACGTATAAATGCAGAACCGGATTATACCGCTTATTTTAAAAGCACATGCCTCGCAGAAGAGCACTTCTTTCATACACTTTTGTTAAATGCCAATGAAGAAGAACGCGGGCCCATTATCAATAACAATTTTACATTCTGCCATTGGAAACGCGCATCTGAATTATATCCGGTCCCGCTTAATATGAGCGATATCGATAGCTTATTACAATCCGGAGACTTGCTAGCCCGTAAGTTTGACTGCGACTTCGAAACTGAAATCCTGGATTTTCTGGATAGGAAATTTGCTTAGTGAAGCCCGTAAGCATTACATGAATGCCATTCAAAGCGCCCTATTTGTGAACGTTTATTGGTTACCGTTCATATTTTATGTTCATAGTTGCCTTGCTGGTGGCTGTTTTAATCGTATTCACTTCATTTCCCAAGTCCATTATCAATTGTTTTTTTTAAAGGATTTTTATTGAAAAATAGAGACCTTTTGGAAAAAAGTGGATATTTACGATTTGATTCCTGAATAGCCACGCGAAACGATCAATGAGCCTTCTCTTACCTGACGACGCCGATTTACTGACCCGACTCAAAAATGACGACCGATCGGCATTCGAGGTGATGTATCGCAGGCATTGGCAGCAGTTGTACGATTTTGCCTTTATGAAAACGCACGATGCAAATGTGGCTGAGGAAATCATACAAGACTTATTCGTTACCATATGGGAGAAGCGTACATCGCTGCAAATAGCCAATCTGCGCAGCTATCTTTTTACTTCCGTTAGAAACCGGGTAATCGATCATTACAAGGAAAAAGTGTTTGCAGAGCTGGGTAACATTGAACCGCCACAGGCACCCGAATATTCTTTTTTCCTGGAAGAGCTGGAAGCCACCATGCGGGATTCGATCGCCAGGCTTCCAGTCAAAACGCAACGCATCTTTCTGCTCAATCGCTTCGAAGGACACACTGTCCGCGAGATCTCGACTGAACTCAACCTTCCCGAACGTACGGTAGAATACCATATTACGCAGGCCCTGCGAATTATGAAAACGCTCTTGAAGGAGTTTATTGCTCCGTGTTTGCTAGCATTTGTGAATAGTATATATTAAAGAACTTTTTGCCATAAACGGAGTCTTCGTATAACATTTCAGTGAATTCATTTTCGGCTTTGCGGTTCAGGCGCGGTTTCCAGTCTTTACTAAAAGGGCTTTAAACGTTTTCATGAATAAACAACATCTTCATCATCTACTGACCCGTTACCAAAACGGGGATTGTACTGAGCGTGAAAAACGTTTGGTGGAACAATGGTTTGCGCTCATAGATGGGGACGAACCGGCCAACATTTCCGGAAGAAATCAACAGACCGAGGACAGAATTTGGAAGGCCATTCAGGGCAGACACCAATCCCCGTCGTCCTGGAAAGGGAAGCTGCTTCCGCTGCTTAACTGGCGCTGGGCGGCTGCGGTCCTCTTATTGATAACGGCTTGGGGAACCTACGAGTTTGACCACAACCGCCGCGTAGGCAATCAAAGAGTTAACAAGGAGTTGGCTCAGCAGCTGACACTTAAAAAGAATGATACTGCCCGGCCACTAGCGCTCACGCTTGCGGATGGTTCGCAGGTTAGCTTATTACCCAATAGCAGCATTGAATTTCCGGAACAATTTCAGTCAGGCAAAAGAGAGGTTTATTTAAAAGGAAAGGCTTTTTTCAGCGTTACGAAAGATACGGAAAGGCCGTTTTTTGTATATGCGGGGGCAATCGCCACCCGGGTCCTGGGCACAAGCTTTTGGGTAGATATGAAGGATGACAGCAGCGCAGTTGCAGTTTCCGTTGTCACCGGAAAAGTAGCGGTTTCCCAGCGAAGTGACGCGGATGATAAGCTCGCTGAGAATGCAGACAACAATGTAGTTCTAGTTCCCAACCAGCGCGGGACGTATGATATCAGAACCCGATCGTTTGTTACGGGGATTGTCAGCGAGCCGGTCATGCTCGAAGCCTATTCAGGCAAGTTTGTATTCCATGACACACCGCTCGCCAGCGTAGTGGCGCTGATAGAAAAGGCGTACGGGATCGACATTGTATTGGAAAATGAAAAATTGAAAAACTGCCTTTTCACCGCCGATATTAATAATCAGCCCTTGTTTACCAAGCTAAATCTGATCAGCTCATCAGTGAATGCCAGCTATAAGATCGAAGGCACAAAAATCCTGTTGAGCGGCCAGGGATGTCCCATTAACTAACTTATAAACCCATCATAGCCATGCATTAAAAGCTGCCACAAAAGAAAAGAGCCGAATGTGTTGAGACCACATTCGACCCTCGATGTTTTCCCTTTCTGAAACTTGACCAGTTCTCATCTTAAAAGATGATCGGGAAGGATTTTGTCTAAGCCTGAAACTTAACAAACATTCAAACTTAATGAAAAAAATAGTACAAATTCATCCTCTTCTTCAAAGTATTATGAGGATTACATTGTTGCATTCGTTGCTGATCGGCGTTTGCATTTCCATCGGATTTGCCCGGGAAGTCCGTACGCAGGATCTGCTCAACCAATCCATTTCCATCAAAATGGAAAACACCGAGGTTAGCAAAGTGCTTACCAAGATCGAGGGGCTTGCCGATGTGAAATTCGTGTACAGCTCCAATACGATCCAGGCGAACCGTCGCGTGAATGTGATGGCTTCCAACAGGAAATTATCCGAGGTGCTGAACCTGATTTTTAAGCCACTCAACATTTCCTACCGGGTGATTGGTGGACAAATTATGCTCAATACCAGCGACCGGGGCCAGCAAAATACACAGAAAAAAGAGGAGCAATCCGTATCGGGAAAGGTGATCGATGAGAGCGGAATGGGGTTGCCCGGAGTAAGTGTCGTTGAAAAAGGCACGCAAAGGGGCACGGTTACGGACACTGATGGTAAATTCACCCTTAATGTTGCCGACGGCAGTTCCATACTCGTTTTTTCTTTCGTAGGCTATTCCTCGCAGGAAATTACGGTTGGCAATCAGAGCATTGTTGACATTTCGCTTTTGGTAGACAACAAGGCGCTGAACGAAGTGGTCGTAGTAGGCTACGGCACGCAAAAAAAGGCAGACCTTACCGGCGCGATCGCTACCATATCTGCGGATAAGCTTACAACCAAGGCAGCAGCCGTTTCCTACGGCGAAGCATTGGTAGGCCAGATGGCGGGGGTACAAGTGCAGCAGGTCAACGGCGCACCGGGTGGGGAAGGGCTGAACATCCGGATCCGGGGCACTGGATCCATTTCTGCCATCAGCTCACCGCTTTATGTAATCGACGGTTATCCTATTGATAGCAGCGCTTTTTCGCTTGTCAATACTTCCGATATCGAAAGTATCCAGGTTTTGAAAGACGCTTCGTCAACGGCCATTTACGGTTCTCGCGGGGCGAACGGCGTGGTCATAATCACCACAAAGAAAGGAACTGCCGGAGCACCACGGGTTTCTTTCAGCTCATTTTATGGTGTGCAGCAGGTGGCGCGGAAAATCAAGATGATGAATACCAGGGAATATCTGGAATTTTTCAAAGACGGCCATAACCAGGCGTGGCTCGACAGGACACCGATGCCGGGAAATCCGCCGCATACCATTAATGATCCCAACGAAATGAGATCAAAATACACCAATGCTAATTTTTACATAATCCCTGAAAGCTTCAATGATCCCGGCAATTTCGCTGACGTTGACTGGCAGGACGAAATATTCAGGACCGCATCCACGCAAAAACACGAATTGTCGGTGAATGGCGGGTCAGAAAAAACGCGGTATGCAGTCTCCGGAAGCTATACCAACCAGGAAGGGATCCAGATCCATACGGATTTCAAAAGGTATAATCTCAGAACAAACCTGACAACCAATGTTACCCGGAAACTGGAAGTAGGCGTCGCTGTGAGCGCCTATTATGCAGAAAACAATGAAGTAGCGAATGGTAAAGACAGCCCGCTTTCCTATGCGCTTTATTTACCACCCATTTATCCGCAAAGAAATGCCGACGGCACTTACGGTTCACAGGTAAGGAACCCGGAAATATGGGCAGGCGATGTTTCCAACCCGGTAAGTATCGCAGAAAACGTCACGAATTTTACAAAAAAGAATGCGGTAATTGCCTCTATTTATGCTGATTATCAAATCATTGAGGGGCTTAAATACCGGGTAAGCTTGAACGGAAACCTGGAAAACAGGCGTCTGAAATTCTATCAGCCTTCGTTTGTGGATGTGGATGGTTCACGGGCTCCGCGGATTGCATCGGCCAGAGCAGAAAGCTGGCTCGGGGCCAACTGGCTGAATGAACATACTTTGAATTATAGTAAGGTATTTGACAAGCATTCGGTGAACCTGCTCGCCGGATTTTCGGCACAAAAATCTTACGCGGAATACAGCCGCGTCAATGCTCAGAACTTCCCTAATGACGCCGTTCGCAACATTAAAGGCGGTCAGGTTGTGGGAGGAACAGGCACGGAAGATCAGAATTCGCTAATCTCTTACCTGAGCCGGCTTACTTATTCCTATGACGACAAATATCTCTTCTCGGCGAGCATCCGGCGGGATGGTTCTTCCAGGTTTGGTTCGGAAAACCGATGGGGCACATTTCCTTCGGTTTCAGCGGGATGGAGAATCAGCAGTGAGCCGTTTTTGAAGAACGTTAGCCAAATCAGTGAATTGAAGGTCAGGGCAAGCTGGGGTTTGGTTGGAAATAATAAAATAGGAAATTACGAGTCCATTGCCAGAACTGTAAGCGGGTATTATCCTTTAAACGGAACGCTGGTGAATGCGGTCAATCCGGTGAACTATCCTAACCCAAATCTGGGGTGGGAGAAAACGATGCAGTGGAACATTGGTCTTGAATTGGGATTGTTGCAGGAAAGAATCCGTCTGGAAGCCGATTTCTATAATAGTAAGTCCGTCGACCTGCTCCTGAACGTGCCCGTGCCAACCATCAGTGGCTACGCTACACAGCTGCAAAACATTGGAAAGGTGGAAAATAAAGGAATGGAATTTCTGGTAAGGACGCGAAATACAACCGGCAATTTTAAATGGTCGACCGACTTTAACATTTCCTTCAACCGGAACACAGTCCTGGCCCTCGGTCCGGACAGACGTCCGATCTACGCTGGTGCGCAAAACGCAAATAACACATTCATTACAACCATCGGTCAGCCTATTGCCACGTTTTTTGGTTATCAATACGATGGTATTTTCAAAAATCAGGCAGAGCTCGATGCAGCGCCCCATTTAGCCAATGACCGGCCGGGTGATCCAAGATATATTGATGTCAATAAAGACGGCCAGATCACTGCGGCGGACAAGACATACCTGGGCAGCAACCAGCCTAAATTTATCTATGGTTTTGGTAATGACTTTTCATACAAAGGTTTTGATCTGAATCTGATGCTTACGGGATCACAGGGTGCCAAATTGTTTAGTTTCTTTAACCGGATGATCGGGATTTATCATGGCGACAGAAACGGTCTTGCCAAATTGAAAGACCGCTGGCGGTCTGAGGAAGAGCCCGGATCCGGTGATATACTGCGCGCTAACCGCGACCCGAAAGGCCTTCAAAAAGAGCCATCAAGCTATTGGGTGGAAAACGGTTCATTCCTGCGCGTGCGTAATGTGTCGCTTGGCTACACATTCGGCAGCAGTTTCATGAAGCGCATCAAAGTGAGCGCCTTGCGAGTGTACGTAACCGGGCAAAATCTTTACACATTTACCAAGTATCCCGGTTTCGATCCTGAAACCAGCAGTGAATCGGGTCTGTCCAGAGGCGGTGACTATCTGGGTTACCCGTCCGCAAGAACTGTGATTGCAGGTATCAACGTAACATTCTGATTACTTTTCTCTTAATTTCTTCCAAAATGAAAAGATATATTATAGCCTCAATGCTGGTGTGTGCTTCGCTTTCCTGCACGGACAATTTCATAGATCTTCAACCTATTTCAGATATGAATGCAGGTAATTTCTATAAGACCGAGCAGGATATGAATCAGGCTGTGATGTCTCCGTATGCCTCTTTGCGGGACGTTTATAACCAGCTTTACATTTTTGCCGGTGAAGTCCGTTCGGATAACACTACGTTTTCATGGGTGCCGGGCAGTTCCAAGGACATGACTTCCATTGATAACTTCGGAGATATACTGCTTTCAGACAATCAGAATGTGCTGGACCTGTGGAACCGGAGCTATGTTACAATCCTCCGGGCCAATATCGTACTGGACAAGATTGACGCGGTTCCTTTCCGGGACGAAAAGCTAAAAGCCCAGTATAAAGCGGAGGCAAGGTTTCTGCGTGCGCTGACCTATTTCTGGCTCGTGCGGGTCTACGGAGACGTACCCAAAGTAGACAAGCAACTGTCTGTGGAGGAAGCCTATTCGCTTGGCAGGGTCTCCTCCGAGGAGATTTATAACTTTATTGTTGAAGATCTGACATTCGCCGAAGCAAACCTTCCCCAAACTTATGCTACCAATGACAAGGGCCGCGTAACACAGGGTGGGGCCAAAGGGCTGCTCGCAAAAGTATATATGACGATGGCTGGTTACCCGCTGAAAAAAGGGGCTTCCCATTATGCGCAGGCCGAGGCGAAGGCCCTGGAAGTGATCAATAATCCGCAATATGCCCTCGTTGCTGACTATAAGTCACTTTTTAGTGTAACCAATAAAAACAATTCCGAATCACTTTTTGAAATACAATATAAAAAAGGAGGGACGAGCACCGGAAGTCCGTGGAGCAACAACTTTGCCCCGAGATTTTCGAATAAAGAAGTCGTTTTGGTAGGTGATAAGTCAGGTTTCAATGCGCCTACGCCTTCCATGTCAGCAGCATACGAGCCGGGCGATCCGCGGAAAGCGATATCTATGAGTGACGACTATGTGTCGGATCCAGGCGGAACAAGGATCAATGAAAAGTATGTCAGGAAATATTATGATGTATCCTTTTCCGTAGCGCCGGACAATGATAATAACTGGATTGAGCTAAGGCTTGCTGATGTTTATCTGCTTTATAGTGAAGCGCTTGTGCGTCAGAAAAAGCAGCCGCAGACCGCTCTTTTGTATCTCAACAAAATCCGTCAGCGCGCCAGGAGCACGGCCGGGGCAACAGCAGGCGCTGTGGCCGACTATGCGCCATTCACCTCCGATGCAGCGTTTTTGCTGGCTATCGAAAAAGAACGCCGCGTTGAACTCGCATTCGAAAATCACAGATGGTTCGACCTCGTGCGCACCGAGCGCGCGCAGGCCGTGATGAGCCAGGAACAGAAAGAACAGAATGGTTTTAATCCGGCCACATGGAGCGACCATATGCTTTTGTTCCCGATCCCACTACAAGTAATCCAGTCTAACCCGGAAAAGATCAAACAAAACCCCGGCTATTAGTTTAATTGCAAATATTAAAATCAAAGAGTTATAGTTATGCAAGACAGACGTGAGTTTTTGAAAATAGCCGCCGCCGGCGCTGCCGGTGTCACCCTCGGAGGTTCGGCCTTTGGGTTTAGTGCCAAAAGTTATAACCGCATTATCGGCGCGAACGAATTGGTGCGAATAGCCACCATTGGCGTCAACAGCCGTGGGCGCAGCATGGGTGCGACCATTGCGGGACAAAAGAATGCAGAAGTCGGCACGATATGCGATGTAGACGAGCGCGCAATCCCGAAGGCTATCAAAGCCGTCATGGATGCCAAGCAGGTTCAGACCCCGAAATCGGAAAAGGACTGCCGCAAAGTGCTGGAAGACAAATCCATCGACGCGATCTACATTGCCACACCCGATCACTGGCATGCGCCGCTTACAATTATGGGCTGCCAGGCTGGCAAGCATGTGTATGTAGAAAAACCACTAAGCCACAACCCAAGGGAAGGTGAGCTGGCTGTGGAAGCGGCACGCAAATACAAGCGGGTAGTTCAAATGGGAGCACAACGGCGCTCGGCGCCCATCCTCACCGAAGGCATCAATGAGCTGCACAAAGGCATTATTGGTAGGGTTTATCTTGCCAAAACCTGGTATACCAACAAGCGAAAAGCCACCATCCTGAAACCTGGTAATGTGCCATCCTGGCTGGATTACGAGCTGTGGCAGGGACCGGCGCCGCGCATGCCCTACAAAGAAGGGCTTATCCATTACGACTGGCACTGGTTCTGGCACTGGGGAACCGGAGAGGCGTTGAACAACGGCACGCATGAAGTGGACGTGGCGCGCTGGGGACTCGGCGTCGATTTTCCGACTCGCGTAAGCTCAATAGGCGGCAGATATGAGTTTAAAGATGATTGGGAGACACCTGATACGCAAGTTGTGGCGATGGATTTCCCGGGGCGCATTTCGCTGATATGGGAATCAAGAAGTTCCAACGGCCGGAAAATCGAAGGGCTCGAACGGGGTGTTATTTTCTATGGTGAAAACGGCAGTCTGGACACAGGCGGCGACGAATATGCCGTCTACGACCTGGATGGTAAGTTGGTGAAAGAAGTAAAAGCCAAAGAAAAAGCAGATGTGCAGGGGCGGAACCTGGCGAGTCCAAGCCTGGGTATGGACAGTCTGCACGTGGCAGATTTCCTGGATGCCATCAAAACAAACCGCCGTCCTAACTGTGATGTGGAATCTGGCCATAAAAGTGTCGTGTCCATGCAGCTCGGCAACATTGCCTGGCGCGTAGGCCGGGATCTGAAAATAGACCCGCAAAATGGTCACATTATCGGAGATAAGGATGCGCAAAAGCTGTGGTCCCGAGAGTATGAGAACGGCTGGAAGCCTACTGTTTAGCTTATTTCAGCAAAAAAGCCCGGAGGAATAAAGATTCCTTCGGGCTTTTTGTTGTTATTTTATGGTTTATACAAATTTATATGAAGATCAAGAAACTCCTTCCCTTAAGCAGCTTACTGCTTTTTTGCTCGCTTGCATTTGCACATGAATTCTGGCTGGAGCCTGTGAAATTCTGGCTCGAAAAGAATGAAAAAGTCCGCATTGACCTGATGGTGGGGGAAGACTACACGGGGGAACATTCGAACGGGCATAAATATAAGATTGTTAAGCTGGACCATTTCGCTCAGGGTAAGAAGGAGGATATCCGCAGTCAGGTATATGGGGATAGTCTGAGTAGTCTCGATTTAAGCTTTTCTACGGAAGGCAGTCACCTGATCGCATTCAATAACACCAGCAAATTCATCGAGCTCGAAGCCTTGCAATTCAATGATTATCTCCGTACCGAAGGTTTGGATCACGTCGCGAAGCTTCGGCAGCAACGAAATGATACTTTGAAAGCGGGAAGGGAAATGTATCAGCGGTGCGTGAAGACATTGATCCAGGTAGGAAAACCAACCGATGAAACTTACGCCATCAACACGGGCATGCAGCTTGAAATCATCCCTGCCAAACACCCTTATGCGCAGTCAACAAAAGGTTCGGTCACTTTTAAGGTGCTCTTTGGTAACAAGCCATTGCGAAATGCACTGGTGCTGGCCTGGCATAAGGTGAAAGGAAAAACCACGCATGAATCCATTAGAAGTGACAAAGACGGCAATGCAAGTTTTTCAATAGATCAAAATGGAAAATGGATGATTAGCACCGTGCACATGGTTCCCAGCAACGACCCGAAGCAAGCCGACTGGCAAAGCTACTGGGGAAGCTATACATTTGGCTTTCAGGAATAAAGAGATATCACCTGCATCATCGATCCAGACAACCCTCACCGGCAAGAAGAAGATTTGCTTTACCGTTTGCGGCAGGGCGACAGGAATGCTTTTGCCGAGCTTTATAAAAAGTATTGGCGGCGATTGTTCGATTCGGCTTACAAACGCTTGCTGTTAAGAGAGGAATGCGAAGAAATTATCCAGGAGATTTTTATCGACATCTGGGAGAAACGGGAAACGCTTGTCATTACGGTGTCAATGGAAGCCTATCTCTTCGGCGCACTTCGCTACCGTATATACAACCTCATCCGCTCCAGAAAAATCCGTAGTGCGTATCTGGACCATCTCACTAATACCCAGGAGATTGAAAAAAATTACATTGAAGACAGCCTGTACTACGACGAGCTTGCCGGCGCATTGGCCAGAAGCATCGAAAACCTGCCCGAAAAGATCAAAAAAGTATATCAGCTCAGCCGTCGTGAAAACCTGAGCTATAAAGAAATTTCATTGCAATTAAATATTCCCGTGGATACCGTGGAAAAGCAGATGGGCAAGGCGATCAAGATCATCCGGGCCAGTTTGAAAGATTTCATATTGATCCTCATCTTGCTGGCAGAGAGCGGGTTTGAGTAGGTTATGCTAAAAAAAGCAGGGATTAAATGACGGAAGTCAGGCTTGAATGTTACTAACAACTATTAAAGAAGTTTGATCATCAATGAATAGGGAGCGGTTACAATATTTATTGGAAAGACAGGGAGTAGGGATAGCTTCCGACGAAGAACAGGCGGAGCTGGAAGCATGGTATTTGACCTACGAAAGCCAGCCCGATTTCACGGAACGCCTGTCGGAAAGGGCATTGCCTGCCCTGGAAGCGAAAATGTTTGAAAAAATCCAAACTGCACTAGAACAGGAAAATCTGCACCCGATCCGATCGCGCAGACGTATATTATTTACAAGGATGCTGCAGGTTGCAGCTTCTATTCTGCTTGTTGTTATGGCGGGTGGAGGTTTATACTATTATTTCAGCCTGACTGGATTGATCAGGGAACAAACGGGTTACGGCCAGGTGCGCACTGTAATGCTGCCGGATGGCTCGGAAGTGACGCTGAATGGGAACTCAGAAATTACTTATCGTTCAAACTGGGGGAACGAACAGCTTCGCGAAATTAACCTGATAGGCGAAGCCTATTTCAAAGTAATCCATACCAAAGACAACCGGAAATTCCGGGTCCGTACCGCGGAAGATTTTAGCCTGGATGTCCTGGGAACACAGTTTACCGTAGCCAACCGAAAAAGTGGAACGCGCATTGTCCTCGACCAGGGTAAAGTGCAGTGCAATTTAAATGATGAGGAAAATGAGACGCTGATTATGAAGCCCGGGGAAATGGTGAAATTCGCCGGTAATCCTTCCGACTATGTCCGGGAAAGCGTGGAAACGTCCGTATATTCGGCCTGGAAGGAGCATAAGCTGATTTTTAATAATACTACCCTGCAAGAAGTGTCGCTGATCCTGGAAGACACTTACGACTTCAAAATACAGGCAGAGTCGCCCGAATTGCTTACCCGCAAAATCACCGGCTCTGTGCCGACAGACAACATTGAAATCCTGATCCAGGGCATCGCCGAAGCGTCGGGCGTTATCATAGCCCAGAACGGAAAAGTATTGACAATTACAGATCGGAAAAGATAAGCAGGCCCGTTACCGCACTTATTTTTTAAAAATTTCACGCTGAAATGGCGGTAGGGTGGAGGAAATGTTACTATACATTCACAACGCAGAATTATATGCTTTTGATTGAACAGATTCCTTACTTAAAACAAACCCTTTTACAGCCTTTGCCTATGAAACGATTAATTATTACACTCAAACTTTTTGCGCTTTGCAATTGCTTCCTGGCGCAGGTAACCGCGCAGTCCGTTGCGCTCTCGCGGGTGGACAATGTCAATGCTCCAAAAAGTAACACGGAGCAAGCCGTCACGCTGGAAAGTAAACTGAGGGACCTGGAAAAGCAATTCAATGTTTCTTTTCTGTACAATTCCGGGTACGTAGCCGGTATTACAATTAAGGACTCGGGAAAAGCTTCATCCCTCGAATCTTACCTGAAAAGGATTCTGGAACCGAACAAGCTGGCCTTCCGGAAGTTGAGAGACAACTTCTATGTAATTTACACCAAAGAAGAAATTGAAGACAGGGAAGGGCAGCAATCGGAAAAGGATCAGAAGACTTCACGCATTCAGCATTCCCAATCCAATGCACTGGCTTCCGCACGCGGTACCAGAGCCGATTTGGCAGCATTGACAGTGTCGGGCGTTGTTGCTGATGCGGTCACAGGCGAGCCATTGCCGGGAGCGAGCATCATTATCAAGAATACAAGCAACGGCACAACGACCGATAACACAGGTCATTACACGCTGTCCAATGTTCCTGAGGACGGAACGCTTGTATTTTCTTTCATCGGCTACCTTTCCTCTGAACTTCCCGTGGAAGGCAGATCAGTCATGGATATGAAGCTGTCGGCGGATTCGAAAGCACTTTCGGAAGTGGTTGTGGTGGGTTACGGGTCTGTTTCCAAAAAAGATATTACCGGCGCGGTGTCATCGGTAGGCGGAAGCGAAATCCAGAATATGCCCCTTCGCACCGCATCCGATGCATTGCAGGGAAAAGCAGCCGGGGTTATGGTGACGCAAAGCAGCGGTAGTCCGGGGTCTGCCGGCGTGGTGAGGATCCGCGGAATCGGTTCGATCAATAATTCAAATGAGCCCTTGTACATCGTCGACGGCCTTCCGCAAAGCGGGATCGGCTGGCTTAATCCCAATGACATCGAGACGATGGACATTCACAAGGATGCTTCTGCTGCTGCTATTTACGGATCTCGTGCATCCAATGGCCTGGTGATAATCACGACCAAAAGAGGCAGCAAATCCGAATCTGTTAATGTTTCTTTTGACAGCTATTACGGGCTGCAATCGCCCTGGAAGCGTCCCCAGATGCTTAATGCAGAGGAGTTTATCACATACAAAAACCGCGCTGCTGAGGCCGTGGGTGTAAATCTTCCGATTTCCCCTGCGATGAAAGACGAGGCTTTGGCATTTGTGCGCGCCAACACGGGCCCGGAAGGCACCGACTGGTGGAAATACATCACGCAGAAAAACGCGCCGGTGCAGAGCTATAACATTACGGTATCGGGCGGAAGCAGGAAAGTGGATTTTGCCTCATCGGTTGGTTATATGGATCAAAAAGGCATTGTGCGCGGCTCCGACTACCGCCGTATTTCGTGGCGAAACAATGTGAATGCTGATATCAATGAACGCGTACGGCTGGGAAGCAACATTGCTGTTGTGTACGAAAGCCGCCGGAACATTGATGAGAATAATCCTTTTTCAGGGACCATTTTCAGCGCCATGACCGCCGATCCGATCACGCCTGTTTACAGGGATAACCTCACCAATGTCCCTGCTTTTTACCAGACGATCATGCAGAATTACGATGCGAGCAATCCTTTTTCAAAATATGCAGGTGTACTTTATTCAAACAAGCCCAACCCGGTTGGTCAGATCGAAAGAATGCGTCAGAGTATCTGGGAAGGGATCAGTCTGAAAGGCGGCGCGAATCTGGAAGTGAAAATTATCGAGCCGCTCAAATTCAGGAGTAATTTCGGCCTGGACATTAACCGTGCGTTGTCGAACGGATTTACGCCGCAGTATTATCTCAACGGATATGATTACAGCACATACAATACGGTGAGCAATTATTCGTATTGGTCCAATTACTTTGTCTGGGAAAATACGCTGGCTTTTGATCAGATATGGGGACAGCACCGGGTTAATGCGCTGGTGGGTACATCCGCAGAGCAGACAAAAGGACTCGAATACGGTGCTTCCAAGCAAGGCGTGGTTAACAACGACCCGGATATGCGAATCATCAACTCCGCCACGATCAATCCGGCTGCCTCAGGTTACACGTATTCCAATGCGCTGAATTCATTCTTCGGAAGGATCAGCTATTCATATGGAGGTCGTTACGTTGTGACCGCCAATGTACGCCGTGACGGAACTTCACGCTTTGCGAAAGATTACCGCTGGGGGACTTTCCCTTCCGTTTCCGCCGCATGGAATTTCACGCAGGAGAGCTTTATCAAAGACGCCGCTCCGAAATGGCTGACGAGCGGAAAGCTGCGGGCGAGCTATGGTATGATTGGAAATCAGAATGTTTCTAACGGCGCCTATCTTTCGACATATGGAAACAACGGCCGCTATCTCTTTGGTAACAATACAACCGCTTACCTGGGTGCAGGCCGGAGCAGCATAGGGAATGCTATGCTGCAGTGGGAAACCTCTACGCAGACTGACCTGGGTCTTGATCTTGCATTTCTTGATGGTAAAATCAATTTCACTGCTGATTATTTCAATAAGGCAATCGACAACATGCTCCTTATCGTCCCATTGCCGACCACGCTGGGATATCCCAACTCGCCCTGGTCAAATGCAGGAAAGATGGTGAATAAAGGCTGGGAATTTGCAGTTGGATACGACAATGCTGTTGGTGATTTCCAGTATGGCATTAAGGCAACTTTCTCGACTTTTACCAACAAAGTAACGACACTGGGCGGCGGAGAGCCGATCTATTCCACAGCCCACCTGGGTGAAACGATCAGCAAAACAGAAGAGGGCATGCCAGTGGGTTATTACCTGGGCTGGCTGACAGACGGGATTTTCCAGACACAGGACGAGGTAAATGCAAGTCCGCAAAAAGGGCTTTCTTCGCCCGGCGACATCCGTTTCCGCAACATTAATGGTGACAATATCCTCAATGCAGACGACCGCACCAAAATCGGGAACCCATGGCCGGATTTCATCTATGGATTTACGCTGAATGCAGCTTACAAAGGATTCGACCTGAGTGCATTCATCCAGGGCTCGCAGGGAAACGACGTCATGAACATTCTGCGTTACGACACCGAGGCTGGAACAGGCTGGTACAATGCTCCCGAAGGCTTTCTTGAAAAAGCGTGGAATGGCCCGGGTAGCACCAATGAATACTATAAGATTTCGCAGAATGCAGGTCTTAACACAAATGTGTCCTCTTATTTTGTGGAAGACGGATCTTACATGCGGATGAAAAACTTACAGCTGGGTTACAGCCTTCCGGCAGGGCTTTTACAAAAGGTTAAGACCAAGCAGGTGAGGTTGTATGTAGGCGCTCAAAACCTTTTTACCATTACCAAATACAGCGGACTTGATCCTGAAATGGGATCGACAGACCCCAAGTTAATGGGTATCGACCAGGGATATTTCCCACAGGCTCGCACCTGGATGTTTGGTATCAATGCGAAATTTTAAATAGATCACTCTCGAATATATTCTTAAACAGGAATAGAAATATGAAAAAATTATCATTCATTATGCTTGTTTGGTGCCTGGTAATGACCGGCACATCCTGCTCCGATGAGTTCTTAGACCGCACGCCTCCGGGCAACCTGACCGACGAAACATTTTACAAATCACCCGATGCAGGTTTCAAATCACTGATAACGTGTTACCGCGGATTTTACGATTTCTGGGGTTACGAGGCTGCACGCGCAGAACTGGGGAATATGACCACCGACGACAGCGACAAAGGCGGCTCGGATGCCGGTGACCGTCCGTTCGTAACCGACCTGGGCTTCGGCCGCGCGATCGCATCCAATGAAACGCTTACAGGCTACTGGACAGCACGTTACAATGCCATCGGTAACTGCAATGTTGCACTGGAAAAATTGCCCGAAGCGGATCTGATCGATGCGAGCGGAGCGCCGCTGGATGAGACCCTGAAAAACCGCTACCTGGACGAAATCCGCTTTTTGAGAGCGATGTTTTACTTCGAGCTTGCCGAAGTTTTCGGGGGCGTGCCTTTGGTGACAAAAACGCTTACAGTGGATGACCGCACAAAGCTGAACCGTGCGTCGAGCAAAGAGATATTTGCATTTATCGAATCGGAGCTGCTGGCAATTAGCAGTGACCCTGCCATGCTCTCTGCCACGAGCATTCAGCCAGGTGAGATCGGTAGAGCGACGAAGGAAGCTGCGCTCGCGTTGCTGGCGCGCAGTTATTTGTTTTTCGCGAAAGACGACACTGCATTATATGCAAAAGCCCGCGATGCAGCCAAGAAAGTGATCGACTCCAAAGCATTCGCATTGCATCCACAATTCCAGGAAATTTTTCTTGAACATGGTTACAAGACCAAGGAAGCCGTGTTTTCCATTTTAATGGGAGATGATCCTGCCATACCCATCAACGGAAGCACAACACCCGTATATTGTTCGCCTCGCGGAGCAACCGGCGGCTGGGGCTTCGATATGCCTACGCAGGACCTGGTAAAAGAATTTGAACCGGGTGATCCGCGTTTACTCTTCACCGTAATCCAGCCGGGCGATGTATTTCCAAAAGTAAACGGAACGAAAGAAGTCCTGGATTTTTCAACCTATCCTAACACAGGTTACCACAACAGGAAAGTGTATCTTCCGGAGATCCGGCGTGGCCAGGGTTGGGGAAATGATGCCTGGACTTACCACCCGATCCGCTATGCCGATGTGCTCCTCATGTACGCAGAAGCGTTGATTGAAAGCGGAGGCAGCAAAGCCGAAGCCGCAGACTATATCAACCAGGTTCGCAAGCGTGCTTCTGGCAGCATGAGAAAAGACGTGGAAGCCGTGTCAAGGGTTACCAGCATTGCAGCAAAGGCTTTGCCGGATGTGAAAGCAACCGACGATCTGCGCAAGGCAGTCCGCCACGAACGCCGCGTGGAGCTCGCTATGGAATACCATCGCCTGTTTGACCTTATCCGCTGGAATACGCTGGTGCCAACCATGAAATCCTATGCGCTGAAACCTGGGTCAAATGGCAAAGGCGGAAATTTCACAGCAGGCAAAAACGAGATTTTTCCTGTTCCGCAAATCGAGATAGACAGGTCAGGCGGTTCTATCACGCAAAATCCAAATTATTAGAAATTACAGACTTGCCATGCTAAAATGTGGCAAGTCTGTATGCCTGAATTCGTACATTAGTCCAGCGTATCGGACTCATCAGTTACATACCTAATATGTTTCAAGTGAAAAAAATCTTGTATTTGAGCGGGCTGCTGTCGATTGGCCTGTTAAGCATTGCCTCTGTTTCCAGGAAAGAAAAACCGTTGTTCAGGGTTGTTGATGCCGGACCATCCGTTCCGGTAAATGGACCGGATTCGAGCCGGTTTACCTATACGACGGTTGTTTCGGGCTTAGACGAGCCGATGGAAATGGCCATTTTGCCTAATTATGACATTGTAGTTGCGGAAAGAAAAGGTGCTGTCCGTTACTTTGATAACAAGACCAGAGAACTCTCGACGATCTCTCAGTTTAATGTTTTCAGCGGCATTGAGGATGGTTTGCTAGGTGTAGCGGCGGACCCTGATTTTAAGAATAACAACTGGATATATTTCTACTACGGCGTAGGCGGCGATAGGCACGTCAGTCAGTTAACGCGTTTTGAACTGAAAGACCGTAAGTTGATACAGGAATCTAAAAAGGTGTTGCTGGAAGTGCCGACCCAGCGGCAGTATTGCTGTCATTCAGCCGGTTATCTCACATTCGATGCTGCTGGGCTTTTGTATTTGTCAATAGGGGATAATACCAATGCAGAAGAAATAGAAGGGCATAACCCGATCGATGAAAGGCCGGGAAGAGAACTGGCCGACGATCAGGCATCGACGGCTAACAGCAATGATTTTCGTGGAAAAATATTGCGCATCAAGCCGGAAGCAGACGGAACTTACAGTATTCCTGACGGCAATTTGTTTCCGAAAAACGGTTCACTCGGCAAGCCCGAAATTTTTGCAATGGGGGTAAGAAATCCATTCAGAATGTCGGTGGACCCTAAAACCAAGTATGTATATTGGGGAGATGTGGGCCCGGACACCGAAGTGCCGGCCAGTGAAGGGAAGCTGAGCTACGACGAGATCAATCAGGCACGCAAGCCGGGCTTTTTCGGATATCCCTATTTCCTGGGTGATAACGAGGTTTTCCCGGACTATGATTTTGAAACAAAAAAAGAAGGCCCCGGAAAAGATCCGAAACGCCCGATCAATGATTCGCCGAATAATACGGGAGTAAAAGAGCTGCCAGCCGCACAGCCTGCATTCATATGGTATGGTAAAGGTCCTTCCAAAAAGTGGCCGTTGGTGGAAAAAGGAGGAGCGAGCGCCATGGCCGGGCCGGTGTATTACAGTGATCTTTACCCCAATGCTCCATATAAATTGCCCGATTATTACAGCGGCAAGCTATTTATCTACGATTGGATCAGGAAATGGATAATGGCTGTCACAATGGATCAGGAGGGAAATTATGTAAGTATGGAGCCTTTCCTGCCTCAACTGAAAGTGGTGGCACCCATGGACATGCAGATCGCTCCGGACGGCGCCGTTTACCTGCTCGCATATGGTACCAACTGGTTTGCAAGAAACACCGATTCAGGCATCATCCGGGTTGAATATTCGGAAGGTAACCGCAATCCGGTTGCTTCTTTGAAAATTGATAAGACAATAGGAGCGGCCCCGCTTACTGTTGCGCTGTCGGCCAATGATTCGAAAGATTTTGACACCGGCGACAAGCTTTCCTATGCCTGGAAAATCGGCAGCAAAACTGTTGCGTCAAAAGAACTGAGGCACACATTCAGTAAGCCCGGAACTTACAATGTGGTATTAACCGTGTCCGACCAGAATGGCGGCAAAGGAACAGGCACGACCCAGGTCAAAGTTGGCAATACGCCGCCTGACGTGACAATAGCGACAAAGGCAAACCGCAGCTTTTATTGGGATAATTCAGCATTTGACTACCAGGTAAAAGTGAGCGATAAGGAAGACGGGAATGTTGATCAGCAGCGTGTTAAAGTAAGCTTTAATTACCTGCCCTACGGAAAAGACCTCGCCGGCGCCCTGACATCCGACGGAGAAACCGATCTCCGTTACGCCAGCACCGCTAAATTGTACGCTTCGCTAGACTGTAAGGCCTGTCACACGCCGGAAACCAAATCAATCGGGCCGGCATTAAAGGAAATCGCTAAAAGATACGCTGATAAGGAAGGTGCTGATGCGCTTCTCGCCCGCAAGATCATTACCGGCGGAAGCGGTAACTGGGGATCATACCCGATGCCGCCGCACGCGGATTTATCCGAAACGAATGCGAAGGAAATTGCTGGCTATATTTTATCAATAGGGCAGGAATCTCAAAAAACGCCCCTTTCGAATAACATGAAGCTTACGGAGCATATCGGAAAAGGAAGTGAAGGCGCTTACGTTTTACAGGCCTCATATGCAGACAAAGGTGCCAAAGGGATCGAGTCGCTCAAAACCGCCAGCCACATTGTGCTCAAAAATCCGCTGATTCAGCTGGAAGATTACCATGAAGGCAATGTGAATGTGGTGATTGCCACCAAGAACACGGGATACATTTCTTACATCTCGCATATTACGCACGGTAAGTACACCCGTTTCAACGCCATTGACCTTAATCACATTAAAAAAATCCGGTTCCGTATTCAGGAACAAGGCATTGGCGGCACAATTGAAATGCGGCGAGGCTCGAAAGACGGTTTGCTGCTGGGCAGCTTAACAGTGCCGGAAGGAAAAGTCGCTGATCCGAAAACGGATTGGAAAGAGTTAGAAATGCCCGTTAAAGCGTCTGGCGGCATTCACGATCTGTTTTTTGTTTTTAAAAATGAAAATAAAAAAGGCCCGCTCTTCCATGTAGACTGGATGTATTTCGAAAATTGATCAGTTCATGGCAATTATTTCCGGATACCTGGGATAGGTTCACTTGCGCCTCTTCTGAACCCAGCTCCGGATAACTTTTACGACATAAAACAGCAGCAGTCCGGCAAAGATGATATTGAAAACTTTCCCGACCGTATCAAAAGCGCTTTGGTATTTATTGCCAAAATAATAGGCTATGAAAAAGACGAGCGACGACCAGGTGAGCGTGCCGATGAAGGTGTAGATCAGGAACTTTGTAAGTTTCATTTTGACGAGCCCTGCCGGAATGGAAATGAAGGTTCGGAACGTCGGCACCATTCTTCCCCAGAAAACAGCCGCAGTAGAGTGCCTGTCGAAAAACCGAAGCGCTTTTTGATACGATTCGTCCGAAAGACCGATCCACATGCCATTTCGGCTAACCCACTTTTCCAAACGGTCATGCCCCACTTTATTCCCAACCCAATACCAGAACCCCGCTCCCGCCAGTGAGCCTGATGTAGCGGAAAGAACGGCAAAGAACGGATTCATTTCACCCTGGGCTGCCGTTATACCGCTGATAGACAGGATAATTTCCGACGGCAAAGGCGGGAAAACATTTTCCAGGAGCATGAGAAGAAAAATGGCAATGTAACTGGCTTGATCAATAAATTTCTCAATCAGGGAAGTCATAAGGGAAAGCGTGCAATGTTAAATGGAAGTCAGACGCTTTAATTTATCCATTTTAAATACAAAACCCTTAATTAATTGTATTTAAAGTATAAAATAAGTTACTTAGGATTACTTTGTTACTAGCAGCGATCCCTTCCGAATGAAGCAAACATTTTACTTTCTTTTTGTATTAATCACCTTTCTGTCAGGCTGTAAAAAGGGCAACGATCTTGTGGAGAATCCGCCGGTGCCCGAACCCGAGCCAACGGGAGCATTGACCGCAGCCGAATTCCTGAAAGACTTTGATGTTGTGGGAGCCAAGACCATAAGTTTTGATACGGCTACTAACAGTTATCTGGTAGATTTGCCAGATGGGTATGATAATAAGAAGGCCGAAGTTCGTTTGGAGCTGAAATCGAGCACTGCTTTGGAGGACAGTTTGGGTAAGTTAAGTTCAGAGAATGTGATTCTTTATGCCTATCAGGGGACGGGACCTCTGGTATTTCAGCTACGGCGCAAAGCAGGCAATAGAAGATTATCCATTCAAGTTTATTTCAGGTTTTCAGGAGCGCCCCAAATAGAGCTCCTGGATAAGGAGGTCCAGGTTTATCCGTCCTATATAAAGTTTAACTTACGCTATCTTAAAAACGTGGGCAGCATCCCTTCGGCTCCGGGCAAACCTGGTGCTTTGGTTAAAATATTTAATACAAAAACCAGGCAGACCATAACAACGAGCTTTAATGATCAGGGCGGAATGCTGTACGATAATTTGAGCAAGGACTTGATAACAGGAGATTTAACGAATGTTGAGATCATGCTTCAAGGACAAAAACCAGTGGTCTTCGAGGGCGTGAAGTTTATCAAGGGAAAAGCTGTGGTTTACCCAAGCACGAGTTACAAATACCAAGTCCTTTATAAGGATACGATCAAAGTGTATGGTGACAACTTTGTGCCCGGACAGCAATATTCTGTGCGGTTTTCCAATGATTTCCTGGATAAACCGCTAACCGCGGCGGCGCGGATCGTGGATGGTAATTTTTTATCTGTTGATAAAATCCCTTCCAGTCTGCCCGAAGGATCATATTTGCTGTCATTTTATGAAGCAGAAAGGCTCATAGGAAATGCCAGCTATCATGTGTCTTTCCATGAAACCAACGCCATCGAATCCATCTGGAAAGGCAATATTTATCTTGCTACCATGCGCAGTCTGGACCCTGTATCTGTGGGTAGGGGTGAGTCTTTCTTCGTCAAAGCCTCGCCCGTCACATATGGCTATTTCGATTCTCAGATCACTGTCGATATGCTCCCTCGTTTACGTCTCAGATCCGGTGAAAAAATCGTGGAGCTTGATCCTGAACTCATCATCTTTACCTGGTCGATAGCAGGGTTGAAAATTGGTGTCGGCAAATACACAATTCCAGCAAATCTTCCCGCTGGCAGCTACGATGCACATGGCCTGTTTGTAAATAATAGCGAATCAAAGCCCTACTGGTCAAAAATACAGGTGAAGTAAACTTGTCTCAAATACCCCCTCAATATGTTTGAAATGACCACAGTTACAGGATCTTTGGTTTAGTAATTTTGCTGCTGTTCAATCTTTACTAACCAAATCTACTTAGGTATGAGAAAGATAATCGCCGCTATCAATATGACGCTGGATGGTTTTTGCGACCATACGGCGGTTTCCCCGGATGAAGCAGTGCACGATCATTATGGAGAGCTTCTGAAAAGCGCCGGTGTTGCATTGTACGGGCGGAAAACTTATCTGCTGATGGAATTCTGGAAGGACCTGGCGGAACATCCGAGCGGGGAAAAATCGATGGATGATTTTGCATTGCAAATGGATGCGATCCCCAAAGTTGTATTTTCCAGAACATTGCAGCATGTGGATTGGAAAAGCGCAAAAGTCGCTGCCCGCGATCTGGAAACCGAAGCGCTGGCGCTCCGGGAGGAAGACGGCCGCGATATTCTGGTTGGCAGCCGCAGCCTGATCATCGGCTTGCTGAACCTAGGCCTCGTAGACGAATTCCAGCTGATGGTCCACCCGGTTGTTGCACGAAAAGGGCTGCCTCTTTTTGAAGAACTGGCCGACGGGGTTATTTTAAAATTGACAAAAACCCAGACATTTGCCAGCGGTGCGATATTGCTTTACTACGCTCCGTCGAAGGAACCATAGTGAGATTAAGTAAAATAAGTTTTTGTCCGGTTACAACCTTTCGGGTGTTTTTTGTACCTTTTAAAGGAACAATTAAACTTTGATATGAAAAGATATATCGCCCTGGTTTTGTTGATGCAAAGTTGCTGGCCGATCGAACCGGGCAGCAGAAAGAATGGTGAATTTTTGAATGATGTAGTTCGTCTGGACGAATTCAATTCTGAATTTGACGACTATAATTCCGATCTTCCCTATAATAAATCCGGACATACTTACCTGACATTTTCCTCTAAACGGGACAGGAAGAATGTGTTTAACCTCGTCAGTTTTCCGGCGCAGTTTACCTATGACAAACGTTTAGGTCTGGAAAAATATAATCCGGGCGGCATTCAATATGACAGTTTTGTGGACAAAGGTGCCCTTGAAGGCATGATTAATAGGGCAAATGGCAATTTCAATGTGTTCGGGCCAAAGACATTGAAATTCGGATATGACATTCAAAGTGATTATACGAAAAGAAATTTTTTCCTCTTCTACGCAGACGATTCGGAAGGGAATATGCAGATCAGATATTTTTTAAATGACGATAAAGGAATCTCAGGGCCATTCAACTTTGATATTTTAAATTCCAAAAAGGACGATGGTTATCCCAGCTTTTCATATGCAGGCGACAAGATCTATTTCAGCTCCAACCGGGATGGTAACTTCGACATTTACGAGCTAAGTATACCAAGAAAGGAAGGTGAACAGGTTACACCGGAAAGTTTGCTGCACCCTGAATCTTACAAATTGCGGAAGGTAGAAGAGCTTTCAAGCCCTGGCGATGATAAATGTCCGTATTTTCAGGATGGTATGATGGTTTTTGTGTCGGACCGCTCTGGTGGTTTTGGAGGATCTGATATTTACTATGCGAAGCTTGATGGCGAAAAATGGAGTGAGCCGGTTAATGCAGGTCAGCGAATAAATAGCGCCAACAATGAATACAGGCCCATTCTTCCAGCCCAAATGCATTTCAATTATCCCCTCATGATTTTTTCCTCCGACAGGCCTGGCGGCAAAGGCGGTTTTGATCTTTACATGTCGGGATTGACTAAGCAGTAGCAAAGCCTCACGAATGTAAAGCGTAAAGGTCAGGATGCGGGCAATATTTATTTGCGGTTCCGGTGCTTACAAAGCGGAATATGAATTGCAAATAACTACTTTGCAAAGTTTTAGATCTAGTTTTACAAACAGTGGCTGCAACTATCTTTCAGAATGTGATAAAGGGCGATCCGCATGGCTTAACGAACCTCTGGAACGAGGCATTCGAGGCCAGGGCATTGTGGGGTAACAGGATATTTTGTTTGACCTTTTTGGTTTGCTATCCATCCACGTCCATTCTTTACTACCTGAATGGCAATCCCAATTACCGGTCTATTTTTCTGATACAACTGGCTTGCAGCGGCCTGGTAGCAGGGATCATTTTCCTGCATTTCAGAGGGAAACTAAATAGTCAGCATGCTTCTTTTTACAGCCGGATCCTGCTGATTATTTTTCATTCGTTTATCCTCGCCCGTTTTCAGACTCTATATTATTACGACCTGAGTATCAACCTGACGTTGCAGCTGATATTCTCGATTTGGGTTTTGCACTGGAAGTTCAGCTATGCACTCATCAGCTCGGTTGCCACCATTCTTTTTTTCTCATTAGCGCTCTATATCAAAGGAGCGGATGTGCTGGTTCACTTTCTGAAAGAGGGCGGATTTTTCTATTTTCTGGGACAAAGTGTGTTTCCATTGGTATTGCAAATGCGCTATAACAAGCAGTATAGGGAGTTTATTTATTTCAACAGCTTACAAAGACAAAATAAGGAGCTCGAAAAGCAAAACCAGCTCGCCAGGGAGGCAATGCAGGCCAAATCCGATTTCTTGTCAACTATGAGCCACGAGATCAGGACCCCGCTGAATGGGATTGTAGGCGTTATCCACTTGATGTTGCAGGAAGATTTGCGAACGGATTTTCAGAGGGAATTGGTCGGGACGTTGAAGTTTTCGTCCGATCACCTGATGGCCGTCGTCAATGATGTTCTTGACTTCAATAAGATAAATTCCAATCATGTCAAGCTTGCCACGGAGCCGTTCGACTTGTATATTTTGCTTAAAAATCTTGAAAAGACATTCATACCCCGGGCCCAGGAGAAGGGGTTGAACCTGATCTTTGACATTGATCCAGCATTGCCTGCGCAGCTGACCGGCGACCAGGTCCGTCTCAACCAGGTTTTTACCAACCTGATTCATAATGCGGTCAAATTCACGGAGAAAGGATTTGTAAAACTGGCGGTGAAGGAGCAAAAAAGGGACGAAACCCGGATATCCTTACACTTCGAGATCAGCGATTCGGGAGTCGGCATTCCGTCGGAAGACCAGTCTTCTATTTTTGAAATATTTGTCCAAAGTAGCAGTGAAGCAAAGCGGGGTAACCGCGGAACGGGGATCGGGCTGGCGATAACGAGAGAGCTTTTACGGCTTTTCGGCAGTGAAATTAAATTAGAAAGTGAGGAGGGGCTAGGGTCGTGTTTTTCCTTTGACATTGAATTCGACTATTCCAACCAGCAACTGGTGGTGGAGAAGCCAGCGCGCGTAACGGTCGCTATTCCCGATGCCCGGATTTTGGTCGTGGATGACAATGCAGTTAATCTACTATTTGCCACCAATCTGCTCAAAAAGATCGGCTTGCAATACGATAAGGCCCAAAATGGTTGTGAAGCGGTTGAGCGGTTCAACAACCAACATTATGATCTGGTATTAATGGATCTTAAAATGCCGGTAATGAATGGTTTTGAAGCTACCCAGCTTATCCGTGCACAAGGCGCCACTACACCCATAATCGCCCTGACAGCCTCTGCGTTTACAGATGAGCGTGACAAAGCATTGTCCAACGGATTTTCCGGATATCTCGCGAAGCCTTATGTTCCGGGTGACCTCTACGATATCCTGTTTACTTTTCTCAAAACGGAGGATGACAACAGTTTGCCCAAACCGCAAGCACAAGTCCTGGCTCAGGATCATTAATGCGCATTCACCGCTATTTTTTATCAAAGAACTCCCCGAAATGCCATAACACTCCGGACGGATCGTGGACAAAACACTCGCGGCCCCAATGCTCGACACGAATAGGTGTGAGCCGCACGCCGCTGTATTTTGCCGGAAGATCGAGTGCAACAAGCTCGTCCCACGTGCTTTGCACATTTTTTACTTCCATGAATATCATTGTGTTGTCGATCCAATCCCGGACAAACGCGTCCTGCAGATAAAAGCCAACATTGTCTGTTTTGAAAAGAGACATATCCGGTGAGATCACCACTTCTTCAAAGCCCATATCGCGATAGAAATTTCGGGATATTTCAAAGTCTTTGCTCCCTATAAAGGGCCTTATGGATAATGACGATTGTTTCATATTTGTGAGTTTTCAGATCCCTCGCTGTCCGGCAAGATTTAACGGGTTAGTTTAATGAATTTTTTCACTTCTTTCGTTCCTGAGCCGTTGGAAACCTGGATCGTGTAAAGTCCGTCGGGCAGAGCCGAAGTTTCAAACTGATAAGGCTTCCCTGAGAAGTTAACATCTCTCGAAAAGAGCATTTTACCTGCCGCGTTGAAGACTCGTAGGTTTCCCTCAGGTGTATCCTTGCTTGCCGCTACTGTTAGCTGCTCTGCAACCGGGTTCGGGTAAACCGAGAATCCATTCGCCTGGTTAAATGTAACATTACGGATCATACTAAGCGCAAAAGTTCCGTCCTGATCTACCATGCTCAGGCGATATAAATTTACGCCACTTGAAGGATTAAGATGGGGGAACTCATATTTTTTAACCTCAAAGCTTTCCTTGCTAGCCTGCACTCTGCCAATTATTTCCCAGGACTTGCCGCTGTTAAGGCTGTGTTGTATTTCAAAATAGCTGCTGTTCACTTCACTGCTGGTCGACCAACGGATTTGCACAGCATTTTCCTTTTTCTCTGCCTTGAACTCAACCAGCGTAACCGGCAGGCTCGCGCAATCGGTCTCAATTTCTTCCTGTGAGTCGCATCCGGTGTTATTTCCGTAGATGGTAACAACGTCCGGACTGCTGGTTTTCAGGTAAGCACATATGCCGGCTACCGCGCAGGTGCCCAGGCTTACGTTGTCGGTAATGGTGAGCATTTGTTGCAGCAAAGTGAGATTGTTCAAATCGCTTAAACTTTCAAGTGCTGGGTTGGAATCCAGCAAAAGATGTCCACCTATCGTTGTTAAATTATTTAACCCTTTGAGTGAAGTCATGCCATTGTTACCTATAATGCTTAACACATCGGTTACGGAGCCTAAGGTTTCAAGCCCCGAAAGGTCCGTCAGTGCCTCATTTTCGGAGATAACAACATTATTTACACTTTGGAACTTGCCAATGCCGGCCAGACTTGTTAATGATGGATTTTGACCAATCCATAATGTAGAATACGGCCCGATAGATTCCAGGTTGTCTAAGCCCGACAAGGACGCCAGTGAACTGTTATTTATGATCAGTAAGCTGCTGTTCATCCTTGTAAAAGCCGAAAGGTTACTGATATCAGTCAGATTGGCGTTACCAGACAGTATAAAACCAGGCTCATCCGGAACGATCCCGTCAACTGTGGTGAGGCCGTCCAAACCTCTCAAACTGGTTAATCCATTATTGTCTAAAATCAGAAGCTGCCCGTCAATTGTGGTAACATTTTCCAGTCCTTGCAGGTCTGTCAGCGCGTTGTTGGTAATAATCTGCAGCATTGTCAATGAAGTAAGTTGGGACAACGCCTGAATGTTGGTTAATGCGCTATTATTGGCAATGATTAAAGAACCAATGTCAGTAAGCCCGGCAAGCCCGGTCAAGCTCGTCAGGGCGTCGTTATCCACAATGGCCAGGAATTCCGACACGGCAGTTATACCATCCAGACCGGACAGATCAGTAATTAAATCATTGTCTTCGATGATAACCAGGTTGGCGCTGGACAATGCCAGATCGCTTAAAGTCGTGAGTGCAGCGTTTTGGTAAATGTATAGCGTCCCGACAGATGTAAGGTTGTGCAATCCGTTCAGATCCGTTAATAACGGCATTTCGCTGATGCTAAGCTCGCCCCCGATCGTTGTTACATTTGAAAGCTGCTGGAGAGTTCCAATGGACGCGTTGTCACTGATGATCAGGTCGCCGCCGTATGTTGTTAAATGATCTATACCGGCCAGGCTGGTAAGTAAGGGATTGGAAATTATTGAGATATCATCCTTAATAGCGGCGATGCCTGAAAGGGCCTGAATGCTCGCCAATGCCTCATTGTTCAATATATTAAGTTCGTCGCCGAGGTTTACTATATTCTGCAATCCTTGCAAATCAGTAAGCAGCGGGTTGTCTTCTACGTACATGTCGTCGCCCACGGACGTCAGGGTAAGGCTGCTCAGCGTGGTTAAGGACGCATTATCATAAATATCGAGATCATTGCCCACAGCCGTAACGTTTTGCAAGCCAAGCAATGTTGGCAGGGCACCATTTCCCGACACCAGCAATTTCCCCGGCACATCTGTAATCCCTGAAAGGCCTGTTATATCTGTCAGCAACGGGTTCTCAGAAATTTCAAGGTCGTTTCCGATTGCTGTAATGTTCTGAAGACCGTTCAGAGTGGCTAATCCCTCGACAGTCTGGATGTAAATTCCTCCGCCCACACCGGTAATGACGGCCAATGGAGAGAGGTCAGTAATGTCAGGAGTGAGGGCCTGGCCGATAATGGACAGATTCTGCGGCAATGTAACGCATCCGGGATGATCGGTGGGAAAGGAGTTGACTTCATCCTGTGTAGTAAGAACAACATCACCCGCAGGGCACTGGGCAAATGAGGCAAAAGGCAGCAAAAACGCAACGAAGCAGTAAAGTTTTTTCATGAAAAAGGGTTGAGTATAATTGAATTACGAAAAGTACAGCTAATATTATGTATTCCATATTAAAGTTTCGGAGACATTGCTGTACATCACCGTCTTAACCGTCATTGCCTCTCATTCTTAGCAGCGGGCACCGCCTTTGAGGGATTCGCCGGGATGGGCGCGCGGCGTGAGCGTAATCATTGTCCCTTGCGAATGTTCTCCTGGTACGAAGAATCCCGAAGCACAAATGGTTGCCTGGTGGAATCGATTGTACTAAAAATTTTTCGAAGAATCGTAATCCTGCAAAGCATGATGAATGCGAAATATCCTAATATTGTCAAATTTATATGCCCTGATAAAGGCGAGGTCTGTGTGATTGCAGTAATTAACAACAAGAATGAGTTTAAAACATAGTGACAAGGCATCTGCAGCAGGTCTGCTGGTCGCGTTAGGGATTATTTTTGGAGATATCGGAACCTCCCCATTGTATGCCATGCAGGCCATTATCGGCGGTGAGGCCATTGCATTGGATGTTGTTTACGGCTCGGTGTCCTGCATTTTCTGGACATTGACATTGCAAACCACTGTAAAGTATGTGATTCTGATCCTGAGGGCCGATAACAATGGTGAAGGCGGCATATTAGCCCTTTACGCCCTGGTACGGAAAAATGCAAAATGGCTCACTATTCCAGCCATAATCGGGGCCAGTACTTTGCTGGCAGATGGGATTATCACGCCGCCCATCTCGGTTTCGTCGGCCGTGGAAGGTCTTCGCATTCTGTATCCGCATATTCAGACCATTCCGATTGTCATCGGGATTCTCACATTGTTGTTCATCATTCAGGTTTTTGGGACCACAATTGTAGGGCGGGCATTTGGGCCGGTGATGCTTGTCTGGTTTTTAATGCTGCTCGTCCTCGGGCTTTCGCAGGTGCTTTACCACCCCGAAATTTTCAAAGCATTCAACCCTTATTATGCTTATCAGCTTTTGGCGAACCATCCGGGAGGTTTCTGGCTGTTGGGGTCCGTTTTCCTTTGTACGACCGGAGCCGAAGCATTATATTCTGATCTCGGACATTGTGGCCGGGGCAACATCAGGATCAGCTGGATCTACGTTAAAACTTGCCTGGTTATCAACTATTTCGGGCAAGGTGCGTGGCTGGCGATGCACGTTGGAGAGACATTGAATGGACGAAAGCCATTTTATGAGATCATGCCCGACTGGTGGTTGTTGCCAGGGATTTGCGTCGCTACGATGGCCACCATTATAGCCAGCCAGGCGCTCATCAGCGGCTCGTTCACCTTGGTTTCGGAAGCCATCCGGCTAAATCTATGGCCCAAAGTCCGCCTGATTTATCCAAGTGATCAGAAAGGACAGCTTTATGTGCCGAGTGTAAACTGGCTTTTGTGGGCGGGATGCATTGGTATCGTATTGTATTTCAAAGAATCATCGCATATGGAAGCGGCATATGGGCTTGCCATCACGCTCACCATGATCATGACTACTTTGCTATTTTCGTACTATCTTTTTGTACATAAAATAGCAAAGCTCTGGGTAGGCGCATTCATGGTTGTTTACCTGGCTATCGAAGGCTCGTTCCTTGCCGCCAATCTTTTGAAGTTCCCGCATGGCGGCTGGGTTTCCCTGGTACTGGCAATCGTCATCGCAGACCTGATGGCCATGTGGCTGCGGGCGAATGTGATTAAACTCAGACTGACAGAATTCGTGGATCTGGACAAATATATCCCTGCGCTCAAAGAGCTTAGCAATGACATCAGTGTTCCCAAGTATGCCACGCATCTGGTGTTTATGTCCAATGCGGCTGCGGACGACCAGATCGAAAACAAAATCATTTATTCAATATTTCAAAAGCGGCCTAAACGGGCGGATATCTATTGGTTTGTGCACGTGGAGACGACCGACGAACCGTACACCATGGATTACCACGTTAATGTGAGGGCCGAGGATGATGTGATCAAAATCAATTTTATTCTGGGTTTCCGGGTCGAGCAGCGCATTAATATGTTCTTGCGCGATGTGGTGCAAGATATGGTGCGCAATAACGAGGTCGACATTACCAGCCGGTATGAGTCACTCAACCGCCAGAATGTGACGGGTGACTTCCGTTTTGTGGTTCTTGAACGTTACTTGTCTGTTGAAAATGATCTTCCATGGCATGAAGAGTTTGTTATGAAGTTTTATTTCGCCATCAAGAGCATTACCAATTCAGAAGCCCAGTGGTTTGGTCTCGACAACAGTTCGGTGAAAGTGGAAAAGGTGCCGCTGGTTATCAGTTCTTCCAGCCAGATCAGAATGAGACGGGTATATTAGATTAGCGCAAAGATTTCTTCAATCATGGAAGTGCCGATTAAAAATAAGCTGAACGGGAGTGAGCTTTTCAGGATTAAGAGAATGAAGGGTATTTCTTGAATATACCAGAAATCGGCGCGAATGTACAAAGTCTACCGCCGGTGTAGAGTTAATTTTGCTCGTCCGCAAAACCACGGAAGTGCCTTTAACTCACCATGAAAGTTTTTGCTTTTACCTTACTGATTTTACTCACTTCGATTGCCTGTATACAGGCGCAAACCATCTCCGGCAGCGTAGCCGACCGGCAGACCAAACAACCATTGGCATATTGCTCAGTGGCACTTTTCAAAAGCCCGGACTCGACATTGGTAACCGGCTTGCTAACCTCTGAAAATGGCGCTTTTAAGTTCGAAAATGTTACACCGTTTTCGGCCAATGTGCAGGGAGGCCTTCCGGCCATTTACCGTTATGATAACCTGCACAATCCGCTCCGTTTTGGCGGCGATGTCACATTCAATGCGCGTTCCGAAAAATGGGATGTCAGTTTGAGCGGGAATTATCTCCGGAACGATATCGCAGGGCAGCGAACCGGCGATGTAAATACAACAATCGGCCAGGTATTCACCTCGTTTCCATCGGATGGGGAGCGGAGTTTTATCCGCTACAATTACACTGCAAGGGGCTCAGTATCATTTACGCCTCGTTCGAGCGATGCATTTTCGGTAGGTTTTTATACAGGGTTTCGTTCCCAGTCGAGGCGTGCCGATATCGTTTATAATAACACAAAAACGGACCTGCAAACGGGTGATGTGATCATATAATCAGCGTATCAAGAATGTGGTTAATAGGGTCAACAGTGTCTATAATGATACGATCCTCAACCGCATTTACACCAATGCTGGCCTGGCAACGTCCTGGGGACTTGAAGCAGGCAGCACATCGGACATTGCCCAACTTATCCGCCAGAAAAACCTTCCTGAAAGGCAAGCTGGCCGCAACATTACAATGGCAGAATGTCGATCTTGGCCTCCTGGGCTCAAACCGGCAACGGATCACCACATTTGGGAAAGATTTTTTTACAACAACCAACTACATTCAGGAGACAGATATCTTTCTTTTAAACCTGAGCTATAACCTCAACCAAACCTCCAAAAAAGGCAAGCTGCCAGCCAGCGAATTTGGAGAAAAGGAGTTCTGACCAGGCACCTCAATGCGTTGGCTTTTTGCACGATTTCATATTTAACATTAGGGTCATATTCGGGCGCTGCGGATGGGTTATTTTCGTTGCTTTGAAGCGCCCATGAAAAAAATTAAAGTTGTATTTTTTGCAGAAATCCTGATTCCCGACTTTGATGGCGCGTCGCGGACTATGTTCCAGCTGCTGGACAGGATTGATGCCAGTCGCTTCGATTTTTTGTTCGTATGCGGGAGCGGGCCGGACCGGATCAACCAGTTCGAGTGCATTAAAACGCGCTCATTCAGCATCCCGCTGAACCCCAAATACAAGCTGGCCATCCCGTCCTTGACGGCTGACGAAATCACAATACAGCTGGAAAACTTCAACCCGGACGTGGTACACATTGCCACGCCGTCAATCCTCGGACATTTTGCACTCGCATACGCCAAAGAGCGGCAACTGCCTGTCATCAGCATTTATCACACGCACTTCCCGAGCTACATGGCTTACTATTTCAGTTATGTTCCATTTTTGGTCAAACCCGTGGCAGATCGGCTTACCACAATCCAGAACAGGTTTTACGACGCCTGCGACCGTGTGTATGTTCCGTCTGTAAGCCTGGCCGATGAGCTGGTATCCACCGGAATGTCTGCCATGAATCTCAGGATCTGGCAGCGTGGCATTGATACGGCGCTATTTTCACCGCACAAAAAAGATCCGCGGTATTTAGAACGGCTTACCAACAATTCGCTTCCTACGATCCTGTTTGCGAGCCGGCTGGTTTGGGAAAAAAATCTGGAAACATTGATTGCTGTCTATGCGCTTTTGAAAGCCCAGGGCTTTGCCTGCAATTGGATCATTGCAGGAGATGGTACGGCGGCAAAAGATTGCATGCGAAAAATGCCGGACGCGATTTTCGTCGGAAAACAGGACCATGACGCATTAGCAGTGCTTTACGCATCGGCCTCTGTTTTTATCTTTCCGTCCATATCCGAAACATTTGGTAATGTCGTGCTGGAAGCGATGGCGTCGGGTTTGGTGCCCGTTATCGCAGACGGCGGTGGCAGTAAAGATATAGTCGAAGATGGCATAAACGGTTTCAAATGCGACCCGGATGATGCCCATGCATATGCTGAAAAGATCCGTCGGGTCATTCAAAACCCAACATTGCAGCAGCGTATGTCTGCCAATGCGGTAGATCATAGCAAAGCGTTCAACTGGACAACACTGGCTAAGACCTATTTTGATGACCTGCATGAGCTGGCAACCTCATTTACGAAAAACCTGAAAGTTTGAAATTACATCCGCTTCTCATAAAAATCCTTAAAGCGCTGCTTCTGGTGAGTATGCTGGTGTTGCTCTGGCAATATCTGAAAGTCATCGACCCGCATCAGGTGCAGGCAGCTCTGGCAAAAGTGGGAGCGGGTTTTGGCTGGGTCTTACTCAGCACCTCAGTGGCTTATGCGCTGGGGACATTGGGCTGGTGGTATTGCCTCGGCAACGCGAAAGGATCCATCCCGAAAACCGATCTTTTCATGATCCGGCACGTTTGTGAAACCGTCGGCCTGTTCAACCCTGCAAGCTTTGCGGGAGGCGATATGCTCAAAATTGTGCTACTAAGGCCTTACCCGGTGAGCGAAACCAAAGTTTTAACATCCGTAGTCATTTCCCGGTTGTTGATGGTTGCAAGCCAGATATGCCTTCTGATTTTAGCATTAGTATGGTTCTCGCTTAAAAACCCATTACCGATGGCCGCGTGGTTACCATATAAATCTGTCCTGCTGGTGCTTATCATCTGCCTGCTGCTGGTTTTTATTTTGTATAAAATTTATGGTTTTAATTTAAATGCTGACAAAAATCCAAAGTTGGCACGCATAAAATCCCGGCTCGCCAACCTACGCGCAGAGCTGGCTGATTTTTATCATTCATATCCCAGGCAACTCGCATTTGCATTTGTCCTGTTCACGCTGCATTGGGTAGTCGGTTCGCTGGAATTTTATATTGTGTTAAAGCTCTTCGGCTACAATGTCACGATCGCCGACAGCCTTTTGCTGGATATGGGCGTTATCTTGGTCAAAGCAGCCGGTGCTTTTGTGCCTGGGCAGGTGGGGGTGGAAGAATTTGGTAATAAGATCATGTTGTCACTGTTGGGAATCAGCAGCATTCCGCTGTGGCTTTCCGTTTCTGCTTTGCGCAGGGCTCGTCAGCTGTTCTGGATCCTGGTAGGGGCCATTTTCTATTCGTTTTTTATATACAAAAAGCGCCTCTACTCCTGACTATGGAAATTCTGTTTGTCAGCCACAAATTCCCCCCAGCGGTTGGCGGAATGGAAAAACAAAGTTTCGAGCTGGTCACCGGGATGGAAGGTTACTGCCGTGTCCACCGCCTTGTATATGAAGGAAAAGGGAGCCGGTTTATGTTCTTCCTAACGCTGCGGCGCAATATTCTGCGAATCTGCAAAGCGCACTCCGGGATCACCGTTATCCACTTCAATGATGCCCTTCTGGCAACATGCTGCCTGCATCACAAAGGTTACGAGCATCTGAAACGCACAGTAACATTGCACGGACTCGATGTCGTATTTCCAAGTGAAATATACAGAAAGCGCGTCCTCCCGAAATTCAACCGGTTCGACCTTTTCATCGCAGTAAGCCGGGCCACCGCAAATCAGGCAATTGCATTGGGAATTGATCCTCGTAAGATCATCGTTATCCATAATGGTGTGGATGAAGAGCGCGGAGAGGCAATTCAGCATTCAAAAACCAGTCAGCAAGTGCTGGAACGATATGCCATTCCCGCAAATAGGCATTTGCTGGTTGCGGTGGGCAGGGCGGTGAAGCGCAAGGGTTTCTCCTGGTTTATCATGGAAGTCGTTCCCAGGCTGGATCCCCGCTTTTTTGTGTTACTCATCGGTCCTTTTGATAACCGTCCGGGCTTTTTTGAACGCATATTATCGCTCGTTCCCGGCAAGCTGCGGGAACAGATCATGCTTTTCCTGGGCTTCGGGTCCGATGCGGCAATAATCAGGTCTCTGCTGAACAACCCTGACTTCACGACATCCGTAAAGCATCTGGGCCGCCTGCCTTCCGGGGATAAAAAAGTGATACTACAAGCGTCGGAAGCATTTATTATGCCGAATATCCACATCAATGGTGATATGGAAGGTTTCGGGTTGGTGTGCATTGAAGCAGCGCTCGCGGGAGCACTGGTCTTTGCAGCGGACATGGACGGCATTCCCGATGCCATCCAGGAGGGTAAAAATGGCTTTTTGCTTCCAAGTCAGGATGCAAATACCTGGGCAACAAAGCTCAATGAAATCCTCACGGATAGCGGAAAGTTCGAGGGGAAAAGGCAAGCTTTCCGGGAGTTTACAGCCGCAAATTACAGTTGGGATAAAATGGTTAGAGCGTATTACAGCGCTTTTGCCAAATGATCGGAACCATATTTTACACCGGTTTTGACTTGCCACGAGAATTGTGCGCTTACGGGATGGTGGTCGGATAGGGGCAGGCCTTCTTCATTATTGAAATCATTGTTCAAAAAAGAATAGCTGGTCGCCCGGAGTTCTAACGTTTCGCTGCTGCGGAAAAATATTTTGTCAATCGTTTCACTGCTGTCGCTCAGGTTCAGGATGTTGGCCAAGGGGATTACTTTGGATGCATCCGGCATTTTCCCGCTGTTCTTATGTGTGATCCACGCATCTTGCAGGTCGTTTTCCTTTGTCAGGATCTGAATGTTGTCATAGAAAAAACCATAACGTCCGTTTAAGTCACCCATCAGAACAACCGCATTACCAGCCGAATGTTCGCGGATAAATTTTGAAAGCTGTTTGATATTTTCACGACGTGCCGCAGCGGCAGGCTGCGTATTGTAAGCATTGGAATGAGCATTATAAAAATCAATGAAAACATTCAGCGCTACTTGTATCCTGGTGTAGGAAAATCCCTTGGGAGTCAGGCAATCGGCCCCGGTGCAGTCATCCCAGTTCACGCGGACAACATTGCTCAAAGGGAATTTCGACAACGTGTTCAGGCCATCGCCAAACGGGACAGCCCCTTTGGTTTCGGTACGGTAGTTGTGGACATCATCGCCGTCATACAATTGGGTATGATAATTAAAATCTTCCTGAACATGCACAATGTCAAAAGCCTGTAATTTCTTGCCAATGGCTTCAATGCTGGAAGCCCTGGGCGTTTTTGCGCTGGAAATGATCGCTGGCAGACCGGCAATGTTGTAGCTTATGGCTGAGAACTGTCCCCTGGTTTCATTTTTCATGAAACTGTTCTTTCCCATCTGCAAGTCAATCACGGTCGACCCGTTGGTGCGTTCGGTGCTGTTGCATGTTAATACAAGCACGAAAAGTCCCCACACGCTCAAAAATCTTTTGTTTCTGCAATTAGCTGGCATCGTCATTGAATTAGTTGATGCCAAATTACACTTGCAGTATGACCTCAATGAAGAGCAGGTGTTATTGAATCGTTAAATCTGTGACAAGCAGAAAAACAAATTGTATTTTTGAAAAAATGTTGATGGCGATCTGTAACGACTGTATGAAGGTCAAGCAAGAATTTAAAGCCGGACTAAGGCATGGATAAGCCCGAAATAGAATCTCTCAAATGAAGGTCTGGTTAGGTTGGGCGTGTTGCCTTTGTTTTATTTTTATATCCGCGTATGGTCACGCGCAATCCCGCAGTCCTTTCGCAGATGCGGAAAGCAGCCGTGAAAGGATCATCAGCGAATACACCAGGCCCGACTCACTGCTTGTTGTCACAAAAGAAAAGTATAACCAGGCGATTGCTAAAAATAATGATCTTACAGCGGCGGCTTACCTGCAGCAGATCGGCCGCATTCTTTTTCTCTCCGGTCACTATCCGCAATCGCTGGAATATCTGCTCAAAGCAGATAAAATTTACCGGGCCAAAGGCGAGAAGAAACTGCTCGCAGAAAACCTCGCTATGCTCGGCGAGCTTTACTACCGGAACAGGCAATCACCCACTGCCCGAAAGCAATATGACGAAGCGCTTGGCCATTATGAGGAACTGAAAAGCGGGGCAGGCAGGGCGGACATTTTCGGCCGGATAGGGCATTTATATGAAAAGAAGCAGGATTATGACAGTGCTTTTTACTTTCAGAACAAAGCCCTGGAAGCATATCAGCAGGAAAATATGCGGGAGGGAGTCGCCAAGATCTATGAAAACCTGGGAAGCATTTATGAAGATCAGGAACGTTATGATTCGGCTTATGCCAATTTTGACCGGGCTTACAAGATCAACCGGCAGCAGGGACATGAGCAGGCGCAGATTGAAGTGCTGAATAACCTGGGTGATGTTTTGCGCAAAACGGGCCAGTATCGGAAAGGGCTTCATTTCAGCTTTCAGGCGATGGAGCTGGCGCGCAGGAAGGATGATTTTTACCAGCTTTCGGGCGCATACAATGATATCGCAAAGGGATACAACTTCCTGAACAAAAATGACAGCGCCTTTTATTACCTGGCATTAAGCCGTGAGTATTTAACCAAAATCTATTCGCAGGAAAGCAACAAGCAGCTCGCACTGCTGCAAACGCTCTACGACATTGAGCAAAAAGATAATGAGATTGAACAACTAACACAGGCCAGAAAAGCCGATCTGATGGTCTCCGTCGCTATTGGTGTTGTGGTGGTGCTGGTTATTCTCATTGCAGGGCTGGTCATCAGCAGGCAGCGGCTCAAATTCAGGAACGAGCAAAAGCTGCATGCACAACACAAGCAATTCCTTGAAGCCCGAAACCAGCTGATGGAAGTGGATTTGCAAAACAAAAAGTTACAGGAAGAAAACCTGACACAGCAACTGGAGATCAGGACAAAGGAACTCAGCAGCTATACACTGCATGTCATCCGCAAAAACCAGCTGCTGGAAGATCTGCAAACAAAACTCGACGAGCTGGGCAAAGAAGACAAGCGCGACCAGAAAAAGCAGATCCGGCAACTCGCCGAACAGATCCGCCTTGGCCTGAGCGACGACCAGCATTGGGAAGAATTCAGGACGATATTCGAGCAGGTGCACCAGTCATTTTTCGACCGCTTGCAACAGCAATCGGACTCGCTCACCTCCAACGACCTGCGCGTGCTCGCATTGATGAAGATGAACCACACTTCCGCCGACATTGCAACACTCCTCGGCGTTTCCCAGGACAGCCTCCGCGTCATGCGGCACCGCCTGCGCAAAAAGTTGAACATCCAGCAGGGTGACAACATTTCAACCTTCATTCAGTCGATTTAGGGACTTCACATTAAGATAACATTGTGGTAACAGAATGTTAATGGTGAAGAATCCATTTGTATTTGCCTGAAAATCAGTGTCTTGTGTATTTAAAATGCGCTGTGTTTCCTTTTTGTAACGCCCGTCACGGCAGCGTTGCTTTTTTGTAACGCCGTGCATTTGGCCAGCTCTTCATTCTTTTATCACCTTCGCATTGTCATCGCCGGACATTTCATTGGCCGCGCCGACAGGATTTAAAAAGTCGAATGCGAATTGATATATGCTGATAAAGTTTTACACATCCCTGTTGCTTGCAATGCTCTCCTCGTCACTCTTGCAGGCAGGAACTGTTAAAGGAAAATTACTGGAAGCCGCAACCGGCGAACCCGCATTGGGCGTGGTGGTGATGATTGAAGGAACAGACTTTCATGATGTATCCGGCCTGGACGGATCTTTTATAATTCCAAACCTGCAAAGCGGTTCCTACCGGCTCATTGTCCGGCATATTTCCTATGCCTCAACCCAGAAGGAATTTACAATTGATGCCAATGAAGTCGTGCAGCTGAACCTGTTACTGCAAACGGCGAGCGATCACGAGCTGCACGAAATTGAGGTTTATGGAAAGAAAGACAGGACAAGCGATCAGTCGGCCAGGTCGCTGGAACGCAATGCAGGGCAAGTAATGAACATTGTCTCCGGTAAGACGATCGAGATTTCGCCGGATCTGACAGTGGCCAATGTGATCCAGCGGATTTCAGGGGTTGCCATTGAGCGCAACAGCAATGGTGACGGCCAGCATGCGATCCTGAGAGGCATGGATAAACGTTACAATTATACACTGGTAAACGGGGTGAAAATCCCGAGCCCGGATAACAAATACCGTTATGTGCCGCTGGACATTTTCCCGTCGGATCTGCTGGACAGACTGGAAGTGTACAAAGCATTGACGCCATCGATGGAGGGTGATGCCGTAGGCGGGGCCATTAATATGGTCATGAAAGATGCGCCAGACCATTTCACTGTTTCCGGCACCATTTCCACGGGTTACAATGAGCTTTTTCTGAGACGTAATTTTATGGGTTACGATTTCAAAAACATTCAATCCAAATCTCCTTACGAGCGGGGTGGAAACCAGTATAATGCCACGCCACAGGATTTTACAAAAGCTCCGGTTGATTATTCTTCCAAATCCCCGCTTCCGAATCTGCTCGGCAGCCTGGCTATCGGAAACCGTTTTTTGAATAATAAGCTGGGGGTTTTGCTGGCGGGCAGCTATCAGAATACATTCCGCGGAAGCAACAGCCTTTTCTTTAATTCCGAAAGTGTGGATACGCTTCGTGGCGAAACGCTTACTAATATGAGCGAGCGGCAATATTCGGAGCAGCAAACGCGCTATGGCCTGCATTCCAAGATGGATTACCGCATTAATGACAAACACAAGATCCAGTTTTACAATGCATGGATGAGCCTTACCAATGTGCAGGTCCGGGATGTGAAATCGACGCAGCTGACCATTGGCGGTTACGATCCTGTGCTGGGCAATGCAACACTCGGTTATACCACGCGATCGAGGCTGACCAGGCAACAGATTTTGAACAGTACACTGCAAGGCAAGCATCAGCTTACAGGCCGTATTGCCGTGCAATGGTCGGCGGTTTATTCCAAGGCAACCAATGAAGTGCCCGATAATGCCAATGTGCCTTTGCTGGGAATTCGAGAGAATTTTATTGAAAAACGGACGACAGCAGGAGACGCCACGAGGCGGTGGGAACACAACACGGATCGCGACTGGTCAGGATATCTGAATTTCACTTACGCATGGCCCGTAGGCAATGTCCGGACCGAATGGTCGGCCGGCGGACTATATCGTGATAAAGCCAGAAGCAATTTTTACAACAATTACCAACTGCGCCCATCGCGCCCATTTGACCAGTTCGGAACCGATTTTACGGATTACACGCAGATCGGATGGGTTGTACAAAACCCGAGAGGGTCCGTTGCGTCCGCATTGAACTATGATGCAAGCGAGCAGATCAAGGCGGGTTATCTTCAATTTAAAGCAGGCACGGAGACACTGGAAGTGCTGGGCGGCGTCAGGGTGGAAGCAACGGACCAGGGTTATAAGATGCTTTTCCCGATCGGGGAGGAACGCCCGGAAGGCAAGCAGGTTTACACGGACGTGTTGCCGAGCATTCATTTTAAATACAAAACCCGGCAAAATGTAAATCTCAGGGCATCCTATTTCAGGTCGCTCAACCGCCCCGGCTATTTCGAAATCGTTCCATACCGCATTGTGCAGGAAGAATATCAGGAACGCGGAAATGCAGATCTGAAAAGGGCAATAGCCGACAACATTGACCTGCGTTACGAGCTTTTTCCAAAGCCTGCGGAGCAACTGATGGTTGGGTTGTTTTACAAACACATCAAAGACCCGATTGAATACACTCTGCAACGCGATGCAAACCGGGGCCAGGACATTTACTATGCGCCCGGAAACTTTGGAAATGCAACCAATTACGGTCTGGAAGTGGATTATATCAAATATTTCAGGCTCATAGGCATCAAGGCGAACTACACTTATACGCATTCACAGATCACCACCCCGAAATCGAAACGCATCAGGGATGCCAAAGGCGATCTGGCAACGATCAGCGTAGACCAGACCCGCCCGCTCTATGGCCAGTCGGCGCATGTAGGAAATGTGTCGGTGCTGTTAAAGGATGCCGATCGCGGCATTGATGCGCAACTCGCAGGCTCGTATACGGGTGACCGTATCAATACAGTGGCGCAGTTTCTGGACAATGATCTCTGGCAAAAGGGCTTCGTACAATTGGATGCTTCTCTGGAAAAAACCTTCAAAAACGGTTTAGGAATATTTATCAAAGCCAATAATCTGCTTAATACACCTATGGAAGTGTATATGAAAACGCGGAGTCCGAAGAATGAAGGTGCGCCGGGCCAGGACCTGGGCGAGGGTACATTAATCAGAAGGGATTTTTACCAACGATCCTATTTGCTGGGAGCAAGAATCAAATTTTAAACAATTCATACAAAACAAAAAAACATGTACACGTTGAAAATGAAAAACACAATTCTGGCAGCGGGTTTAGCCATTTTCGCGCTGGCCAGCTGCAGTGATGATGATACGGAGCCGACGCCCGTTGTTCCGCCGGTTGTTGAAGAATCGGTTTCGGGCGAAGTTTCCGGTGTCTGGACCAAGGGCGGCACATATAAAATAACCGGTCACATTCAGGTCCCTGCAGGTAAGTCGCTGACCATTGAGGAAGGCGTCACGGTGTTGTTCAGCGACTCGGTTGTGAAACCGGAAGTAGTTGTGCTGGGTAACCTGTATAGCCTGGGTACGGCGGCGGCGCCCGTCAAATTTACGGTTCCCGATGCCTGGAAAACGCCGGGTAACCAATTCGGAAATCTTTGGGGCGGACTGGTTGCCGGACCCAACACGACCGAGCTGGTCCTGAGTAACACAATTCTCGAATACGGCGGTGCGGTAACGACAGAAGAGTCTCCATCCGTAAAAGCAGGACTTTACAAAGCCGAAGCTGGCGAGCACGTTCCGGTCGCTTATTTTATGAATATCAATGGTAAATTCATTGTTGTCAACAGCACGATCCGCAATTTCAACGAGGACGGATTTTACATTGAAGGCGGAAAAGTGATCATTGCCAATAACATGTTCTATACCACGGGCGTATCGGGCGGTGATGCGATCAATATCAAGTCCGGGGTGCAGGCAGATGTTGCTTTCAATGTCGTGTATAGTCCTAATACCAATGCATTGAAACTTTCAAACTCTGGTGAGCGCACGCCGCAGGCTTATGTTGTGGGCTATAACAACACGATTGTGAATGCAGGCTGGAGAAGGCCTACCACCAAAGGCGGGTCGATCTGGGTGGAATCGGGTGTTCGGGCGGATTTGTACAATAACCTGCTTGCCAACGACCGCTACGGCATCAAACGCGACGCGGGCGATCCGGAAGATGCGCGTTCGGTAATTGCCAACACATTCTACTACGGTGCAGACCAGACTACAACCAATCAGTTTCAGCCGTCGGCCGAGATCGTGAAGGGAGCGAATGACCTTATCTCCGCAAAAGCTGGTGAGAATGATCCTAAGTTTGTGAACTATCCACTGACCACAGCCATGAACAATGCGGCGTTCAACACGCAGTGGGACTTTCATTTGCAGGCAGGTTCGCCTGCATTGGGCAAAGGAAAAACGGATTTCACCCGCTTGTACGCGGAGGGGCTGCTTGTGAACGGTGTTACTTACAAATCTCCCGCGCCAGCGAGCTTCGCAGGTGCATTTGGAACAAAATAATTTCAAACCCTCCCGGTGTGCACATGGCAGCACCGGGAGGGCTTTTTTTTGCTTTTTTAACTGGAATTTTTGTGAAAGGATTTATCATTTTACTTTTTGGCTGCGGCTGCGTACTAACTTCCTGCGGTGAAAAAAAACAGCTTCATGCCGATCAGGCAGCAGCTGCGGAGGACACGCTTGCCGTCATCAAGCCACGCTATATAACAGACACCGTTGCGCATGACACCGACGATCCGGCTGTATGGATCAACCCGGCAGATCCCGCGGCGAGCCTCATCATTGGAACAGATAAAGACCAGAATGGCGGCTTGTATGTGTTTGATCTGAAAGGCAAAATGCTGAAAGACAAGACTATACACGGCTTACAGCGCCCCGATAATGTAGACATCGAGTATGGATTGATGCTCAATGGCAAGAAAACCGACATCGCTGTCACCACCGAACGTTTCACCCACAAGCTCCGGATTTATGCTTTACCAGATATGAAACCTTTGGATGGAGGCGGCATAGCAGTCTTTGAGGGACAGCAGGGTGAAAACCATCGCGACCTGATGGGGATTGCGCTTTATAAGAATGTTTCAGGAAAGATTTATGCAATCGTTGGCCGGAAATCCGGGCCTACGGACGGCACTTATTTGTGGCAATATTTGCTGGAAGACAATGGTAAGGGTAACGTGAAGGCGACATTGGTCCGGAAATTCGGTGCTTACAGCGGGCTGAAAGAGATCGAGGCCATAGCGGTGGATGATAAGTTGGGCTATGTATATTATTCCGATGAAGGCAAAGGCGTGCGGAAATACTACGCCGATCCTGAAAAGGGCAATGCAGAGCTGGCGTTGTTTGCAACAACCGGGTTTACCGAAGACCATGAAGGCATATCCATTTATGAGCTTACGGACAGCACCGGCTACATTCTCGTTTCGGACCAGGGTGCCAACAGTTTCCAGATCTTCCCGCGTGAAGGAGATGCCGGCGATGCTAACAAGCACACCCTTTTGAAAAAAATCACTGTTCTCGCAAACAAAAGTGACGGTTCTGAAACAGTTTCCGTTCCATTGAATGCCGATTTCCCAAAAGGACTCTTCGTTGTCATGAGCGATGATAAAACCTTTCACCTGTATCGCTGGGAAGATATTGCCGGCAGCACGCTTCTGAAAATAAAGTGACTTTTTTCTAAAATGAGGGGCATAGCAGATTCGGAATATAGATTGCCCCTTATTAGAAAAAAGGAAAAAGCCGGACAGTAATGTCCGGCTTTATTCTTTTTTTCTAATTGAGATTTCATTTAACAGGATCAATACCCCGGGTTCTGGTACATTTTGGTTGGGTCCAGTTTGTATTCGTCAAATGGGATCGGGTAGTAGCGGTCTTTGGGCCCAAAGTTCGATAGTTTGGCAAGACCAAAATTATCCTGGCTTTTGGCCTTGAAATACGCAACCAGCTCATCGGTTGAGAAGAAACGCAGCAGGTCAAACCAGCGGTGGTTTTCAAATGCCAGCTCCGCACGGCGCTCGTGAAGGATTGCCAGTTTCAATGTCGGATATTTGGCGCGGTAAGCAGTGTTACGGATCGATGCCGCGTACAATGGCAGCCCGGCGCGTTCCCTTACCTGATCCAGAAAGCCGATGGCGGCGGGTTCATTTCCGAGATACATATTGACTTCCGCCAGCATTAAAATCACATCAGCATAACGAATCAAAATCCAGTCATTTCCTCCAAAACCCTGGTTAGTTGCAGCCGGACTGGCATCCCGGAATTTGGTAATGAAATAATCGCGTACGATAGGGTCGTTGGCAAATTTGATGTTGAAATCCTTTCTAACATCCGCTTCCTCATAATCCAACACAAGATCAGGCGTAACATTGCCACCAGCCCCGGTTGAGTTGATCAATGAGTTGATTGTTTCGCCTTTTGCCTGATTATTCCGCGCAATGGCAGAAGAAAAGTTAATGTCGCCCTGCTTGTTAACCACCTGGAAAATGATTTCAGGCACCGTGGATTTTTTGGCTACATCGAAAACATCCGCATAAGGGATCTCTTTCAATGTCCCGAAAGTGCGCAGTTCATAGCATGCGGTCAGATGGTTTTTTGCTTTGTTCAGGTTCTCGGTCCGGTTTGCCGGGGCCAGTGTGGTCGCCATGGTCAGATAAACCTGTCCGAGTAATGCATTCGCCGCAGCTTTGGTCACTTTTCCTTTGGTAGCAGTTGTCTGGACATTAGGTAATGTGCTGTTGACGGCGTCGGTTAAGTCTGTGACAATCTGTTGGTACACTATATCCTGCTTCTCCCGGAACGTGCTTGCCTGCACTTCGGCAAATGTCAATGGGCGCGTGATCAATGGCACGTCGCCCCATCTCCGCACCAGGTGGAAGTAGATGAGCGCACGCATGAATTTGGCTTCTGCCTTGTATTTTTCTTTCAGGTCATTGTCCGTGAAATTCACTTTTTCAATCCCCTCCAGAACCTGGTTCGAGCGCGTAATGGTCTGATATAATGCCAGCCAGTGGCTTTTAAGGTAAGTGTTGCTGGGCAAAAGTGAAAAATCATTGAACTGGAACGGCTCACCCGCGTTGGACTGGTTGTCATTCCGGCCTGTATTGTCCGATCGTTCCTCGCTGTAAAGTGCGCTCGTTTCGCCGATTCCGTTCCCATTGCGCAACGACTGATAAATGCCATTCACGGCCGCTTCCACTTCGCCGGGCGACTGGTAGAATGATGCATTGGAAACCGCATTAGGATTTTCAAGGTCAATAAAATCAGTGGAGCAGGAGGTTAGCACGCAAAGTGCGAGCGCGGTAAGGATATGGGAAAATTTATATTTTGTGTCAAACATAGCTGCTGAATTAAAATGTGATACGGGCACCAATGTTATAGGCGCGGGCAAGTGGATATTTACCATAATCGACACCCGGCGTCAGGTTAGAACCGTTGTTGTAATCAACCTCCGGGTTATAGCCGAGATATTTGGTCAGGGTAAATGCATTGTCTACTCCAACGTAAATCCGCAGGTTACTGATCGCATTTTTGCTGATCTGGGCAATCTGAGGGAAATTGTAGGCCAATGTCAGGTTTGTACATCTCAGGAAAGAACCATCCTGCAGGTAGAATGTCGATAACCGCGTGCTGTTGCTTTGCGTGCCTCCGCGTGCAGCGCGATAAATTTTTCCATCCCCCGGCTGAGCTTCGGAACGGTAACGGTTCAGTACTTTAGAATACTGGTTACCCGAACCTTCCATATTGAAAATGTAATAATCCTGTCCGTCCAGCACCTGGTTGCCGTAGATCCCGTTGAACGACGAGCTGAAATCGAAATTTTTGTAGCTGGCCGAAATAGCAAATCCGTAAGTGAATTTCGGATGCGGTGTGCCGATCACCTGCTTATCCGCATCATTCACAACCCCGTCACCATTGATATCTTCGAAATAAAGATCACCCGGACGCAGCGGGTTTGTAGAAGCCGTTGAACGCGCAGGGCCTTTCAACACATAACCGGCTGGGAATTTTTGGGTGGATGCATTGTAAGCAGCATTATCCGCTTCCAGGTTCTCCATATCCGCTTCGCGAACCATGCCTTTTACTTTGAACCCATAAAACATACCGATGGGTTGTCCCTGCTGTGTAATATGCGTTATATAGGAACGCTCAGCGCCTGTCGACAGGATCGTATTAGCACCTCCCATATCAAGGACCTTGTTGCGGTTTACCGAAAAATTACCGGTGATGTTCAGGTTAAAATCACGTTTCGAAATCACGCGTGCGTCGGCTTGGATATCAAAGCCGGTGTTCTGCACTTTCGAGTTTTTCAGGTTTGTCAGAATGGTCGACGAGCCCGAAATCGCTGACAGCGGCTGGTTGAAAAGCAGGTTGTAAGAGCGGCTCAGATAGTAGTTGGCAATGATGGAAAGCCTGTCTTCAAACAATCCCAGGTCCAGCCCCACATTGTATTGCGAAGTAGATTCCCAGCCCAGATCCTGGTCCTTGATTCCCTCCGCCCACAATGCAGTATTCACCGATCCGTTCCCGAAAACCACGCCGCCCGGAGCGGCCATTGTTTGCAGGAAGTTATAGTTACCAATGTTGTTATTCCCGCTCAGTCCCCAGCTTGCGCGCAATTTCATAGTGGAGGCTTTGCCCAGCAGATCGTTGTAAAACGGCTCATTCGAAATGTTCCAGCCTGCCGAAACAGATGGGAAGCTTCCCCAGCGGTTATTAGGACCGAAACGCGACGATCCGTCGGTGCGGAATGATGCCGTCAGGTAATATTTGTTGTCAAAATTGTAAACGGCGCGGGCCAGATAGGAGAGCAGCGTCCAGTCGGTTTTACCGGTGCCATCGCCTTCGGGGTTACCCGTGTTGAGGCCAAAGTAAATGGCATCTGCGCCTTTCCCGGTAATCTCCTCGATCCGGTCATTCTGGAATCCGCGTGCTGTAACCGAAATCACATCACGGTTGTTCTGCTGCGCAGTATAACCTACCAGTCCGTCGAAACTGTGCTTGCCCCATGCTTTTTTATAATTAAGGGTAAATTCGGCAAGCTTATCCATGAAGTTTACCGTGCGCGCCACAGCATTCGCTGCCGCAATGGCCTGTGGCGATCCCGGCGGGTTGGCACCCTCGCTCAGGCTGGTGGGGCGGTAGAATTCATATTTTTCGCTGTAAGTCTGCAAACCCAGATTAACCTTGAAATTCAGGTCCTTTACGATCTCAAACGTTGCAAAACCATTGTACGTCCCACGCTGACCGGTTCTGTTAATGTGCGTTTCGGTGGCCAGTGCCACCGGGTTTTCAATGGATTGCAAACCAAACCCCGAGCTCAGTGCCGCCGCCTCGTTCTTAGCCAGAGAGCCGTCTTCATTATAAGCTTTGAAAATCGGCATATAAACCAGCGCGCCCAGGATTGGTCCCTGGTTGAAGCGCCCTTCCTGCACTTCGCGGTTGGTATTATAGGTAAATGCCAGGTTAGCGCCGACTTTCACCTTCTTGTTGACATCGGCATCAATGTTCGCCCGGAAATTGGTACGTTCCTGCTTGGTGCTCAGGATAATGCCTTGCTGGGTAAGGTGCCCGCCGCTAAGCGCATAGCGAAGTCCTTTTTGCCCACCGCTGAAACTGATGTTATGACGGCTTACCGGCGCATTGCGGTAAAGTTCATCCTGCCAATCGGTGTTATATTTAGGTGTGATCACCCGCTGGTTTGCAAAATCATAGATGTCGTTTGGGATACTTACCGACCCTGCACTGCCGCCCAGGTTCTTGATCCGGGTTGCATTGTCGTCCGAAAACATCCCATCGTTCCATTGCTTGCCTCCGCTCACCATCAGGTCACGGTAAGTGTTGTTACGACCGTCGATCAGCAATTGGGCGAAATCCGACGAATTGAGCATATCCACTTTCTTGGCCAGCTGATGCACCCCGAACTGGTAGTCATATTCCAGCTTCCCTTTGCCTTCCTTCCCGCGCTTCGTTGTGATCAGGACAACGCCGCCTGCTGCACGCGAGCCGTAAATGGCTGCGGACGCAGCATCTTTCAGAATATCAATCGATTCAATGTCATTGGGATTGATAAACACGTCATTACCAGCAGGATAGCCATCAACAACATAAAGCGGATCTGAACTCGCATTGATAGAGCCGACGCCCCGTACACGGATTTTAGTGCCAACATAGGGCGCACCGCTCACTTGCGAAATCTGGACACCTGCCACTTTCCCGACCAAAGCCTGGCCTATGGTAGGCGTAGTCAGGTTCAATTCTTTTGCTTTTACACTCGAAACTGCACCTGTCAGATCGCTTTTTCTGAGCGTCTGGTAACCCACCGCCACAACCTCGTCGAGCATCATTGCATCTTGCTTCAATTGTATATTGAGTGGTTTTTCGTCTGATATCACCACTTCATGCGCAAGGAACCCGACGAACGAAAACACCAGGGTAGCACCCGCAGCGGCCTCGATTACAAATTCTCCGTTCACATCCGTAACCGCACCGCGGCTGCTGTTTCCCTTTTCAATCACCGTAACACCCAGCAAAGGATCTCCGTTGTCGTCAAGCACACGGCCAGTCACCCGGATTTTCGGGGCCTGGGTCCCGGCTTCCATGTTGGAGTCATGGCGCTTTGCTCCGGCCGCCCCTGCGGGGCTGAATGCACTGAAAACCAGAGAACCAGCAATTACCACATGGACAATGGGTAAAAGTAGTTTTTTCATAGAATGATTATAAATTTAATTTTAACAAGAAGACACTTTTTGTTTCTTGCTGTTTGAAACAAAAAAAGCGCCCCATAAGGGCGCAAAAGTAACTTTCCCGTGTTAAGCCACGAGGCGATAAATGTTAAGGTAATGTGAATTTTACAAGACAGCCTAAGCCCTGGCGACTCCGGTCATATCAAGCATAAAATGGTGCAGCTCGGTGTTTTTGACAAAAGGTTTAAGGGTTTCGCTTCCCGGTCCGAACATCGCCAGTTCGACGTAATCCGCAGAATGATCCATTCCGGCCCAGCCTATTCCAGTATAATGTGTCTGGATTCCAGCCAACTCCCGGAAGAGCGGTTTGTTGGCAATATACAGGCCCGACTCATTTTTGTTTCCGAACCGAGCCAGGATTTTTTCGGCTTCGGATTGCTTGATGGCATAACCCTGTGCAAATTCGATTCGCTCGATGAGCTGCGCCGCGGTGGGCACTTTATCGAGCTCACCCAGGATCCAGTTGTTGGTATGCTTAAACTTTTGCAGCAGATCAAACTGCTTGTCGCTGCCGAAAAGACCCGGATTGGCATTGCCATGATCCGTCGTAATAATCACAAGCGTGTCTTTGTCCTTTGTGGCAAAATCCAATGTAACCTGGACCGCCTGGTCAAACGCGACCTGGTCATACAGCAAACCGCCCGCATCATTGGAATGTGCCGCCCAGTCCACTTTTCCTCCTTCGATCTGGACCGCAAATCCCTTTGGGTTTTTTGATAATAGATCAAGCGTTTTTTGCGTCATTTCGGCCAATGTCGGAACAGCTTTTTGCAGCCGTTCATCCTGGAATGTATCCAGCGAGTAGGGAAGCGCACCTTCGCAGTACACACCCATGATCGGTTTTTGTGTATTGTTGAGGCCTAGCATTGCATCGCGGCTGCGCGCGACCGTGTAACCGGCTTTTTCGTAGGCCGCAAAAAGGTCCGTTTTGTCCTTGCGTTTTTCAGCAGAAAAAAACTCCGCGCCGCCACCCATCATCACGTCGAATTTCAGGTCCAGATATTGATCTGCAATTTCCGACTCATCACCGCGGGACTTATTATTGATGCAAAATCCGGCAGGGGTGGCATGCGTGATCGTCACCGATGTGACGCAGCCAACAGATTTTCCTGCCTCTTTAAATTTTTGTAAAATTGGTTTGTTAAAACTCCCGTCCGCATTCACGTTCAGGTTTCCGTTCGGGACTTTTCTGCCGCCTCCCCACGCCGAGCTTCCGGCCGCTGAATCGGTAACGAGTGCATTGGAAGAAGAGGTTTCCATGAACGCCCGGCGACCGGTTTGTTCGGCATACAACTTCATCCAGCTACTCATGCGCCCGGCTTTCCGGTTGAGTAACAGGTCCGCCATGTTCAGCGTCCCCGTGCTCATGCCGTCACTGACCATGAAAATGATATTCTTTGCACCCTGCTTTCCCCTGGAAAATGTTTTGGCGTCGCTTCGCTCGCCAAAAAGCGTCATGTGCCCGGCAAGGAGCCCGGCAGAACCGTTTGTAAAAAAGTCCCTTCTGTTCATTTGAGGCTCGGTATATTCAGTTTTAGCTTACCGCAAAACTAGTCGAGCGCGTATTATCGTCAGGTTAAGATGTGGGTCCGGATATGAAGAAAGTGTTATCAGTTGGACTTGTTTCTTTCTGTTTTTGTAAAATCAAAATACTTGTAGTTGCCTAATACGGACATTTCAAGCTGTAACTTGTAAGTGCCCCAATCATACTTCGCCTCGGCTGTTATCACTTGTTTTTTTGCATTGTTGTCAGCTGCTTTCTGGTTTTGCAGAAACTCCGATAATGCGCGGCCGTCCATTTGTGACGGGGCTTTGAGACCATAAAGGGCGAGCACTGTCGGTGCTATGTCAATGTTTGAAGTCGGGAGCTCGCTGGTAAATGCATTTTTGAAGTCCGGGCCATCAGCAAAAAAAGCAATGTTGATCTCATAAGGGCTCGATCCGCCGTGCCCGGCAACGCCTCCCGAAAAGTCGGTTCCGGCAAAGCCTTTGTCATTTTTATCGTCGTTCCAGTTGGGTGCCACGAGGATATCGCCCGAACGCGTCGGGTGATTGTAGTGAATGGCGTCAAAGGACAATGTTCCCTTTACCGAGCCGGCCATATCACCTTTCTTTTTGGGTTTGGTAAAAACCGCGCCGATCCAGTCCGTTTTATGCATTAAGGCTACAATTTTTTCGATCTGGTTTTTATCATGGTTTTTTACATAAATAGCCCCCTCTGCAATCACCACGTCATCAGATTCTTTATCCTTTTTCAAACCCTCCGCAATGAGAAGGTCTGTTATGTCCTGCTTGCCGGTGTGGGTCACAAAACCATGATCGGTTGAGATCAGCAGATTGAACTTCTCCTTTAATCCCCTGCTGGACAGCGAATCCAGGATGCGGCCAAACTGCGCGTCCACATACTTGATCGCCGCCACTGCCTGGTCTGAGCCTATGCCGTAACGGTGCGCAGCGCCATCGGGATCTGAGAACCAGATTGCACTCACGAGCGGGCCGTTATTTTTCAAGCCATATTGCAGCAATGCGTCTGCGATCCATTTGTGTTTGATAAAAACGTCGCCGGTTCCTTTCGGCATAGGGCCAATGTCGGCCATCACCTGCGCCTTAAACGATTCCGGCAGTATCAATTCCTGATTGATAATCGCGCCCTTACCGACTTTATGGTTTTGCAAAAATGCCTGTCCTGTGGTTCCTGAGCTGAAAACCATCATTTTACCGCCAGCCGCTTCCAGCACTTCACCCAGTGAAACAGCCGTTAACAGACGACCATTCTCCGAATCCTGTGCTCTCATAAGATCCGGGTAAGTCGTGCCGATCGCTTTGTTAGGACTCACTTTCGGAAAGTAAACGGCGTTGCCGAGAAGTCCGTGCGTGCCAGGATAGGACCCTGTGGCGTAGGACGATGAATTCACCCGCGTTACCGTCGGAAATACGCTGTGATGGTTTTTTCCGTAGGAAGCTTTTTGTTTAAATGCATATAAATTGGGCATTTGCTCCTCCGTAATGTAGTCCGGACGAAGGCCATCGAAGAACACGATGAGCGTTTTGTTCTTGCCGTCCAAAGACTTTTCCGCGGCGGGATTTTGCGCTTGCGAGATAGGGGCAGCGAAGGCAGTCCAAACGATCAGGACTGCCCGGGCGGTGGTTATATTTCTGAAAATCATATAGTAATGAAAATAAACGGATTTGAAAAACTACTTATCCCACCACACTTTAATGTTGCTGTCGTCACCACCCATGGAAGCAACGGCTCCGGCCAGGGCCTCTGGGTTAAGCGATTGCAGATAAGTAGGATAAGGGACGCGCGAAGGGAATGTGTTTTCCGCCGGGATGCCCGCTCCACGCGGCAGCACAGGATATCCGGTTCTTCGTTTCTCGAACCACGATTGATAATCCACAAAAAAGAACGCATAATACTTTTGCAGCATAATTTGCTCCAATTGCTTTTCCGTGGATGCCGATACGTTGAAGGCAATGCCCGGCTGGTCAGCAAAACCTTCCGGAACGGTCACACCCCACTGCGTCATAGAGGCGGCAATGCCCGATTCATAATGCTGTCTGGCCGTGGAGCCGGTTTTGAAACCTTTCAATGCGAGTTCGGCTTTGATGAATTCAACTTCGGCCCAGGTCATCATTACGCCCAGCTGCGGCAAGGTTTTCAATGCATCCGAATAACTGGAATTGCTTCCTACGGCATATTCCAATGTGGTAGGATAGCCGCTTTCAATGCCACGAAACACATTGTCACTCCCGGATTTCACCTGAGTTGCCCATGCGGCCCGACGCGGATCGCCGAGGTCGTTCATGCGATCCATGAAAAATTTGGTATAATAATTCCCGTCACGCCAGTCCACCTGGCGGGCGTTGTAAAATGGATTGAAGAATGGAAATGTGCCTGGATAGCGGAAAATAGCTTCCTCCGAATTGGCCGTAAATACAGGGTTTGCAGCCGGATCAGCCAGAATAGCAGTAAGCTGTTCCTTTACATTTACTTCGCCCTCACGCTTGGAAATCCGGAGCAGTAACCTTAATCTAAGCGAGTTGCAGAACTTCTTCCATTTAACGATCCCCGGATTTTTTCCACCCGACAATGCATTGGCATTATAAAGCATGTCACCACCATAAGTAAGCGCTTTCGTGTCGTCCAGCAGCGTGTTGGCCGTTTCCAGGTTCTTTAAAAGCTGAATGTAAATGTCTTTTTGCTTATCAAAGGTCGGCTTGAAATTGCCTTCAATGGCTTTGGTGGCCTGCGAATAAGGCACGTCGCCGTAAAGATCGGTCAGGATGGAATAGGCCCAGCTTTTGTAAATCAGCGAAATGGCCTTGTAATTATTTTCATTCAAACGATCCGCGATCAGGTAAATGTCTTCAATATCATTCAGATACGTGTAAAAGTTGTTCCAAACGCCGCTTCCGGGATTTACAATGTAGCGGTGCAAACCACCTCCTCCGGCACTGGCCCGCGGCGCGTCCACCTGCATGAGCTCATGCGTAAAATTGCGGCTGGCATTCACCGTGCTGTTCACGATCTGGTATTGCAATTGTCCCAGCATCACGCCCGGGGTTATTTCTTTGGGGCGGTTGGGGTCCGTATTGAGCTCTTCGAAATTGTTGGTGCAGGATCCAAGTAGCGTTAGGACTAGCAAAAAGGGAATATATGCTTTTTTAAACATGATTTCTTTGGATTAGAATTTCAGGGTAAGGTTCATTCCCATGGTCCGGGTGGACGGGAATTGGGCCAGTTCTACGCCCGGCGTCAGGGTGCCGTTGTTCAAGTTTCCGCCCTCCGGGTCGAAGCCGGGAAATTTGGTAAAATTGAAAAGGTCCCTCCCGAAAACAGCCAGACTGGTCTGGCGTACGCCGATTTTAGAAAGAAGTGCCTGCGGCAGATTAAACTCAACCCTTAGCTCGCGGATTTTCAGGAAAGAAGCGTCGAAAATGTTGGTTTCGGCATTTGCGATCTGGTAATAGTTGTCGTAATAGGAGCTGGCGGGCACTTTTACGGTGTTAGGCGTAAAACTTCCGTCCGGCTGTTTCACCACACCCTGGCCAATGATCCCGTCTTCGCGGCCCGGTAATGTGACCTTTGTTTTGCCTAGTGTATTGTTTTTATGGGAGGTTTGCGAGAACATGTCTCCGCCCATTTGTCCGTCCAGCAGCAGGCTTACACGCACATTGCGGATCGTGAATTCATTGGAAAAACTCGCTTTCCAGTCTGCAAATGCATTCCCCCATTTTTTTGCCGTTGGGTCCAGTGCGGCGGGAAGCCCTACCGAAGAATAAATGATCTGGCCATCCGGTGCGCGCTGAAAGCCACGGCCATACATATCGCCCATCAAACCGCCCACGCGCGCTTCAATGCTCACATTGGTGTTATGCGCGTAAATGACCTGATTGGTAATGCCCGAAGCAAGCTCTTTTACATAACTTCTGTTTCTTGACCAAAGTAATGTCGTGTTCCAGCTGAAATTCCGGGATGTAACTGGTTTGCCCGTCAGCTTGATCTCCACGCCGCGGCTGTTGATAAGCCCTGCATTGATCAATGCATTGTTATATCCTGAAACCGGGTCCAACGGAATGGCCAGAATCTGGTTGCGGCTGTTGTTATTATAGTAAGCCACATCCAGGCCCACCAGGTTTTTAAGCAGGCGGATATCCAGGCCAAACTCATAACTGGCCGTGATCTCAGGTTTCAGGTCAGCATTGAAAAGGGTGTTGGAATTGGTAAAGCTGTTTCCGTAGATCCGGTCGTAATAGCGGGCCGTCTGATACGGACGCGTATCATTTCCAACCTGTGCCCATGAAGCCCGGAACTTGGCAAACGAGATCGCACGCGGCAATGCAAAAAGCTCATTCAGCAAAAAGCTGGAACTCACGGAAGGATAAAAGAACGAGTTGTTGCCATAGGGCAATGTGCTCGACCAGTCATTGCGGCCCGTTACGTCCAGAAATATTTTTTCGTCCCACGAAAACTGTGTCGCGGCGTAAATGCTGTTGATGGCTTTTTTGGTTTTCAAAGGATCGGCCACCGCCTGGTCCAAGCTGTTGGAAATCTGGTAAATGCCGGGCTGTGCAAGCTGGTCGGCATACATGCCGGCAAAGTCGTACGACTGCCGCATGGCGTTACCTCCCGCCGAAGCCGTAACGTCGATCAGATTGGCTATTTTGTCTTTATAATTTAATAAAAAGTCCGTATTGGACTCGTAGGTAAATACATTCTGCTCGCGATACATGCCACGCGGGTAGCGCGTCATGCTGAACGGGCGCTGCTGTGAACGGAATTCAAAGGCCATATCCAGGCCCGTGCGCACCATAAGGTCCAGTTTTGGAGAGATCTCGTAATTGGCCGACACATTGCCGATGAACCCGTGTTTGTTCATCTTGTTCAGCATTTCATACATGCCCAGGTAAGGGTTATCAGGCGTAGGGTTAAACGGGCTTCTTTGTTTCACATTTTCCAAACCTGGCTCCCAGTAAGGCTTAAACCATTCGGGCTTAATATTCGGCGTCGTTCCCAGGATCAGGAAATACATGAGCGACTGGTTGTTATAGCCGGCCATAGGCAGATTGCCGCTTTTCTTGTTGGTATAGTTTGCCTTCCCGTTAATTTTCAGCCTGTTCGAAACTTTCTGGTTGACAGAAAGTGCCGCATTAATCCTCTCAAAGCCTGTGTTGGGGATAATCCATTTATTTTTCAAATGCGTCAAAGACAAGCGCGCAGAGCCGTTTTCTCCACCGCCTTCAACAGAAATACTGTTTGAAAATGTTGTCCCTGTCTGGAAAAATCCGGAAATGTAGTCTTTGTTGGCAACCCACGGCGTGCGGACCGTCGGGCGGCCGTCCGGTGCATCGGGGTTATACTGGTAATACATCTGGCCGTTGAACTTGGGGCCCCAGGCCCGGCCGGCTGCCACTGTGGTTGCGGTGTTAGGGCCGTCTTCGCTGTCGAGATAGGAAAAATAAGCGCCGCTTCTTCCTTCTCCATATTCAAACTGATAGTCGGGATAGCGATTGATCTGTTCAAAACTGAAATTGGAATTCACCGTTACCCCAATACCCCTGTCCTGACGAACGCCGGACTTGGTAGTGATAATAATGGCCCCGCCCGCGGCGCGGCTTCCGTACAATGCCGTAGCGCCCGGGCCTTTCAGCACGGTTACTTTTTCGATATCATCAGGATTAATGTCCGACAAGCTCGACCCGTAATCCACCGGACTGTCGGCAGAAAGGTGCGAATTAAAGCCTGTTCCTGTAATGCGGCTGCTGACCGGCACACCATCCACAACGATCAAAGCCTGGTTGTTGTCCAGGTTCAGCGAGGATTCTCCCCGCAATGTTATGCGTGCAGAGCCCATAGGTCCCGCGCCGGCACCCTGAATGTTCAGCCCGGCCACTTTTCCGGACAATGTATTGACCCAGTTGTTGGATTTGGCATCTTTCACTGCGTTTTCATTGATAGTCTGCGCGGCAAAACCGAGTGATTTTTCTTCACGTTTGATGCCCAAAGCCGTAACAACCACCTCATTAAGCAGCTTGTTGTCCTCTTTCAATGTAATGTTCAGCACGCTGCGGTTGCCGATTGTATGTTCCTCCGAAAGAAAACCAATGGCAGAAAAAATAAAAGTGGCGCTGGTCGAAGGCGCTGAGAGCGTATAGGCACCATTGCCATCCGTTGTCGTTCCCGAATTGCTGCCTTTGATAAGAATGCTTACACCTGGAAGTGCTTCACCCGTAGCGGCGGTTACCTTACCGGTGACGGTGACAGCCTGTGCGGATGTCTGCAGCGACATGCCGCATCCGACCAGCAATGCAAAGATTGCGTGTAGTAAATGTTGTTTCATTCGTAATAGGGGTTAAGTGAGCGCCGGAAGCGGGGTTTGCGCCGGTCGTTTTTTAAAACCCCAAAGGTATTTCTGTCAGGTGCAGCAGGTTGTTAAGCGCAGGTTATGGATTTGTTATGAAAAAGTTGGCTGGTGATCTCGTTTCCAAACTTTTAAATCATGTCTGTATAACCGGGCAGCTCAGACCGTCATATTTTGCACCACTTGCGGAAAGCCAGGAGCGAGAACAGCAAACCGCAGGCGGAGATCAGCAGGAGAGGTATTTTGTATAAAACCAATAAGGTAAGCGCTATAAATCCAAAGAGAAACACCTGGAATGCGTTTTCAGGCAATCCGGATCTTTTGTAAATATATAAATGCGAAACGATGACGATAGCAGCACCCAGCATGTACAACTGCAACACCGCTGAAAAGCCAAGGCCTCCGTGGCGGAGCATGACGATCGTCTCCGGCAAGACCAGCACCAGATGCGAAATGACTATACTAAACCAGCGTTTTGGGAACGAAGCGGGCAACGATCTTCCCCAAAGCCAGATCTCACTTTCCCATTTATACAATTCCAGCGAAATGCCCAGATTGAGCAGATAGGCAAGCGACATGCCCACAGCCGGCATTCTGATGTCGTATTCGCCCGAGCTGTAATAAAGCATCGTTCCCGCTGCTACCAGCATTGCTCCCAGCTTTCCCACCAGGAGGGTGATGCCGCGCTCCCGCAAAAGCCACTCCATGGACCAGAATAGCGCTGATGCAGGCCTTGGGAAAGGCCATTGTATGATTTGCTTTCCTTTGACCGGCACATATAAAACCGGCTTTCTGATGCGCCACTCTGCTGCGATAACCAGCATGACTATCAGAACAATGTAAAACGGAATTACCGGCCAAAATCGGGTTGTCAGCTTGTCCTGAATGGCAATGACGAGCAGGTAAACACCGTAGTACAGAACGGGTTGCAATAAGCCCAAAGCCTGTATGGTGAACCTCCGCGTGCGAACGAAGGCAGGCCACGTGCGGACGTGATAAATGAACTTGTACTCAGGTAATTTCCAGGTGCTGATCAAAAATTGAATGCATATCAGGCTGTAAATGAGCCAGATCGTAAAAAGTGCAAGCATTCCGTATATGCCGCCTGTCAGGAAGAAAACGGCGAAAGCGTGGTGTTCATTGGCACTCAAAAACCCAAATAGCACGCCTAACAGCACCAGGAACGTTCCGGCGCGTTGCCTGAAAAATACTGAGACCGTGGAGACCAGCAGCATTTTCATAATGCAGTGGTCGCGATGAGTGTTTTGTCTTTTAACCGGAAACTTTGGGAAACGTGCAAGCCTTCCTGCTCGAACAGCTGATGCGATGACAGCAGGAAAGTGACGCCGTTGCGGTCATATTCCTTAATCAGTTCAAAAAGCACTTCCCGTGCTTCCCGGTCGATGGTGATCAGCGGCTCGTCGAGAATGATAACGGCGGGGTTTCCCAGAAATGCGAGCAGTAAGGACACCTTTTTCACCATCCCGCTGGAACAGCTCCCGAATGGATTTTGCAGGTAATTAATCCCAAATGCTTCAATGAGCTTTTCGCTTTGCCCGCGCGGAGCTCGCTGCGCTTCGGCAACGAAAGCGATCAGGTCTGCGGGTGTAAGAAACGAAGGATAAAGCGGCTCCGCTTCGCCGAGGTTCAGGCGGAGTCGGTATTCTACAGGATCTTTTTTTTGATCGTAAGTGCCGTCGAGTATGATGCTTCCGTCAAACGGCAACATACCGGCCAGCGTCCTGAAAAGCGTTGACTTTCCTGCGCCGTTCTCACCTTGTATCCAATAAATTCCCTTTTCAATTGAAAATGACGGGATCGAAAGAATTTCGCGCTCGCCATAGCGCTGCCTGAGCTGCCTGATTTCTAAAACCATTGTAAAACAAATTTAAGGAATTCTAACTTTGCATTGCTCAAATGGTTGTTTTGGGCAGGCAAATTAAGAAAGGATCCTTTTGTAGTCCATCATCAGCGGAGCATCCGGCTGGAAATAAAGAACATTAAATTGACAAATGTGAAGACGGTACTGATTATTGATGATGAAGAAAAGCTCCGTTCGCTGCTGGCCAGGATCATCCGGGCGGAAGGCTTTGAAGTTTTGGAAGCAGGCGATTGTAAATCAGGGCTGGCGAAGATAGATAACCCTTTGATTGATGCCGTGCTCTGCGACGTAAGGCTGCCGGACGGCAATGGCGTTGAACTCGTTCCCATTCTAAAAAGCCGTAACCCGCAGGCCGAAATTATTTTGCTGACCGCCAACGGCAACATTGCCGACGGAGTTCAGGCCATGAAAAACGGGGCGATGGATTACATCGTGAAAGGCGATGATAATGACAAGATCCTGCCGCTGCTGGACAAAGCAATTGAAAAGGCGCAGCTTAAAAAGAAAGTGAAAACGCTGGAAGCGATTGTTTCCAATAAATTTTCATTTGACAAAGTCATAGGAACGTCGCTGCCCATCAATGACGCGATCAGCCTGGCTAAGAAAGTGGCCGCAACCGACACGGCGGTGCTGCTCACCGGGGAGACGGGAACGGGAAAGGAAGTGTTCGCGCAGGCCATCCATTACAACAGCCCGCGTGCCGATAAAAACTTCATTGCGCTCAATTGCAGTGCTTTTGGAAGGGACATGATCGAAAGCGAGCTTTTCGGTTACAGGCAAGGCGCATTTACCGGCGCGCAAAAAGACAAACGCGGACTTTTGGAGGAAGCCCATAACGGGACTTTATTCCTGGATGAGATCGGGGAGCTGCCGCTTGAATTGCAGGCCAAATTGTTGCGCGTGCTGGAAACGCACGAGTTTATTAAATTGGGTGATACTAAAACAATTAAATCAAATTTCAGATTGATCGCTGCTACCAACCGTGATTTGAAGACCGAGTCGGAGCAGCACAGGTTCAGGGCAGACCTTTATTTCAGATTAAATGTATTTCAGATCCAGCTGCCGCCACTCAGGGACCGGGTAAAAGATATCCCTTTGCTGCTGGATTTTTTTCTTGATTATTTCTGCAAACAGTCCAATAAGCCCAACCTGGGCTATTCGAAAGATTTTCTTAAACACCTGGAAAGCTACGAATGGAACGGCAATATCCGGGAACTGAAAAATGTGGTTGAAAGGGCAGTGATCATCAGCGACGGTGAACTGGAAATTGCCAGCCTGCCATCCAATGTCCAGGAGTCGGCGCCATTGAAGAGTCAGCAGCTCTCCGCTTTTTCGATGGCAAGCATTGAAAAATTACACATTCAGAAAGTACTTAATTACTGCAAAGGCAACAAGGCAGAAACGGCCCGTTTGCTCGAAATAGGAATTGCTACGCTGTATCGCAAAATCGAAGAGTACGGCCTTCAAAGTTCCGGTCAATAGCCGGGCCGCTGCTAAGGCACCCTATATTTTTGATAGGGTGCCCTATCAAAATGATAAGGTTCCAGAATAATAAAATTTCCCCAAAAAAGCATTAAATGGCTGATATATAGCTGTTTAAATACACAGTGGAAAAGTTTGGTATGCCTTTGGAATGTTTGGTATCGATGATCGCTCTTTCGGGCATCAGCGAACAGGCATTCACTTAAACATTACATATCATGCTTACAATCCTCTTAGTTGCCGCAGGCTGTTTATGCTTCGCGCTTTTTTACCAATCCGTCCACTTTTTTGAAAAGATCTGACATGGCAGCATTACTTGTTGTATCCATCGGTGTGTTTGTCTACATGTGCTATGTGCTCATCAAACCAGAGAAATTTTAACGGGCCCGCTATCAATTTTTAAATAAAATGAACTCAGAAATTTTAAGCGTCATTGCCATGTATGGAGTTACTATCCTGTTGGCTATCCCATTCGGAAAGTACATTGCCAAAGTCTACGCAGGAGAAAAGACGCTGCTCGATCCCGTATTCAATCCCCTGGAAAATATTTTCTTCCGCATCAGCGGCATCGACCGCAAAGCAGAAATGAACTGGAAACAACACCTGGTGGCCATGCTGACAATCAATTTTGTGTGGTTCCTGCTCGGCATGTTTGTGTTGATGAACCAGGGCTGGCTGCCGCTGAACCCGGACGGAAATCCCGGACAAACGGCGGATCTGGCATTCAACACCAGCATATCCTTTGTGGTCAACTGTAACCTGCAGCATTACTCGGGCGAAAGCGGGGTAAGTTATCTTTCGCAGCTCTTTTTAATGTTTTTACAATTTGTAAGTGCAGCCACGGGGATGGCCGCAGCTGTTGTTTTATTTATTGCATTAAAACAAAAAGCGACCGACAAGCTGGGTAACTTTTACAATCTAATGCTGATCTCCTGCACGAGAATTTTATTGCCAGCGTCCATTGTCGTAGCCAGCATCCTCGCATTCAACGGCACGCCGATGACCTTTGAAGGAAAAGACAGCATGATCGGCATGCAGGGCGACACGGTGGCAGTCTCCAGGGGCCCAGTCGCGGCTTTTGTGGCGATCAAGCATTTGGGAACAAACGGCGGCGGGTTTTACGGGACCAACTCGGCCCACCCGCTCGAAAACCCGAATTACTTCACTAACATGGTTGAAATGTTCTCGCAAATGATTATTCCGCTGGCCATGATTTTTGCGCTGGGATTCTTTTTGAAAAGAAAGAAAATGGCCTGGATGATCTTCGGCGTCATGACCATTGGGTTCTTGCTGCTTTGCTTGCCAACGATCATGTGGGAAGCAAAAGGTAACCCGGCCATTGCGCAAATGGGCATAGACATGAGCTCCGGCGCGATGGAAGGTAAGGAATCCAGGATCGGCAGTACGGCTTCGGGATTTTGGAGTATAGCCACTACCGTTATATCCACAGGCTCGGTGAACTCCATGCACGACAGTGCCATGCCGCTATCCGGAATGATGCAGCTCCTGGCCATGATGACCAATGCATTTTACGGCGGCTGCGGGGTCGGGATCCTGAATTTCTTCATCTTCATCATTCTGGCTGTATTTATCAGCGGACTTATGGTGGGGCGTACGCCTGAGTTTTTAGGTAAAAAAATTGAAGGACGTGAAATGAAGATCGCCATGATCGTAGCACTTCTCCACCCATTATTGATATTGGCCGGGACGGCGCTGGCAGCAGCATTCCCCGCAATTACTTCCGCTAATCTGAACAATCCCGGTTTTCACGGATTTAGCGAGATGCTGTATGAATACACTTCTTCGGCGGCCAATAATGGGAGCGGGTTTGAAGGGCTGGGCGATAATAATCCCTGGTGGAACATTACAACAGGCTTTATACTGATCCTTTCGCGCTTCATCCCCATCATCGGGCCCGTCGCGATTGCAGGACTTTTAGCCAATAAAAAATATATCCCCGAAAGTGCCGGCACGCTGCGGACAGATTCAGCCACATTCGGGATGATGGTCATGGCCGTCATCGCAATCATCACGGCCCTTTCATTCTTCCCAGCATTAACCCTAGGCCCAATCGCCGAGTATTTCAGCCTGTAATCAGCACAAGTTAACTGACTAACAACATCAAACGGGCACCGGAATTGAAGCCGCGCTCCTAACATCCAATGAAAAATCAAAATGCATCCTTGTTCCAAAAGGATCTGGTGAATCAGGCTTTAAGACAGTCTTTTACCAAATTGAACCCCAAAATCATGTTTCGTAATCCGGTCATGTTTACCGTTGAAATAGGCACATTCGTCATGTTTGTGGTGTGTTTGTGGATCTTATCGGGAAACACTTCCCAGGGCAGTTTTGGCTATAATTTTGTGATCTTTCTGATCCTGCTGCTCACATTATTGTTTGCCAATTTCGCCGAAGCCATCGCCGAAGCACGGGGAAAAGCGCAAGCCGACAGCTTACGTAAGACACGCGAAGAAACACCCGCCAAACTGGTCGTCGACAACAAACCCGGCTTCTCAGTATCGACCCAAAGTGTGATGTCGGCCCGGATGAAAAAAGGGGATATTTTTATCTGTGAAGCCGGCGACAACATTGCCACCGACGGCGAGATCATCGAAGGGCTCGCCACCATCGACGAGAGCGCCATCACAGGTGAATCTGCGCCAGTGATCCGCGAAGCAGGCGGCGACAAAAGCAGCGTCACGGGTGGCACGAAAGTGCTTTCCGACAAGATAAAAGTCATGGTAACGACTGCGCCGGGCGAGAGTTTTCTGGATAAAATGATTGCCTTGGTAGAAGGTGCCAGCCGCCAGAAAACGCCCAACGAAATCGCATTGACTATCCTGCTGGCCGGGTTTACACTGGTGTTTGTGATCGTATGTGTGACGCTGAAACCCTTCGCCGATTATTCCAATACGCCCATTACCATTGCGGCATTCATCTCCCTGTTCGTATGCCTTATCCCGACTACGATCGGCGGCTTACTTTCGGCAATCGGGATTGCAGGCATGGACCGTGCGTTGCGTGCCAATGTGATCACCAAGTCGGGTAAAGCCGTGGAAACAGCCGGCGACATAGATGTGCTTTTGCTGGACAAAACGGGAACAATCACCATTGGAAACAGAAAGGCCACGCAATTTCACGCTGCAAAAGACATTGCCGACAATCACTTCATCAAAGCCGCCGTACTCAGCTCAATCGCCGATGAAACGCCGGAAGGAAAATCCATCCTGGAACTGGCCAATGCTACGCCGACATCTTATCAGATTTCCAATCCCACATTCATCAAGTTTACCGCAGAAACACGCAGCTCCGGCGTCGACTTCGAAGGCACGCGAATCCGCAAAGGCGCATTTGACTCGATCCGCACCCTGGTTACCAGCGCTGGAAATGCGTTTCCTGCCGAAATTGAAGAAAGTGTAAAAGCGATTTCCAACAATGGCGGCACACCGCTCGTGGTTTCGGAAAATGAGCGTGTGCTGGGGGTGGTTGAGTTGCAGGACATTATCAAGCCAGGCATCAGCGAACGTTTTGAAAGGCTTCGTAAAATGGGTGTCAAAACGGTGATGGTAACCGGCGATAACCCGCTTACCGCCAAGTTTATTGCCGAAAAAGCGGGTGTGGACGATTTCATCGCCGAAGCCAAGCCCGAGGACAAGATGAACTACATCAAAAAAGAGCAGGAAGGCGGTAAGCTCGTGGCCATGATGGGGGACGGAACCAATGACGCACCCGCCCTCGCACAAGCTGATGTGGGCGTGGCCATGAACAGCGGCACGCAGGCAGCCAAGGAGGCCGGTAACATGGTGGATCTGGACAATGATCCGACAAAACTGATCGAAATTGTCGAAATTGGAAAGCAGCTGTTAATGACCCGCGGAACGCTGACCACATTCTCGATTGCAAATGACGTCGCTAAATATTTCGCCATCATTCCAGCCCTTTTCATCGCCAGCATCCCAGCCTTGCAAGGCCTGAATATCATGCGCCTCAACAGTCCCGAAAGCGCCATCCTGTCCGCCGTAATTTTCAACGCCGTCATCATCCCATTCCTCATCCCGCTGGCACTAAAAGGCGTGGCCTACAAACCCATAGGCGCCAGCGCCCTGCTAAGAAGAAACCTCTTCATCTACGGCCTGGGAGGCATATTGGTGCCATTTGCAGGCATAAAGGTCATTGACCTGGTAGTAAGTATCTGGATTTAGAATTTAAAGAATTTAACAAAGCTGAAAAGCTAAAAACATGAAAACGAACATATTTCCCGCAATCAGATTAACGATTGTAACGCTGCTGTTTTTCTGTGTGGTTTACCCGGCTGTGGTTTGGGCAATTGCGCAAATGACGCCCGACGGTGGTCGGGGTGAGACGGTTACTGCTGATGGTAAACGTTACTATGCCAACATTGGTCAGAAATTTACAGCAGACGGGTTTTTCAACAGTCGCCCTTCCGCTGTGGAGTATAATGCGGCTGGAAGCGGCGGGAGCAATAAGGGACCTTCCAATCCGGAATATCTGGCTGTGGTGCAGGCCAGGATCGATACATTTTTGATGCATAATCCGGGCGTTGACAAGAAAGATATTCCCGTCGAGCTGGTGACTGCGAGCGGCTCCGGACTTGATCCGGATATTTCGCCTAAGGCTGCGTTGATCCAGGTAAAAAGGGTGGCTGCTGCTCGGAAAGTTTCCGAAGAAAGAGTCGCACAGCTTGTCAGCGAGCACACGGAAAAACCATTATTAGGCATGTTTGGACCTGAAAAAGTGAATGTGCTGAGCCTGAATATAGCTTTGGAAAAATTATAAAAACATGCCCTGATCCTTACCGGCAGCGACGCGGGGAGCGAGGTTTTCAACAGCGCCGCTACATTCATTTACAGTACATTTTCAATGAAAAGTTTATTATTGGCTGCATTCGGTTTAGTAATTCTAAAATCGGCTATGGCGCAGGATTCCACGAAAACTACGAACCCTTTGACAATCAGCGGATATGCAGAGGCTTATTACAATTACGATTTCAACAGGCCGCTCAACAACACGGCTCCGGGCTTTCTTTACAATTTCAACCGCATTGGCGAAGTGAATCTGAACCTCGGCTTTATCAAAGCAAACTACACAACCGACCGCGTGAGAGGTAACCTGGCCCTGGCAGCCGGAACCTACGTGAATGCGAACTATGCGGCAGAGCCGGGCGTGCTCAAAAATGTCTTTGGAGCCAACATTGGTCTGAAAATTTCAAAAAATGTGAACCTATGGCTGGATGCCGGGATTATGCCGTCGCACATTGGTTTCGAGAGTGCTGTCGGCAAGGATAACTGGGCATTGACCAGGAGTTTGGTGGCTGAAAATACGCCCTACTTTGAGTCGGGCTTGAAGCTGGGTTTTACAACAAAAGATGAAAAGCTTTATGTGTCCGCCATGTATCTCAATGGTTGGCAACGCATGCAGCGCGTGGATGGAAACACTATGCCTGCCTTAGGGACGCAGGTTACCTACAAGCCGGCCGCTAATGTCACATTGAATTACAGCACATTCATGGGATCAGACAAGCCGGATAGTGCCAGGCTCATGCGTTATTATCACAACTTTTATGGTGTTTTTCAGCTTGCTGAAAAGTTCGGGATCACGGCCGGTTTCGACTACGGAACGGAGCAGAAAGCGAAGGGAAGCAGCGAATACAACAACTGGGTGGTGCCCACATTAATCGTACGCTACTCACCATCTTCAAAGGTTAACATTGCAGCGAGAGGTGAATATTTTCAGGATCAAAACGGCGTGATCATTACGACGGGCACGGAGAATGGTTTCAAAACTTTCGGCCTGTCCGTCAACATTGACTATGCCGTTTTCCCGGGCGTGCTCTGGCGCGTGGAAGCCAGAAACCTGAGCAGCAGAGACCGGATATTCCTTGAAAGGAATCAGGCAGGAGCGGAAGCAATGTCCAGAAAGAATAACTTTTTTCTGACCACTTCAATTTCAGTTGCTTTTTAATATTTAGTCAAGTCAGTTAGATAACATATTTATTGATATTGTCTCTCATAAGGACAGTTGTCAGCCTGAGCGGAGTCGAAGGCACGTTACCAAGAAGTAGCGCGCCTTCGACTGCCCGGCGGACCGGTCCGCTCAGGCTGACAATAACACTGGCATCATTCACTGAATATTCAATTTCAAAACAAAATCAACCCTACACCTAAACCCAATGTCCGAAACCAACCCCAGTGCGCAGCATTTTCTGGATCTGATCAAAAAATCGAGGCGTGGAAAATTCAAGATTTACATTGGCATGAGTGCTGGTGTTGGCAAGACATTCCGGATGTTGCAGGAAGCGCACGCCCTGCTGCGCAATGGGATCGATGTCAAAATCGGCTACATTGAAACGCATAACCGGAAAGAAACGCACGATCTGCTCGACGGACTGCCGGTGATCCCGCGCCGCAAACTTTTTTACAAAGGAAAAGAACTCGACGAGCTCGATGTGCAAGCCGTGATTAGCCTCAGGCCGGAGGTTGTGGTGGTGGACGAGCTGGCGCATACCAACATTGAAGGCAGCAAGAATGACAAGCGCTGGCAGGACGTGCTCGAAATCCTCGAAGCAGGCATCAATGTCATCAGCGCAGTGAACATTCAGCACATTGAATCGTTGAATGAAGAAGTAAAAGGCATTACGGGCGTGGAGGTGAAAGAGCGCATTCCGGACAGCGTGCTGGGCGCAGCGGACGAGGTTGTCAACATTGATTTAACTGCCGACGAGCTCATTACGCGACTGAAAGAGGGTAAAATTTACAAGCCTGAAAAAATCCAGACAGCACTTAATAACTTTTTCAAACCCGACCATATCCTGCAACTCCGCGAGCTTGCATTGAAAGAAGTGGCGAGCCAGGTGGAGCGTAAGGTGGAAACGGAAATTCCCAAGCTGGTTGCCTCGAAAAGGGAGAAATTTCTGGCCTGTATCAGCAGCAACGAAAGCACGGCCCGGCATGTGATCCGCAAAACGGCGCGGCTGGCCAGCTATTATAACAGCAAATGGTTTGTCCTTTACGTGCAGACCCCGAACGAAAGCCAGGACAAGATTGCATTGGACAAGCAGCGGCATTTGATCAATAATTTCAAACTGGCCACCGAAATGGGCGCAGAGATCATACGGGTCCAGGATACCAATGTGTCTGAGGCGATTATACAGGTCGCCGAGCAGCGTGAAATTACCACGATCTGTCTGGGTAAGCCGCATATAAACCTGCTGCGGGTGATCCTGGCAACCAACCTTTTTAATAATCTTTTGAAAAAACTTTCATCTTCTGATATCGACCTGGTTATCTTGTCTTAGCGTAACCACTTCGCCTTTTTCTATGAAAATAAAAACCAAACTGCGACTCGGACTGGGCGTGCTGTTTCTGATGATCCTGGCATTGTCCGTGATTGCCGCGGGCTACATTTATACGCTCAAAGAGGACACTGAAAACATCTTGCAGGACAACTATAAGACGCTGGATTACAGTCGCAGCATGTTCCTGGCCCTCGATCAGATCCACCAGGGCCCCGAAGCAGGAGCCAGATTTGAGCAAAACCTGAAAGAACAGCGGTCGAATGTGACCGAGCCGGGAGAAGGGGAGGTGACCAATAAAATTGCGGGTCATTATGATTCTCTGAAAAAAGATTTAAATAACCCACAAATGCCGGTCCTGATCAGAAATGATCTGGCTGAGCTGACGCGGGTTAACATGGAAGCGATACGGGCGAAGAGTGACAAGGCGCTGGATACGGTGCATTCGGCGTTTATCTGGATCGCGCTGACGGGAACCGTTTGCTTTCTGATCGCTTTGACGCTGCTGGTCAATTTGCCGGGTAATGTTGGCAACCCGATCCGCGAGCTGACGGAAAGTATCCGCGCTATTGCAGCGAAGAATTATGCCGAGCGGCTGCATTTTTCTGGTAAGGATGAGTTTGGAGAGCTGGCGAGTTCATTCAATACGATGGCCGAGAAACTCGAAGAATATGATAACAGCAATCTTTCGCAGATCCTGGTGGAAAAGAAGCGCATTGAAGCCCTGATCAACAACATGCACGAGCCCGTTATCGGTCTGGATGAAAACAAAAAGGTGCTGTTTGCCAATGAAGAAGCCGTCAAGATTACCGGCATTGCGGTGAGTGATTTATTGGGAAAATCGGCCATTGAGCTGGCAGAGCAGAATGATCTGATCCGTGCGTTGATCGAGGAAAAAGAAGGGCTGCATGCCAATAGCGCGAATGCCGCAGTGCCGTCGCTGAAAATTTATGCAGACAATAAAGAAAGCTACTTTGAAAAGGAAATCGTCGATATCACGATCGTTCCGACGGGTGAGCGACTGAAAAAATTCATCGGTCAGGTGATCCTTTTGAAGAACATTACGCCTTTCAAAGAGCTTGATTTTGCCAAAACCAATTTCATCGCCACCGTTTCCCATGAACTGAAAACACCCATCGCTTCCATCAAGATGAGCCTGCAACTGCTGGAAAGCCAGCATACCGGGGATCTGAACGAGGAGCAAAAACAATTAATGTCCAGCATTAAAGAAGACAGCGACCGGCTGCTGAAAATCACCGGCGAGCTGCTGAATATGTCTCAGGTTGAAACGGGGAATATTCAGTTGAACATCCAGTCGAGCAGCCCGTATGCAATCCTGAAATACGCCGTGGATGCTGTCAAAACACCGATTGAGCAAAAACGCATCGAGCTCGTGGTGCAGGCAGAACATCAGCTCGCCGACGTAAAGGCGGACATGGAAAAAACGGCCTGGGTACTAATCAATTTCTTGACTAACGCAGTCCGTTATTCACAAGAAGACAGCAAAATTCACATTCAACTCACACCCACCCAGCAAGGCGTCAAATTCCTGGTTCGGGATGAAGGTAAAGGCATCGACAGCCGTTACCGGACCAAAATTTTCGACCGCTATTTCCAAGTTCCCGGCAGCTCAAAAACCGGCACCGGCCTCGGGCTGGCGATCAGTAAAGAGTTCATCGAGGCGCAGGGCGGCAGCATTGGCGTAACAAGCGAAATCGGGATGGGCAGCAGTTTTTACTTTGAGCTTGCCAGCGCCTGATTGCTTGAATACATCCTGTTAAATAGATTCAGACGCTTTTGGCACCTCGGAGGAAACGAATTTTGCCTTAACGAACTGCCATACGATCGGCAACACCGATAATGCAATGATGGCTAAAACCACTTTTTCAAAATTGTCTCTCACCATCGGGATGTTTCCAAGAAAGTAGCCACCAATCGTCAGACTAACTACCCATAGGATGGCTCCGATAATGTTGAATTTGAAAAACACACTATAATTCATTGTTGCAATACCCGCTACAAACGGGGCCAGCGTCCTGACTATCGGCACAAACCGGGCAATAATGATCGTTGAAGGACCGTATTTCTCATAAAATCCCTGCGTCCGCGCAAGATGCTCGGGTTTGATCAGCGCGGTTCCCATGACTTTGATTCCCAATACTTTATGTCCAAAATATCTGCCAAACAGATAATTGCAGGTGTCTCCCAGTATTGCTGCTATCAGGAGCAAAATCACAACCAGCCATATATTCAGGGATTCCGGATACTTGGCCGCCATCATGCCAGCTGCAAAAAGCAATGAGTCACCCGGCAAAAAAGGCATGAAAACAACACCGGTTTCAATAAAAATAATCATAAAAAGAATGACATAGGCCCATGCCCCGTAGTCCTGAATGATTTGTCCGAGATGCTTGTCCAGGTGAACAAACAGGTCGATGAATTGGTCAAAAACCTCCACTGTGAATGTAATTTAAACTTGACTTCAAAAACCAAAATAGATGCTGGCGTCATTAAAACGCCGCATTTTTATTTTTGCAGTTGTAAAATTACAGGTATAATGGTGATTAACCTAATGTTGGATCAAATGATCAGCCATGTTCGTATTGTTAATGAGCCTTACTTCATAAAAAGCCGTGCAAAATGATTTTCCAAATGGCTCCGCATGGCATTGCGCAACTGCTCGGAATTCCCGTTTTCAATAATTTCCACCAGTCCTTTGTGCGAGACGAAATTTGCATTCGATGAATATTTGCGCAGCAAACCGCTTTTGTGCACATAATCGAACACGGGTAAAAGCAACCGCTGGAATTTTTTCATGGTCTCATTGCGCGTGATCTCATAGAGTTTTCCATGAAATGCGATCTCATGCTCGATCTGGAAAAGCATCCGGTCCGAGGATGAGGGCTCGGTTTCCACGAGAACTTTCAAAGCAACGATATCATCGGGCGTAACGCGCTCCATAATAAAGTCGGCCATCCCGATTTCCAGCGACAGGCGCATTTCAAAGATCTCTTTCAATGTATTGCCATCCAGGATCTTCGGGTTCATGCTTTTTTCCAAAATTGAAACCAGGTCGGGGCTGGTGATCACAGCGCCGCGGTGCTTTTTGGATTCCACCAATCCCATCAGCCGCAAGCGCAGCATGGCCTCCCGCACCACCGTCCGGCTTACCCCAAGCGACTGCGCCAATTCCAATTCTTTGGGGATGGAGTCGCCCACTTTGAAATTCTTTTCAATAAATAAAGCAATCAGGTTACTCTCAACTTTGTCTACCAGCGAGCTGGTGTCAATGCTCTTGATGTTGTGAAAAATGTCGTCCATTTGAAGCGTAAGGCGTATTATGTATGACAAATGTGCGGGTTTTCTTCCAATCCGCAAGTGGATTTTTTTATTATCAATTTACCATCATAAAAAATAATTTTCACAAGATGCTTGGAATCAACACCGTTAACCCTTTACCTTTATTATGTCATACATAATACAAATCCTAAAACTTAACCTTTTTATGAAATTCAACATTACGCGCCTGAAAGTGCTTTTGAGCCTTGCCGGGGTTTGCCTGGCAATGGCTCTGCAAGCGCAGTCGGGGAGGTTACTCACCGGCAAGGTGATTTCCGAGGACGACAAGCAACCGCTTCCGAACGTCACGGTTTTGCTCAAAGGAAAAAGCGTTGCCACAGAAACTTCGGTGGACGGCGATTATTCGATCCAGGTGAGCGGCGGCGATGTGGTGCAGTTCAGAATGGTGGGTTACGTGATCCAGGAAGTGCCTGCGGGCGCGGCTGCGACGCTGGATATAGTCCTTAAACCGGATGTTTCCTCGTTGAATGAAGTCGTGGTAACCGGTTATGGATCAGCCAGTCGGACCAAGATCACTTCGTCCATTGCCAAGCTGGACGCCAAGGTTTTGGAAACGGGTATGCGGTCCAATCCGGCCCAGGCGCTTGCCGGGACCATTGCCGGTGTGCGCGTATCGACGGCAACGGGCCGCCCCGGCTCAGTAGCAACCATCACGTTGCGCGGCGGGACCAATTTCGACGGCAGCGGAAGTCCGCTTATCGTAGTGGATGGACAGGTGCGCGGCTCGCTGAGCGACATTAACCCGGATGACATTGAGAGCATGGAAGTGTTAAAAGATGCTTCTGCCACAGCTATTTACGGAGCGCGCGCCAGCAACGGTGTGGTGCTGATCACTTCCAAAAGAGGGAAGGCCGGTTCTTCTTCTATTACATTTAAATCCAAAACCGGGATCAACTTCCTGAATGTGCCTTACGACTATCTCAACGCGGAAGATTACATCAAATGGACGCGGATGGGCGTGGTGGAAGCCATTAAGAACGGCGTTACCACTTCATCGCTGCTAAGCGGCGTTGGTCCGCGCGGCACAGGCAACTTATATAAAGATGCAAACGGCAACATTCTGGACGGAAACTACGATTCCCGCGCGATATGGAGCACGATGCGTCTCACCGACCAGAACCGCGAATTGCTGAGTGCTAACGACGGCTGGAAAACGATGAAAGATCCTATTAAAACCAATGAAGCAGGCGCTTACGATCCCAACGGGACGAATGCGGATCTGATCTACAAAGGCTTCAATTACGGAGATTATGCATTCAAATCGCCCGCTATTTCTCAGGATTATAACATTGGGATGAATGGCGGAAATGAAAAAGGCGGTTACTATGCTAATCTGGGCTATTACAATGAAGACGGACTGTCGCTTGGCACATTCTATCGCCGGTTAACCTTTACATTGAATGGTGATTACAAGATCAAAAGCTGGCTGAAATCAGAGAGTAGTCTGGCATTTGCACGTGCTAACTGGCGGGACCAGTCGCTGCAAAACGGCGAGGCAAACTACTGGGGCAGAATGCTTTCCGCGCCGCCTACGATGCGCGGGACGAATGCTAACGGAGAGCTGATCCTCGGCCGCGATGCCAACGACGGCAATCCCAGCCTGAACCTGGACAAGTACAAAAGAAGAAACCAGTCCGACAAATTCACGCTCGGGCAAGCATTTAAAGTTGATTTCAGCGATGACTTGTTTTTGCGCGTGGGCGGGATATTAATGTACGACGAAGCCGAAGCCGAATCCTTCAACCGCGACTTCCGGATCGGGATCATGAGCGCGACGAATCCGAACACAGGCTGGAACAGGGACAGGGCTTCATCCGCAGGCTTCGACCGCACCATCCGTCAGACTTACAATGCCATTTTGAACTATAAGAAATCATTCCTTGGCAAAAGCTACATCGACGCCATGGCCGGATTTGAATATTACGACGAAGCCACACGTGGTTTCTCCGCAGCCGGCAGACTGGCGCCCACAGACGATTTTCAGGATCTCGGCCTGACGATCAACGACGCCAACACGCGCAGCATCGATTCCTACCATACCCAGGAACGCATTATCTCGGGTTTTGCCAGATTGAATTATGACTACGACGGCAAATATCTGGCTTCGTTTACAGTTAGACGTGATGGTTATTCGAGGCTGATTGGCGATAATCAATTTGGCACTTTCCCGGCATTCTCCGCGGGGTGGCTTGTGCATAAGGAGGAATTTATGGCCTCTACCCAGCAATGGCTTTCTTTCCTGAAACTGCGTGCGAGTTATGGAAAAAATGGCAACATCGGCATTGGTACCAACAACGGAATCGGTGTTTATGAGTTGCAGGGCGCTTATAATTCGCAAATTCCCTACAATGGGAGCATTGGATTTTTGCAAACCGGCGTAGCCAATCCGAACCTGAAATGGGAGAAAAGCAATACGGTGGAAGCAGGCGTGGAAATGGGATTCTTTAATAACCGCATTACAACCAACATTGCCGTTTACAACCGCGTGACTACGGACAAAATTGCCAGCGTATTGCTGCCGACATCCGCAGGTGTGACGAGCATTCGTACCAATAACGGGAGCATGCGCAACCGCGGCGTGGAGCTGGAAGGAATTTTCAAGGCGGTCCAAAAACAGGATTTCACGGTGCAGATCGGAGCGAATGCGGCTTATAACAAGAATCTGGTGCTGAAATTGCCTTTCAATGGCAATGCCAATAACCGCCAGGGCGGGCAGCGCATTTACGATCCGCGGTCAGGCAATGTGATCTGGGCGGGCGGCTTGCAGGAAGGGCAGGAGCCGGGGGAAATTTTTGGTTACGTGAGCGATGGCATCATCCGCACGGGCGAAGATCTTGACAAATACAACAAAATAGACATCGCCGCCGGCGAAGTGCAATATGGCGCGTCGGCCGGAAAACGGGTGGCAAGCAATGCATTGATCAATTCTAAAAATCTGAACAGGGCCACTTACATTTCGACGCAATTGGGCGATATGATGTGGAAAGATCTGGATCAGAACGACACGATTGATACGCGGGACATGGTTTCACTGGGCCGGACGATTCCAAGATGGACGGGCGGTTTCAACACGACGATCCGCTGGAAAAACCTCTCGCTTTTCGCGCGGATGGACTTTGCACTGGGACACAAACAAATGGATTTCCAGCAAATGTGGTCGCTGGGCAGCTTCCAGGGTGAATTCAATGCAACCGAAATGGTAAAAGAAACCTGGACGCCCGACAACCCGGATGCAAAATATCCGCGCTACACCTGGGCCGATCAGCTGAATTCCAAGAATTTCGACCGCCCGAGCAGCATGTTCTGGGTGAACTCGTCTTACCTCGCATTCCGCGAAGTTTCCCTGAGCTACACTGTTCCCTCATCGCTGTTGCAGCGGGCTAAAATTGCCGGGTTAACATTCACCGCGACGGGCCAGAACCTGGGCTATGTGACCAACAAAATGCTGAGCCTGCCCGAGCGCACCGGCTCGCAAAACAGCGCTTATACTATTCCTACAACCCTTATTCTCGGAGCCAACTTCACTTTTTGACATGATGAAAAAAATCAGAATTTACATCTGCTGGGCACTGCTTTCGGTGCTGGGCAGCTCCTGCCAGGATGCGCTTGAACTCGTTCCGCAGGATTATTTCGGGGACAGCAACTTTTGGCAGAACGAGTCGCAGGTAAGTAACTTTATGGTGGGTTTGCACAAGCAATTCCGTGATAATCAGTTTCAGTTTCTGCGCCTGGGCGAAATGCGTGGTGGAAATTACAGCACGGTCGACCGCCAGGCGACGTCCCTGAACGAGTTGCCCGTGATCGAACAGCGGCTTGAAGAAACGTCCTCGGGCGTGAACAACTGGGCCGGATTCTACGGGCCTATTTTGCAGCTCAACTTATTTATTCAAAAAGTAGAAGCCATCACATTCCTGTCCGAAACGCGCAAAAGTTACCTTTTGGCCCAGGCTTATGCCATGCGCGCTTACTATTATTTCCACTTGCTGAGAACTTACGGCGGCGTGCCGCTGGTGCTGGAAGCGGATGTTTTGAATGGGACCACCGATGCGGTGATTTTACGGAAAGCACGCGCAGCCGAGGCGGATGTGCTGGCGGCGGTGAAGGCGGATGTGAACAAGTCGATCTCGCTTTTTGGAGCACAGGCTGCGGTTACTGATAAAAGTCAATGGTCGCCCAATGCAGCTTTGATGCTGAAAGGAGAGGTTTTTCTGTGGTCTGCCAAAGTGTATGGCGCAACGGCCGATCTGGCGGAAGCCAAAACAGCATTGAATGCAGTGACCGGCGCGGCATTACTTCCAAATTTTGCCAATGTATTCGCCTATAATCAAAAAAATAACAACGAGATCATATTCGCGATCCGTTTCCGGGTGGGCGAGGCAGAAATGAGCGGCGTGGCGGCTTACACTTACTCGACTTTCAACTTCAACGGGCTGCATTATAAAGACTCGACGGTGAGCGCAGGCGTAGGAAATTTCCTCGTGGACCCGCTCGTACTGGCTGCGCCTAATTCGCAGCAGGTGATCCAGCGGTATGCTTATACGTTCGAGCTTTTCCAGTCTTACGATGTGGCCGACAGCAGGCGCAACGCGACCTTTTACGATTATTACAAAGTAAGCACAGACGTGAAACCCTATGTGACCACGATCAAAAATACAGCATTGGTCAAATTCCTGGGAACAATTGATGCCAACAAGCGCTATTTTTCCGACGACTGGCCCGTTTACCGCGAAGCAGATCGTCTCCTGATGCTGGCCGAAATCACGAATGCAGAGGGCGGCGATCCCACACAATTCATTCAGCCCGTGCGTGACCGCGCGTTTGCGCCTGCGAAAGATCCGAAGCCATTTAAGAATGCAGGGAAAGATGCCAACGAGCTGGCGATTTTTGAGGAGCGTACCAAAGAATTTGTACACGAAGGAAAGCGCTGGTACGACCTGCGCCGGATGAAGTATGGCGCTGAACCTCTTATGTTTAAGAGCACAAACCATCCTTACGGAGTCCTGGACAAAACCACCCAGGCGTACCGGATTTTGTGGCCTATCGAGGCTGCCATCTGGACCAACGATCCGCTTGTGGCGCAGACGCCGGGTTACACCACTGCAAGACCTAATTAAGCATCAGATTTTCACTAATATATTATGAATTTACATTTGAAAGGCCTCATTGCCGCTCCGTTTACACCCATGCGCGCCGACGGCAGCCTTAACCTGGATTTGATCCCGGCTTATTACCAATTTTTAAAACAAAACGGCATCAAAGGCGCATTCATCTGCGGCTCCACGGGTGAAGGCGTTTCCATGACCGTTTCCGAGAAAAAGCAGGTGGCCGAGGCGTGGGCAGATTGCGCCGGCGACGACAATGATTTTACCATTATGCCGCTGCTGGGCGGAACCTGCCTTGCCGATTGCATTGAGCTGGCCAAACATGCCCAGGAGATTGGATTAGACGCGGTTTCATTCACGAGCCCGTTTTATTTCAAACCCGCTAATGTGGAAATGCTGGCGGAATGCATTATCGCCATTGCCGAGCGGGTGCCGGACATGCCCTTCTACTATTATCACATTCCGGTCCTGACCGGCGTCGGTTTTGCCATGTTCGATTTGCTGAAAGCCATTGACGGGCGAATTCCGAATTTTGCGGGCATCAAGTATACGCATGAGGATTTTATGGATTTTCAATCTTGCCTGAATTTTCAGAATGGCAAATATGATATGCTCTGGGGACGTGATGAAAATATGCTTTCTGCGCTGGCTGTGGGCGCGAAAGGCGCAGTAGGGAGCACATTCAACTACGCCGCGCCACTGTATCATGCGCTGATCGAGGCATTTGAACAAAATGATATGGCCAAAGCGGGCGCGTTGCAGCAGCAGTCGATTGATATGATCCGCCTTTTGGGCAAATACGGTGGAATTTCCGTTGGTAAGGCTTATATGAAGGTTGTTGGGATGGATTGTGGTACATTTCGCCTGCCGGTAAAAAACATGAGCGAGGCGCAGTTTGCCGCATTCCAATCGGACGTTGCCGCGCTGGATTTTGATACATTTAAATCAGGCCAGGCGATGGCCAAAACCACTCATTGATGCAGCGCCAGATTCCTTTTCTCTGTTTTCTACTTTGCTTACATTTTATGTGGTCACCAACCCTGCATGCCCAGGATCAAAAGGCGAATGAGATCGTGTGGACGGAATTAACCAACCTGCCGCCCGCATCCGACGGCCAAAAACAGCTGGGCGTAGCCGGTGCATTCACTGGCGTGCACAATGGTGTGCTCATCGTGGGCGGCGGCGCTAATTTCCCCAATGGTATGCCTTGGGAAGGCGGCAAAAAGGTGTACCGTGATGAGATTTATGTCTTGCAGAAAAAGCAGGATGTATACGAATGGATCAACACAGCTCATTTGCCCGTTAAAACGGCTTACGGAGCCAGCGCGACTGTCGCGGACGGCATTGTTTGTCTCGGCGGAGAGCAGGAGAATGGCGTGAGCAACAAGGCATTTTTAATGCAGTGGAATGCTGTAAAAAAAGAAATAATTTCTAAACCCTTACCGGATATGCCGGTTGCGCTGGCCAATGCCGGCGCGACCAGCATTGGTAACGTCATTTATGTGGCAGGCGGGGAAAATAATGGCAAGCCGTCCAGCCAGTTTTTTGCATTAAACCTCTCAGATGCTGCGCCGAAGTGGGAAATCCTGCCTGCATTGCCGGTTGCCATGTCGCATTCGGTGGTGGTGACGCAGCACAATGGCAAGCAGCCGCAAGTGTATGTGCTGGGCGGAAGAAGCGCGACGGCGAGTGGGATCAGTGATTTGCATAGCAGCAATTTTACGTATGATCCGGCCAAAAAAACATGGCGGAAACTGGCCGATATCAGTGATGGAAAGCAGGTTACCACCTGGTCGGCGGGGACGGGCGTGGCCAGCGGCGCCTCCTACATCCTGCTCATCGGCGGGGACAAAGGCAATGTGTTTCACCAGATCGAAACATTCAATGCGCAGATTGCAAAAGCAGAAACCGCAGCATTGAAACAAAAACTGCAAGCCGAAAAAGTAGCGCTGCTGACTTCCCATGCAGGTTTCAGCAAAGACATTTATTTATACAACACCATTACCAACGCCTGGACTACCCTCGACGCGCTGCCCGGCCCGGCGCAGGTCACGACCACTGCCGTGAAATGGGACAACGACATTTTCATCCCCAGCGGCGAAATCCGCCCCGGCACGCGCACACCCATCATTACCAAAGGCAGCATTCAGCACAAGCCATTCTTTTCCTGGATCGACTCGGCCGTGTTGGGCATTTGTTTCCTGTTGATGACTGCCGGACGATTCCTTTTTACCGGCAAGACCAGCAACACCGACGACTATTTCAAAGGCGGCGAGCGCATTCCGCAATGGGCTGCGGGCATCAGCATTTTCGGGGCGAAACTCAGTGCGATCACATTCATGGGCATTCCAGCGAAAACGTACGGGACCGACTGGACGTACTTTTTCCTGCTTATGACGATCATTATGGTGATGCCGCTGGTGGCCCGTTATTTCATCCCTTTTTACAGAAGGCTGCACGTGACGTCGGCATATGAATACCTGGGTAAGCGCTTCAATTACGGTTCGCGCGTGATGGCCTCATCACTTTACGTGCTGCTCCAAATCGGCCGGATGGGCATCGTGGTGCTGCTTCCGAGCATTGCGCTCACGTTGGTAACAGGCATCGACATCAACATCTGCATCATTATGATCGGGGCGATCAGCATTTTCTTTACCGTCAAAGGCGGCATCGAAGCCGTGATCTGGGTGGAAGTGATCCAGGTTCTGATCCTGGCAACCGGTGCGTTGTTCTGTCTGTTTTACCTGCCGTTTCACATCACCGACTGGGATGCAGGCTTCAAGGCATTGGACAACGCCGATAAATTAAAGGTCTTCGATTTCCGTTTCGATTTCACCGAACCCACATTCTGGGTGGTGGTTATCGGCGGGCTGGCTATCAACTTACTGACTTACGGGACAGACCAAACCACCGTACAGCGTTACCTGACGACCAAATCCGAAAAAGAATCGATCAAAAGTCTGAAACTCGGCGCGTGGCTCACATTGCCTTCGACATTGGTTTTCTTCTCGATCGGGACTTTGCTGTTTTTGTTTTTCCGCGAGCATCCGCAGGAGGTTAATATGGCTTTGAATGATCAGGACAACATATTTCCGTGGTATATCGTGAGCCAGCTTCCGGCAGGATTGTCGGGGTTGCTTATTGCAGGCATTTTCGCCGCAGCGATGAGCAGCACAGAGGCGAGCATGAACTCCACGGCAACCTTGCTGACCACCGATTTTTACCAAAAATTCAAACCCGAAGTCACACCGAAACAAACGCTGTTCTTTGCCAGAACCACAACATTGTTACTCGGCATTTTCGTAACCTGCATCGCGCTCTACATGGCGCATAAGGGCGTTTCTTCGCTTTGGGATAAGTTTAACACCATTCTTGGCTTGTTCACAGGCTGTATCGGAGGCGCATTTATTCTCGGCATTTTCACCAAAAAAGCCAGCGGAAACGGTGTGATGATCGGTATGGCGATCAGCTGCTTTACGCAGATCCTGATCCAGCATTACACCAGCGTTCATTTGCTGATGTACGCCTTCACCGGCCTGGTAAGCTGCGTCGTTTTCGGTTATTTATTTAGTTTAATGATGCCCGCAGATCGTGATTTAAAGGGGTTAACAATGTACGAATGATGGTCAGATTCCTGTTTTTGCTGTTGCTGAATGTGCTCGCTTTTGATTTTTGCAAAGCCCAAAATGGCGTGGATAGCAAGCTTACATTGGCCCCGGTTTTCTCGGATCACATGGTTTTGCAAAGAAACAAGCCTATTAAAATCTATGGAAAAGCGGCAAGCGGGAGCAATGTTACAGTTCAGTTTCTGGATCAGACAATGCGGACAAAAGCAGATCAATCCGGGAAATGGGATGTGGTTTTTCCGGCTGCGAAAGAGGGTGGTCCTTATGTAATTTCCGTTGCGGCTAATGAGCAGAAAATCAATGTTAATGATGTGCTGATCGGGCATGTGTGGCTTTGTTCGGGACAGTCGAACATGGATTTTGCATTGCGTGATGCGCAAACGGGACCCGACGAATTGCAGGAGGGTCAGTTCGATCCCGAGATGCGATTGCTGAAAATGGCGGGCGCTGTTTCGACGGGTGACGTGGCCTGGGATTCCGCATCATTGGAGAAGGTTAATAGATATGAATTTTTCTCAGGCAAATGGAAATCGCCCGATAAAGTGTCCGCGGCCTCATTTTCAGCGATCGCTTATTATTTTGGTAAACAAATAAAAAAGGAAACCAATGTGCCCATCGGCCTCATCCAGGTCGCATTGGGCGGTTCTCCGACGGAATCCTGGATCGACCGCGCACTTTTGGAACAAGATCCGCAATTCGCCGGCATGCTCGGTGACTGGTCGCATTCCGACCTGGTTATGGACTGGTGCCGCGAACGCGCTGCCAAAAACATTACTAATGCCCAATCCAAAGATCAAAAGCACCCTTACCAGCCTGGTTACAGTTTCCAGGCAGGCATCGCGCCGCTCACCGGTTTCCCGATTACGGGCGTGATCTGGTATCAGGGCGAAAGCAATGTGTTCAATGTGCCGCTGCACGAGCAGCTTTTTACGATGCTGGTGAAAAGCTGGCGCGAAAAGTGGCGTGACACATTTCCATTTTATTATGTCCAATTATCCAGCATAGAACGGCCTTACTGGCCCGAATTCCGGGATTCGCAACGAAAGCTGCTGACTAAAATTCCAAATTCCGGCATGGCGGTCAGCTATGACTTTGGTGACTCACTAAATGTGCATCCGACCCGTAAAAAGGAAGTAGGGGAGCGGCTGGCATTGCTGGCGCTTCGGGATCATTATCAAAAGTCAGTTATGGCCAATGGTCCGGTTCCTCAAAGGGCCACGTTAAAAAACGGAGCGATCCGGATTCAGTTTTTAATTGAAAAAACAACATTAGATCATAACAAGGCTTTGCCAAAACAAAAGCTTTTAACCAAAAACAATGCGCCAATGACCGGCTTTGAATTGGTAACCGAGAGCGGCAAACGACTCGTGGCCAATGCCAGAATTGAAGGTGACGAAGTGATCATTCATGTTCCTGCTGGCGAGCGGATCAGGACTGTTTTATACGCCTATCAGGCATTTACACGCGCAAATCTTTATAATGAGGCGGGTTTGCCTGCTTCGACTTTTTCAATAGCAGTAAAATAAAAAGCAATGCATTACACAAAATCAGAACTGGAAAACCTGGGGGATTTTTACAAAAATCAACTGCTGAACGACACGTTGCCGTTCTGGTTCCCGAGGTCGCTGGATGAGGAGTTTGGCGGATATCTCTTAATGCGTGATCACGACGGAACATTGATCGACGACGACAAGGCCGTCTGGATCCAGGGCCGCACGGCATGGCTGCTGGCGACTCTATATAACACTGTGGAGCCGAGGCAGGAATGGCTGGAAGGTGCGAAATCGGGCATTGATTTTTTAAATAAACATTGTTTTGACACCGACGGACGCATGTTTTTCCACATGACGCGCAACGGTGAGCCCATCCGCAAACGCCGCTATTTCTTCTCCGAAACATTCGCCGTCATCGCCCATGCAGCCTACGCAAAAGCCAGCGGCGACCAGGAAGCGGCTGAAAAAGCGCGCAGTCTCTTTGGCAAATGCATTGAATATGCGACCACCCCGGGACTGCTCGAACCGAAGTTCACATCCACGCGCCCCGCCAAGGGAATCGGTGTGCCGATGATCCTGATGAACACCGCCCAGCAACTCCGCGAAACCATTGGCGATCCGCGTTGTGATGCCTTGATCGACCAGTTTATTGAAAAAATAGAAAGGGATTTTGTCAAAGACGACATTCAATGTGTGATGGAGCAAGTGGCGCCGGATGGCAGCATTATCGACCATATCGATGGCCGCACGCTCAATCCTGGCCACGCGATCGAAGGAGCATGGTTTATTTTACACGAAGCCAAATACCGCAATAATGATCCGCGCCTGATCGCGCTGGGCTGTAAAATGCTCGATTATATGTGGGAACGGGGATGGGATAAGGAGTTTGGAGGCATCTATTATTTCAGGGATGTGTATGGCAGGCCGGTGCAGGAATATTGGCAGGATATGAAGTTCTGGTGGCCTCATAATGAAGTAATTATCGCCACGCTGCTGGCTTATACGCTTACACAGGATAAAAAATACGCGAAATGGCACACCTTGGTGCACGATTGGGCCTACACCCATTTCCACGACCAGGAGCAAGGCGAATGGTTTGGTTACCTGCACCGCGACGGAAGCGTAGCGCAGACGGCCAAAGGTAATTTGTTCAAAGGCCCGTTCCACCTGCCGCGACAGGAATGGTATTGCGCGCAGCTAATGCAGCAATTGGTTGGAAATACAGCGGAGACAAACATTTTGGAAACAGAAAAACAGAACTTTTGAAAATGAAAATCATAAAATTCACCCTCATTGCATTATTGATTTGTCAACTTGCCGTTCACGCGCAGACGCCCGTTTTCGTGTCGGGCGCAGAAGGTTACAAGTCATTCAGGATTCCCGCCATTGTTCGTGCGCCGAATGGTGACTTGCTCGCATTTGCCGAAGGCCGCGTAGCCGGAAGCGGCGATTTTGGTGACATCGACATTGTGATGAAACGCAGCAAAGACAAAGGTAAAACCTGGTCACTATCGCAAGTGGTGGCGGGTTATGACAAGCTGCAAGCCGGAAATCCAGCCCCGGTGTTCGATCTGAGCGATCCGGCTTTTCCGAAAGGGCGGCTGTTTTTATTTTTTAATACAGGCAATAACCACGAAGGCGAAGTCCGGAAGGGCAAAGGACTGCGTGAAGTCTGGTATATAACTTCCACAGACGCGGGCGCAACCTGGACCGAACCTGTGAATATTACTACGCAGGTTCACAAACCCAAAATGCCGGATTTGAATGCGGCTTATAATTTCAGTGAAGACTGGAGAAGCTACGCCAACACGCCCGGTCACGGCATGCAACTCACCGAAGGCCCGTATAAGGGAAGGATTTACATTGCCGCCAACCATTCAGCGGGCGATCCAAAGCCAAAAAGTGCAGATTATCAGGCACATGCATTTTACAGCGATGATCACGGCAAGACATTCAAGCTCAGCGAAACCATTTCTTTTGAAGGCTCCAACGAAGCTACGGCGGCAGAAATTTCGGGTGGAAGGGTGATGTTCAATGCAAGAAATCAGCAGGGCGATGTGCGTGCGCGCATTGTGGCGGTCAGCAGCGATGGCGGCGTGAAATGGGATACCACCTATTTTGACCATAACCTGCCCGATCCCGTTTGCGAAGGAAGCATTCTCACTATTGGCAAAAACAAAAAACAAAACATCCTTGCATTCTCTAACGCAGCCGACACCAAAAACCGTGACAATCTCACGTTAAGGATCAGTTTTGACGATGGAAAAACCTGGACGAAGCAATATCTGGTAGACAAAAGCAAAAACGGCGAAAGGGATTACACCGCCTATTCGGATCTGGTGCAGACGGGGAAGAAAAGTGTAGGAGTCCTATATGAACTCGATGGCTACAAGTCCATTGTATTCAAAGACATTAAACTGGAATATTAAAATCCTTGCAGTTCTGATAACCATCATTAATGCTGTTAACCCTCGCAGGAAATAACAGCATCAATGATGGTTATTTTTTATTTTGCAAACAAATGGCTGTCAAGACTTTACATTAGCATTGATTTTTACCAAAGCCAGTCTTTAAGCTTTTCTGCTTTTTCCAGATGGTGGTGAAGCGTGGGCAGCTTGCCGCTCGCGAAGGATTTCGTCTCCTCATCCTGGCCTAAAATAATCTCCGTTTTGAAGAGATCGATCGTTTCTACGTGGGAAACAACCATCATCATCATGTAAGTGGAATCAAAAGCCATTCCGTTCAGGGAAGCCAGGCTATCCAATTTTTTCTGTTTTGCCTCTGAAAGCATCATTGGCAGATCCACCATTTTTTTGGCAGCAAGCGCTTTCAATTCGTCGCTAGCCTTACCGTGGTCCATGACCATATGATGGCCATATTCTCTCACAGAATCGACAACTGCTTTCATTGAAGCCATTTCACCGGCTTTGATTTCAAACATATTCCCATCGGCAGCCTTGATCATGAACTGTCTGTCGGCTTCGGCAACCATACCAACCCCTTCGTGGTCTGTACAAGAAATGACTGCGGACCCAAGAGCCGCCATTAAACAAAAAAGTACGCGCTTTTTCATACGTAGTTTTGATGAATTGATAAATAATAAATGAACGTTAGTTAACATCGCATATGCAGTATTGCGATTTTGCGCCCCGGCTTTAAAAAACTGTTCCAGAAACGCGTATCCCAGCAACATGCAGCCATTTATTTTTTCGCAGCGTGTAGTCCGGGCCTGATTAGAATCTTATTATAATGCGGCGTTTCGCGCTTGAATCAGAACCAAACCTGTTTTCCTGACATTCTTTTGTTGGGAATGCCCGTGGTTTTGAAAAAATAGCGATGAAAATACTCATAGTAGAAGACGATGTCAGGATTAGCCACTTCTTGCAAAAAGGTTTGCAGGAAGAAGGAAACCATGTGCAGGTTGCAAGCGATGGTTACGAGGCCCGGGACATGATCCAGGCTGATCCCTGGGATCTGTTTATTTTGGATGTAATGTTGCCCGATATCGATGGGTTACAGCTTACCCAGTTCATTCGTTACAAAAAAATTGATACACCGGTTTTGATGCTCAGCGCACTTGGCCAAGCCGAGGATAAGATCATGGCACTGGATATCGGCGCGGACGACTATCTCGTAAAGCCGCTGCACTTTCCCGAACTCTTATCCCGAATCAAAGCGCTCAGGCGACGTTATGAGCTGCACTATTCCAAAGACAAAGTGATCGAATGCGGTGGTTTGTCCGTCAATGTGGATGCTAACACGATTGAGCGTGAAAAACTGGAAATCGTGCTTTCGGCGAAGGAATTCAAGCTGCTCGTTTTTTTGCTTGAAAACAAAAACCGCATTGTGACGCGCACGCAGATATTGAATGTTGTTTGGAATACGAATACAGACACATTCACAAATGTTGTGGATGTTTACATTTCCTATTTGCGGACCAAAATCGATAATCCGTTTTCTGAAAAGCTCATTAAGACCGTGAAAGGCCGCGGCTACATGATTTTCTGCCATTGATGAAAATACAGCACAAGCTTACCCTCAATTCCTCACTCGTCTTCGGGCTCGTTTTCACGGTTGCCTCGGCGCTCATTTATATTAGTTTTAAAAAATCAGCAGAGAATATTTTCTTCGCTGAACTCGCGCGGACCGCGAATCTGACGGCTTCATTTTACCTTGAAGAAGACGAATTAAGCACGCGGGAATATCAGCGGATTGAAGAAAAATTCCTGAATGCAAGCGCCAATCAGGAGATCCGTCTGTATGACAAGACCGGCAAGATCCATTACGGCAAAGCCGATCCCGACACCAACATTACGATTAAAATCCTGAAAACGATCCGATCCAACAGCCGCTACAACTTCAAAGTGGGCGATGCTTTTTACTATGCCATTTACTACAGGGATAATCAGGGTTCATTCAGCATCATTATCAAGGCCCATAATCCCACATTGCAGGCGCAGGAATGGGAACTGATTAACATTCTCGGGATTGCATTGGTGATTGGTCTGGTGGTGATCGTTGCAGTGAGTTATACGCTTTCGAGGCTGGCATATGAGCCTGTTCGGCACATTATAGAACAGGTCAAAACGATTGATATGACCAGAAAACGGCATCAGCTTACCTATCCCGATACAAAAGATGAGCTCGAAGATCTTTTCAAGGAATTCAATTCCATGCTCGAAAAGGTTTACCGAAGTGTGCAGATTCAGAAGAATTTCATCAGCCATGCCTCGCATGAATTGAAAAGTCCGCTCGCTTCCATTGTCGGGAACCTGGAAGTGCTTTTGCATAAGGACAGAAAAATTATGGAGTATAAAGACGTGAACCAGCAAGTGCTGAAAGATGCCGCACGGCTCGAAAAAATCCTTCAAAATCTGCTCGTACTCGCTGGTTTGGAACAATCCGGACCGATGAAAAACAGCCGGGAACGTATGGACGAGATCCTATGGGAAGTCCTCGACCAGCTTGCCAAGGAATATCCATCCACCAGGATTAATCTGCAATGGAACCTTTCCGAGGACAAGCAGGAATTGCTCCTTTTCAACTGTGTCCACACGCAGCTTTACATTGCTTTGTATAACCTGATTGAGAATGCTGCCAAGTTTTCGGATGGCAAGCCGGTTGAGATAACTGTCAGTGAAAGAAATGCAAAGCTGCATTTGCAAATCCGGGATAGGGGCATAGGGATCAGTAAGGAGGACTTTTTGCACATTGCCGAGCCATTTTTCCGGGGTCAGAATGTGAGTAAAACCAGTGGTAGCGGGCTTGGAATGGCCATCTCGAAGAAAATTCTGGACATTCATCACATTGATATGGATATCCGGTCGGAGCGAGAAGAGGGAACGGTTATCAGTCTGCTTTTCTAAGAAATTTTCTCATTTAGATTTAATGTTGGCCTCATGCAGGTTTAATGTTGCTCAAAGAAGCGTCTAATGTTGCGCGGGTAATTTTGTGCTTTTAACAAACCCGTTCGTAGTGAAGGCACACATTGCATCAGTAATCCTCATTTTTATCACCATTATTTTTCCGAAAGCGTCCTATGCTGCCGAGGACACATTGCGCATTTCGCAAAAGCAGGCAGAAGCCTTGTTTCTGAACAATAACCTGGATTTGGTTGCGCAAAAGCTTAGTATTCAGCAAGCCGAGGCGCAGATCATCCAGGCGAAACTCTGGCCTAATCCCGAATTCAGTCTGGACGAAGTTAATCTTTGGGCGACGCAGAACCAGCTTTCGTCAGGTGAGACGATCCCGCCGCTGATCGGGAATTTTGGCAAAAATCGCGAGTTCACTGCCGAGCTCAGCCAGCTTATCGAAACGGGTGGAAAACGTAGAAAACGCATTGCATTAGAAACCGTTTCGCGTGACATTTCAATCGAATATTTCAGCGAGCTGCTGCGGGAACTGCGAACGCAGCTGCGCAAAAACTTTTACGAGCTTTCATTCCAACAATCCTATTTATCCGTCCTGAATGGTCAGTTAAGCGCACTGGATCAGCTGCTGGCGTCATTTGAAAGACAATATGCGCAGGGAAATCTGGGCAAGCAGGAGCTGTTCCGGCTCAAAGCATTGCGGCTTGAACTGAACCAGCAAATGCTCGAATCGCAGCGGGAAGTGCATGCCGCGCAAAAGGACCTGGGCATCCTGCTGAACATTCCTGCGAGCAAATATCTGGTCGCCGGTGCGGATCCGAATCCAACATTTGATTCGCTGAACAAATTATCACTCGAACAACTCATCACAACCGCACTTTCCAACCGTCCCGACGGCAAGATCAGCATTCTTGAACAGAAATGGTCTGAAAAAAAATATGATTATGAATACGCCCGGCGCAAGCCTGATCTCACATTGGGCTTGAATTATGACCGTGGCGGCAATTTTCTGCTCAATTTCTTCGGGTTTGGATTAAAAGTCGATGTGCCTGTTTTCAACCGGAACCAGGGAGCCATACTGGATAGCAAGATTGGCATCGACAAAGCCAGGATCGCAGCCGGGCAGAAGAACAAAATGATCGAGGCGGAAGTGACAGGCACATTCCGTGACCTGCAAAAAAGCCTGCAAGCATTCCGCAGCCTGGAAAGCTCCTACGACGCCGATCTCGATCAGGTTTTCCGGACTTATACCCAATATTTCCTCAAAAGACAGATCAATATGGTCGAATATCTCGACTTCTTCGACGCCTACATTGCCAATAAACGCACCATTCTGGTCACCCGCAAGCAGTTGCTCGACAAACGGGAAGAGCTCTCATTCATGACCGCCAGCGACATCGATTAAGCATTCCGCGAACATTCAATTTCAGAACAAACTTCCTCATGCTACACAATTCAAAAATCTTTCTGGTACTCACTATGCTTACCTTAACATTGGCCGGCTGCAACGAAAAGCAGGAAACGGTTTTGGAGAAAAATCCTAAAACTAATGCGGCTCCCGCGAGAGCTGTTGAAACTTACGCCGTGCAAATAGAACCCGTGACGCAATCGATCCGGCTTAATGGGCAGATCGAATACAATCCCAATCAGGTTGTGCACTATGCGAGCCTGGTGAACGGGATTGTGACCAAAACTTACTTTTCGCTGGGCGATAAAGTAGCAAAAGGACAGGTGCTGGCCGAGCTTCGCAGCAACGAACTGACCGGGCTGAGTGCGCAAAACAAAACGTTGAAATCACAACTGAATGTTGCGGAAAGAAAGCTCTCTGTTGCAGAATCCATGTTTTCGGATCGCATAGGTTCGGAAAAGGATTTGCTGGAAGCGCAAAGCGAGGTCGCAATTTTAAAAGCGGAGATCGATAAGGTGCAGTCTAGTTTATCATTTTACAATGCGAGCTCGGAAAAAGGGATCTTTCAGATCAAAGCCCCGATCGGCGGTTATGTCGTTGAAAATAACATTTCAGCAGGCACCCAGATCAGCGGTAATGACTCCGATCTGTTCACAATATCTAACTTGTCGGACGTCTGGGTAACAACGAATGTCTATGCCGTCGATCTGCCTTTTGTACAAAAAGGAATGAAAGCCGTTATCAAATCCAAAGCCTATCCCGACGAAGCTTTCGATGGCGTGGTTTCGGAGATTTCGCAGGTTTTTGATCCCAATGAAAGAGTGCTCAAAGCCCGCATTCTGATGCCTAATAAGGAAATGAAATTTAAGCCGGGACTGACGATAGAAGCCGTCATTAAGAAACAGCTCAGTGATAAAGCCATCGGCCTGCCCGCCAATGCGCTCATTTTTCATAACAACGAAAATTACCTGCTGATCCAAAAGCCCGACCAGACATTGGAACCGCGTAAAGTGACCGTGGATGTGAAAGATAACGACCGCATATTCATAAAAAACGGAATTGCCGCCGGTGAAAAAGTGGTCATAGGCAACCAACTTCTCCTCTTTTCCGAAGCGATGAATGCTTCGAGAAAATAATCCGATATCATGCAAAAATTAACACAAAGCATCGTCGCATTTTCGCTGAAAAATACGATGATCATATTCTTTATGACAGCCGTTCTGGCCGTGGTGGGCGTGGTCAGTTACATCCACACGCCCATCGAAGCATTTCCCGACGTCACCAACACGCGGGCTCGGATCATTGTGCAATGGCCCGGACGCAGCGCTGAGGAAATCGAAAAATTCGTGACGCTGCCCGTGATGAAAGAAATGAACACGATCCCGAAAAAAACGGACGTGCGTTCCATTTCGCTCTTCGGATTATCGGTGGTAACCGTGCTTTTTGAGGATAATGTGGAGGATTTTTACGCGCAGCAATATGCCTCTACGCGGCTGAGGAACATTAACTTGCCCACAGGCGCGGAAGCTGAAATTGAGCCGCCCTATGGTGCCACGGGCGAAATTTTCCGCTATGTTTTAAAAAGCGACCGTCCGATTAAGGAGCTTACGGCCTTGCAGGAATGGGTGATCGAGCGTGAAATGGTGGCCGTGCCGGGCGTGGCGACGGTGGCGAGTTTTGGCGGGGAAGAAAAAATCTATGAAGTGCGCGTGAATCCGGCATTGCTGGCGCAATACAACCTCACGCCACTGGACGTGTACGAGGCCGTTGAAAAAAGTAACATTAATGTCGGCGGCGACGTGATCCAGAAGGGAAACCAGGCTTATGTGGTGCGTGGGATGGGATTGCTGGAAAGTACACAGGACATTGAGAACATTCTAATCAATGTGAAGGGCTCCACGCCGGTGCTCGTGAAGCAAGTTGCGGAAGTGGAAATCACGGCTAAGCCGCGGCTCGGGCAGGTGGCGATGGGAGAGGATAAAGATCTGGTGGAAGGCATTGTGGTGATGCTGCGGGGCGAAAATCCAAGCGAGGTGATCGGCAAATTGCAGAAAACCATCGACGAGCTGAACAACCGCATCCTGCCATCGGACGTGCAGATCGTGCCCGTTATCGACCGGACCGAATTGGTGGATGCGACGGTGAATACGGTGACTCATAATCTCGCGGAAGGCATTGTACTGGTTTCGCTGATAGTATTTGTGTTCTTGTTCAACTGGCGCACCACCGTAACCGTGGCGCTTGTTATCCCGCTTTCTTTCCTTTTTGCGATCACGATGCTGCGCATTCAGGGCTTGCCTGCTAACCTGATCTCACTCGGTGCCATTGACTTTGGATTGCTGCTGGAAGGGACCATGGTGATTGTAGAGAAAATCTATGTGGATCTCGAAAAATCTTCGCTCAGGCTGGGGGTGGAGCGGTTTAATAAAATGTCCAAACTCGGGCTTATCAAGCGCAGCGTCAAGAATGTTGCCTCGCACATTTTCTTTGCCCAGATCATCCTCATCGTCGCATTGCTGCCGATTTTTTCATTCCAGAAAGTGGAAGGTAAAATGTTCACACCGCTCGCATTTACGCTCGGTTATGCCTTGATCGGCTCGCTGATTCTGAGTCTTACATTCGTTCCGGCCATGTGTAAAGTGTTGTTGAAGCGGAATGTGAAGGAAGTGAGCAACCCGGTTGTCAATTTTTTCAGAAACAACATTTTCCGCCTTTACCAATGGAGCGAGCGCAACAAGCGGCTGGTTATGGGCGCATTTGTGATTTTATTTATGGTTTGCGTAGGCCGTTTCATGACTTATGGTACAGAGTTTATTCCAAAATTAAATGAAGGCGCGATCTACGTACGAGCCACATTGCCCAACAGCATTAACCTCAAAGAATCCGTCAAAACCGGTCAGACGTTGCGCGACACATTGCGCTCATTTGATGAAATAAAGTTTGTCATGAGCCAAACCGGCCGGCCCAACGACGGCACCGATCCGACTGGATTTTTTAACAATGAATTTCACATTCAGTTGAAGCCGGAAAGTGAATGGAAACGTGCTGTGAATAAGGAAGATCTGCTGCGTGAAATGAAGGAGGTGCTGGCATCATTCCCGGGCGTATCGCTCGGTTTCAGTCAGCCGATCCAGGATAATGTGGAGGAATATGTGGCGGGTGTTAAAAGCTCGCTGGTTGTCAAAATCTTCGGCGAGGATCTGGGTAACATGGAAAATCTGGCCGATCAGGTGGCTGAAAACCTGAACAAGGTGCAGGGTGTAACCGACGTGCTCGTTTACCGCAACATTGGCATTCCCGAGCTGGCCATCAAACTCGACGAAGCCCGCATGGCGCGTCATGGCGTGTCTATGGCCGACGCCCAGGCCGTGATCGAAATGACGATCGGAGGAAAAGCCGCGTCCGTTTTTTACGAAAGTGACCGCATGTTCGACATCACCATTCGTTACCAGGAAAAATACCGGAATACCGAGGAAGAAATCGGCAACATTCTCATCCCATCGCTCGATGATCATCAGGTTCCGCTCAAAGAAATCGCTAGCATTACAACCAAAACCGGCCCCGCATTCATTTACCGCGAAGGCAGCAGCCGTTACATTGGCATCGGTTTCAGCATCGACGGCCGCGACCTGGGCAGCACCATTGCAGAGGCGCAGCAGGTGGTGAAGGAAAATGTGAATTTTGCCAAGAACACAAAGGTCGTCTGGGCGGGTGAATTTGAAAGTAAGGAACGTGCCACGCAGCAGCTCACGGTCATCATCCCGGCCGCTTTGGTGCTGATTATCTTCTTGTTATACATGGATTTTGGCAATGTGAAGGACACCATGATCTCGCTCATTACCATTCCGTTTGCATTCGTAGGAGGTTTTCTGTCACTCTGGATGACCGGGACCATTTTCGGGATTTCGGCGGGCATTGGTTTCATCATTCTCTTCGGCGTCTGCACCATTGACGGCATTATCCTGGTGCACGTTATGAAGGAAAACCTGCTCCACCGGCTGCCATTGAAACAGGCCATTTCCGAAGGCATTTATGGAAGGATTCGCCCCGTGATCATGATCGCCTTAATGGGCTCACTCGGACTTTTGCCAGCAGCATTATCCAACGGAATGGGCTCCGAAATTCAGAAACCCCTGGCGATTATGATTGTAGGCGGACTGCTGATCTGCATGTTCTTGTCTTTCACCGTTTTACCGCAAGTCTTCTACTGGGCTTATCGAAAAAGTGAGGAGGGTTAGAAGAATCGTTAGCGGAATGCTCGGGTCATAGGTATGAATGTATCAGCTTGTTCTTTTGAGAGAGTAAATTTATAACTATGCGCTGCTCATTCCTCTCTGTCTGGATAACATTCATTTTACTCACAGGCTCCTGCCTGCTGGCTAACGGACAAGCCACAGCCCGACTAACCGGCTATGTGACAGATGCCACGACCGGAAAACCAATGCAGTTTGCCAATGTATATGTCAATGGCAGCACCCAGGGGGCCGTTACCGACGAAAAAGGAGCATATGCGCTTGCGGTAAGCCCACTTGGCACGGTTGAGATTGTGGCTTCTTTCGTGGGATATCAATCTGCTGCGCAAAAAATCCGGTTTGAAAATACATCTCCGCAAAAAGCCGATTTCCAGCTCAAAATAAGCGAACAAATGCTGGATGCGATTACAGTAAAAGGCAATACGAAGCGGTCGGAACGAAATTTGCGTCAGTTTAAAAAGCAACTTTTTGGTGAGCCGTTTGGTGGGCAATGCGTGCTTGTAAACAGTGACGTTCTTAATTTTAAAGAGGAAAATAATCACTTGTATGCCACAGCCGATGCGCCGCTAATCGTTGATAATCAAGCATTAGGTTATAGGTTGATCTATGATTTGCAGCATTTCGATGCTACGCCTTCCGGGAAGCTATACTCGGCTGGAACGGCGCGGTTCGAAGAGCTGAAACCTGAGAACGAACGTCAGGCTGACCGGTTCCGGCGCAACCGGCTGACCGCATACGGGGGATCTATCCGGCATTTGATGGCCACCCTGGTCGATAGTACTTTTGAGCAAGCGGGCTTTCTTGTTTATCAGGAGGACGCCACCAAGCCAATCTCCGTCGAACGCAAAACCATTACGCTTACCGCTGCCATTGGCGAGTACAAGCGTCTGGTGCCGATCCAGCGCTCCAAAGTGATCCGGCCCGGCCGTTTACCGACCGAGCGCCGGTTGGTTTCGCCCATGAAACTGATCGTGTTTTATACCAAAGCGGTCTCCAATTTCTCACCGTATCCCGATGCCCGTTACGCCTACACAGAACTGCAATTACCGACCGGACAGCTGCAAATGACCGTGGATGGGCTCATTACAATGCCCGAGGGCCTGGAAGTGGAGGGCTCCATGGGTGACGACAGGCTATCCACCATGTTGCCCGCGGACTGGAAGCCCAATGCAAGTGAAATGGAATCCGTTTCTACCGGCGCACTGGCCACCAAGGGAAAACTCGCGCCGTCTGACACCGCCCTGGGAAGTATTCGTGCAAATTTTGACAATCGATATAAGCTGCTGGCACCCAGCTTGTTTGTGCACATAGATAAGCCGTTTTATGTCACCGGCGACCGCCTCTGGATGAGCGCATACTTACTCGACGCAACGAATTACCGTCGGGCCGGTGGTGAAACCGCCATGCACGTCGACCTGCTTACCTCGACAGGTAAACTGGTTGAGCATCAGTGGGTACGCATTGCAGATGGGCGCGGCCAGGGAAATCTCCGACTGTCCGATACGCTCACGACAGGAACGTATCGCCTGCGGGCCTATACCGATGAGGATGATGGCCAGCGGCGCCCTGCATTCGAGCGGTCTGTGTCGGTTTATAATTTGGTGAAAAACGGTCAGCTCGTTAAAAGTGATTCCGTTACTCAGCCATTGGATGTTCAGATTTTGCCGGAAGGCGGGCGCTGGGTTTCCGGTTTACCGGCGCGCTTGGGTATGAAAATCATACAGCCCAACGGTTATGGATTCCAGGCAGAAGGACGCATTGTGGACGATGCAGGCATTGAAGTGGTTCGGTTTAAAACCAATCGCGAGGGGATGACGAGCGTGCTGATGGAACCCAAGCCGCAGCTAACTTACTTCGCAGAAATAACCTATAATAAGGAGTTGCTGCGCATTGCTTTACCCAAACCCGAAAATCAAGGATTATTGCTTTCCGCCGACGCACTGAGTGATTCAACCCGGCTGGCGTTGACCATCATGAGTTCCAATCGGGACGCAGCGGACTCGGTGTATGTGCTGATCCAGCAACGCGGTGTAATAGTGGATCAGCGAAAAATCATTTTGCAAAACGGGTCAGCAAAAATAAGCCTGCCTATGCTGGAATGGTTGCCGGGCCTTGCCCAGGTTACGCTTTACGATGCCAAAGCCGCGCCGCAATGCGAGCGCTTGTTTTTTGTGCCCGAATCCGTGCCGCCCGTTCTGGTAACATTGAAACTAAACAAGACGAACTATCAGCCGCGGGAACAAGTCGCGGTGAGCCTTAACCTGAAAGATAACGGAGCGCCCACGTCAGCAGCCTTGTCGGCATCGATCACCGATGCCAGCAAAGTGCCGGGCGACACCTCCGATGCGCATGTGCAAGCACACTTACTACTGACCGGAGAACTGCGCGGGCGTGTTGAAAATCCCAATAAATACTTCGCTAATCCATCAGCGGAGATGCGTAAAGAGCTGGACGACATGCTGTTAACACAGGGCTGGCGGCGGGTAAGCGACACGCCGGAAGCTGATTCACTCGGTGGGGTGTCGTTCAGCGGCCGCATTCTGAATCCGAAACAGCAACCTATTCCAGGCGCACAGGTTACCGTGGCGTCCACAAAGCCCGGGCAATCGTTCGTAAGATCCGCAGGCACCGACGATCAGGGACGCTTTCGCCTACCCGGATTGTCCGTTGCAGATACGGTAACATTGATGGTGCAGATTGCCGGGCGTAATTTCCGGAAAATGTCTTCCAAAGAAGCCGTTCTGGTTCAGGAATGGCCTGGTAAAAGTTGGGAATTTGGTAAAATAATTGGTCCGCCAAACTGGTCCGACCTAGAAGCAGAACTGAAAGCTGCCCGCGGCCGTCAGGAAGCAAATACTGAATTATACCGTGATAAAGCAGCTAAACAGCTAAATGAAGTAACAGTTCGTGCGCAAAAATACAATGAGAGGCCTGACGACATTCAAATGCGTAGTCTGCATAATAATGCGGACGCCACCGTCCTTTTTAGTGACAAATCACCAAATTATCCGAATTTGTATGAAATGATCCAAGGGCGCTTTGCGGGCGTGACTGTATTCCGCACTGTCGCAGCGGAGGGCATAACAGCGCCCCCTGGATACCTTGTGTCTGTCCGCAGCGGTGGACAGCCCTTGTTTTTAATAGACGGTTTACCCATCGACGACCCTGACGGAAATGCGCTAATGAACTTCAATCCAAGAGATATTGAACGTGTTGAACTGCTGAAAAATGCTGGCTCGACGGGTATATACGGCGTTAGGGGTGGTAACGGGGTTATTGCATTTTACTCCAAAAGTGCGCGTTCCATGCAGGCAGGCACAAAACCGAAAGAGGGAATGACCCCGGTCCAATTCATCGGCTACCCATCGGTGCAACGGGAATTTTATGTGCCGCGCTACGATATAGAAACAACCGACACAACCATTTCCGGCCGCGTAGACGACCGGGACGTGCTATATTGGAAACCCATGATTCAGACCGATAGCCAGGGCAACAGCCAGCTGCGCTTTCCCCTGTCAGACACCGTGCGGACATTAAGGATTGTTATACAAGGAATTACGGCAAATGGTCGCCCGGTATACGGCGTTCAGCTGGTGCGGGTTCAGTAAAGACGTCACCATAATATTAATCAATCCTGAGTGGAGCATGCAAACCCCGTTATTCAAATAATGGCATGCGGGCGAACTCAGGGCGTTCAAGCTCCTCGAAAAGAACTGCTGCGCCGATGTTGCCTTTATACAGACTATGGTTTCTCATTTGCCCTGAATAAATGTGGGGAAGCATTTGTTTAGCGATGCGCTTGGCCTCAGTCAGGTAAAAATCGTTTTTTGTGGCATTATACACACTTAAAAGTGCATAACATTCGCCTGATCTGCCGCAGCATAAGCTGCCGTTCATGCCGGGCTGGGCTGCATTCAAAAAGTGGTTGGCTGTTTTCGTCGCCAGATTCAGGTAATGTTCGTGGGAGGTGAAGTGGAATAAAGCTGTCCATAAAAAGGTGTATCCTGCCGATCCGTGACACCAGCCGGTCCATGAGACGGGTTCGGTATTGGAGATTTCCCAGCGTAAATGCCCGTCTTCTGCAATGCCCAGACTGACCAGTTGCTCAACTCTTTCGAAAAAGCGAACCGGTAAATGTTGCCCGGAAGTTTTACACCATTTCAAAGTAGCATATAAAATTCCCGCCCAGCCGTGCGCAATTCCCCTATAATTAATCGGGTTTTTCTCGCCAATGGCGGCATAGGCATCGATAGCGGACCATATTTCTTCCATCGTATTTTTGCCAAAAGCCAGCAGATCACTTTTTGTAAACCTGTCATAGGAAGGCATATTTTCCAAAATAAGCGAACTGCCAATCAACGCCGCTGACTTACCCAGCGTAAGATCCAGATTCTCACAAGGCTGTGAGGCGTGCACTAAAAAATTGCGGACAGCATTATAGTAACTCCCGTAATCCCCCGCGGCCTGACTAATCAGCGCCTGAACGAGATCTACTCCGCTGGGCGTATGGTAAATAGAGGAAAGCCCGACAATGGATGGAGTGAGATCCATATCTTTTGAGTAAAATCCATTCTCGGGATCGTGCTTGTAACCGGCTGCCCGATCGCTCCACAGGTCCGCAAGTGCCAGTGTTTCGGCGCTGGAATTGACCAACGCTTTTCGCAAAAGCATGTACGCAATGCCTGCCGCGCCAAAATTGACCGAGCTCTTCGGCGCCAGTTGCAGTCCGGTTTTTACGAGATTTCCAGTAAGTCCATAATCTTTCAGAATTGAATCCCGGAAGACCTGCACCGACATTTTCTTGTCTTCGGCAAATCGATCCGGGAAACTTTCCTGCACTTTCATCATGGCTAAATAGAAATCTTCAATGCGTTCATAACGGTCCTCTTTACGCTTGGAAAGTGCTTTGAAGATCGTTTTCTCAGTGTTATCGTTTATAATAATGTCCAGGCTGCTGAACGGAACGGGGGTTTCGCTCGCAATTTGCGTGAACAATGTTTTTTTGTCATAGGAAAAATTGAGATACTGCTTGCCCGTAAATATCTGGTATAGCAAGGCCCCCAAAGCATATTGCTCACCGGCAAATGTCGAAGGCGGGGCAGGTTTGGCGTCAAGAACAGCCTGTGCATATTCGGGTTCAAAAAAGAAACCCAGGCCGCCCCGAGCGGGAATTTGGTCGTTTGCAACCTTCCTGGAAAGCCCAAAATCAATAATTTTCAATTCACCCGATGCGGCAACGATAATGTTGGCCGGATGCACATCCGAATGGATAATGCCCTGACTGTGAAGATGTGTGTAAGCATGGAGAATGCGGCAGCAAATGTCGAGCAATGCAATCACATTAGATTGGTCATGAAGATTAAGATATTTCTCGGCAGCTTGCAAACATGTTTCGCCATCAACCCATTCCATGATCAGATAATGGTCAGTCTCATGTTCTCCGTGTTCCGCCAGAGCCGGATTGATAGCACCGTCAAGTGCGTTCAGTATGTCAATTTCATTGTAAAAATTGGCCAGTAACTGGGGTGTTTTCTTACTCGTTTTGAGCAGTTTAAGCGCATAATACTGACCATTTCTTTTGATCTTATAAATTTCCGTATCCGCAACGCCGTCGAGTTTTGATACGATTTCATAGTCTTTAAACCGGTCGCCTGCATTTAAAAATTGGTTGCCTGCTCCGAATGTATCGTCGTAAGAAACCAGAAAGCCTTCATTGCGGAGTTTCGCCAGGAAAGTATAGGAGCCTTCCAGGATCTTTTGCGCGTCCAGGTTATTCATCAGCGCATACGTGAGGACACCTTCCGGCAGAGATTTTGGCTTGCGAAATTCCTGCAAAAGAGAGGCAGAAGACGCATCGATGATTTTGCTTGTATTTCTGGCCTGTTTATAGGTGACGATAAAGTCGTCCGCTTCGTATTCGAATTTGGCCAGCGCCTGCTCCGGCAATGCTTCTACGGGCAGCACCTGGACATCTTCCGGTAATATGTATAGTTGAATGGAAGCCATAGTTTTGGATTTTAAGCTGCCGTCCAGGTCATCGTATCGACTCCTTCCAGCATCATTTTTTTTAGAACAAAATCAACACTTTCAGCGGGGGGCAACCTTTCGGTTTTGGACAAGGTGATGGATGCGGCCAATTTTTCTGTCACAATGGCCCGCCAGCTTCCTCCCTCACGATTCTTGGTAGTTTCGTCCGTAGTGCTGTCCATTCCCCAGGACAACATTCCCGTTTCATCCAGCGAAGCGGTAAATGGAACGCCCTGAGCTTTGTGCTTTTTCAAAACAGGCGCGAGCATTTCGGCGGCTGCTAACAGGTGGCCCATTTCCGTGAAGTAGGCCACAAATTTGTCGGGCCGGAGCAGCCCCTCGCGGTTCATGCCAATTTTGAAACTGAATGCCTGGGATTTGGTCAGGACAGAGATCGTTTTCTCAAAAACCTCCGGCAGCTCTTCTAAAACGGGACTAATGTAAATTTTATAGATGGAATGCGGCTTGGTATCGCGACGCCTGGAATGCTTGCGGCTCCATGAGATCCAGCGGTAATCCGGATTCGGTTCGTGCTTGTTCCAGTTTGCCAGCAGCTCCCTGTTCCTCCGGTTATTTTTTCCAATTCTTAAAAATTCCTCTACTTCTTCCAATGTTCCCAGCGCATTGGCTGGCATAAAGAAGAGGGGCATTGTGTTGTATGCGTAGAGTTTGCTTGCCAGCGAAGCCTGATCCGCTTCTTTCAGCAACACCCCGTACTGGATCGCCGCAGTTGATATTTCCAGCAATGGATGCCGACGATAAAATCTTGCGTCCTGAGCTTCATATAGGAAGTCGTGCGCTGCAAAACCCGAATAAAAATGCTGACCAGCCTGGATTTCGAAGATGCCTTCCAGCACGAGTTTGGCCATTGTCAGATTCACATCATCATCATACCCGGATTTAAAATAATGTGGCAATTCACCCGCATGCTGCAAAAAGTAAAACAGCAATGCCACTTCTTTATAGGCCAGCTTGGCACTGCCGGCGGCCTCCATATGCTTCCGACGGAACAGGCCGAAGAACTCAGGATCTGTGTTTAAATCCGCAAGAGCACGAAGCTCCTGCGGATTTAAATTTCCCTGCTCAACCAATTCAAATTCCGGATTTGACCGGAATGTTGCGTGCAAAAGAAATTTGACTTTGATCATCAGGCTGTTGTTTTATCGGTTTCCCCGCTGCGCACGCACTTCCTCAATGGCTTCCTGCAACTTCTTTTCAAGCATATCCAGCTGGTTCGGCGCATCCTGAATTTTTACATCGACATACCTTTGAAGCTCGGCCAGATTGGTCTTGAATTCATTGAGTTCCGTTTCCTCCAATTCATCAACCACTTGCTGATAAGGTGTTCCGGTTTTCCAGATTGTGAAGTCGGTAGGTATGAATGAAGGCAAATGGCTGCACGCAATAACGCTGCAACCGCCGCAGGTAAATGCAGGACAGATTGTAGGCCAGTGACAAAATGAGTGGCCGGGGCAGTTGAAGACCGTCGGATTCGGGCAGAGGAGGGAAGGACTTGTGATCCTGCAAAGGGTTATCTTATTGGGATCAAAATTTACTGTAACGGCAAGGTCTTTGAATTTGAAAGTTTTCATGTCTCTTATTTTTATGTATGGCTAAATAGTCATGGTCCCGACTTTTTATCCGGAAAATATCGGGTGAAAACGTTATCAGTAAATCATTAAACTAGCCCATAGCGCACCTCCTTTCATCAAAAAAATTGACGTATTTTCAACATTAAGCAGTCCAGGAAGAGGCAAAGCCGTGCGATTCTGATCCGCTGGTAATGTTTATTTTGTTATTTTTTATCTAACCAAAATTATATTCAAGCGCATCCGTTTTTAAGCGTCAGATTACCCTATTTACAAATCAGGTAATCTGGCGCAAGCAGGTAAAAACACGTTTTATGGAACGGGTATTTTGCAGTTGTGTGGGGGGAAAGCTGCGAGGGGGAGGTCAAGAAGGGAGGAGTGAGACAGCAGAGATTAACGACAAAAAGGCGACCTAAAAGCCGCCTTTCTACTTGGTAACCATAAATACCCCTACTTCACGAGCGTAGCTTCAAGTTCCACGCATAGTGTTTCATAAAGGGTTTTTACCTCGACGACTGTTGAAACTTGTTTTATTTCGTTTTTGGTGATCCATTCGGTGAATGTGTCGAAAGCCGCGAAGAATTCGGGGTGGTTGGTTGTGTATATGTTCAGGCGCGCGATATTTTTTAGTTCGTATCCTGCCTGACTTACAACTTGTTCGAGATTATGAATGGCCAGCAGCAGCTGGGTGCGCATATCGGCGTCACTTGATGTTCCGTCGGGATGTACAGCTGCCTGGCCGGCGCAGTATAAGGTGCTTTCGATATGCTTCACTTCAACGCCCTGATTGTAAGAGCGATCATCCTGCCATTTCCAGGGGTTAATGATTTTCTTTCCCATTTTAAGCTGATTTGATTTCCAGTGCAAACCTAATACCCGCATCTGAAATCAGCCTGTGACCTGCGTCACGACTTTGGTGTGCGGTAGGTCACACTACAAGTCGAGCCGGCTGAGCGTTTCGCGGGAAACACCCAGATAAGCAGCGAGTTGTGTCTTGGGAAGCCGTTGCAGCAGCGTCGGGTGCTGGGCAACGAACTGTTTATAGCGCTCCTGGGCGCTGGATGTCATCAGAGATAGGATCCGGCGTTGACCTGCAAGAAAGCCCGCCATTACTTTTTCCAAAAAGAAACGATCGATCTTAGGCAGCCCGGTGCGTAATGCATTGAAATTGTCGAGCGACAAACATAAGGCCTCAGTATCTTCCAGGCATTCCATGGAGAGTGTGGCCTTTGTGCGGGTGTAGTAGGCTTCGAAGTCATTGTCCCACCAGTCTTCCATGGCGAAGGCCAGGATGTGCTGTTTTTCCGTTTCTTCGTCGGTATAGACGAGTTTGGTTAGCCCCGACAACAGGAAATAGTTATAGGGCACGAGCTCTCCGGGTTGCACCATGAACTGGTGTTTTTTGAACTTCCGGCAAACAAAATGCTGCTCAACGAATGCAAATTCTTCGTCCGTTAAGGGCACCAGCTTTTCAATATGTTGCCGTAATTTAGGATACGTCATCTCACTGCATATTTGGAATGCCAAAGATTGAATTTACTTTGGAGAAAAGCGATAATTCAGTGCGGTTGGTGCTATGCCGAACTTTTTCTTGAAGGAATGGGAGAAATGGGAAAGGCTTTCGAATCCCAGATCCAGGTAAATGGCTGAGGGCTTTTCGTGTTTGGTTTCGATCAAATGTTTGGCTTCGTTCAGCCTTTTGTCTTGCAGCCACTGACGAGGCGGAGCTCCGAATGTTTTCAGGAAATCGCGCTTGAATGCTGCCAGGCTACGGCCGGTCAGCTGTGCGAACTTTTCAACGGGGACATTGAAATGAAAGTTATTGAGCATGAACCGTTCCAGGTCGATCTTACCAGGGCTTGAAAAGTCAAATAAAAAGTTGCGGAGCGTAGGAACCGCAAGCAGTAGCAATTTGATTCCTTCCTTTATTTTCAGGATGCCCATTTCGTCCGTCATAGCCGCTCCCGAGTTTCGGGCATAGGGAACGATGGATTGAAAATATCCCTGCAGGAATTCATTTAACGGGATCAGCATATTGGGCGGACCCACATATTTCTGATCCGCCTCAATTTTTTCTTCCAGCACAATCCGCCGGAGCAGTTCTTCCTGCAGGGATATTACAATGGTCTCATAATGAGCGCCAGGCACTGAACCTTCGGGTTCGGGATATGCTTGCCCGGGACCTGCCGGCGCGGGACTTGCCAGTCGGGGAGTTTTGGTGAGCGTGCCCAACTGGTTTCTGCCAATCAGTAGCAGTTCTCCTCCGTTCATTGAGATCTTCTGAGAGGAAGTTTCCAACACGAATTGTCCTGAAACCTGCAATACCAATGTATGGTGGTTCCAGAAACAGACCTTCTCTCTCCGTTCCGTAGAAAGGTAGGAGTAAAAGATAACACCGGGGAGAATTTCTGCTGGACTGGTCATTTAGCGTTGTAAATAAGTGCCGCCAAGGATAGCACCGATTGCAAAAGTAGTGTTTAAGGTGTTCATTTCTTCCGACGAAAACACAATATCCATCGCAGCCATATTCTCCGGCAAACGCGACCTGCGGCTCATGCTTACCAATGGCATCATATGATCACCCTGACCATTCACCCAGGCAATGGCAAGCTGTGTGGGTGTACAGCCTTTATCAGACGCCAGTTGCTTTAATACTTCGACTTTTTGCAGGTTATGGACGAGATTCTCGCCTTGAAAACGGGAGAAATGGTTGCGGTAATCGTCAGCGGCAAGCGGTGCTTTCAGGTCGCCAGTCAGTAACCCTTCCGCAGTGCTGGCAAATGCCACAACGCCAATACCCAGCTCTTTTGCAGTAGGGAGCAGCTCAGTCTCGATCTGACGCTCGGCCAGTGAATAGCCAATTTCCAGCGCGCTTATCGGGTGGGTGTTATTGGCTTTGCGGAGTTGATCAGCAGAGATCTCCGACACGCCAATGTGACGAACCTTGCCTTCCTTAACCAGATCGGCGACTGTGCCGATAATGTCTTCCACAGGCACGCTGTCGTCCATCCGGCTTGGCTGGTAGAGGTCAATGGTTTCAATGCCCAGGCGGGTCAAAGAGTAATTGATGAAATTCTTGATCGCGATGGGACGCAGATCCATTCCCAGCCACTGGCCATTGTGAAAAATGGCACCGAATTTTACGCTGATAAAAGCGTCGTCCCGCCTTCCTTTGACGGCTTTGCCTATCAGCATTTCATTATGCCCCGCGCCATAGAAGTCTCCGGTGTTCAGAAAGTTAATGCCGCTATCCAAAGCTTCATGGATCGTTGCGATACTTTCTGTTTCGTCAGGTGTAGGTCCGCCCCAGACGGAAGACATACGCATACAGCCCAAACCAAGTTTGGACACAAACGGGCCGTTCTGGCCCAACTGAATTTTTTTGATGTTTTTCATGATGTAAAGTTCAGCTTTCACACCATATGACGAGTTGCCTGCACGGCTCAAATGTTTTGTCTGTACGGCTCATTCTAACAGAGCCGCACAGACAAAATCTTAAAGGGAATTTATCCAAAAAACAGGAGCATTGCGCAGAATAGAACCTTTGCGCCAATCAGATCTGATAGAACTTCACTGTTCCATCGCCTTCATTGCTTGTTACCAGCACGCCTTTGCCATTCGGGCTCTTTGTCGGTGCAATGTAGAGAACGCCTTCGGGAGCATCCCCGGTTTTGATCATCTGAAGGAATTTGGGAGCCATGGGATTGCTCAGGTCATAGGCCGCAACAGCATCCACACGTTCAAGTGCAATGAAAGCAACGGGCTTATTATCGATCATGCCTATTGTGACACCTTCCGGCTCAACACCTTTGTCATCCGAGCGGTCATCATCATAAATACCTGCCTGAATTGCCTCCTGTTCCAGCATGCTTCCAGAGTCAAAAACCAATTGACCGCTGGCAGCATTAAAAATACTGAATCCACGACCGCCAAAGCCATATAGCACATCGTAATCACCATCATTGTCGATATCACCGCGCGTGCTGGTTACGCGCAGACGGCCAAGATTTTCAGGTTTTTGCAAGTTAACAGCGTCCGGAAACGCAGTTGCGTCAAGTTTAAGTGCGCTAACGCGCTTCTGCTCGTCAAAGGCAGTGTACTCGCGGGCATCGCCCTCGTTGGCTGTAATCAGATAGTCCGAGCCGTTCACGCTGAATGGCGCGATCGCGTCTGGCAGGTAGAATGATCTTACGGGCCATGTTGTCAATGCAACTTTGCTGTCCTTATCGCTCGCATCCATTGCGTTCACGAGTTTGCTGATGTCCTTTGTGCCGAGCGGGTGCAGCTTCAAAATTGTTCCGGAAGTCAGATCCAGTTCGGCGATACCATTGTTTTCTTGTAGTGTTACAAAAGCTTTTTTAGAATCACCCGAAATCGCCACGTATTCGGGCTCAATGTCTTGTGCAAAGCTGGCACCCGGACCGAAAACACGGAAGCCGTCAGCAGCCAGCTGGTCGTAAGACGAAGCAAATGAGCCAAACGACAAAGTTTTTACGCTATAATTCTCATTAACATTAATAATAGAAACAGAGCCTTCAGGATCAACCGTGTAATCTGCATTTGGCTCACCTTCGTTGGCCGTTACAATGTATTTTCCGTCCGGACTAAAAGTAACCATATCAGGCAACGCGCCAACAGTAACTTGCTTGATCGTCGCCAGCGTAGCCGTATTCATCACAATTACGCTTCCGTTTGCCTGCTTATTGGTTGCTTCCAACGCAATCGCCAGTTTTCCGTCGGACACGGCAACGCTGTTGGCAACGCCACCCAGTGAGGAAATATCGATGGATTGCAACTTGGATACGACCGGAAATGCGGAAAGATCCATTACATCTACTTTTGCAGCAGACTCATTGTTCACCGTGAAAAGCCGGCGCGATGCAGGATCATATGCTGAGATTTCGGACGCAGCGGCTCCTCCAAGGTCAATAGAAGCCACTTCTTTAAATGCCACCGGCGTTTGCGGCTCCTGCGGAAAATGATCCGTACAACTATTCAGGGCTACCGACAGCATTGTCAGTGCGAGTAAAGGTTTGTTTTTCATTTTAATGTTTTGAGTGTTGAAAAACAAAAATAGATACCGGCAATCGAGGAGCAGATGGATTTGCAAAGCTTAACAATTTGATAATTGATCAAGTCTGCTGCCACAGTTTGTCCATTTCCTGCGACAAAGTATTTACAGTTGAAACATTACCCGACGCGCTTTTCGTCTTCCTTCAAACTAATCCTCATTTAAAACCAATCCTTAGTTATGAAACACGGTATCTTAATGTTCGCACTTCTTTTATCAACTGCTGCCTTTGCACAAAAGGAGGCCGCATTCTCCGAGCCCGAAAAAGGTGAAATACAGGCTGGGTTGATGCTAGGTGCAGGGGTTGGGAATTCTTTCGGAGGCTATATTCGCGCCACTCCTTACACGCAGTATTTTTTGACAAACAACTGGGCGTTACGTTTGGAAGGAAGGTATCAAACCAATGGCTTGGGCCCCAACCAGGATCAATATGCAGGCGTAGGTTTGTCTTCTAAATACTATTTTGCGAGAAAAGGTAAGTTTTCCGCATACGGCCAGCTCGGTTATTTTTATGGTCAGGCCGCAAAAGGAATGTACAGAAATGCCTGGCAATCGTATCCCTCCGATTTAACAAGCATTGAGAGATACACCACCCGCTTGAATTATGGAATGGTTAACGTAGGCTTGGGAGCCGATTATACCATTAATCGCAGGTGGTATATCTACGCTTTGGGAGAAGGAAATATCAGATCAAATTCGAGCAAGGTTGCCACTGACCGCTATAATGTAAATGTCGGCATTGGTTTCCGTATCAAATAAACTGTATCGTTTCTGTTACGCCAAAGTTGGCCATATGTGAACAAAACTTTTAGTCCTTTGCTCTTCCGTTATTGTAATTGATACGGTAGGCATACTTTTTTACATTGGGTTGTGACCTGTGCTGGTAAGTCCGGCACGCAGTTTTATCACCACTTAAACAATCATTACTAATGAAAATTGCATCAACATTTATGGCGCTGGCAACCGTAGCAATGCTATGGGGCTGCGGATCCAAATCTACCGACACCACGGACACTACCGAATTAGCAGACAGCACCAATGAGGCTGTTGCCGACACTGCTGCAAGCGACTCCGCATCGGCCGTTGCCGAAGATGACGCTGAATTTGCCGTAGAGGCAGCGAATGGAGGAATGGCGGAAGTTGCATTGAGCAAAATTGCAGCCGACAAAGCAACCGACCCAAAAGTGAAAGAATTTGCAAAACAAATGATCACAGACCATTCAAAAGCAAATGATGAGCTTAAAACGTTGGCCGGTAACAAGAATATCACGCTGCCTGCTGCGCCAAATGCAGAGAAACAAAAAGCAGCTGCTGACCTTGGCGGCAAAACCGGAAGCGATTTTGACAAAGCTTATATATCGCAAATGAAGAAGGATCACGATGCAACAGTGAAACTTTTCGAAGATGCGCAGAAAGAAGTGAAAGACGCAGAGCTGAAAGCTTTCATCGACAAAACTTTGCCGGTGATCAAAGCACATGCCGAGCATGTTAAAACGCTTGATAAGACAAAATAATTTTTGGTAAGCGTTTTTGAGGCTGGCGGTCACGGATGTGGCCGCCAGCTTTTTTTTTGCAATTCTGCTGGCATAATTTTTAGTAAAGCACCGATCTATTCGATCTTTCACAAACTAAACACTTCATCCCATGAAAATGATCAGCACCAAATTACACAGCATCATCGATTATTCGACCAGCATTTTGTTCATAGCAATGCCCTGGATAGTTGGTTTCAACGAAGTTCCGGCTGCCACCTGGGTACTGATTGCAGTAGGAGCAATGTCCATTACGATGTCACTCTTTACTGACTACGAAGGGGGAATGGTCCGCAGCTTACCCATGCATGTACACTTGAATGTGGACGTGGTTACAGGTCTGCTGCTGGCTGCATCGCCCTGGATTCTCGGGTTTGCCGACCAGGTTTACCTGCCACACGTTATATTGGGCCTGTTTGAAACAACGGCTGGGTTGCTAACATCCCGCTCGTCGCATGAAACCCAGGAGAGCCCGCTGGAACGCAGTTAACAATCTACAATTTTCCCTATGTTCAAAAGCAAGAAAGCGCTTCAGGCCATCATTGGAATTCTGGCTGTTGCCCCGCTGGTATCCGGGCTCATAGGGTTGTCCGGGATCCGCAATCCGCTTTTTACTGAGGCGCTGCCTGCTGACCTGGTTTTGGATAGTAACCTTCGCTTCCTGAATGCCATGTCCGTTGCCGTGGCCGTTTCTTTCTATTGCGTTATACCGGTTATAGAAAAAGAAACATTCGCTTTCAGGGTAGTTTGCGGTGCAGTATGGCTGGGCGGGATCGGAAGATTAATATCGATCTACGATCTGGGTGTTCCGCCTCTTTTTATAACCGGCTTTCTGGCTTTGGAGCTCCTGTCGCCAATCCTGATTATTTACTGGCAGAAACAGATTGCCTTGCCGGTAAAACGAGACGTTATATAATGTATAAAACTCTTTGATTCAAATTGGATAAACCATGAATAAACTCATTCCGTTATGTGCGTTAACACTGGCCCTGCTAAGCTGTGGTGGTAAAAACTCATCATCGAATGTGGAAGCGCCCGGCGATGAAAAGTCTGCGAAAGACAAGACTCTAAATGTAGGGGCGGATTTGATACAGGATAAAACCCCGCTGAAAGGGTTCAATGCTTACCTGGATGGGTTCCATTTTTACAATGGAAATATGAATTCACAAATGGAGGCTCACCATTACGTGAACCAGATTAATGAGGATGTTTACCAGGCCATTATTTTTGATGGCAACGGGAAGGACGCCAAAATCATGGGGGTCGAATACATCATTACCGCGAAAATGTTTGCTCGCCTGAGTCCGGAAGAGAAGAAATTATGGCACAGTCATCACTTTGAAGTCAGTTCCGGATCACTCATTGCACCGGGCATACCGGAAGTTGCAGAACACGAGCTCATGGAAAAACTGGTATCTACCTATGGCAAAACCATCCACACCTGGCATACCGATCTCGAAAAAGAACTGCCTGTTGGTTCCCCAATGATCATGATGGGGTTTACGAAAGAAGGGCAACTCAACGCGGGCATTTTGGCTGATCGCGATAAGCGATTCAATATCTCGTCACAGAAGAAAAAACAGAACAGAAAGGACATCCCCGTTCCTGCGGTTGATCCAGGCGCAAATGCCTGGGAGAAAGGTGAGATCAGGCAATTGGTTATCACAAATAAAAGTGATTCCTCGGCCCATAAACATTGACCGCCCCGACTATACTCAATGCAATATTAGTGTATTTAAAATATGGCGGGCCGCAAGAAATCCCTTGCGGCCCGCCATATTTTTACCTTATCTATTTCCCGGCCGTTGACCAGATTTGCTGGAACCTTTGCCCGTTGTGTCCTTGCCACCCTGAACAGTTGATCCCGATTTTTTCCTGTTGGCCGAATTTACACCAGTATTTTGCGGATTGCTGGCAGCCGGGACGCTGTTCGTTTTGTCGATATGCGTGGGCGGGGTGCCGGTGGTTGCCTCACTGGTTACGCTTCCTCCCTTATTCTGCTGTGCCTGCTTACTGGTCTGGCTGCCCGTTGCGGCTTTTTGTTTCGATTCCGTTGCCTGTTTCTGCGTGGCAGTGGATTGTGCCATGAGCGATCCAGCCGAAATCAAAAGTGATAATGCCAGATACATTGTTTTCGTGTTCATAGTCTTATGGTTTTAGTGAAGATTAATCATTGTTTTTATATTAAATTTTAAAAAAGCATGGCTATGTTGGCATAATTAATCAGAGGCGATCTTAGATAATTTTCGTGCCAAACAGCACCGACGCGGGACAATTTTTACTATGCAAATGCACAAAAGCAGACATGGAGGGAAGACTGCTAAAAACGAAAACCGCTGCAAGAATGTCCTGCAACGGTTTTTGTTTTTTACATAAAATTTTGGATTGATCTGTACGGCCCAGTGGTCCGTTCCATCCAATGCTTATCTGTTGATCAGCACTTTCTGACGATCTATTTTTCCATTTTGATAATAAATTGACAAAACATAAATGCCAGCAGGCAAATTACCGACCGAAACGGTTTTCGCAGTTCCGATTTGTGACTTGTGAACCTGTACGCCTTTGACATTATGCAGTTCAACTGAGCTGATCTGAATCGTCGAATTGGTTTTGATAGATAACAGATCTGACACCGGGTTAGGGTAAATTTCAAGAAGATGCGTTCCTTCAATACCTACAAAGACAATATGGCTGTATGCAAAAGTGTGATCCGTATCGATCATTTTTAATCGGTAAAAATTATCCCCTGTATTAGGCCTATCATCTTTAAATGTATAATTCAAGGTCACCGAGCTTTCGCCCCCGGATTTTTTGGTTGCAATCGTTTCCCAGCTTTTCCCCGTGATACTTCGCTCAATTTCAAACTTTTCGCTGTTTGTTTCCTCACTTGTCCGCCACTTTAACACCACAGCGTTTTCCTGGCGCGATGCCGAAAAATCGATGAGTGTGACAGGGAGCGTACAGTCACGGAATACGGACAATGTACTGGAACATCCGTCTTTTGTAACAGTAAGAACGGCCGTCTCGTTGCTCGGTATAACGATCACGCTATTTCCGGAAATCGTGCCCTTATCAGTTGTGACTGTGGCGCCTGCCGTAGCCGTGAAAACCACCGAATACGTATTTAGATTAAAGGAACAGCTGTATGCATCCGGACCCAATGTAATGGTTGGGGTTTCATTTACAACAACAGTAGCACTTTGTCCGGAAACAGCTGTCGTTGCGTCACCTGCACCACTGACATTGATCAGCTCATAGGTAAAACTTCCGGCTGCTGCGGTGGAAACTGCAACGCTGGCTGTTGTATTCGCTCCGGTTGTAGTCACTTGCAGGTCGGGACCGGCGTTTATTTTATAGGTAAATGTAAATGGCCCCACACCATCAACAGCCGTGAAGGTAACTTGTGGAGAAACAGCACCAACGCAAGCAGAACTTCCTGCTGATATAGAAGCTGTTAAGCTATTAGCAACTGTGATGACGGCTGTCTGTGCCGACCCAGGTGTCAATGTGCATCCCTGCGCGTCGGTAACGCTGACAAGTTCATAGGTGAACACACCAACGCTTGCAGTAGACTGAGTAACGCCAACCGTCGTTGCCGCACCGGCTGTGGCTATCGTAGTTGCAGTCCCATCATTGATTTTATAAGTAAAAGTATAGGGAAGCGTTCCACCGGTTGCACCAAAGGTCACCACAGGAGCGGACGCACCCTGGTCAACAGTCGCAGTGCCTGAGATCGTAGAAGCAGTAATTTCGTTGACGGTCAATGTAGCTGCTGCTGAGGTGACGCTATTGCACGGATTGGAAACAATGCATTGATATTCCAAATTGTTATCAGTTACCGGCACATTTGTCAACGCCAATGTTGCTGAGTTTGCACTCGGATTTGTGCTTGCATCAATATCTGCGAATGCGCCGCCAAAAGGCTTTTTCTGCCACCGGTAGTTTGTTACTACGCCGGTTGCGGCCACAGTAAATGACGCGTCCTGGCCGGCACAAATCAGCTGATCCTGCGGATCCTGCGAGATTACCGGCGCTGGGGTTGGCGTAACCGTCACTGTAAATGAGCAAGTCGCATCCGTTCCAATTCCGTTGGAGGCGTTCACCTCCACGGTGGTCACGCCAGCGGGGAAAATATAGGGGAATGTGATCGGACTTCCCGAAACGCTGTATACAACTGTTGGCGCAGGACATCCTGCAACGGTCGCTGGAAGCGATAGGGTTGCAGTACAGGCGCCAGCGTCCGGGTCTACAACCTGGTTGGTAGGGCAGGCACTGATCACCGGTGCTGAAACGATGGCTGTAATCGTAGGATCGCTAGATCCTGGCGCGCCGGGATCGTCTGTCTGGACGGTGCTAAAATCATTTCCGCTCACAGATCCCTGATTGGTGACCTCGCAGGTTGTTACGGGGATATCATTGTTTACCGTCACCTTGAATTTTACGATCACATTCGCACCGGCAGGCAGTGAAAAGCCACTCCCGGTGCCATTCACAGTAACAGTTTCGCCAGCCGTAGGAGCCGCTGTTCTGGTATTGGACTGAACCTCATTTGCCTGGTCAGGTTCATTTGTATTCGCCTCAGGCTTTGTATCTGAAATTGCTGTTGCTGATTGAATTGAATCTGAAACATTGTCAGCATCCGGCGGCCCTTGTCTTAATGCCGTTTCTTCTGCTGCGATTCTCAGTGCCGAAACATTAGGCACTGCGCAGGTTTGGCCTGTATTGTAACTGGTTGTACCTGAGCCGCCAGAGAGTAGAAATGCATTTTGCGGCGTATTCCCGTTCCCACTCCACACTGCTTGGAGCGTATTGCCCGCACCCTGAAGAATGATCTGATTCCCTGGCGCACCCGGACGCAGGCGCAACGCAACGCCCGTAGCCGCCGCTACATTGTTACTAGCAATGTAAGTGCAAAGTTTGCCCTGGTTATCCGAAAAGCTTGAGATAAAATTGACATCAATGTCGTTAAAAGCGTTCGGTCCGGTTGTAATCGTATTTCCGATGATCGACAAGTCACTTTTGGTGTTGCTATTCGTAACGTAGCCCGAAAACCCAATGCCAAAGTCATTCAGGATGCCAGACACCGTGTTGTTGCTGATCTTGACAATCCCTTTTGCAGTAGGGCCTTCCGTATCAAAGTAAATTCCCGATCCACCGCCACCATCACTTACCACGGTATTGCCGTCCACAGTTCCTTCATGCGTGGAATTGTTGCTCACCTTGAGGTTGATCCCCGTGCCATTTTTGCAACGGAAATTGTTTCCGATAATGTTGTATTTCAATGATGAGGTGCCCGTACTTTGCAAATCAATGCCAATTGAAGTGAGCCGGGTCACACCGTTGAGCGCCAGGTTATTCACAACTGCGCCCTGAATGTCACCCACCAACTGGGAATTATTATTGGAAATCATTTTTATGCCTTGTGTCTCGCATCTGAGAAACTGGCTGCCGCCTGTGATCTTCAAGTTCATTTGCGAATTCCCGTAACCCTCCATCAGGATTCCGCCGTTGTTGGGGGAATCCGTAAAATCGGAATTATCAACGGTCAGAAGCGATAAGTTGGAGTCTGTATTTCCAAAATACGCAACCCTCCCCGAAGGCGCATTGGCAATGGTGCTGTTGGCAAAAGTAGAATTGGTAATAGAGGCCGTCCCGGTAGTATTTGTGGCGAAAATAGCACCTTCGGTAGCAGCGTTTCCTGCATTCTGCACAGAACTGTTGCTGATAGTCAGATTGTTAACGCCCCGCAGGTTAATGCCGTGTTGGTTTGTGGTGCCGGTAATAATGATTCTTTCTAATTTAAATCCATTGACAACATTGGCATAAACAGCCGCGTTGCATCCTGAATTATCGGATGTTCCGCATCCCCCGGAATCTGAACCATTGGCATTAATGAGGTTAATGTTGTTCAGCGTAACACCGGCCGCATTGGTGAATTCAATACCCCGTGCGGAAATGTTCTGGATCGTTCCGCCCGAGCCGGCTGTAGCGCCTGACCCTGTGATCTGAAAAGTCCCCGTAGTGCCGGACACTGCGATGCCCTTGGCGGCATTGCTGCATGATACCGCCGCCAATGTAACATCAAGACCCAGCGAGCTTCCTGCTACGTCAATAGCAGCAACATTGGATGACGAAATTGTTCCGGAGCCGATTTTTAAGTTTCCGCCGACAGATGAAATGTCAATCGGGCTAACCGGTCCTGAACCCACATTTGAAGATAGTTCCGAAAAATCTGCTGCCAGCGTAACATTGGCCAGGTTAAGCGCACTGCCGTTGCCGGTTAAGGCTATCTCGCTGATGGTAAGCAGTCCTGCTGTTGATCCTGCAATTTTCGCTCCTCCCGAGTTGCCGATGTTAAGGCCGCGGATTGTATTTGCAGCGGCAGTAGTAATCACATTGGCACCGCCCGAACTTGTTAATGCCGGGCGGTTGCCGCCGGTTGCGGGAAGAAGATTGTTTCCACTTGGCGTGCTGTATCCGGAGATCGCCAGCAAGGACGCGCCTGCGCCCTGACCAATTACTTTTTGCTGGTTGAGCAGCGCGACAGGTCCGGTATAACTTCCCTCGTATAGAAAAATGGAATGTCCCGCTTGCGGATGCAGCGCCGCACCATCATTAATAGCCGCAAAACCTGCCAGAGAAGTAAAAGGCTTTGCCAGTGTTCCGTTTTCGCCGCTGGCACTTGCAGCCGAATTTACGAACCATATCGCGCTGGTGGTTGCAATGGTGACCGTTGCTGTCGAGGTCAATCCCGATCCGTTTTGCAATGTGTAGGTAAATGTGTCGTTACCGGTGACGCCTGCGGCCGGTAAATAAGTGAAAGCACCCGTGCTATAATCAAGGGTAACTGCGCCTCCCTGGCTTGTCGCAATTTCTCCGGATCCCACGATGCTGATGGAAGCACCGTTGGGGCTGCTGTCATTGACAAGCACGCCGCTTCCCGCAGGGATGTCCAGTCCTACATTTCCTATCGCATTGTAAACATCATTTTGAGCAATAGGACTCACTTTAAGGGATCCCGCGACGAGTGTTGTATTGGCATCGATCTGATCTGTAAAAGTGACGCCGCTTGCGTCCGTGCCGCTATTGGTGATTGTCACTGTGTATTCCAGTTCGTCCCCCACAGAAGCGCCCGGCAAGCCCGTGTCGTTGGTAAGTGCATAGGTGTTAGTGGCAGAAATAGTGGGCGCAAAAAGCATTATCTTATTGGCCTTTGTTCTTTTGAACGGAACAATTGATTGTGATTTGCTTGCTGGTGTCGAAGTTAGCAGAGCAGCCTTTTGAAGTTCTGAAATCGGTGGCTGACCAGAATCGTTGATGAAAAGTCCTGAGACGAGCATAGCGGCCCCAGCTAAAAAGAAGTATAAGTTTTTCATTATTAGATTTTTTGAGTAAAGAACAAGGGCATTGTCAAAAGAGACAATGCCCTGGAAATCAGGAGAAGACAGCCTCGTATTTTACGCCGCCCTTGTCCCTCGCGATCGGGACCAGAAACACTTCCAGCGGGCCTGACTGAGGATGTAAAAGTGTGTAAATTCCTTGCTGACGGGGACTTTGGTCGCCCGGGGTTTGCAGTACTACCGAAAAAGCGCCTCTTTCCAGCGGAGAGTAGGTTTCCAGTTCGGTTATTTTTTCCACACTGGCCGCAACAGCCTCACCATTCGCAAATTCAATGTTCAGCGTCTGACCCAGATGATCCTTGAAGTCCTGGGCAGTTAGTTTGCTTAAATCGTATGTTTCCATTCCATTAAATGATAGACTCCGTTTGTTTCGCTTATTTTATTGAACCCGAGCCGGTTATAAAGGTTTTTTGCGGGGTTGAAGCTTTCGACATGTATGCTCAGCGGTTTTTCGGATTGGGTCGAAAGCTGCATCAGATCTTTAAGTATACTGCTTCCGGTCCCGTAATTCCGAAACGCGGGAAGCAGGGTAATGTCAATGATCCGCATGCCCCGCCCTTGAAAATTTTCATGCACATACAGCCTGCCGGCACTCGATTTATTTTTACAAATCACCCAAAAATCGGCTCCTGAATAGTTTTTCTGATAATGGCTGTGCTGCGCGTCAAACTGGCTTTTGATAAATTCACGCTTCATCGTCTCGCTCCATCCGGGCACTTTACTCATTTCTTCCTCCCGCGTACTCGCATACATGGCAAGCAATGAGGGCATATCTGACTGGTCGATGCGGCGTAGCGTTATCTCCGGGTGGCCTGGCGTAAATTCCATTAATCGGTAAAAATTTTCAGTTGATAAATTTGGGTGATGCGTGCAGCGCTACGGCCGCGGTGGAAACACTCCTTGCAGCGCTATGCAAAAATAGGTGGTCAGGTAAGGCTGCATATTGTTGTGCGGCTGACTGCCGCCTGCCTCGCCGATTGAGCTGGCAGACATATAGCCATTCGGACTTCCACCGAGAAACACAGCACCATTAACAGACCTTGCGATCGTGTGTCCCGATGGGTCCGAAATTTCTCCCGGCTGCGGTGTAATGTTTACTGTGTGCCCATGCATAGGAATTTCCGATTCCAGGAGCGTGACCGTTTCCGAGCCCCCGCTTTCTCCCAGGTCGTGAAGCGATAGGCCAGGGCCCTGGCCGGGATGCATGGGCGCGCGTCCTTGCAGGTCGGGCAATGCAAAATTGGATTTACCATCACCGCCATACGTCGTACCCAATAGGGAGAATAATGCTGTATTTTGTGAAATGGGAAGATATTGTCCGTCGCACCACGCCCAGCCTTTGGGTGAAAAATTGAAAGGGACCATTCTAATTTCTGCTACAAATGGATCTGCCATTATTAAATATGTTTGAGGTTATAAAAAAGGGATAGGAGTATGCTTAGGTAGGAGAGGGGAATATGCCAAAAAGTGAAATGATAAAGCTTACACACAGATAAGGCTGGAAGTTTGTATGCGGTAATGAGCCTACGGTAGGACGAATGCTAACCGGGCTCATTGAGGCAGCAGACGGTGGATCGCCCATAAACATCTTCACCGAAGATGAATTTCCGATAACAGCATTGAGAGGTTGCGCAGAATTTGCGCCATCCGCGGAAGCAAACATGGGGTGCTCATGTGCCGGGATTTGGTTGACTATCAGCGTAATTTCTTCCGCGCCCCCGGGTTCGGCCAGCATAAATCCGTTTCCCTGGTGCACCGGCAGGCGTCCACGCAGGTCCGGAAGACAAAATGTAGACTCTCCATCTCCACCATAAGTAGTTCCGATCAACTGAAAAAGGGTCTCGTTTTCGGAGATAGGCAGAAGTTGCCCGTCGCAAAAGGACCATCCGAGAGGGGCAAAATTCCCTGCGAACATCCTGATTTCTCCAATATAAGGCTGCGCCATTATTTTTTTAATTTAAATGATGGAATAAAAGATCGCTAATGACTAATTCTGGCTTGGAAAAATGCCCTGTAAAGCGATGCAAAAACTGATTGTGAGAAACGGCTGCATGTTTAAATGCGCCTGACTGCCACCGCCGCCGCCAATGGTATTTGGAGCAAGTTGGACCAGATTGGCTGCCGTATTCTGATAGAGGTCGTTGGGTTTGGAGTTGGAAAACAGGTTGTTGAGGGGATTGTTTACATTGTTGTCTACGCTCCCGGTATCCAGTTCGTTCAGCAAATGCGAGTGTTTGGGAAGCTCAGCGACGCTCAGGGTGTGGGCCTGTTCACCGCCCCGTTCTCCCAGATTATGTCCCGCGCCCACGTGAATCGGCGTGCGGCCGCGATAATCAGGCAGTGCAAAACTGACACGGCCATCGCCGCCGAATGTGGTTCCCAGAAGAGCAAAAAGGGCCTGGTTCTGGTTAATGGGCATTAACTGCCCGTTTGCCAGCGCCCAACCCTTGGGAGCAAATGAAAAACTGACCATTCTGATTTCTGATAAAAATGGTTCTGCCATAAGTAAAAAGGGGTTAAGGTGAAATTGGAAAAGAAGAAGCCCGATACAATCCGAGCAAAATATTTACGTCAGTAATATTGAAATATTCTGACAAAAAGTATAGAAATTCTTATTTTGCGGTAAATGGCAAAATCCTCCGGCAATCTAATTAACTGACTGACGGAGGATCTAAAAGTCGGGAGGTGCGTTTGCCTGTTTGGAGAATTTATCGCGTTATTTACTTGGAACTACTGCGATCACATCCTGCCAGCTATTCCAGCCTTGCTCAGCCCAATATATGACGCGCCCTTTTTTGTTTTTTTGTATAAAATTAAAAAGCCACTTTGGGTTCGTGAGCGAATCTCCATAAACAGTTGTACCATGCTGGTGGCAGTAACCAAATCCGGTTGCGAGATATCCCGCTTCTATAACATGCCTGCGACGGCTTCCCTTTTGAACATGACCGTAGCAAAACCGCCCATGCGTTGTAAATATTAAAACGCCATCTTCCTTCAATAACGATATCAAAAATTCATACAACTCTTTGAATCTGTTGCTGGATAAATGAGTGAAAAGCGAGCCTACCCAAATCACATCGAATTTTTGAGAGACATTAATTTCCGCAAACTTGTCTTTTGACAAAAATATTTTGGCATCGAAAGTTTTAGCACAAAAATCCAGATGTCGCTGTGTAATTTCACTGCCGTAGAACTCAGCATTTGGAAAGTATGCCTTCGAGAACCGCATGACTCGTCCATAGCCACACGGGAAATCCAAGACATGTTTTACCAGCAATGGATCTTTTCCTGCACTGAGCAATGCTGCTGCAATGTTTTGCAACGCAGAAATTCCCGTTTGGAAATACGCTTCCTCATGACCTTTTACGAACATCTCGTCGTCCGGGTCAATTGTTAAATTAATCTGTGACGCGCCAAGCTGTTTATCAAATACAGACTTGCTCAAAAGTTGTTCTACTAAATTCGATAGCATGATAGGTAAGGTTTGATTTATAGTGCCTATTTTGGAAAGTTCGCGTCTGATTTTACTTTGCGGATTTGTCTTAAGTGCCGGTCTAGGTGTCCCCATTGATAAATGCTTCATTTTCAGTTGAGTTAAAGTTCAACCTAAAACTAGTGCAAATCAAAAAGCGGAAAGAAAGCAATGAGGAAACGGTCGTCTTATTGAGCGAACGGGAAATGACTGCTGATATTGGCAAGTGAACATTTATGCCTTTAAGGCGGCACTTGCGTGCTTTTGTTTTCCGGCACCAAGCGTTTTACGGAAGCTGGCGGGCGATGTTCCGATTGTTTTGCTGAATAGCCGGATGAAGTATTTATGATCTTCAAACCCAAGTTGAAATGCAATTTCTTTCACACTCTTTGTAGTATAAAATAGCAGGCGCTGTGCTTCCCGCAGCACTTCTTGTTTGATCAGCCAGGTGGACGAAAACCCGGTTATAGACTTGACCGTGTCGTTGAGGTAACTCACTGTAATGTTCATCTGTGCGGCATAATCTGCCGGTTTTTTCAACGTATGAAAATTCGCCTTAACCAGGAGATTGAAATTTTTGACGATATCAACACTCCGGGAGGACACGGCCTGGATACGCTCATTTTCCTGGTATTGAAAAATATTGACAACGCTGTAAAACAGGGAGTTAAGCAGAGACTGGATTAACTGTTGCCGGAACTGCGCTGGTTTCTCTTCATTTACTGCTGCGGATAGCAAGTTGAAAATGCGCACAAACCATTCTTTGTCAGCATCATTCAGCAGGATGATAGCAATGTTTGCAAGAGAATGTTCGATCACCACGCGGGCGCTTCGATCAATATACTTTGCATCAAAAGCAACCGCCCAGCCAGTGACTTTTTCTGCATGCCGGAAATCATGGACCTGCCCGGGACACGAAAGTAAAAGTGCGGGCTGGTTGATGTCCACGTCCTGGAAATCGATTGACCCGCCCATAGATCCTCCTTCCAGCAGGAAGCAGAAATAGTGATCGTGACGGTGAGGGCCCCGGACTCTATCAGACATAGCATCAAAATAGGCTTCTTCGGAAACCTGGCCAATCTCAATGCCAGTCATGCGGTGTTGCAGGTGACGGATTTCTATTTCTTGATTTGTCATTATATCGGCTGTTAAGACCAAAAACCATAGCATTTGATCCGGGCACGTACATTTGGGTTTGCTTTCAGTTTGACTCTCAGCGTTTTCATTAGGGTAACATTTCCTGCAATATATATTGAATTATAATCCGCCAGGTTTTTACCGAGAAACCATTGCTCCAAACGATCAAAGCCGATTTTTTCTGAACATTCAACAAAATGAAATTCAGGGTTTTCTTCTTTAAAAATCTCTGGAATTTCATAGGCGCTATGCACGAGTACAGCAACGTCCAGCGGATGTTCACAGCGGTCGGTAAGCTGCTTCAATGCCAGGAAATGTCCGATCGCACTGGCATCGGCAAGGCATAATACCGGCCCGTTTTGGGATGGAAGCGATGCGGCGTGGGCGGCCCCAAAGAGAATTTTGTCGCCCGATTTAAGTGTCCGGACCCAGCGACTCCCTGCACCTTTATGTCCGCTATCAATGAACATTGTACAAATATTTGTTTCCGAGTTCCAAAGCGCGGGCGTGTAATCGCGGTATTCGAGCGTGTCCACCTTGCACTTCAAGCGTTTGATCGAGTCCCAGCTATCCAGGTCAATGTCTGGAAGATGCAAATCAATTTCAAATATATCTGCTCCGGGCCAGGTCCTGATCGCCACCACCATGGCTGTATCAAACATTCTTTCCAATAAACCCGATGCCGCTTTTTTAATGATATCAACCATTTTTTACCTTTCTGTTTTTCAACAAAGATATTTGTGAAGGAGAAGCCATTTGTCCAACAAAAGGCATGAATAGGTGGACTAAAACGGGTAAGTCGGCATTTTATCGAGCACTAACATCCACGAAACGGCATTTGATGAGCAAAAACACAACATAATGTTAATCCAGGGAGCTTTGTTTCAAGTCTGATTGAATCGTTTTTTGCAAAAAAATACATGAGCTGTTGTTCATGGTCACATTTTGATTAAAGCTTAAAAGCAGAGTGATAAATTCAATGGATTCCAGAAGAGATTTTCTAAAAAAAGCAACCATACTGACAGGCGCAGGCGCGTTGTCGAACATGTTACCGCCTGTTATTCAAAAAGCACTGGCGATCGATCCTGCGCCGGGAAGCACTTTTTATGACGCCGAGCACGTCGTTTTCCTGATGCTCGAAAACCGTTCGTTTGACCATCAGTTAGGCACATTGCAGGGCGTAAGGGGTTATAATGATCCACGCGCGATTGACCTTCCTGATAAAAATAAGGTTTGGTTCCAGTCGAATGAAGCGGGCCAAACTTATGCGCCTTTCCATTTGAATGTCAAGGATACGAAGGTTGCCTGGATGGGCTCCATTCCGCACGGCTGGTCGGATCAGACGGATGCGATGAACGAAGGGAAATACGATAAATGGCTCGACGCCAAAAAGCCAGGCAAGAAGCAATACGCCGACATTCCGCTCACGATGGGTTATTGCAACCGCATCGATTTTCCATTCTATTATTCTATGGCCGATGCGTTCACCGTTTGCGACCAGAACTTTTGTTCGAGCATTACGGGAACGCATCCCAACCGCTATTACTGGATGACAGGGACGGTCCGGGAGCAGAACGAACCCGATGCGAAGGCACATCTCTGGAATATCAGCAACTATGTTTATCCCGAACTCGAATGGAAAACATATCCTGAAAGGCTCGAAGAAAATGGCATTCCCTGGAAAATTTATCAGAATGAAATTACCATGGGTTACGGTCTGAAAAGTGAAGAAAGCGGCTGGCTGAGTAACTTTGGGACCAATGTATTGGAGTATTTCAAAGAATACAATGTGCGCTTCCACGAAGGCGGGATCGCAAATCTGCAAACAAAAAAAGAAGCGTTACTGGAAACAATTGCGGAGCTGGAAAAACAGCCTGCGGACGAGCAGTCGGGCAAAAAGCTTGCAGCTGCCAGGAAGCTGCTTTCCAACATTGAAACGGCTCAGCAGAAGTTTAATCAGGACACATTCAATGCGCTTTCTGCAAAGCATAAGAATTTGAATACCAATGCATTTACCACCAACATTAACGACCCTGACTTTCACACGCTAACACCATTGCAGTACAACGATAACGGAACGGAGCGGACGCTGAATGTCCCGAAAGGCGACGTATTCCATCAGTTCCGGGCCGATGTGGAAAGTGGAAAACTACCTGCCGTTTCCTGGCTGATGCCGCCCGCACGTTTTTCCGATCACCCGGGCGAGCCCTGGTTCGGCCCTTGGTATGTGAGTGAAGTAATGGAGATTTTGCTCAAAAATCCCGAAGTCTGGAAGAAGACGATCTTTGTCCTGACTTACGACGAAAATGATGGTTATTTCGATCACGTTCCTCCTTTTACTGTTCCTAATCCCTACAAAGAAAACTCAGGCAAAGTATCCGCGGGTATCGATCCGAAAATGGACTTTGCAACAAACAGTCAGCAAACGAATCCGTCGATGAACGATAGCAAGCTCCGTGAAGGGCCTATCGGACTGGGTTACCGCGTGCCGATGATCGTTGCCTCTCCCTGGTCCCGCGGCGGCTTTGTGAATTCGGAGGTTTTTGACCACACATCTTCTTTGCAGTTTCTTGAAAATTTTATTGAGAAAAAATTCAATAAAAAAGTAAAAGAAGAGAACATTACGCAGTGGCGCCGAACTATCTGCGGCGACCTCACATCCGTTTTCCGGCCTTACCTGGGCGAGAAAATCGAGCAGCCTGCGTTTTTGAATAAAACCGAATTCATAGAAGGCATTCACCAGGCACAATTCCGCCAGGCGCCCGATAATTTCAAATCCCTAAGCGCGAGCGAGATCCGGGAAATGAGCAAAGATCTGCGCAAATCCCAGGATTTTCCAGTGCAGGAAGAAGGTGTTCGCCCGGCCTGCGCATTGCCTTATGAGCTTTATTCAAACCTGCATTTTGACAAAACGAAAAACAGCATCCGGGTGTCCTTCAAGGCTGGTAATGCGGTGTTCGGGACCAGATCAAGCGGCGCGCCTTTCAGGGTTTACGCATTGAATCCTTATCAAAACGAAACGCTGCGTGCCTGGAATTACAGCTCGGCAGCAGGCGACGAACTGCATGACGACTGGAATATCGGCGATTTTGAAAATGGCAACTATCATCTCCGCGTTTACGGCCCGAACGGTTTCTATCGGGAGTTTAAGGGTAACTCCGGCAACCCACTGCTGAAAGTGACTTGTGATTATGAATCCAAAAACGCAAAATTGACCGGCCATGTAGTAGTGAACATTCAAAATCTGGACGCGAAATCCCACAGCATTATCATAGCCGACAACAGTTACAAATCGGGCGCGCAAAACAAAACCATTGCAGCCGGCGGAAAGGCCACAATGGTTTTAAATTTATCCAAAAACTTCAACTGGTACGATTTCAGCGTGAAAGTTGCAGGCAACGAAACATTCGAAGAACGCTTCGCGGGACACGTTGAAACCGGCTCAGTAACCAAGACGGATCCGTTGATGGGCGGGGTGGTGTAGGTTTATTTCAGGGGAAGCAGTTCTGTGCCGCCTACGGATACAGCAGATATTTTGCCCTTAAGGCTTTAAATTTTTGCAATCCGGGCTCCCAGCTTTTCCGGATGTCCGCTTCCGACATGCCTGCTATGATCTGCTTCCTTAATGTATCGGTGCCGATGCGTAGGTCGAATGCAGAAATGTCCTGATTTGCCCGGCCGAGGGAGAAAAATCGCGCTTTATCCGGATATGCATTGTATAACTCTATGAGCCAGGCCAGGTTGATCTGGCGACTCGCCCGGAGCTTGTCGACATCATAAGTGCGAAGGTCAAGACCATAACACACAGAATCCTTGTGATTCGGGCGCTCGCTCATACCCGGAATGCTCACCGGCTTGTATGAAAACGCATATTGGCCTTTCAATGCTGGCGCACCCAAAATAGTAAATGGCATGAGCGTCCCCCGGCCTTCGTTGATTGCCGTGCCCTCGAACATACACAAACTGGGAAACAGCATGACGGCCTGCTGCGTGTTCAAATTGGGTGAAGGATTGATCGGAAGCGTATAGGGTTTATCATGATCATAGTTCGCAACTTTTATGATTTTGAGCCTGCATTTTTCGTTCAGATATCCCTCACCATTCAGATATTGGGCAAATTCACCGATCGTCATGCCGTGTGTCATGGGGATATAATGGATTCCTATGGCCGATTTGAACTTATCATCCGTCATCACCGGCCCGTCGACCACATATGCGTTGGGATTGGGCCTGTCGAGGATCAGCAGCTCTTTGTTGTTTTCCGCACAGGCTTCAATCACATATTCAAGCGTATTAATGTTGGTATAGTAACGGCAGCCCACATCCTGAATGTCGAACACCATCAGGTCAACATCCGCCAGCTGTTCTTTCTTGGGTTTTTCATTTTTTCCGTATAAAGAGATGATCGGAATGCCCGTTTTTGTATCCACTTCATTATTTACCACCGCTCCGTTACTCGCATTCCCCCGGAAACCATGCTCAGGCCCAAACACTTTTACAATGTTAACACCCAGGCTCAGCAGACTGTCCACGCTGCTTTTATTGCCGATCAAAGAACTCTGATTGGCAACCAGAGCGATTCGTTTTCCTTTCAGATATTGCAAGTATTTGTCCGTCTGGTCTGCGCCGGTGATAATTCCCCGCTTATCCGGTTTATTTTGTTTTGAAGATGCAGTTTGCGCGTTACATTCTATGCCGCGCATGGCCAGGAGCAATAAAAAGGATATAAAAACCGATCTGATCATTTGTGCAGGGTTGATTTAAAGTCTTTAAATGTAGAATCTTTTCCTGTTAAATGTGAGATGATAATGATTTTACCTGTTTCAAAACCGGGACAATGCTAAAAAACAGACCGTTCTTTTAATTGGTCAGTAAATTGCTATTAAGTTGTTTATTAATCTCACCGGCAACTTAATTACACACCTCAGTATGAAAACATTATTTGGACTAATATTCATCGCATCTATGATCACAGACCAGCCCCGCAAGGTTCTGCTTTTTTACAACGAAAGTGGAGAAGCAAAATGGAAGTCACAGGTAGAAACGCTCAATGCTTCCAAAAAAGGAATTCAGGAGCGTGACATCGAAGTTAAGTCCATGGCTTACGCAAAGGAAAATGTCTCGGAATGGAAAAAGTGGAAAATCGACAGCACAGCCGCATTCACATTCCTCCTCATCGGCCGGGACGGCGGTGAAAAGTTAAGATCATCCGAAATCGTAAAAGCTGAAAAGTTATTCGGCCAGATCGACGCCATGCCTATGCGTAGGCAGGAGATGAAGGGGGATTGATAAAGAAGGGGGATTGATAAAGCAGATGAAGGGTGACCAGGACTTGTTTTTGCCTGACGAAAATTTTCGTTTTGTATAAAGAAAAATTTCGTATATTCGTATATTAACGATCAGAATCGATGAAAGTATCCGGCAACCAGCCTTACCACAGCTTAAAAGCAAAATTTACTTATCTTGATCTGGGGAGCAACTTTGCGATCGTTATTTCGGCACGCAAAGGTCTTCAACCCAAAGTATTCTACGATTTTGCCGAAGCCATCAAAATGCCTGAAAAGAACCTGGCAGCATTAATTAATCTTTCTTCCAGGACGATCAGCAACTACAAAGAGTCTCAAAAAAAGCTTGATCCGTTGTATGGAGAGCATTTATTGAAGTTGATTGCTTTGTTTGAAAAGGGCGAACAGATTTTTGGCAATGTGGACGAGTTCAATTACTGGCTTCAGAAACCGTTTTGGAATTCAAATGAAAAGCCGGCGGATTGGCTGGGCACAGGAGGAGGTGTAGACTTTCTGGCCGAAGAACTGGACAAGCTGGCACAAGGATATCCGGTTTAAATATGCTGATTTACAGGATTGTCCATAAAATGTATAGCGGCACTTTGTTTGCATCCGGGATGCAGGGGCGCTGGAACAGTGCCGGGAATAAAGTCTTATATGCTGCAGAATCCATTCCGTTGGCATTTCTTGAAAATATGGTAAGAAGGCAGGGAGTGGGGTTTAATGATGATTTTCAAATCATGTTTATCTCCGTTCCGGATCCCGTTTCAATCGAGGAAATCAGCGTAAATGACCTCGATCCTTCATGGAGAGATCCCAATGACTATACGGCATGCCTGCCAATAGGAGACAAGTTGTTTCATGAGGCAAAGTCCATTGCTTTAAAAGTGCCCTCCGCAGTAATGCCCGAAGCATTCAATTACGTAATCAACACCATGCATCCGGATTATAAGCACGTCACCCTCGCAGGCACTACCAACCTCGTTCCCGATCCCAGGATTGATGACATTTTAAAAAGATATCGCTAGCGGTTGGTTAAAATGTTGTGCTTCTAATGTTTCACCAGGACGCCAGCTTACCCCACAAAATTCGCCCGGAAATTGGACGGGGACTCACCGGTTTTGGTCATGAATAACCTGCTGAAATAGGCGGGGTCGTTGTAGCCGAGGTCGTAGGCGATTTCTTTGGCAGTGAGGGATGTGTGGACTAGTAATCGCTTCGCTTCGAGGATAATGCGGTTTTTAATCACCTCATTGGGTTGAGGCAGACGCAGACGGTTGAATTTGTGCGTGATGGTTTTTGGCGCCATGCACAGGAAATCCGCATAGTCGGCGACGGTGTGTTTGGATTTATAATGTTCTTCGACCAGCCTGGTGAATTTGCGGAAAAATTCCAGGTCGCTTTGCTGATCCGTCACGGCGTTGTCCAGATGCTGCCTTTTCCAGGAGCGTGTTGCACGGATGAGGAGTTGTTTGAGATACGTCCTGACCATTTCTTCCAGCGAGCTGTCATTCAAATGGAATTCCTCGATCATGTCCTTGAATAACGATCCTAAAAAAGCAATTTCGTTTGCGGAGGCCTCTACTTTCGGCATGTTCCTGATGTTGTTGAACAGAAGTCCGTCACAGGCAACTTCCTGATCGTGAATCTGAATGCAGTAGAAATCACGGTTGTAAAATATGAAATAGCCGCTTTCGTCACCCGTTACTTCCATTTCAAGATACTGATTAGGACTTATGAAGAAAAGCGTTGGCTGCTGGGTGTCGTAGCAGGCAAAATCCACTCTCAGCTTATATCCGGCTGGCAGATACAGGATCTTGATATATTGCTTGTAGTCAGGGCCGTTGATGGCGTCCATTTGGCTTTGTGAGACTTGCAGCAGCCCTAATGTCTTTGAATTATTATTGAACACCGTTGTACTCATGGCTATATACGCAGATATTAGTTAATGTTGTATTGTTTAAATGTTACCGGAAAAGCTGTGAAGCGGTCGTTCCGTTCACAGCTTTTGCCAGGGGCATTATTTCCTTGCGAATTTTTCGAGTTCGGAGTTAAATTTATCCATTTCTTCCAGGAATAAACCGTGTCCGCTTTTCTCAAATCTTACAAGGTAAGAACCTTTGATGCTTTTGTGCAGCTGTTCTGATAAAGAGAAGTCACACAATTTGTCATTTACACCATGGAATAAGGCAACGGGGATTTTAATTTTACTTAGTTCAGGACGTAAATCCAGGTCACCTAATGCTTTGATAGCCTGCGTTGTAGCGTAAGGAGAGGCGTCCAGGTTAATGCCTTCCAACCATCTTAGCGATTCTTCTGACAAACTTCCTTCCTGTCCGGCGAAGCCTTTGCCAAAACCCGATACCAGTTGCTGACGATTCGTCTTGGTCTGCTTGATCAGGTCAGATGCACCTTGTTCGGTGATGCCGTAAGGATAGCCTTCGCGTTGTTTCCATGATGGGCCTGTTGCTCCGAATAGGGCCAACTTGCTGATATGCGCTCCGTTATATTTCGTCACAAAGTGGAGTGTTACTGCGCTTCCGAGTGAGAAGCCTCCGAGCGTTGCATTTTCAATTTTCAATTTTTCCAACACCACCTTAATGTCGTCGGAGAATGTGTCGAAGTCATATTTTCCAAAAGGTCTGTCCGATTTACCAAAACCGCGGAGGGAAATGCCGATTACCCTGAACCCTTTTTCAACCAGATATTGGTATTGATACTCATACATCGCATTGTTCAGCGGCCATCCGTGAATGAGCACAACCGGCTGGCCTTCGCCGAGGTCGATCACGTGAAGCTTTACATTTTTCTCCACTTCAATGTATTCTTCCCTTCCTGCTGATGCCGGCTTGCGTGTTTGTGCGAATAGAAATTGACTTTGGATGAAAGTGAACAAGAATGCGATGGTCAAGGCAACAGTTTTCATTTGAGTAGTAAGTTTGAATTTGTTTTGATTTAATCAGCTAACCATTAGCTGATTGTCTTTGCGTTTCGACATGACAAAGGTGGCGGATTAAATCCCCTGGAAGAATGGATAAAAGGCAATGTGCCTTGTACATTTTTCCCGGAACAGGAAATCAGCGTTTCTAAAAGGCCGCTAGTTGTGTCGCTTGCGAACACTTATCCGAAAGGACATGCAGTGTGCGATTTCAGCTGAGAAGCTTCCCTAAGCATGCGCTCTATTTCAGCGAGCAAGCCGGGGATTGGATTGTCGCTTGTGTTGGTCAGGCAAAGGGCGCCGTTGGTTGTCAATGCGCCGATGGTCTGTTCCATTCCTTTTCCGGAGCGCACCATCGGACCGTAAAGTGCTTCCAGCTTCAAAGGCCCGAAATCCGTTTGATAACGCACCTTTACCAGGTTGGTCACCATAATGTGGTGGTTGAATGCGGTTTTTAAAACATCAATCATTTGCTGCATATCATTGTGCCCAAATACAATGTCGCGGAAAAAGGACAGATAGCCGTTTACATATTCCGTTGAATTAGTCCCATCAAGCCCGGCTTTTGCAAGTCTGGCCAGATCCCAGAATGTTAATTCCGGCTGTTTTTCAAAAAACACGGATTGCGTCGTGATATTCAGGCCAAAGTTATCGTCCAGATTCAGCGGCCCTCTTGTGCAAACGGGAGAGACCAGTTCCATTCTGGCATCATCCCATTCTTTGCGCATCTGCCTGGACGCCAATAGCACTGCTGCACAAATGGCACCGTGAACGGTTGTGTTTTCTTGCCTGGCTTTTTCCAGCAGGTTCCGGGTAAGTTTTTCAGAAATACGGATGGATGAAACCAGCGGCTGCACAATGTCCGTTTTCATTTTCAGTTCCAGGACTTCGTCTGCGGTCTGGGCAGGAACGTCGTCCGGAAGGTTAAGCGTCTGGTCGTTGGACACTTGCGGTTGCATGGGTTCTAGCTGTTTTCCGGTGACGGCAAGCAATATATCCCGGGTCAAAAAGCTCAATGACGACCCATCAGCAACGGTGTGGTTCGCTACCAGAATCAGGACAGTGTGCTCTGGTTTCTGCACCAGAACAACCCTTAATAGCGGAGCTTCTTCCGTATTAAACCGCACAGAAAGCTCCTTCTCGACTTCTTGTTCCCAGCGGTAATCCTGCTCCACATGCACCACCCGGAGCGGAATGGTAATACCTTCTACATGCTGCAATACAGGCCTCGACAGCTCATCCAGGGTAACCTTCACAGAAAGGTTCGGGTGGCGCTTTTGTGCCATATCCAGTGCGTTGCGCCATTTTTCAATGGGTAATGTGCCCGAAATGTCTGCGGCGAGCGCGAAGTCCTTGGAATCGATCTGATCCAGCAGCCAAAAGGCTTTTTCGAATGCACCCAGGGTGCGGTTCTGTTGTCTTTTCATGATGTATTATGAGTTATGATATGGGCGCGGGACATTCCGCTACCCTTTACTGAATGCAAAATTGGCAGGTTGGAAAGCGGGATAGAATGGACAAAAGTCGAGCAGTCATGCACATTTCGCCATCCTGTTGCATTCGCTGATTCTGTTTTCCAAAGTCCGTTACGAATACGAGTGGCAACAGGCCTGCTGGCGCGGTTATTTAAGAGGGCAGCCACAAGCGGATGCCCGGCTCAGGAGGCAATGATTCTTACTTTAACCGAATTTTATGAAGATTGTTATTTATGCAGACCTGCAAGAAAAATATTTGAAAGAACTAAAAAAACAGCTTCCCGATAATGCTGACATCGTAACCAAAGGCGAGCTTTCCGATGAGGAAGTGATGCAGGAGATAGCGTCTGCTGAAATTCTGATTGGTAATCCACCTGCGGATTCTTTCCAGGACATTCCGGAAAGCCTTAAATTCTGGCAACTCGAAAATGTGGGTTTTGAGCAGTATAAGGACATGAAATTCAAGGGTAAGGCCGCTAATGTAGGTGATATGTCCGCCGCAGCATGTGCCGAGACTATCGTTGCCGGCATCCTTGGCTTTTACAGGGGCGTGCATCTCATGGTTCGAAATCAGATCAACAGAAAATGGGAGGGGGAGGCGGTCGAGAACGAACTTTCCATTTTAGGAGAAAAAGAGGTAATTATCCTGGGATCCGGGGCCATCGGTGAAAATGTTGGCAAAATGCTGGAAGCATTCGGATGCAATGTGCAGATGACCGCGAAAAGCGATCCGGACGCAGACATTCATTCCTTTGATGACCTGCTTGCCCAGCTTCCGGATACTGATTTAGTAGTCAATACATTACCTGGGAATTTGGATAAATATGCGGGCAAAGACTTCTTTGATGCCATGAAAGAAAGTGCGCTTTACGCAAGCATTGGCCGAGGCAACACCACCGATGAATCGGCTTTGATCGACGCTTTGGACAGCGGCAGATTGGCTGGTGCTGTCCTGGACGTAACGGAAAAGGAACCACTTCCGGAAGATTCCAGACTTTGGTCAATGACCAATGTAATACTTACCCAGCACACAGGGGCGGCGCACAAAATGCGGGATCGCGATAAGGTTGCCAAGTTTGTCGATAATGTTCAGAAATACCTGAAAAACGAGGAGATTGCCGATGAGGTCGATCTCTCGAAGGGTTATTAAATAAGTGGGAAGAGGAGAACGTACAATTAAATAAAGTTTACTTCATATATGGGTATGAAAGGTGTTGATTTCAGTTTTACCTTATAATCAACTATTTCTACTCCCTATATATGAAGAAACGAACCTTTACGCTCTCCCTTTTTTTACTTTCCTTGCTCGCTTTTTCGATAGTAACCTATCAAAAATTCAGCCGAAAAACAGTTTCCGACCTGGTCATCATTGACGAGTCGCTGAAAGACTTTCGCTCCCTGGCGGATGGGCTGAGCCCCGGATCAGAAGTGATTTATGTTTCGAATAGCCGGGAAGGTTTTCGCAAATTAACAAAACAGCTTACTGCGCAGGGCAAGGCCGAACGCGTGCACATTATAACGCATGGTACGGACGGCAATTTTGTGCTTGGTCAGACCCAGCTTAATGATGCCAATATTGCGGAGCACAACAGCTTTTGGCAAAGTTTGGGTAATGTACTTGAAGTGGGCAAATCAAGTTTGCTTATTTACAGCTGCGAGCTTACTGCAAGCCGCAGCGGAGAGGGTTTCGTACAGCGGATCCACCGTATGCTCGGTGTGCCCGTGGCCGCTTCCAACGACCAAACTGGCTCAGCTCGCCGCGGCGGAGACTGGGACCTCGAATATGTTGTTGGTAAAATAGTTAAAGAACACGTCTTTACGATCTTGAAATTCAATGGCTTACTTGTGCCTGCCTTCTCACAGCTGACTGGCGGGTCAAGTCCATTCAGTGCCATTACAATTTCTGGTGATGATCAGCTGATCTACGGGGATTTTGATGCGGATGGTGATATTGATATTCATTCCTATCCGGGAGGAACCGTTAACGAATTTTGGCAAAACAACGGCAGCGGATCATTTGCAAAAGTGACCGGTTCTGCGGATCCATTTGAAAAAGTCAATGAGAACGCAGTTTTCTATTCTGCGTCGGGTGCGTTTGTGGCGGACTGGGACAATGATGGCGACGATGATATCTACGTCCCGATGCGTAACTCCAATCAGAACGAAAAGAACTTTTATTATCGCAACGACAATGGAAAATACGAGTTGCTGAGTGGCGCTTCGAGCCCGTTCAGCGGCATTAATGTGAGTGGTAACAACCAGCTGATCTTTGGAGATTTCGACAATGATGGAGATGTTGATTTGCATAACTATCCTGGAAATGATCTTGATAATCAGTTCTGGCGCAATAATGGCAGCGGCGCGTTCAGTAATGTGACGGGCTCGCAAAATCCTTTTGATGGTCTGCCTGGCAAAGCTGCTTTTTCAAGTGCGCAGTATGCCCACGTTGAAGACTGGGATAATGATGGCGACGTGGACATTTTTGTAAGCAGGGTCGGAGGAAATTCGGTGAGAGACTACTACCGCAATGACAATGGCGTATATTCATTAAAGACGGGAGGTGAAAATCCTTTCAACGGCATGACAATAGCCAGTGATAACCAGATTCTTTCCGGGGACTTCGACTCGGACGGTGATATCGATCTGCATACTTCTGATGGCTCGGTAACGCTTGTTTTCTGGCAGAACAATGGCAGCGGCGCTTTTACGCAGGTGACAGGCGCAGGCAACCCTTTCAATTCGCTTCCGAACTCGGGCGCTTTTTATAATAATGCAATGAAATCGTTCGTAGCCGACTGGGATAATGATGGCGATGCGGATGTGTTTACGACCAACTACACCGGAGCAAACCAGAAGTATTTCTTCCAGCAGAACGGCACTCCACCCCGGATCACTGCTACCAGCCCGACCAACGCTGCAACGGGGATATCTGTGAGCAGCAACATTTCGCTGACATTTAGCCAGGCAGTTACCGGTGCAGCAGGCAAGTACATTCAGATCCGCCGCCTGTATGACGATGCCGTTTTTGCCACCATTGCCGCGAATAGTGCACAGGTAACCGGCAATGGCTCAAATACGATTACGATCGATCCCGCAACAGACCTGGAGGGTGGAACAACTTACTATGTTATCGTTGACAAAGCCGCATTTGCCGACACCGAAGGCCGCATTTTCGAGGGTGTTAGCGGTGCTACCTGGCTGAGATTTACTACTGGTATACCTGCCGTAGCGCCTACTGTTACCACGGCTTCCGCGAGTGAAATTGCGCTGACCACCGCCAAAGTCGGCGGTGAAGTGACGGCCAACGGCGGTGCTGCCGTCACGGATTATGGCATTGTGTGGAGTACATCAGCGGCTCCTACTATTGAGCTGTCCAATAAGGTTGGGATCGGTTCCGGCAATGGTGCTTTCAGTACAACAGTGACAGGGCTGCCCGCAGGAACGCGCATCTATCTGCGTGCTTATGCAACCAATTCAATAGGAACTTCCTATGGCAGCGAAATTGATTTTTATACGCAAACAAGTGTAACTTCGGTTACCCGGCTTTCCTCCAATCCGACGAATGAGGGCACTGTCAGTTATCAGGTTGTGTTTGCGCAAAGTGTAACGATCGATGATGCTTCTGTTTTTACACTGTCGACCAGTGGTGTTTCCGGCGCATTGGTTTCAGGCATTTCGGGATCGGGGACAACGTATGATGTTACTATAAATACAGGAAGCGGAAACGGGAGCATTAAGCTGGAGGTGACGGGACTAACCGGTACGATACCCAACCTGAATGCAGCATTCACCTCGGCAGATGCCTACACGATCTATAAGGTTTCAAACGCAGGTGATTCTTACAGGACGGCGGTCACAGATGGCACCTGGAACACTCCGGGCGACTGGCAATCTTCTCAGGACAACAGCTTTTGGATCACGGCATCTTCTTTTCCCAACGCCAGTGCGGCAAGTACAGTCATTACCAGCGGGCATACCATGCGGATGCCGGATAACATTTCCTTTAACGTAAATAACTTTACTGTGAACGGGCTGTTGCAATCGGGCACTGGGGTACATTCCGTTAGCGGCAGTTTCGACAACAATGGCGAGATCCGCGGCAATGCCACATTTTTACACAATTCGTTTACCAATGCAGGTACGCTGGCCCCGGGTGAATCCCCTGGCACGCTGGCGTTTGCGAGCGAGTTTGCGAATACAGGAACGCTGCTGGTAGAAATCGGCGGAACCACCGCTATTACAGGTTATGACCAGTTTCAGTCAGGGCCATTTACCGCAGGAGGGACGATAACAGTATCATTTATCAATGGTTTCACGCCTGCACTGGGTGATGCATTTATTCTTCTGGATGCAGGCATCATTACCGGGACATTCGCAACGGTAAACCTACCGGATATCGCGCCATTGATCTGGGAAACCACCTATACCGACGGCAAATTCACCATCAGGGCCATCATCGATCCTATGCCGGTTACCCTTGTGGATTTCAAGGCTTCAAAAAATGAATCCGCCGTGGAGCTGGCTTGGACAACTTCAAGCGAGGTCAATAGCAGCCATTTCGAAATTCAGCGTAGTGCAGAAGGAAAGGTTTGGGAAAAAGTCGGTTCCGTTGCTACGCGTAACGAAAATTCAGAAATCCAGCGTTACCGCTTTATTGATCCGCTGCCGCTGCATGCCGACAACTTCTACCGGCTTCGTATGGTCGACACCGACAGTACGTTTGCTTTCAGCAAGATAGAACACGTGCGCTTCGCAGATTCCAAGGGGCAGGTGAAGGGTTATCCCAATCCAGTGACAGACAGGGTTTTTCTCGATGCTCCTACTGCCGGGACCATACAGTCGGTGCAGATCTATTCAACATCCGGCTTGCTGCATTATGCGGGAGAATATACAAGTGCAGGCATCGATGTAAAAGCGCTGCCAACAGGTATTTTTATATTGAAAGCGACCGGGGCCGACAACAGGGTTTCAACTTTTCATTTTGCAAAACACTGAACTGACCTGATTTACATTTTGTATAAAACTAAAAACGCCCGGGAAGTAATTTCCGGGCGTTTTTAATGTATTGATCAGCATCTGATTCCTAGTTCAGGTTTTTAGGGACTTCATTCATGTTGTACCAGGCTTCGGTGCTCCATAAATTGTTGCCACTCTGGCTGATGATGGTTTTTCTGTTCAAATGAATATAAACCATATGTTTGCTCTTCATGCCCGTCAGCTGTAATGTTGCCTTCTTGCGATCCGGGGAAACCTTTACCGATTTCACAGCGAGGTCTTCTTCGTCCAGCTTCGGGCCGCCGTAATCGCCGGTAGGTTTGAACCACCATTGGCGGATCTGGTAGTCGGCTGCGGTTTCGCCCACGCCTTCTTTCAATGGTTCGGTGAATTCAATTTCCACACCGTCCGATTTGGCTCTTACGGCCAGCATTTCAAAAGCAACTTTGTTATTGAATGTCAGCTTTTGGAGTCCGTAACCTAGTTTTCCAGCGTGTCCCCAGTTACCTGTGGAACCCACACCGCCAATGTAAAGGGAGCCGTCCGCGCTCCACACTAAGCGGTTAACACCAGCTTCCAAGCCTTGCGTAAACCGGAACACAGCGCCCTGGTAAGCGCCGTTTACTTTTTCAGCAAATACGCGCTTGATCCCGCCGTGCGTAACGTCGCCATGGATCATTTGGTTTTGGTAAGGTCCCACATTCAGTCTGGCAGGCTGGCTGGGCGAGTTGCCGATTTCATCCTGCGTAAGCCACACCACCGGCGGCGTTTCTGTTTTGTTGGCGGTTCCTTCAAAGTCCACCGAGCGCGAGCCGTACCAGGCGCCTTCCTGCAAGTGAATGATCTTGTTGGCAGGCAGCCAGTCGCCCTGGTTATCGGCGATGAAAATTTCGTTGTCAACGCCCAGGCCGATGCCGTTTGGCGTCCTTAAACCAGATGCTGCAAATGTGAATGAGCCGTCTTTTTTAGAAATTTTCACGACTTTCCCCCGATCCGGGATCTGCGGCTTGGTGCTGGCACCGCCGGGATTGATGGCGGTCGCCAATGTTCCATAAAAATAACCATCCTTATAAACCAGCCCGAATGCAAATTCGTGGAAGTTGGCAGAAACTTTCCAGCCATTGCAGATGGTCTGGTATTCATCGATGAGCTCATCATTATTCAGGTCGACCAGCTTGGTCAGTTCCTGTTTTTGCATAATGTAAATCTCGTCATCCACCACTTTCAGACCCAGCGGCTCGGCGAGTCCGTAAGCAATGCGTTTTACTTTAATGTCGTTCGGCGCTGTTGCTTTGCGGCCATCAACAATGTAAACAGATCCTAATGAATCCCAGGTGCTGACCACCATTCTTCCATCAGCCAGAAAATCCATTCCGCCGACTCTTGGCTGGAAATTATCAGGGCGGGCCTGCGCCAATGTAAAGCTTGGGTGCACAGCAACAAGTGGCGATTTGTCACCCGGAATGTCTTCTTTTTTGACGTCTACCGGTGTCTGTCCGGTTCTTTTGATGTCAGCTCCTTTATAGGTAAACACGCTTGGCGGCACCACCACAAATTCCTTGGTGCCATAAGGCCGCCATTGAAGCGAAAGCCCCTTGCCAAATGCGCCCTGGTAATATTCTACTTTAAAAGGATGCTTACCTGGTTTGAGAATAATCTCGCCGTCGGTGGGTTGCAGGGGGTGGTTAACGCCATTGTCGATCACCATTTTACCATCAATAAAAAGCTTTCCACCATCATCACAAACCAAGCGGAAAACAATGTTGGTCGTCTTTTTAATGTTGATATAACCGCTGGCAAAAATGGCAAAGTTGTCTTTCAGATCTCCAAAATCCTGCTCATCGAGATGCAATGCATTGATAGATCCTGATTTCACAGGCAGCATTTCATCATTAATTTCAGGAACAGCTCCTATGCCGCTTGAAAACTGGTAAACATTGACAGCGATACCTGGTTTTTCCGTCGCAGTGGCAACCTTGGCAGGAAAGATGGATTTGAGGACGATCGGGTAGGCGGGCCTGGGCATTAGTTTGCTGGCAGCTTGCGCTCTTTCTTTTTCGGCATCCAGTTCAAGAATATAGGAGACCATTGTTTCGGCATCCTCTTTTTTGAGATCCGGGTGCGGAGACATGGCGATCTGTCCCCAGTTGCCTGCGCCTCCTTTGATCACTTTGGTAACCAGCGCATTTTTTTTGTCATCATTGTTTTCGTAGCGTTCTGCAATGGCTTTGTAAGCCGGGCCAACGGTCTTAACTTCCTGATTATGGCAGGTGTTGCAGTCGCTTTTAGCGAACAAACCCGCCACCATTTCGGCTTTGCTTTCCTGCTGGGCCGTTTGTGGCTGCGCTGGTTTTTTGGTCAGGTTTACAGACAATGTGGTTTTGCCATTGTTGTTCAAAACCAGCTTTCCATCTATCGCTTTAAATGCCTGATTCCCGGCTGTTTCCTCGCGTTCATTGATCACTGAAAACCGGCCGTCCGTTTTATAGTCGGTGGCAGCCGTCAATGAATTCCAATGTACATCCAACGCAATCTGAACACCCGAAGGTGCATTAGCAACCGTAAACACGCGTTCGAATCCGGTTTTGCCATTTTGCGCATCAAAAAACTCAGGTTTTTCTTCAACTGAAATCTTTTTGCCCTGGTAATCCAGGTCATATTTCAATGTTACCTGGTTGTTCAGAATGGCGTGGCCTTTGTAGCTGATCTCCGGTGTAACTTCCTTGCCATCAATGGTTAGCCGCCAGGGATTTTCATCGGGCTCTTCCATATACGTGGTTCCCTGGGACACGGGCTGCGGGCCGTGGGATGAGGTGTAAACCGGGCCGCCGAAGTTGATTTTTCCGGCCCAGGCTTTGTATAAGGAGGCTGTTTTGGTGTTGTAGGCGAGCCATAGATTGTCGTGCAATGCAATGCTGAGAATCCGTGGTCGGGCGTCCAGAACGGAGCGCAGAACCCACGCTTCGCGGGGGCGTTTTACATCAGAAAAACCAGCAATAGTTGCTGGCTTTGGTGTGAAAGTAGTGGCAGGGCCACGGTAGGCGGAGCCAAGCACTGCAAGAAGAATTGCAGCGCTCAACCCAGCCAGGCGTGGTCCGACCGAAGGTTTTTGAAATTTCATTTAAATTTATTTTAGTAACCTGGATTCTGCTTCAATTGCGGCGAAGAGTTCAACACATTCTGACCAATCGGGAAAATTTCCGTGTGGTTGTCCGCATCGGGTTTTTTGTCCCACCAGCTTCCCGTGTTAAACACGCCCCAGCGAATCAGATCCGTTCTTCTGCGGCCTTCTGCCAGGAACTCGCGCATCCATTCGTCCAGCATTTCCTGGTCGTTAAGCTCGGCGCCGTTGGCTTTGTAAAGGCTTGGTGAGCCCGCTGGATAATTGCGTTTGCGGACTGCATTCAGCAATGTTGCAGCAGCAGCCTTGTTACCAGCGCGGTATTTACATTCGGCCAGAGAATAATAGATCTCGGCAAAACGGATCTCCGCATAGGCCGAGGAAATCTTGTTCTGGTCGTCGCTGGGGTAGTAAGGATATTTTACCGGATAAAGGCCCGAGTTGTTGTCTCCATTATTCATGTTGGAAACCTTATCGGCGATCTTCGTTCCTGGTTTTGCATCCAAAAATTTACCCACCTGATCACGCAGGAACAGCGGGTAGGGGCCTTTGAAACCTTTCACTGTGTCCGCTTTTCCACTCGCATTTTTGTAAGGCAGGTAACCGTACAGGAACATCCCCTCACGCTTGCTGTTGCCCAGGTTTTTGTATTTTTTTAAACGCAGGTCATCCTTGTATTTCTGGAATTTGATAAATGGTTTTCCCAAAGTAAAGCTGTACTCCACGCTGTCCACATCGCGGCCTGGCTGCATGGCATATTTCGGGTTAGCATTGCCAAAATCGGTGAATCCGAAATAGCTCGGTGCCAGGTTAGGAAGCATCCAGAAATACATGCCGCCGTCATACTGCCAGTGCGTTTGTGCAAAGCTGCCCGGGAAACCGAACATGGTTTCTTTCGAAGTCGGGTTGGTGTAATCAAATGGAGCATCCCAGCGCGTTTCGAGTGCATAATCGCCATATTTGCCATCGATAATTTCCTGCGCCATCGTCTCACAATCTTTGAAACGATCGGTTCCGGTGTAAACTTTGGCATTGAGATACAAACGAACCAGCAATGCAGCCGCGCCGCCTTTGGTCCAGCGTCCCGATACATTGTTACCCAATGTGGTGTTTGTCGAAAGCTTCGGAAGGGCCTCTTTCAATTCCTGCTCTATAAAAGCAAATGCTTCCTGCGGAGGAACCTGCAAGCCTCCTTCGGTCTGGCCTTTAACTTTGGTCACAATAACAATGTTCCGGTAAAAATCCAGCAGGCGAATGTTCAGCCAGGCACGAAGCACTTTCAGCTCGGCAATCATTCCATCCAGCTCTTCACGCGTCATGTCAAATTTCGAGGGGTCCGTAATGCCTTCCAGATCTTCCAGCGAGTTGGTCGCCAGGGTTACACCGCCGTAGAGCGCGTTCCAGGGATCGCTTGTGAAGCCGTCCTGCGCAGTCCAGGTGTGGTAATGTACACGCTGGAACTGACCGCCGTCGAACCAGTCGCCCTGGCGGTTGATGGTCATCATTTCGTCGGAACTGTTTTCCTGCAGCATGAATGTACTGCCGCCCTGGATGCTCCAATAGCTGTGCTCGAAAGCTCTCAGAAAGTCACGGGTAACGTCGTCCCGCGTTTGCAGGAAGTTTTCGGAAGTGATCCGGTCGTATAATTCTTCGTCCAGATTGGTGCAGCCCGCCGTCACAGACAGCAATGCGCAGGCAGCGAACCGGAGGATGTATTTTGATATGTTATGCCTTTTCATTTTTGGAATTTAATCGGCTAATTAAAATGTAAGTTGTAATCCCAGCAGCAACTGCGTGGTGGCAGGATAGTAGTTCAGCGTACCGCCATTATCGCGGTTGGTAGCCACACCCGGGTAAAGTCCGTTCACCTGGATCAGGTCAGGATCGCCGCCCTTGAACTTGGTAAATGTGGCCAGGTTCCTTGTCGTCGCATAAATGCGCGCCGACTTCATGAACTTGGCATTCAAAGGCTGGGTATAGCTCAGCGTAATGTTGTCCACTTTCAGGAATCCACCCGGTTCCAGGAAATAATCGGATAGGGAAGAATAAGTCGATGTGCTGGTCAGCTTGGAGTATTTACCGCCATCGAATGCAGAGGTCAGGAGGTTCACGTTTTGCTGAGCGGCTGGTGTGCCCAGGTAAAATGCATACGTGTTGAACAGCTTGTAACCGAAAGCCCCGCGCAGAAATACAGTCAGGTCGAAGTTTTTATAGCGGAATGAGTTGGTAATCCCGGTTGTGAACTTAGGAAGCCCGTTTCCTACAATTTGCTTGTCATCGTTATTGGCCTCGTTAGCAGGGATAATGTCACCGTTTTTATTGTACACCAACAGTGCACCGGCATCATTTACACCCGCCGATTTGAGCGCGTAGAAATTACCGATCCGCTGATCTTCCTGCAAGCGCTGGATCGTTCCCGGACTGCCCGGCGCAGGCATGCCTACCACATCCACGTAAGTTTGTCCTTTGTACAGGTCATTGGAGAAAGACACAAATTTATTGTCATTGAATGCACCCGTTGCACTGATGTTATAGCTGAAATCCGCTTTGTTCACCACCGCTGCACTCAACTGCAATTCCAGACCGCTGTTCCGCATCGTGCCCACGTTCGCAAAGGTTTGTCCCTGAATGTTGGGCGGGTTAGGCACATTGTAGTTACCCAAAAGATCTTTGTTCTGACGCACATAGTAATTCACGCTACCCGTGATCTTGCTGCTGAAAAGCTCAAAGTCAACGCCCGCATTGAAGTTGATCGCCTTTTCCCAGCGCAGGTTATAGTTGGTGTTCTGGCTTGGTCCCCACACCTGGTAAGAGTTTCCGTTGTAAGGATAGTAACCATAGCCGCCGTAAGTATCCAGCGACAGATAGTTGCCGAAATCCTGGTTACCCGTTTCGCCGTAGTCCGCACGCAGTTTCAGCTCGTTCAGCCACGGAAGGTCTTTCAGGAAGCCTTCCTGCGTGGCGCGCCACGCAAAGGATGCGGCCGGGAAATAACCCCATTTGTTATCATATCCGAACTTTGAAGATCCCTCGCGGCGAAGGCTGGCAGAGAAGTAATATTTCTGGTCAAAATCATAGTTCACACGTCCGAAGAAAGCGATCAGTTTGGAGCTGTTTTTGTATGAACCAACACCATTAACGCCCTTTTCCAGGTTCCATAACCCGGTGCCCAGGCCATTGTAAGTCAATACATTGGATGGGAATTTTTCATTACCCGCGCTGAATCCGGATTCCATAAAATGCTGGAACGAATAACCTGCAAGGAGTTTCACAGAATGCTTTCCTTTGTCCAGGTAATAATTGCCCAGCCATTCGAAGCTTTTCTGGTCTTTTTCTTCCAGTCCCTGCGAAGCGGTATTGCGGCCGTTTCCGTTAATAACAGGCGTAATGTTGGAAGGCGTAAAGTTCATGATGCGCTGCGACAGGCTCACTTCCCCAAATGTCACGACCGTATTCAGGTTTTCCAAAATGTTCAGTTTCACAGAACCGTTCAGGTCGAGCGACTTATGCTCACGGTCTTGCAGCACGTTTTTAGCCCATTCCACAGGATTGTTGGCAAAAAAGCCAGAGTTAATGTAGCTGTATTTACCGGTGGAATCTCTCACGCCCTGCGTAGGATTGAGTGTCAGTGCATAATTGAATGCGCTGTAATCGGCTTCGCTGATTTTCGCGTAACGCGGCGCCACGCTGAACGTCAGGGCAAGCAGGTTATTGGCAGTGGTGTGGTTAATGTTCACCCGGCCGCCGTATTCTCTCTTTCCGGAACGAAGGTCAATTCCGTTTGCATCGCGGTAATCAACAGATGAAAAGTAGTTGGTTTGCCCGTTACCGCCCGAAAACTGCAATGTATGCTTGTGCGAGAATGAGGGCTGACGGCTTACTTCTTTCAGCCAGTTGGTGTTTCCGCCAAAATCGAACCCGCGCTTGTTGGCCAGGAAATCGTCTTTCGAAAGCACCGAAAGCTGGTTGGTCAGGTAATCAAAAGTCGTGTAGCCATCATAGAAAAGGCGCGGTTCGGAAGAGCCTTTTTTGGTGGTGATCACAATCACCCCGTTGCTTCCCCGTGTTCCGTAAATCGCCGAAGCCGCACCGCCTTTCAGTACGTCGATGGATTCGATCTCATTCTGGTTGATGTTGTCGATGTTACCACCCGGAATGCCGTTGATAACGAACAAAGGTCCAAGACCAGCGCTGCGGGACGAAGCACCGCGAAGCTGGATGCTTGGCGACGAGTTCGGATCGGCAGTGGATGTGTTGGTGATCGATAACCCGGCCACTTTGCCCTGGATGGACATCAGCGGGTTGTTACCGCCCACACGCAACAGGTCCTTGTCGGACAAGTGGGTAATGGCGCTGGAAACTTCTTTTTTGTTCAAAGATCCGTAACCGATCACGACCACTTCATTCAGCGTTTTCTGGTCTTCCAGCAATGTGACATTCACAGTCGATTTGTTGGTAACATCCACGTCCTGAGCCAGGTAGCCAACGCTTGATACGGTGATTGCTTTTGCTCCTGCCGAAAGTTGTAAGGTGAATTTTCCCTCAGCGTCCGTCGTAGTCCCGTTGGAAGTTCCTTTCTCAATGACTGAAACACCCGGCAGAGCGCCTTGTTTATCACTGATTTTACCCGAAATTGAGGTGCCGGTCTGAGCCTGTGCTACACCGGACATGGCACAGATAATGCCCATAAGCATCGCCATCGTGGTCCTCACAGACCAGCGCATGAGCGCCTGCTTTTTAGCAACCTGTGCCAGTTTGTACAAATTATTTTTCATTAAAATTGTTGGTTAAATTGGAATTTGAAACTCCCCGACTTGTTACTATCCAACTAAAATATTGGACTTATTTAAAGTGGTGCGAATTTCCTGCTTTGCTGATTAACCGAATGATCTGTGAGTCTCAATTTTAGATCAATTCGTCTCAACATGATGTTTTATTAATTACCAATGATTTTGCAGGGATATATTTATAAAAATGTTTAACAAGTAAGGGTCGGCAGCAAAGCTGACTTTGTACGGATGCCTGGGTGAAAAAGCTGCTCTCTACGTTCTGCTTCGTGTTTTTGTGTCTGGCTTGTCTGGGTCAGGAAGCGCCGTATTATTTCAAAAGCTACAAAGTTTCGGACGGCCTTTCCGGCAATGCCACCGGAGACATTATCCAGGATAAAAAAGGCTTCATCTGGATCGCCAGCCGCAACGGACTGAACCGTTTTGACGGGAATTCTTTTAAGATTTTCAGGAGCAAAGAAGGCGATTCCACCAGCCTGGGCAGCAACTCAGTTTTCTCAATTTCCGAAGATCAGGACGAGAAACTTTGGATCGGGACGCATAAGGGCGTTTATATCTATAATCCTGTTTCGGATCAATTTTCGGTCTTCAAATTAATCCCGACCGGAGAGGTGCGCATGATCCGCAGCGACCATGACGGCGGAGTCTGGATCATTTCCGATAATCAGCTTTACCGGTTCGATTCCAAAACACGAAAAGTAAAAGCACTTCCCGATGCGGCCAACACGGTGGCTATACACGTCTCAGCTGACGGAAAAGTCTGGGCAACATTCAGCAATGGCATTATCCGGCGTTATCACCCTGGACTGGGCACGGTTGCCAAATACGATCTTTCCGGCCGTGTGAATGAGATATTCTCCAACATGCGCGTGCATTCCGTTTCGGACTCCACCTTACTGGTTGGTAATATGAAGCGGTTGTTGCTCTTTAATTACAGGATAGGCAACATTACCGACATTTCGCAGGAGACCGGCCAGAAACAGGACATTTACATTCATACATTCTTCCAGAACGGCAAAGACGAATACTGGCTGGGTTCAGAATCCGGGCTCTTTATTCTTGATTTGAAAAAGAATAAAATGAAGCAGATCGTGAAGGAGAAATACAACCCTTATTCGATCACGGACAACATTATCAATGCTATTTTCAAAGACCGCGAAGGTGGGATCTGGGTAAGCACGCAGTTTGGCGGCGTCAATTATTACTCGTCTGAATTCAACCGTTTTCAAAAATACTTCCCGCAGCCCGGCAACAGCATCAGCGGAAACCTGATCCACGAAATGGTGAAGGACAAATACGGAAAACTATGGATAGGCACTGAGGATGGGGGTTTGAACCAGCTGGATTTGCAAACGGGAACATTCAGATCATTTCTGCCTGACGGCAAGCAGGGAAGCATTGCATACCGTAACCTGCACGGGCTGGTCGCTGACGGCGACGAACTGTGGATCGGCACTTACGAGCACGGCCTGGATGTGATGGATCTGAAAACCAATAAAGTAATCCGCCATTACACCACCAGCATGCCCAACACTTTCGGGAGCAATTTTGTGGTGACACTTTATAAAACGAGGGCAAATGAAATCCTTGTCGGAACGTGGTCGGGCTTATTTAAATACAATCGCAGTACAGATGATTTTGCACCGATGACCTTTGTCAATACGCAGGTCCAGAGCATTCACGAGGATAAAGAGGGAACATTATGGGTGGCCAGCTACGGCGGCGGGATTTTTTATTTTAATCCGAAAACAGGAAAAAAAGGCAGGATTCAGTATGATGCCGGCAAAAAAGGCGGACTGCTCGACAACTACATCAACAGCCTTTATCAAAGCAAAAATGGCGACTTCTGGTTCTGCACCGAACATGGACTATCTCGGTATAATGCTGTTACGCGGCAATTCAAAAATTACCGCATTGAAGATGGCTTACCCGATAATCAGGTTTTCAGGGTTTTGGAAGATGATATGGGCAATTTCTGGATCTCGACTTCACGTGGTTTGTCGATGCTGAATGTCAAGACTGGAAAGTTTACCAATTACAATGAGGCGAACGGGCTGCTCAGCGAACAGTTTAACTACAATTCTTCTTTCAAAAATGACGACGGAACGCTGTTTTTCGGCACAGTTGCCGGGTTGATCAGCCTTAAACCGGCTTTATTTAATAAAAATACGTACGTGCCGCCGGTGTACATTACGGGCATCCAGGCCAATAATCAGGAGCTGCACATTGGCGGTAAAAATTCGCCGCTCACCGAATCACCGATTTATACGGGTGGGATCAAGCTGCCTTATGATCGTTCGAGCCTCAGTTTTGATGTAGCAGCGCTCAGTTATGTGATCCCGGAAATGAACCATTACAAATACAAAATGGAGGGGCTTGAACCGCAGTGGATTACATTAAGCAACAGCAAAAAAATCTCATTTTCAAAACTCCCGCCGGGTCATTATGTGTTAAGGGTAATGGGGTCGAACAACGATCAGGTGTGGAATGGCCGGGAAGCCAGGCTTAACATTGATATTCTGCCGCCGTGGTGGGCTACGGGATGGGCTTACATGTTGTACGGCACCATTGTGGCCGCCATCGGCATCACGGTTTTCCGCTATTATCACCTGGCAATGGGCGAAAAGAACAAGCGCGAGATTGAAGCCATTGAAATTGGCAAAGAACGCGAGATTTATAATGCCAAAATTGACTTTTTTACCAACGTTGCCCACGAAATCAGAACGCCGCTGACGCTTATTAAAATGCCGCTGGACAAGTTGCTGGCCGACGAAAATGCCGGTGCAGAAACATTTGAGAACCTGAACATGATCAATAAAAATACCAATCGCCTCATTGACCTGACCAATCAGCTGCTTGATTTCAGGAAAGCGGAGGCGAATAATTTTAGCCTGAACTTTACCAAAACTGACATTAACGAGCTCCTGAGCGATGTTTTTTCGACGTTCCGGCCAGCAGCCGAACAGAAGAATCTGGCTTACAACATGGAGCTTCCCCGCATTACACTGAATGCCTTCGTCGACATTGAAGCCTGCAAAAAGATCATCAGTAACCTGATTAACAATGCGATAAAGTATGCCGATAACTCGGTTAAGGTAAGGCTTCTGCCATTCAGCAGCGACGACCTGCTTTTCCATATTGAGTTCACGAATGATGGCCTGATCATTGGGGATGACGAGAAAGAGAAGATTTTCGAGCCGTTTTACCGGGTTGAGGCCAGCCAGAAAGAGGAGGGGACCGGCATCGGTCTCCCATTGTCGCGCTCGCTTGCCGAGCTCCATAAAGGCAGTCTCGAACTGAAACACCGGGATACGCTTTCGAATACATTCCTGCTTTCGCTGCCGATCCATCAGGATTATGAAATGGACCTGAAAGGGGTGAATGAGGAAGTTTCAGCTGATTTTCTAATAACAAACGAGCAAAGCGAAGCCGCCGATCCGGCCCGGCCTGTGGTCCTGATCGTGGAGGACAATGTTGAAATCCTCGGTTATCTGAGCCGGGAGCTGAGCGGTTCCTATCATGTCATGCGCGCGCTGGACGGTCAGCAGGCTATCGAAATTTTGCAGCATGAGAACGTCCACCTGGTGATCAGCGACATTATGATGCCCGTTATGGACGGCATTGAGTTGTGTAAAAAGATCAAAAACGATGTGCAGTTCAGCCACATTCCGATCATTCTCTTAACCGCCAAAAATTCGATCAATTCCAGGATCGAGGGGCTTGAAGTGGGCGCGGATGCCTACATTGAAAAGCCGTTTTCACTGGATCATCTGGCTGCGCAGATCACCAACCTGATCAACAACAGGAACATTATCAAGGAATATTTTGCGCGCTCGCCGCTCACCCACATCCGGGGCATTGCGTTCTCGACGGCTGATAAGCAGTTTTTGGAACAATTAAATACCATTATAGGCCAACGGATCGCGGACACCAACCTGGACGTGGACCTGCTTTCATCCCTGATGAACATGAGCAGGCCTACATTATACCGCAAGATCAAAGGCATTTCGGACATGACACCGAATGAGCTGATCAACCTGTCGAGGCTGAAAAGGGCTGCTGAGCTGCTCGCTGAAAACAAATACAAGATCAACGAAGTGGCCGATATGGTCGGATACAGCATTCCTACCAACTTTTCGAGGGACTTTCAGAAACAATTCGGTATCAGTCCGTCCACTTATGTTCACGAGCTGCGCGGTCGTCATGTTTGAATTTAGCGACTAGGATCAGCTTACTGACCTATTTTTTCAAAATCCCTTTTTCCACGCTTTCATTGATCAGTTGCTCGGCATACTGCCAGATCGATTCGGAACCCTGCTGAATGACCTGCTTTTTGGCATACACCTTTTCATAACTGACGCCGAACTCGGCCCAGGTGCCGCCGTTATTGGAAGTATTTTGAAGCAGGGGTTCCAGGCGGTCCATAGCCCGTGCAAATTTTGCTTCATGGGTTTGCCCTTCCTCAAACTCTTCCCAGATTGCGATCAGCTCCGTCGCCTGCTCCTCAGGCAATAAACCGAAGATCCGGTTTGCAGCCAGTCTTTCTTCGTCGGTGTTGGTGTGGTTTTTCTGCGCATCATAAATAAAAGTATCACCCGCATCTATCTCAACAATGTCGTGGATCAGAAGCATCTTAACAACCCGGAGCAGATCAATGTCGGAGTTGGCATGCCCGGCCAGGATAATGGCCATCAGCGACAGGTGCCAGCTGTGTTCGGCGTCATTCTCATTCCGGTCGCTATTGAAAAGCTTCGTTTTGCGGAGGATGTATTTAAGCTTATCCACTTCCTTAATGAACTCGATTTGCTTTAACAGGCTGCTGGTTTCCATTTATGAACATTAAAAATTAGAATAAGTGATTGAATGTGTGCTTATTTCCCCTCCGTCACCTGCCGGATGACGCGCAGCCAGTTCAGGCCGAGGATCTTTTTGATCCGCTGGTCGGTGTAACCTAGTTTTTGCATAGCCATGGTGATCTGTGGGAAGTCGCTGATGTCTTTGATTTCACGGGGCAACTCGGGGCCGCCGTCCAGATCGGACCCCAACGCTATGTGGTCTTCACCGACCAAATTAACTCCATAGTCAATGACCTTAGCGAGCTGGTCCACATGCATCCAGTATTCGTCTTGAATGGTCCCATTGAAAGTGAACGGCAACTCACGCGCAAATTCCTTGTCGACTTCTTCAATGGTTTGATTCGTATTCCGGACGCTCAGGATGCGTGGTATTTTTGGCTGCGGACTCGGCTGCACTTTGACCGGATTGTTCGGTTTTTGCCAGGCCCAGTATTTCGGGTTATTGAAAAGGCTGCCGAAGTGCACGCCGATAACGCCGCCTTTTGATGCAATTGCTTTTGCCGCTTCGTCTGTAATGCAGCGCGGATGATCAACAATCTTGTGAAAACCGCCGTGGCTGTAAATGACCGGATGCCGACTCGCCGCCGCCGACTGTATAATGGCATCATTAGATGCATGAGCTACATTAATGACCATGCCGAGATCGTTCATTTCCCTGATCACCGCTTTTCCATGTGCGTTAATGCCGCCCCAGGTGTACACGTCATTGCAGGCATCAATAAAAGCATTTGTAGTGCTATGCGCAGTCAGCTGCATGGAGCGTAAGCCAAGTTTGTAAAGTGCGCGCAGCAGATCCAGGTCGCCGTGCAGGTCGTAACCACCTTCCAGGTCCAGGAATGCGGCTATTTTACCCTTTTTATTAATACGCTCGATGTCGGACGCATTAAGCGCGAGCTCGATCAGTGCATGGTTCTTTTTGATCTGGTCCAGCGCAAGGTTTACGACACGAAAAGTATTTTTGATCTCAAACCTTCCCGGATAATAGTTTTCAGGGGTATAAACCGAAAAAAACATCGCGTCCACGCCGCCTTCTTTTGCCCGGGGAAGATCCACCGTACCATCCTTGTAACGTTGGCCAATGTCGGTTTTCAGGATCAGCTCGCGGCTCATTACATGCGTATGCCCATCCATTACAAACGCATCCCGGTGCAGATCGGGCAATGAAGTATGCTGTGAAGCAACAGCCGGCTGCTTTAATAAAATATCACCTGCCGCGGGTAAAAGGGTCAGGCTTTTGATAACGTCTCTACGATTCATTGTTGTGTTGATTCGGTCATTCACTCATTCACTCATTCACTCATTCACTCATTAATTCAGTCATTCACTAAACCCCCGCATATAAGGAACATCCGGCGGTCGCTGGCCTGTGCTGAACTGCGCTCCGCGTGTGGAGCGGTATCGCATGTTCATAAATGGCGTCTCAATGCGGCGCCCTACGGCTGAATATTTGCCGTTTTCCCAGTTGGATTCCATATTATAAGCAGTGATGCCGGTTGACAAAAGCAACCGTTCGGCATTGAATGGTTCTTTTCCGGTCACCATCATTTCGGTAATCCAATGCGGCTGTGCATTGGACGCATGATATTGAGAAAACGGGCCGGGCCAGTCTAGCATCGACATAATGGCTGGTTCGTTACGACCTTCAATGTCCCCGGCAAAAGTCCAGCCCACACCCTGGCCAGAATACACTGCTGCTTTTGTGCCATCATTGTATTCAATGATGCAGACATTCGGTTTCCCGATCTCCTGAAAGTGTCCCTGTTTCAGGTCAAAGCTTTTACGCACCGATTCCAGCAATGCGGCCGCCCAGGGGTTCTGTTCGGTCCACTTCCACGTTTCCGGGCCGCGAATGCATTGTACTGACTTTACGCCAGTTTCGCCACCCTTTCGTCGCTCAACAAAAGCCTGCAATACATCTACACAATGAAAAAGGGCACCTTCATCGGGAGCACCGCCGATCACCACCGATGCTTTCAAAGGCGTGTCTATATCAAGTTCTATTTCCGGCTTGCGGAAGTATACCGGTATGGAAGAGCCGCCGGTGAGCGGGAAGTTCAGTTCACGGGATTTATCGAACATCCATTTGGCTTCGTCCCAACTGTAAGAAAGGTGTTTGTCATTAAAAACCGGCACAGAGCGCTTGCTCTGCTCAAAAACCCGGATCACTTTTTCATAGATCCACCAGCGCGGCAGGAGCCATTGTCCTTTGAGATTGGTAGGATATTCTCCCTGCTCGCCCACGATCACCACGCCATCCACTGCCAGTTCCTTTCCGCCCAGTGTAACCGCTTCGCCGGCTGTTTTGAAAATCGGAATGTTCTTGGCCTTGCATATTTTTTGGCCGAGTAAACTTGTATCAAACTGGTGGATATAAACGGATACAACTTCTACCCGCGAGGGAGTGTGAGCACCTTGCCACCAATAGCCGTCGAGCAGCTTGGTGATGATCCAGTCGGCGTGCGACCTGGTGGCGCCCCAGTATGTAACGAGGCAGGCAATGCGTGGCCGTTTTGGTGCAGCGTGCGTGGCCGCGCCGGCAGGAAAGCCCGTTAATGCGGTCAAACCGGCCATGCCGGTTATTCCAAGCATTTCACGCCGGGTCATGGATAAGTCTATTTTCATGGGTTTAGTGATTTCAGGATAATATACCTCCAAAGCGGCTTAAAATGCAAATAATGATCGAAAACTTAGGGATACGACCAGTGGGTAAAAATTTTTTTACACTTTATTTCGTCCACATTTGCACGGATAAAATATTTACATAATATTTGTCTATTAAGTTAGTAGAGTAATCTTATTACCACCAGTAAGATCTCGCATTAGATATTCGCTTTTGAAGAAAAGTAAATATTTAAACCTGCATTCATGGAAGCCTCCTCGGCCTAAGTGGATGCTGAAAAGTAATTCCCATAAAAGTTGATAACAAGCTTTGAAGACCCATGCGGTCTGTTCAAAAGACAGCTATATCCGCTTTTATCGATTCTGATAGACTATTTAATCTATATACTAAGGCAAATATTTCATTACTTAAACGACTCGAATGTATGTTTTTTACAAAACAGGAGCCATCGCCCGGTAAACAGGCAGGTCGCCTTATCAAAACTGCGACAACTGTGGCTATGCTGCTTTTTACCCTGGCCGGTTACAGCCAGCAGCAGGGTCAGGGGAAGGTTCAGGGCAATGTGACCGACGCTGGCGGAGAAGGGCTGCCGGGCGTTAATATTCATTTGAAAGGGACCAATATCGGGACCACCACCGATGCGAAAGGCGGATTTAACATTGATGCTGAGGCAGATGCAGTCCTTGTTGTCTCGTACATCGGCTATGCGACGCAGGAAGTAAAACCGGGTAACAAAGGCAAATTGTCCATCACCCTGGCATCCGATCAGCGCCAGCTGAATGAGGTTGTGGTGGTGGGATACGGCACGCAGGAACGTAAAAATGTGATTGGTTCCATCACAAAAGTAGATCCTACGGATGTGAAAAACATTCCGGCGGGGAGCTTTGATGCGCAGCTGCAAGGCAAAGTGCCGGGCGTACAAATCACATCCAACACGGGCGTTCCCGGCGAAGCGGTTACTGTCCGCGTGCGCGGGGCCACTTCCATCAATGGTGATAATGACCCATTGTATGTGATTGACGGCGTATTTATGAACAGCAACAGCATGCAGACCATAGGAACCGGTGGGAAAGCAACTTCACCGATTGCCGACATTAATCCGAATGACATTGAAAGCCTGGAAGTCCTGCGCGACGCCGAAGCCACGGCACTTTACGGCTCGCGCGGTGCGAACGGTGTAATCCTAATCACCACCAAACGAGGCAAATACAACCAAAAAGCAAAGGTCAGCGTGAATGCTTCCTATGGCCTTGCCAAAGCGGAAAAACTATGGGACCTGACCACCGGCCCGGAGCACGCACAACTCGTGAACGAGTGGTGGGTCAACACCGGAAAAGATACGCCATCCTTAAACCGGACAGAGGTGAACAGACCATTCCGACCCGCTTCCGAAGGCGGCCGTGGCCTGCCCGAAGAACAGAAAACGTATGACAGACTAGGCGAAATATTCCAGACGGCACCCGTCCAGAACTACGATTTGTCCGTTTCGGGGGGGACGGCAACAACGAAATATTACATCGGCGGAGGCTACAACAGCCAGGAATCGATTTTGAAACCGATCAATTTCAACCGCGCCAGTTTCAAGGTTAACCTAGATCAGAAGATTTCGGACAAAGTGCAGATTGGGGTGAGCAACAGTTTTGCCCGCACATTCCGTAACCAGGCACGCGCCGGCGATGGCCCGGCGGGCGGGCTTCTGCAGGCTGCATTGCATACGCCTACTTATTTGTCGCCAACCAATGAAAACGGTGAGCTCGTGGGCCGGGCCGGATTTGACAATGTTAGCCTGCTTTTGCAGCATTACGATGTCAAGTCTGTGAGCCTGCGATACATTGGCAACCTGTATGCGGAGGCTGATATCCTTCCTAACCTCAAATTCCGCACAAGCTGGGGATTGGATTACAACAATTATGACGAAAATGAATACTGGAACACATTCCTCATTTCCGGAAGCCCGAACGGGCTGGCAACGGCAAACAATGGGCAGGCTACGACCTGGATTAACGAGCAAACGCTTACTTACCGACAGAAAATCGGCACCAAACACAGCTTCGGCATCCTGATCGGTAACACCATTCAAAGCGATCTGAACACCGGAACAACCTCAACAGGACGTGGTTTTGCGAGCAATTCTTTCAAACTGATCTCTTCCGCAGCTACAACTACGGGCTCCAACAGCTGGTCTAAAAAGAACCTTGCATCCTTCTTTTCACGGGTCGACTACAATTACGGCGGCAAATATCTGATCGATTTCAGCATTCGTGCGGATGGTTCTTCCAGTTTTGGTGCGGATAGGAGATGGGGTTATTTTCCTTCGGTGGGTGGAGCATGGCGGGTTAAGCAGGAGAATTTTCTCAAAAATGTGGCCGTGCTAAGCGATTTGAAAATCCGCGCAAGCTATGGCGTTACCGGAAATCAGAATGGTCTGGGCAGTTTTGCAGCATTAGGCCTTTGGGGCAGCGGCTCTCCTTACCAGGGCAATCCAGGCATTGCGCCGCAGCAACTTGCTAATCCGGATCTGCAATGGGAGCGGACCAGCCAGTTTAATGCGGGTGCAGACATTGCCTTCTTTGGCGACAGGCTTGGTATCGAAGTGAATGTTTACAGCAAATACACCAGCAACGGCCTGCTATCACTCACATTGCCTGCCACAACCGGTTTTGCCAATTATCGCAGCAACACGGCCGAGATCAGCAACAAAGGATTTGAGCTGGCGATCCGTTCGGTGAATTTCCAGAACAATACATTTTCCTGGACTACGAGCTTCAATGTTGCCCGAAACATCAACAAGATCGAAAAGCTGGAAAATCCGCTCGAATATGGCAGCCGCAGCCTGATCCTGTTACAACAGGGCCAGCCGCTTTATTCCTTCTGGGTTTACAAGCAGCTGTATGTTGATCCGCAGACAGGCAACACGGTTTATGAAGATGTTAATAAGGATGGCAAGATCACCGTTGCCGACCGCCAGATCAACGGCAGCATATGGCCTAAATTTTTCGGCGGACTTACCAATAGCATTACTTACAAAGGGTTCGATATCAATGCTTTCCTTGCGTTTCAATATGGGAATAAGGTTTATAACCATAACAAATTTTTCGGCGAGGGCGGCGGTGCGCGCGATGCGGCGCGGATCATTTTTGCCAGCAATAACGACCGCTGGCAAAAGCCCGGCGACATCACGGATGTGCCCCGCCCGGATGGTGTGAATGTCAATAACTATCGTGATGGCGGAAGTCGCTGGCTGGAAGACGGGTCATTTATCAGGCTGCGTTCGCTTGCCATTGGCTACACGATTCCGGTGCGCGGGATTTCTTCACTGCGCCTTTACGTAACGGGATCCAACCTTTTCACGATCACAAAATACACTGGTCTGGATCCTGAATCGAGCTCTTCCAGTGCGCAAAATGAACAAGGCATTGACCTCGGCACACCGCCGCAGCCCAGAAGCGTTCTGGTTGGCGTTAACCTGACATTCTAAAATTTACCCACATGAAAGCATTTAAACATACCACCGTACTCGCGTTTTTGCTGCTCCTGACATCCTGCGACCAGTTCCTGGATGTGCAACCCAAAGCATCCATTTCCGATCAGCAAACCATTGTCGACAAAGCGTCTTCGGAAACTGCTCTGAACGGAGCATATGACTCATTCAGAAGCTATTATAGCGTAAATCTGCAATCCATCGGCTATTTATCAGGTGACAACATTCAATGGACTGGCTCGCAATCACAGGTACAAGAGTTTATCAATCACCGGGTTAATGCCGAGAACCCGACTGTTTCTTCGGTTTGGACAGGCATTTACAGCATGCTCAACCGGGCGAACCACGTGCTGGATAAAGTCCCTGCGGTGCAAGATCCTTCATTGAGCGAAGCGCAACGAAACAAGATCATCGGAGAGGCTTATTTCCTCAGGGCGTTTGCCTATTTCGATCTGGCGAGGATATGGGGTGGCGCGCCGATCATTACCAAGCCTACCTTAACGCCACAGGACAACCGGGGCATTGCGCGCAGTTCGCAGGAAGAAGTTTATGCGCAGGCACTAGCTGACCTGAATGCCGCTGAACCGCTTCTTGCGGAAACAACGGACCGTTTCCGGGCCACGCGCAAAACGGTGTGGGCGCTGAAATCGCGGTTTTATTTATACCAAAAAGATTACGTAAAGGCAGCTGAATATGCCGACAAGATTATCGCCGATGCAGGTAACTATCAGCTTGTGAAGCCTTACAATGCATTTTTTGCCAATGATGCCAGGGGGACAACCGAATCGGTGTTTGAGATTTTTTACAATATCAATGAAACCAACAGCCATCGCGGACAATGGCAGCCTCAGGAAAAAGGAGGAACGCGGCAGTGGGCGCCTAATGACGCTTTTGTAGCATTGGCCAATGATCCGAAAGTCGGTGGAAACCGCAGCGCGCTGGTGGCCAAAGACAACCAGGGAAGATGGTACGGAAACTTGTATTACCGCAGCCCGGCCACGGACCCGACATTCGTGATCCGCATTGCAGAACTATACCTGATCCGCGCTGAGGCAAGGGCGCAGACGGGAAACCTCACGGGCGCTTTGGCCGATCTGAATGCAGTGCGTGAACGCGCCGGGATCGCAAAACTCACCGCCGCAAACAAGGCTGCATTGCTGCTGGCAATCGAAAATGAGCGTCGGATCGAATTTGCCCTGGAACCCGACCGCTGGTTCGACCTTGTGCGCACAGGCAGGGCCACACAGGTCCTGAACATCACCGACGAAAGTAAGTTACTGCTTCCGGTGCCCGCCGAACAGCTTCTGATCGACAAAGCATTGAAACAAAATCCAGGTTATTAATCCAAAATCAAAACCTTATGTCCAGCGCAGCTATTTATGAAGCCCAGGTCCGCTCCGGCGGGGCCGTGGCTTCTGCTCCCGGTGAATGGAAGCCGTTTGAAAAAGTGTTATTCCGCATTGCATTCATCTATTTTGTCATTCAATGCGTTCCGCTTGACTGGAAATTCTATCGCCAGGTTTTTCAGATAAACTGGCTCAACCTTACTTATGGGGATATTTTCGAGCTTTCGAGATATCAGCCGCGCTTTTTCTCCGGGCCGGACACTTGGGCCAACTGGGCGGTGATCTTACTGATCGCGATTGTGGGAGGCATTGTCTGGGGCAACAGGGATAAGGACAAGAAAGAATACAACCAGCTCTATTACTGGCTGCGCGTAATCGTCCGTTACCGGCTCGCGGCGGGGTTGATAGCTTACGGTTTTATCAAATTTTTCCCTTTACAGGCGCCGCCGCCTTCCCTGAGTAATCTGAACACGGCTTACGGCGATTTTAGCGCATGGAAATTATTTGCATTAAGCCTGGGCGTAGTGCCTGATTATCAGTCTTTTCTGGGTTTGGTTGAATTGGCCGGCGGTTTGCTCTTACTGCACCGTCGCACCACCACATTGGCCACGCTGATCATTATTCCGTTTACGGGCAATGTGTTTATTTCAAATCTCGCATATGAAGGCGGGGAGTACATTTATAGTTTTTACCTGATTGTATTGGCATTGTTCCTGTTTGCTTTTGATGCCAACCGGCTCAATAATCTGCTTACCCTCGGAAAGCCGACCTTTCCGAACCGTTTCAAACCTGTTTTTTCTCAAAATAATATCAAACAGGCCCGCATTGCTTTTAAGGGGGCATTTGTCCTGTTTTTCGTGGTCATTTATGGTTATAAAAGTTATGCAGGATATCATAATTATTCCTATCAATACCCAACCAAGCCAGGGTTAGCCCAGGCCGCCGGACTTTATAATGTTGAGCAGTTTGTCCTCAACGGCGACACGCTTGCTTACTCGCCGCTCGATCCGGTAAGGTGGAAAGATGTTGTTTTTGAAAACTGGGCCACATTAAGCATCCGTTCATCGCCACCGGCAGTGATCGATTCGGCCAATGTGGAGCACATTGATTTTGATGACGCCAGGCGGAACTACGAACAGTCAGGATCAGGAGGCAGACATTATTACAGCTACGAGCATGATCCGGCATCAAAAACATTGAAGCTGACCAACAAAGTAGATGCTTCGGACCGATTGACATTGCATTACTCCCGGCCCGATTCAACAACGATCCTGCTTTCGGGGGTGGGTAAATCAAACGACTCGCTGTATGTGGCTTTGAAAAAAATCAATAAAAAATACTTGTTCCAGGAAGTTCAGAAAGTGGGACGCCGGGGAGAATTCAAACTTTAATCATTGGTCAAAACCGAATCGAATATGTTGTCAACGATCAAATTAAATACAGCAACAGAATTGCCCGTGGTTGAAGAGTCCAGGCCTGCGGACGTGCAACCCGACGAGCGTGGCGAATCAGCAAGATGGCCCGAGTGGCAGAAAACGCTGTTCCGCATCGCTTTTGTTTTCTTCATCGCCATGAGCATTCCGAACAGTGCAGAATGGTATACAGCGCTGTTCAATTTTGAATGGACGCGGCTGCATTACCGCGATGTGTACGACATTGCCAGGTTCGGCAGCGGTCTCGATATCTTCGGCCGCACCCTGTTCGGAAGTCCGCTTAACGGTTATGCCACCTGGATCATCACATTCTTTGCTGCAACGGTCGTCGGGCTGATCTGGACGGGGATAGACCGGTTGCGCAAGCCCCAGCCCGCCAATTACAATCAGCTTTATTACTGGCTCCGGGTGGTGGTGCGTTACCGGGCGGGGATCGGCATTATTGGCTTCGGTTTCACCAAATTGCTGCCTACACAGATGCCATACCCTTCGCTGGGGTTGCTGAATACGAATTTCGGTGATTTCACATTGCAGAAGATTTACTGGCTTTCGGTCGGCATTGTTCCCTGGTACCAGGTGTTTGCGGGCGTTGTAGAACTTGCCGCCGGGATCTTACTGTTTTTCAGGGGGACAACCACATTGGGCGCTATACTGCTGCTGGGCGCATTAGGGGATATTGTTTATGTAAACTTCGCATACGACGGCGGCGTGCATGTTTACAGTTCCTACTTCGTGCTGCTAGCCGCGTTTCTACTAATCAAAGACACCCCAAAACTCTGGAACCTCATCGTCCTAGAACGCTTCACAGCCCCAAACAACATTTACCCGTTCTTTTCAAAGACCGGAAAATACATACGATACGCGTTAAAATTTGGTGTATTCGGCCTATTCCTCGTGCATTTATTTTATTTACAATACGTCAATTTCAAATACGATCCTTATAAGCAGCCATCCACTGCCGGGGTGAAAACATTGCGTGGAAATTACAATGTCACAGAATTCAAAATCAATAATCAAACCATTCCGTATTCACCCACAGACACGCTTCGGTGGCAATGGGCTACTTTTGAGAACTGGACTACGCTGACTTTCAAGGTGAACAAGCCGCAACCGCTGGACCTTTCCAATGGCGGCGGCGCGCCGATGCGCGACATCGGCCGCACATTTGAACTTACGGGTACGGCCGGAGGGCAGCGGGTTTATCATTATCTTGCAGATACCATTGCGCATACATTGTATTTAAGAGATAAATATGCGAAAGGCGGCGCCAGGGACGGAGTAGGGCAGGAGCAAAAACCGCAACCAAGCCGTGCTGAAAAGGGCAAAGAGGCGCGGGGCGAAGGCGATCGTGCGGATAAAAACTGGATCAGCAAAGCCGCGCTGGCGCGTATCGGAGATGAGAATAAAATGATCGATCCTATTGCTTACTCAGCCCGGCGCGATAAGGAGTTTGCCGCAAAGCCCCGCCGCGGCAAGCGTAACCGAATGATTTTGAATTACACCACACAAGACGGCTCTCGCGTGATTTTAAGCGGGATTAATGAAAATAAAGATTCGATTTACGTAGTTCTGGACAGGGTTAAGAGGCCTTACGTTCTGGCAAAAAGTACATTAAATGCGGGAAAATACGATTAGATACGACATATGGTCGATCCTGGCCATGCTATTGCTGGTAGCCGCTGTGAAGCGTGAAAATCATTTTGATAAAACTGAAAAAAATGCCGGCGACACCCTCGACTGGCCTAAAAGCTTCGGCTTCGGCAGAAAAGCTTCTGCAATACAAATTGCAGCATGGGACATTGACATCTCGCCCGACGGAAAGGGATTGCCTGCGGGCGAGGGCAATGTGTTACAGGGCAGGGAAATCTATGCATTAAAATGTGCAGCCTGCCATGGAGCGACCGGAACCGAAGGTCCTAATGACCGCCTAGTAGCAGCGCCGGATTCTGCCGGCAAAAGCACAGGCGCCGCAAGTGATGCCAGGCGCACAGACACAAGGCGGATAAAAGCGATTGGCACTTACTGGCCATACGCCACAACCGTTTTTGATTACATCCGCCGTGCTATGCCCTTCAACCAACCCGGTTCCCTGACCGACCAGGAAGTGTACAGCCTGACTGCTTTTTTGCTTAATGCCAATGGGTTATGGGATGAAAAAGTGACATTGAATGCTAAGAACCTGCCAAAAGTTAAAATGCCGGCAAGAAATAACTTCGTCCCCGACGACCGCACGGACGGGCCGGAAATCAGATAATAATGGATAAAAGAGACGATAAGAACGGTTCCGCAGGAATCAAGATCAGCCGCAGAAATCTCCTTGCCGGGGCGGCTGCGGCCACTGTTGTGCTGGTGCAAACTGCACAGGGGAAGGCGTTTCAGGCAGCGCTTACCCAAGCCGAAAGCATTACCGACAACCCTGCCAAAGTCCCCGGTGTGCCTCCCGGGACATTAGGGACGAGGTCGGCATTTGAAAAGCCGCTCAAGACACCATCGGACACTTCTTCGCGCACACCTTTACAAGATTTATACGGCACTATAACACCTTCTGACCTGCATTATGAGCGCCATCACGGCGGCGTTCCGGCCATTGATCCGTCCAAATACGAACTCGTCATTCACGGCATGGTCGATAAGCCAATGGTTTTCACCCTGGCTGATCTCAAACGTTTCCCGTCCGTGTCGCGGACTGCTTTTCTGGAATGTTCGGGCAATTATCGCGGCAGTAATGACGGCAAGCTCCGGCCGCAGGAGATTTGCGGGCTCGTAAGCCAGAGCGAATGGACGGGCGTGAAGCTCTCGACCTTGTTTCGGGAAGTAGGTGTGAACCCTAAAGCAAGCTGGTTCCTGGCCGAAGGAGGCGATGCCGCAGTGATGACACGCAGCGTTCCCGTCAGGAAAGGATTCGATGACGCCATCATTGCATATGCGCAGAACGGCGAGGCTGTGCGGCCCGAGCAAGGTTATCCGGCAAGGCTTTTCCTTCCGGGATGGGAAGGGAATGCAAGCGTTAAGTGGCTGCGCCGCATAGAGCTTTCGGACGCGCCATTTATGACCCGTGAAGAAACTTCCAAATACACAGAAACGGTTGGCGGCGGAAAAATAAGGCAATTCAGCTTCACCATGGATGCCCGGTCTGTGATCACTTACCCGAGCTATCCGGCAAAAGTAGAGGCCGGCTGGATCGAGATACGCGGCATTGCCTGGAGCGGTCGCGGCAAAATCGTGCGGGTGGAAGTAAGTACGGATGCAGGAAAAAGCTGGAAAACGGCTGCATTACAGGAACCCGTTCTCGACAAAGCTATAACGGCATTCCGGCATCTCTGGCAATGGGACGGCAGACCCACCGAGATCATGAGCCGCGCCGTAGACGAAACGGGCTACGTCCAGCCCTTCCTAAAACAATTATTAGCAGCACGAGGCGGCAACATGGGTTACCATTTCAATCCCGTAACAGCCTGGTATGTGCAAAAGGACGGGCAGGTCTTGTTTAAAGCAACTTGATTATAGGACTGCTTTTGTTACTTGCGGGTGTTGGTTGGACTTAACTACAATCATTTGAATGCAGGGAGGATGTTGGTTTCCATTTCCTTCCATAAAATACTCCGTCTGCCGTTTCCTTCGGTTGCATTGTGGTGTAAGGTCAATATCACCAGGTCCAGATCCGGAATGATACACAGCACCTGGCCTCCATATCCTGCTGCATATATTGTTTTAAATACCTTATTATCAGCCCGAAGCACGCCACGCCACCATTGATATCCATATCCCCACTCCTTGTTTGCCTTATTTACGGGTAAATTAAATGCCGTGGATTCTTTGATCCAGGATGCTGAAACAATCTGTTTTTCATTCCATTTTCCCTCGTCTAGCACCAGCTGGCCCAACTTCAATATATCCCGTGGCTTCATGAACAGTCCGCCGCCTGTATGGATTTGCCCGTTCATAGCGGTCCAGGTAAATTTATTTATTCCCAGATCTTTGAAGAGTGTTTGCGTTGCGTATTGATCGGCTGGTTTTCCGGTTGTATTGGCAATAACACCTCCCAGCAAAATAGAGAGTCCGCTGTTGTATTCAAATACTTCGCCGGGTCGAACCTTCGGGTCAGGGTTTTTAGATAAAACATACTGAAACATATCCTTACTCTGGTTCATCAGAACTGCATCGTTGCGGGGATCTGAATATGGAATATCCTCACGCCAATCCAATGCTGCTGACATGGTTAATGCATTACGCAGTGTAAATGGAGGCATTTTTCGTTTTGTGGAATCCCCGTAAGCCGGAAAAAAGGTGTTCACAGGCGCATCGAGATTCTTGATAAGGCCATCGTCATGCGCAATACCAATTAAAAGAGAGGTCACACTTTTCGTGCACGACTGTATACTGTGAATCCTTTCCCGGTCGCCTATATAGAAGTATTCCTCCAATAGCAAGTTGCCATTCCGGGCAACCAGGATTGCATCGAGGCCATTAAAATGACCTTTCAGGATATTTTCAAAAAGATCCCTCAAAGGCTTTGAAGCCCCGGTTGCTGTGTTGATCGTGCCCACTTTCCATCCGTCATGAATTGCAGGAGGGGCCTGATATGCCCAGGTTTTTACAGGTTGATTATCCTTGTCGCTCCTTGCGGGCCGCTGCGATGACCATTTTTCTATTTTGGTAAAACGCAGTGTCTGCTTCTCGATGCCGGGCACATTGAGTACACCCGTGATTTCCTGCTTATTATTTGCAAGATTGCCTTTGAACATTGCGCCCTGGCCAAGATCAAGGGTTATCTTGGAGCCATCAACTTCTACACTGGATAAGTTTCCTTCGGTCATGGTCTCGGCAATTTCAAACCGCCCGCTCCATTTATCCCCGAAAAAATCGTGATTCAATTCCAAATCAAATGCGCTTTTGAGTTGGGGTATGGCTTCCAGTTCAGTATGCCAGAGGCCGGTAAGTTTCGACTCGTCTGATGAACAGGATGCAGCCGAGAACAGCAAAGCCAGGCTTGTCACATATTTGAAAACCACTTGCCGCATAATGATCATTATTTATTTCGGTTCGATGTTGTTGTCCAGCGCAATCACGTGACCTGATCAGTCAGTATGCCGGAGAGCAAAACTAATCGTATATTTGCAGCGAATTACTATACTTTAAAACTGCTGATGGAAAAGTCCAAAAGGGTTTACTTAGTGGACGATGACCCCGACGACAGATATCTGGTCTGTGAAGCCTTCACACAAGTAAGTTCTGACATTACAATTATTGAAGCAATAGACGGCCAGCATTTTTTTGAAATTATCGATACAAGCAATCCTGATTTTCCTGCATTGATTTTGCTGGATGTAAATATGCCGCGGATGGATGGGCTGGAAACGCTCGGCAAGATCATGTCCAAGCCATTACTTGCTGCCATTCCAGTCGTCATGTTCTCCACCTCGGGTAACCAATCCCTGATTGACCAGGCGCATCAGGCGGGCGTCAGGGATTTTTTCGTAAAACCAACTTCATTTGAAGGTTACGTAGAATTTGCAGCCAAAATTGCCAGTTACTTACATTAATTGGCAACAATTACATCCAAATTGACTTATCTGCATTGAAACCAGCCCTTCGGTGTTTAATCCAACGCGGTCAATTGTTTCAGCTCACCAACCAGCTCCGAAATTGAACCGGTCTTCTCAATAAACTGGTCAACACCGATTTGCTTAAAACGCTCTCGCCACTCTTCCGGAACAGGGCCGGAATAAATGATGATGCGGGGGCTGTCGAATTCCTGCAACTTTTGCAGATGCACCAGACATTCGTCCCCAGGTATCCTGGGCAGGTTGAGGTCAATAAACACATATCCGGGCGCAGATGCCGACTGCTGGCTGAAATATGCGACGGCCGACTCGCAATCCTTGAAAAAAAGACATTTCAATGGCTTGACAAGCTCTGATAGCGCCATGCTGAATATTTCATGATCGTCTGTATCATCGTCAATCATGACAAACAGTTTTTTATCTCCCATAATCTCGTTCGTGTGTCCGTAAAGCAGATATCTTGCTTGCGGATGCACATTAATAGCGTGCCAACAAACGGGTGACTATTGATCCTCAGCTGGCGATAAGCCGTTTTTTTTTGTTTTTTTGTCAAGTCTGCTCAGCCAGATGTAACCGAATATTCCTGAAATGATGGAGGCAGTTAAAATAGAAAATTTGGCTTCTGAAAGGATCAGGTCCTTGCCGGCAAAGGAAAGCAGCGCAATAAAAATGGACATGGTAAAGCCAATTCCACCGAGCATCCCAACGCCTATAATATGAAGCCAGGAAGCGTTATTGGGCATTCTGGCAATCCCGAGCTTCACTGCAATCCAGGAGAAAATGGTAATCCCAACGGGCTTTCCTATGACAAGCCCGGCAATGATCCCGATGCCAAGTACGGTGGTCAATCCTTCCAGCATACCCGCTTCAAACTGAATATTGGTGTTGGCCAGGGCAAAAATGGGCATAATCACAAAGTTGACCGGGTTGACGAGAAAATGTTCGAGTTTTTCCAGTGGAGACTCGGTTGCGTCCGGGGTTGTGGGAATCGCAAATGCGGTCAAAACACCCGCAATAGTGGCGTGTACGCCAGAGTGGTGAATAAAATACCAGATAAAAAGCCCCGGGATCAGATATGCCGCGAGGTTTTTTACCTTCAACTTATTTAGCAACAAAAGGAAAAGGAAGATCCCGAATGCGTATAAAAGATAAGTGTAATGTATATCCGAAGAATAAAAAATGGCTATAACCAGGATCGCCATCAGGTCGTCGACAATGGCCAGCGCCGAAAGGAAGACTTTGAGGGACGATGGCGCACGCTTTCCGAGCATGGAAATGATCGCAATAGCAAAGGCAATGTCCGTAGCCATGGGTATGCCCCAGCCGCCAGCCGTTTCCGTGCCGGCATTGAATGCATAGTAAATCAGTGCGGGTGCCAACACGCCGCCCATGGCTGCGAGGATCGGAAGAGAGGCTTTTTTAAATGATGAAAGTTCACCTTCAACCATCTCGCGCTTGATTTCCAGGCCTACCAATAGGAAGAAAATGGCCATTAACCCGTCATTGATCCATAGCAGAATAGGGTATCGTAAGTGAATGCCGCCCAGATCAGCTCCGATCTCCTTGGCCAGAAATGCTTCAAATCCCGGTCCCGCGCCGGAGTTGGCTATAACCAGTGAAATGATCACGCAAATGATCAGTATGAAACCGCCGATTGAGCTCGACCGGAAAAATTCCTTAAACGAATGGATGTTTATCAATTGTGCCATAGCCGTAAAACTAATGAGTATGGCTTAGAAATGCATCCAAATTTAACAGCGTTAAATTATTTTGTTTTGTTAAAAGCCGTAATAGGCAATATGGTGCGGGTGTCGGTTGGGCTGGTTCATCCAATGATCGTAGACTTGCTAGTCAGCAGCCTGCAAAAAGTTTGTGCAATAATGTTGCAAGTGTTTAATTCAAATCATTCCTGCATTATATTGCCTTGGAATACATCGAAGAAGAAGACATATTTCCATTTACTAACCACTTTAACATTGACTTCCGTACAATCCTTCATGACCCGGATCATCGATCGGAATCCCGGCGAAAATGAATTCCATCAGGCCGTCCACGAGGTTGCCGAAAATATTATCCCTTTTATTCAGGACAAGCCACATTATCAGAAAGCCAAAATTCTTGAACGGATTGCAGAGCCGGAGCGTGTCATTATTTTCAGGGTCCCATGGATGAATGATCAGGGCGAAGTGGAGATCAACCGGGGTTACCGGGTTCAGATGAACAGTGCGATCGGACCTTACAAAGGCGGTCTGCGTTTTCATCCTTCTGTCAACCTGGGTACACTAAAGTTTCTTGCTTTTGAACAAATATTTAAAAATAGCCTGACGCAGCTTCCGATGGGCGGAGGCAAGGGCGGATCGGACTTTGATCCGAAAGGCCGTTCCGACAGAGAAGTTATGTTCTTTTGTCAAAGCTTTATGACGGAGCTTTTCCGTCACATCAGCTCGGACAACGACGTGCCGGCGGGGGATATCGGTGTAGGCGCCAGGGAAATCGGTTTTTTATTTGGCCAATATAAGCGGCTCAAAAATGAGTTTACAGGTGTCCTAACGGGCAAAGGCGCCAGCTATGGCGGAAGCCTGATCCGCCCCGAGGCGACCGGTTATGGTGTGGTTTATTTCGTTGAACAAATGCTAAAGCAGCACCGCGACAGCATTAAAGGCAAACGTGTGGTCATTTCTGGCTCGGGTAATGTGGCGCAGTATACATTGGAAAAGTGTATCGAGCTGGGTGCCAAAGTTTTAACCCTTTCTGATTCGTCGGGATACATCTATGATGAAAAAGGGATCGATGCAGAGAAATTTGCCTATATCATGCATTTGAAAAATGAAACACGCGGAAGGATCAGCGCTTATGCAGACCGGTTTGGGTGTGAATTCATTGCCGGCAAAACACCCTGGGAAGTGCCATGTGACATTGCACTGCCCAATGCGACCCAAAACGAATTGAATGGCGATGACGCCCGCATGCTGATCAACAACGGCTGTATGTGCGTAGCGGAAGGCGCAAATATGCCGTGCACGCCGGAAGCAATCTCTATATTCGAAGATAATGATATCCTGTACGCACCCGGTAAGGCGGCCAATGCGGGTGGAGTGGCTGTTTCGGGTCTGGAAATGTCCCAGAATTCGCTGCGTTTGTCGTGGTCGCGCGAGGAAGTGGATAAAAAGTTGCAGGACATTATGTTCAATATCCATTCAACTTGCCTGCGATACGGACACAAGCCCGACGGGCGCATAAGCTATATGCAAGGCGCTAATATCGGCGGCTTTGTGCGTGTAGCCGATGCTATGTTGGCGCAAGGGCTGGTGTAGGAAACCATTATTTGTCATGGGCTTTGCATTGCAGTCGGTTACCCGGCACAAGGCAAAGCCCATGATTTTATTGAGGCCATATTAATTCCAGTTGTCGATTTTGATGTCCCTCGGATCCGGCTTGCCTTCACCTTCTTCTATCAGGGATTTTAAACTCAACAGAAAAACAGCCCATTTTGTACTGCAATGATGCATGAATTCAACCGGTTCACGCCAGTTGGCATGTTTGAAAAGCAGGATAGCATAATCATTTTCTTGCCTTATGTCGAAGCTGATGCTTGTGCCTACCCATTCGGCAGGGCCGTCCACGACTTCCCATGAAACATGCGTAGGCTCTTCCAGCGCGGTAACTTTCATATCAAAGCCTCCTGCTCCGAATCGGAATGCAATGATGTTGCCCACCTGATTGCCCTGTCCCTGCGTATTGCTGGTCCACCAGCCCGCCAGGCCAGCCTCTGTTGTCAATGCATCATAAATGTCCTGTAATGACTGCGATCTGATCCCGACCCTGTGCAAGATATCTGCCATAAGTGAAAGTTTTTGGTTTGAAGTAAAATGTTTGACCTGCTAAGTTTTTTCCAAAAGTATAGGCTTAGCAGTAAATTCGTGGCGTGTGAAATGGACATTATAACGGGTTGATTTGGACAAAGCCAGTTTATAACTTGCGGTTAAAAACAAATGAAAAATATCACGATCCTTGTTCCCGACGGAGAGAACAATCTCAGCAGCATTGTGGGCGCTTACAAGATTTTAAAGCGGGCGAATTCGTATTGGGAAGAAAAATATAAAAAAACATTATACCATATTCAGCTGGCCGGGCTGTCCGGGCAGGTGGACTTTCATGAAGGGTTGTTTTCTGTAAAGCCTCATGTCCATATTTCTGCTGTTTCAAAAACGAACCTGATTGTCATACCTTCCTTAAATCACCAATATGAACAGGCCATAGCAAAGAACCAACCATTGATTGAATGGATCAGCGCCCAATATCGCGGCGGGGCAGAAGTGGCGAGCATCTGCACCGGTGCCTTTTTGTTGGCGTCTTCGGGCCTGATCAACGGAAAAACCTGTTCTACGCACTGGGCATTCGCGGATCGGTTTAAGACAATGTTCCCGGAAATCGATGTGCAGAAAGACAAATTGATTACGGATGAGAACGGCATCTACACCAATGGGGGCGCCTATTCATTTCTGAATCTGATTATTTACCTTGTTGAAAAATATTTTGACCGGCAAACGGCCATTTTCTGCTCCAAGGTTTTTCAGATCGATATAGACCGGGAAACGCAGTCGCCTTTTATCATTTTTGCCGGACAGAAATCACATGAAGACGAGGTCATCAGGCAAGCGCAGGCTTATATCGAAGAAAATGTGGAGAACAAGATATCCATCGTCGAACTGGCGTCTAAATTTGCCGTGGGAAGGAGAAACTTTGACCGGAGATTTATCAAGGCAACCGGTAACACGCCAACCGAATATGCACAGCGCGTGAAAATGGAAGCAGCCAAAAAATCCTTTGAAACCAATTCCAAAAACATCAAGGAGGTTATGTATGAAACCGGATACTCCGACATGAAGGCCTTCCGGGAAGTGTTCAGGAAAATCACCGGGATCTCTCCGCTCGAATACCGTTCAAAATACAACAGCCATGCGTATCAGGATAACCGGAAGCAACTCAATCTCGAATGAATAACACTTTAATCATTGGTCTGTCTGCCGGGGGATCATTTTTGCTGTCTTTTTTACTCGCTAACCATCCGAAACATAACAACATTTATGCAAACCGCTGGCTGGGCGTTTTCATGCTGGCATTTGCCATGTCCTTGCTGGAAATCTTTATTTATGATCTCGGATTGCAGAATCAATATCCGCTGACGATAAGCTTCCTGGAGTTAAGCCGCTTTGTAGCAGCACCGGCTCTATACCTGAGTGTCCGTTATTTTACTGCCCCGACGAAAACATTTACCTGGCGAACTTTTGCGCACTTTTTACTTTTTCTCGTTTTATTCTTTTTCCAATTGCCGCGCATGCTTACGGGCAACAATTTGGAGATCGCGGATAAAACGCTTGAACGCATCATATTTACTTTTTTTGCAGCTGCTTTCCCGATCCAGATCATTATATACTGGATACTCAGTTACCGAAAGTTATACAGGCACAGACAAAACATCCGCCAGCTGGCTTCTTCCACCGAGTCTATCGACCTGTCCTGGCTCACCAATCTGCTCTATGTGGTTATTGTGATTGTCATAACCTGGCTTCATCTTGCCTTTTTCAATCCTTCGGGCGGGGCCAGCTATGCTTCCGTACTCTATTTTCTGAGTGTCTATTTTTTGTCCTATTATTCATTAAAACAAAAAGAAGTTTACGCTTACCCTGAGCAAACGCTGAAAGAACTGGATATAATCCTTAATAAGGATCCCGATCATAAGGCAGAGAAGCAAAAACGTCTCTCCATTACTCAGATAAATTATTTAAAAGTGAAGCTTGAAAATTTGATGGAAGAAGAGAAGGTCTATCTGAACAATGAGCTGAGCCTGCCTCTTTTGTCTCATAAAATGGGCATATCCATTCACGAATTATCGTTCCTGATCAATGATGAGTATGGTGAAAATTTCTTCTCGTTTGTGAACCGGTATCGTGTTGAAAAAGCGAAGTCCTTGTTACTGAACAATGCCGCCCGGCTTACGATGCTTGACATTGCCTTTCAAGCCGGCTTCAATTCGAAAACTTCATTTAATACTTCCTTCAAAAAACTGACCGGCTTATCACCGACGGAATTCCAAAGATCAGCACAGGCATAGTTGCCAGCGGCCTTTACCGATTAGGAGCCCAAAAACGTTCTTTTGGATAAATCCGAACGCGGAATAAATACAAAACGCCAACATTGGGTCAGAAATGATCACCAAAAAACCCAATGTAAAATGACCCGTTTTCTTCTGCCGTCCCTTTGGCTATTGGCCACGCTTTCACTTGCCCGGATCCCTGCCCGCGCACAGCAACCAGCTGCTCCGGCTAACATTGAAGAGCTTAAAAACATACTCCATACTGAGATGGAAAAGCAGCATGTTGCAGGCATGATGCTGACCCTCGTCAAGCGCGATACTGTGCTGTTAGCTGCCGGCCTCGGAATGGCGGACTACGAAAAGAAGCGGGCTGTAACCGAAAATGTTCTTTTTCGCGGCTCTTCCATCACCAAATTATTCGTCGCCGCCGCTGTCCTGAATCTGGTAAAACAAGGAAAGCTCCGGCTCGATTCCAGGCTCAGAGACATTGCCCCGGACATTCGTTTTCACAATAAGTGGGAAGAAGTCAGTCCGGTTACAATCGACAAATTATTAGAGCATTCCACGGGTTTCAGCGATAAATCGCCCTTTGAAGAATACAATTTTTCTTCCAGGCAATACACCGGTTTGGAAGCCTTGGCCGTATTTGAAAAATACATGTCCTCAAAATGGAGACCAGGTGAGCGGCATGCCTATTCCGGCGTCAATTATGCTGTTCTTGATTATGTGATCGAACGCGTTTCCGGCAAAACCACAAATGACTATGTAAAAGAAGAGGTTTTTGCCAAACTGGGGATGGCCCACACAAATCTGAATCTGACAGATGACGACGCAGGGTTATATAGCAGAGGATATATATGGGACGGTCGTGGCTTTTCTCTTGTGCCGCACCAGCCCGCTTTTAGCAGTGGTTACAGTTCACTGAACATCAATGCTGCGGACGCAGCCCGCGGCCTGAAAATGTTTTTGAATGGGTGGGAGCAGCCTTATGGGAAGTTTTTGAGCAGGGAGTTTCTCGAAGATTCGGAAACGCCCCATACTTATCTGTCTGCAAAGGCTGGTCTCAGGAATACATATGCGTATGGCAATGAAAGTCACGAATTGGACGGGACATTATTCAGAGGTCACCGGGGCGCAATCGGCGGGTTCCTCTTGGCATTTTTATACAATCGCCAGCTGAGGGTTGGCTACGCATTTGCGCTTAACACGCATAATGAGGAGTTTTACAGGTTTGCAGACAGGCTGATCAGCCGATATTTGCTCGGCAATGCTCCCAAGCCAGTGCCCGCGGAAGTCTATCCATTGCATCAGAAGGCGGTCGATAGGCGTGCAGGATATTATCGTTACGCTAATCCCAGCCAGTTATATAGTGGTTTTTTTGAGCGTCTGACCAACACCATTCACGTCAGCAAGGTGGGGCAATTTTTGGACGTTAGCATTATCGGCCGTGGACAAATGCGGTGGCAGGCAACGGATAGGGAAGGCAGGTTTTATAAGCATATCAATGCAATTCACCCCCACATTGTTTTTCTGAACGACAGTGCCGGGAATCCCGCGATTTCGGACGGCACGATGTATTTCGAGAAAATTTCACTCTGGCAGGCATGGATACCCATTATCTTGTTTATTGTCAGCGCCGTGCTAATGATTTCTGCCATCGGCTTTGGCGTGGTGAATGCCATTGTTTTGATATTGAAAAAGGCGGGAAGAGAGCAATGGGTTGTTCGATTGATGCCAGGACTTGCCTCACTTTCGCTATTGCTGTCTTTGTATTCACTTTCTCAGCTTTTCGAACACATGAAAGAAGCCTTGCCGATGGACGGCCTTCACACTGCGTGGACGATCGGAAATTATGGTTTTGCTCTTTTCATGATGTTCACCTGCATTCAGCTTGGACTGAAATGGAAATATTTACGAAGCTGGCCGCTCAAAATTTACTTATGCTGCGCTTCCGGTGCCGGAGTATACTTCATATGGCTTCTGGCAAGTAATCACTGGTTTTTCTGATCTGTAAAACAGCACGAATGCGCCCAATGATCAGTGAAATTATTGAGAATTTATAATGTGGGTTATTCATATTTTAAATTGCTTACTCAGCCGATTTCGTGACAATTTTCACATATGCTTCTGCCACATTGCCAATGGCGCTTGGACGTCCGTCGAGTTCTTCGGCTGTGGCGTCGTTGTAGATCAGGAATGCGGTTAATCCACTGAAAGTGACAGGTTTGATGCCGGAGCCGGAATTGTTAAGTCTGTAAAGATAGGATAGCTCAAATGGCTGTTCGATGGTTCCGCCGACCGGGACTGTAAGCGGGACCGACATACCGATCTGATAACTTTCGCCCGGCGTGGTCAGGGCCAGCACGCCTGAAGTATGCTGTGTGTAACGCAACTGATATCCGGCAACAACCGGAAATGATGGCGTCGCAATCCGCCTGATGGTTGCTTTCACGTCATATTTTAATGAACCGATCTGATCCACAGCCACGGCCGAGGGATTGGAATCTTCCTTGGCAGCCGACCGGGGTAAAATGATTTCACTGGCAGCAGGCGTAACCTCACCGAGAACAGCGCCGTCTTTGGCATAAAATGTAAGTTTTTCAATCTTGAATTCGCAAGGGTAGGCGCGTGGCACTGTCATGTTGGTTGCGAGCATGCATTCTGATTCCGGCATGTTCGGAATTTCCGGTAATTCATGGTCGGTACAGGCTAATGCCAAGCCGAACAGGCAGATGGTGCCCATAGAGATCGCCTTGCGAATGGTGGAATTGGTTTTCATAACATGATCTGTTTTGGTTTTTATTGAGATACGTTATGATAATGATAATCAAGTCTTTACATTTATTCAAGTGAATCGCGCTGGTATCATTGACATTCTTATTTTACGGCCTCCGCTGCGTTGCCGATAACTAAGTCGGGCATCCGATCCGGTGGTCAACAGTCGTTTATCGGGACAGAGAAAATTAAAAGTATCTATTAACCAAAACGAAAAGAAAATGAATGCAAACAAAGCACTTTGGGAAAAAGGGGATTTCACCCGCCTGGCAGCAACGATGCGTGAAAGCGGTTCGGCACTGGTAGCGAAGTTGGGAATTAAAGCCGGGGCCGATGTTCTGGATCTGGGCTGTGGCGACGGCACTACTGCCATACCCGCAGCACGGTTAGGCGCCAATGTTCAGGGCGTGGACATTGCGCGAAACCTCGTGGAAGCGGGCAATGCCCGGGCAAGAGCAGAGGGCCTGACCAACATTACGTTTCGGGAAGGCGATGCCATTGATCTGAACGACATTGCGGATGAATCGTTTGATCTGGTAGTAAGCGTTTTCGGGGCGATGTTCGCGCCTAAGCCATTTGAAGTGGCAAGAGAAATGTTCCGGGTTACGCGTCCCGGCGGGAAAATAGTCATGGGAAACTGGATACCCGGCGATCCGACGCTGGTTGCGCAGATCCTGAAAGTGAGCTCCGCTTACACGCCGGCGCCGCCGGAGGGGTTCGTCAGCCCGATGCTCTGGGGTGTCGAAAGCAATGTTACGGAGCGTTTCGTCGCGGCAGGCGCATTGCCGGAGAACATTTCATTTGAAAGGGAAACATTTACATTTCAAGCGCCTTATTCACCGGCAGTTTTTCTTGAAACATTCAGAAAATACTACGGCCCGACGATGAACGCCTTCGAAGCTGCGGAAAAAAACGGACAGGAAGAAAATTTGCAGCGGGAGCTGGAAAGCTTGTTCGAAAGCCAGAACCAGAGCCCGGACCGCAACCAGACTTCTATTCCCGCTACTTTCCTGAAAGTCACAGTTCTGCGCTGATATTTTTTTCTTGGGTCTGCTTTACATCTTGTTTCGGCAATTTGGTAAGCAAACCTAATATTTTGAGCCTTAAAGCCTATATTTGGGTTTTAGGCTGAATATGAATGTAAAGAAGAGGAATAACGTCAGGATATTTGGCCAGGGTAACCAAGCGATGGTCTTTGCACATGGCTTCGGATGTGGTCAGAACATGTGGCGCTACATCTGGCCCGCATTCGAAAGGGATTACAAAATTGTGCTGTTTGACTACGTTGGAAGCGGTAATTCGGATGTGACCGCGTATAACTACGAACGTTATAGTAACCTGAACGGCTATGCCCAGGATATCATCGATATTTGCCGGGAGCTTGGTTTGATCGACTGCATTTTTGTTGGCCATTCGGTGAGCAGTATGATCGGGGTGCTGGCCTCGATAAAAAAACCTGAATATTTTGAGCGTTTGATTTTGATCGGCCCGTCTGCCCGGTATATTGACGATCAGGAATATGCCGGTGGTTTTCAGCAGCAGGACATTGAGGAGCTTCTGGAAACGATGGAAAAAAATTACATTGGCTGGGCTAATTTCCTGGGGCCTGCCATCATGCAAAACGAGGGACGTCCTGAACTAGGTGCCGAGCTAACCGAAAGCTTCTGCTCGACTGACCCGGTTATAGCAAAACAATTTGCACAAGTCACTTTCTTATCCGACAACAGAAGGGATTTGCCCAATGTGACACACCCGACGCTGATTATGCAGTGTTCAGAAGATATTATTGCGCCTGTGGGGGTAGGAGAGTTTGTGCACTCACAAATGGGTAACAGTGCTTACCGGCTCATGCAGGCAACAGGACATTGCCCGCACCTGAGCGCGCCGGAAGAGACCGTGAAGCTGATGGAGGAATTTCTGGATTTATAAACTATTTCTGTTGGGAGAGGCTGAGCAAATTTTACAAGACCTACCTTGCGGCTGCGTCGTTTTCGATGGAGCCGGGACGATCACATTTGCTAACCGCACGCTGTGCTCAGTGCTCAATTACCAGTCTGATGCGATTCTGGGGCACAGCATCGAGAAAATCCTAACCATATCAAGCCGGATCTTTCACCAAACTCATTTTTTCCCATTACTTAAATTAAATGGCACGGTCAGTGAAATATTCCTTACGCTGAAACCAATGACTGGCAGTCCTATCCCGGTGATGGTCAATGCTAAAATACAGAATGAAAGCGATCCGATTTGTTACGTGTGCGTGTTTGTGCCGGTGTGGGAGCGGCGGAAGTATGAAGAGCAGCTTCTTGAAACCAACCGGGTGCAACAGAAAGCACTGGATGAAAATGCGATGTTGAACAGGCTCAAAGATGAGCTGGAATCAAATCAGTTTGCGCTTGACAGGAAAATTTCGATTTTGAGCGAGCGCAGTCAGGAGTATTTGCAAATGGGGAAGATATTCATGCATGATATGCAGGAACCCGTGCGTAAAATAAGCCTCTTTTTCGACACCTTCATGCGCAATGCGCACATTGCTCCGAATACCGACGACGCCCGACATTTATCTGTCATTAAGAAATCAATCCTACGACTGCGGTCCATGATGGGCTCGATGCTGGACTTCGTGCAGGTCAGTAACGCTTCCGATCCGATGACTTTACTCAATCCGGCAGACCTCATCACGGAGGCGCGCAACCAGTTGATGAGGGAAAAAGATGCTATTGATTTTAACATTAAAATTGGGGAACTGCCTGAATTTGATGGAAGGCAGACGCAAATTAAACGCGTTTTTTATGAGTTACTGAAAAATGCCGTCGAGAACAAAGCTTTTGACCGTGCGTTGAGCATTGAGGTTACTGCGGTCATTTCCGAAGAAAATATTTATCGAAACCATTCCTCGAAATACAAATACACCGACCATATCAAGATCGAATTTGCTGACAACGGAGTTGGATTTGACAGTCAGTTTAATGATTATGTGTTTCGTTTGCTGAATAAGCTCAATACGGATTCACCGGGCCTGGGGGTAGGTCTTGCATTGTGCAAACAGGTTATTTCAAGCCATTACGGCACAATGAAAGTCAAGTCCAGGGTAGGAGAAGGGACGACTTTTATTATTACTTTACCTCTTCGGCAAATCGCTGACTACACCAATTAACATTCGTGCGCCTCATTGTGCGGCATCAGAGGCTGTTGAAATCGCCAGAACAGAAACGAGCTTGCCGGCTGTGACGGAATGTTATTTATTTGCACGTACGCGGCTGATTTCGTCGGGTTTAACCGTGTTTTTGTTGGTTGAAAAATTTGACCGGGCATAGGATAACAAGGTCGCCAGCTGGTCGTCGCTCAGGAATCCGAATGCCGGCATTGCTTCTCCGGAGGCTGATTGTGAGCCTTTGAGTAAAAGCACGATAAGTGCTTCATTGTCGCCGGATAGCCGGGCAGATGTTACAAGAGAAGGAAATGATCCCGCAACCCCGCGGCCATCGGCTTTATGGCACGACTGGCAAAAGTTCTGATACAATTCAAAAGCGCCTGCATGGCTTGTTTCCTGCCTGGTTTTAACGGTACGCCTGCTTTTCGGAATAACGCCGCTTTTGCTGATCCGAATGATCCGGTCATCGGTTTTGAGCGGGAAATTGGCTGGTGGGTTCCAGTCGCGGTTGCTGGTGGAGATGTAAATGTCGCCCGAAGGAGAAACGCATACATCGCGGAGCCTGCCGAATTGCTTGCTGAACGCAATGTCTTCCGCAACCACTTCTTCCTGGTCCGCATCCAGTTTCAGGATGCGCAGACTCTGGTCCTTTAATGTACTGAGCAGCAATGCATTTCTCCATTCGGGAATGTTACCATCATAATATTCCATTCCGGCCGGCGCAATGGTCGGCGTCCAGGCTTTCACGGGAAATGTGCTTTTATGGGTTTTTGCATGTTCCTTTTCCTCCGGCAGATCACTGAATCCGGCCATGTAGGGCCAGCCATAATCGCCATTTTTAACCACCAGGTTAACCTCGTCATCCGTTGCGTCGCCATGCTCTGCGATGAAAAGGTTGCCGTTTTTGGTAAACGTCAATCCCTGCGGAACGCGAAAACCCATGGCCCAGGACGCACTTCCGGGATGTGGGTTATCATTGGGAATTGTGCCATCCAGATTGAGCCGGAGCACTTTGCCATTGGCGAATACCGGATCGTGAATCGTTTCTTTTTGTTTTAAATCACCGGTTGCCCAAAGTAATTTCCTGTCCTTTGATATCACTAGCCTGGAACCATTATGGCCCAGGTAGCCTGGAATTTGCTTCAATAACACCGGATCAATCAGCGCCTTACCATTATAAGTATACCTGACGAGTTTTGATACAATGACAGAATCGGGCTGGATATGGGTATAGTTGATAAAAACCTGCGGATGCGTTTTCCAGTCCGGATGCAGGACCATGCTCATTAGTCCAAGGCGTTTTCTGTAATAATCTTTGATCTGCAAAAGCTCCGTGACCTGGCCGGTCTTGGGATTGAGCTTGCTGACCTTCCCGTCGTGGTCGGTAAACCAGATCATGTTGTCCGGTCCCCATATCATCTCCCACGGCACATTCAGGTTTTCAGCAATCGTCGTTACATCCAGAATGGTTGAATCCAATTCTAATTTTTCTGTCTTAAAGTCCGGCAACGGTTTTGGCCTGTAACCAAACGATGCCATTGCAAATGCAGCCACGCCCGAAAGCGCGGCTAACATATATATCGGTTTTCTCATCCGGTTACTTCTCAAAATAATGGTAAAAAACTTCCGGCAATTTGCCTCCCAGGGAAAGCCAGTCTGCGGCTAGCGGAGCCTTTTTGAGGCCTTCTACCCATTCGTAATTGAGCTCGTAAACGAGTGCTTCAATACCAAATCTTTCCATAAAACCCTCGCCTAATGTTCCCGGATTACGAAATCCCGGCTTGGTGGAGCCTTCGGTATACCAGGTGTATTTTCTTAACAGACTGTCCAGTCTAGCCATATTGGCCCGGTAGGCGGTGATATCACCGTCGGGGCGGCTGATGTGCAGGTTGCCACCCGCATCGTTATGGACGTCAATGCCCAGGTCTGGTTTTTTGCCTGCGGCACCCATTTTGGTTAGCCATTTTTCCAGATAGTAATTTTCCGGCGCAATCAGGGAATCGGCTGCCTTGTCCCATTTTCGGTTCAGGTCGTAACCATTCGCATTGAAACGCGTTTTCCCGCGCGCAACGCCATCCTTATTCGTCATAGGCAAAATGTACACACAGTAACGCTTGAGATAAAGCTTCATATCGGCATCATCTTTCAACAATCGGTCGATGAGGCCTTCCAGCGTCCAGTTGCCACCGGCTTCAAATGCATGCGCGCGGCCGCGGAGGAATATCCTTTTGGGTGCCTTCTCGTTGCCAATTTTAATGATTTCCAGCGAACGGCCTTCGGCTGTCTTGCCAATAGGCGTGATCGTTACCAGTTTGTGGTTTTTGATTCGGGCCAGGAGTTTGTCCAGGTCGCTGATCCGGTATGGTTCAATGCTGGCAATGTAGGCGCTAGGGGCGGTCATTTTAAGTCTGATCAGCATCCGGTTTCCTTCGATGTATTCGGTAGGGCGGCTTTCCCAGGTTTTACCATCAAAGGAGATGACGGCCGGCGACTGTTTGGATATGGGGCTGGCGTGGATGTTGTTCCAGATGTTGTCAAAGTTTTGCAGGATCAGAGTCACCTCTTTTCCAACCGGGGCCTCCACCTTGAAATGCCAGTGGTTGTTGGCCCGGTTGAGTGAAAACCGCTCATGGTCATAAACAAGACTGATAATGATCCTGCCTGCGGAATCGGCTTCCCAATTGAGCGGCGAGGCGTTTTCGAAACCCGTATGGATGAAAGCGTCGGGCGCAGGTTTGTTATCCTGGGGTGTTTGCCCGATGGCAGCGCTGACGATTTTGAATAAACAAAAAATGAAAACGGCCAGCGACTTGAAAGCATTTTTTAAAAACATATCAGATCTTTTTTAGAAAGTATAACCAGGATTTTGCTTGATCCCCTGCGGGTTGACATCGATCTGCGTCTGAGGAATGGGGAAGACCGCATTGAATTCGGCCACGACCGGCGCTTTGAAATGCTCATTCATGACCGCAACCTCGCGGCCCGTACGTACCAGGTCGAACCAGCGGTGGCCTTCGAAAGCCAGCTCTACCTGCCGCTCATGCTCAATGGCGAGCGCAAACGCGGCTTTCGACAAGCCTGCCGCCAGCGGTGCCAGCTTCGCCCGCTTCCTCACTGCATTGATGGCTTCGTAAGCTTCGGCAGTAGGGCCGCTGCCTGCCTGGCTGATCGCCTCCGCGTACATGAGCAGCACATCCGCATAGCGCAGCACGGTCCAGTTATTATCCGCGTCGCCTTCGGAAAAAGGTGTATCCTGGTATTTCAATGTGTAGGGATCGGCTACGAACTTGCCGGTCGCAGCGTCGGTATAGCCGGTGGCCAGCGATGCGGCTTTTCGGGCATCTCCTGGTTCATACGCGGCCACCAGATCGGCCGTAGGGTTGTTTCTGCCTCCTGCAAAACCGACTTTGATGATATTCGTTCCCGAGTTACGCGGCATAAAATTGTTATAAAAACTGCTTCCGGTCCCCGTTCCGCCTTTTTTAAACTGAACTTCAAAAATGGATTCCTGGTGGTTGGCGTTGGCGACGGGCCAGAGTGCAGCGTAGTCGTCCAGCAACTTGTAATTTCCCTGGTCGATCACTTCTTTCAGCTTGTCTTTGGCTTTGGCAAATTCACCTATGGTCAGGTAAACTTTGCCTAACAGTGCTTTTGCAGCTCCTTTTGTTGCTTTACCAATGTCAGCTCCGGTGTAAGCGACGGGAAGTTTTTGTTCCGCTTCCGTCAGATCGGCGATAATCTGATTGTAAGCCTCCGCCTTGGCTACTCTCGACTGACTGTAACCCTCAGAAACGGACTTTGTTTCGGACAAAACCAACGGAACGTCCCCGAATGTGCGCACGAGGTTGAAATATTTCAAAGCCCGCAAAAATTTCACTTCCCCGATAAAGCGCTCGCGCAGCGCCTGGTCCATTGTGGCACCATTGATGTGATCCAGAACCGTGTTGCAAGCCAGGATCCCGCGGTAAGTGTCGATCCACATGAGCCGGATGATTTCATTCGTCGACGCCATTTTGAACTGGTCCAGCTCAGCGTCGGGCAGGTTGCCGCCCACTTCGAAGTTCATTGTGTTGTCAGACCTTACTTCGGAAACATTATAATAGGCATAGCCATATTCTCCCGCCGAAGAGAGCATTCCATACGCCGCATTCACGGCAGCCTGCATGTCGGACGCGTTTCTGTAAAAATTGCTCACATTGGTGGCATCCCTGGGTGCGAGTTCAAGGAAATCCGAACAGCCGGTGCCAAGCATGCTCAGCGCGCAAAGGATATATGCATTTAATTTCATGTTCGTGTCAGTTTAAGGGCTGGTGACTAAAAGGTCAGGTTTAATCCAAGTGTGAATGTCCGGGCGAGCGGATAACCGTTGAAATCCACGCCAGGCGTCAGCGAACTGCTGCCGTTCAGGCTTTGTTCGGGGTTGTACCCCAGATATCTGGTAAATGTAAATGCGTTTTGAACAGACAGATTAATGCTAGCAGCACGTGCATAAGCCACTTTTCCTATCTTTTCCGGCAGCGCATAACGCAGATTAATGTTCCGTATCCTGAAAAACGAGGCGTCCTCCACCAGCAGGCTTGATACATAGCTCACATTACCGCCGGTAGCCACCGTGTTGGCGCGCGGCGTGCGTCCGTCACCGGGTTTGTCGGCAGATTGCCATCTGCCCAACACATCCCTGCGGCTGTAACTGCCATTCACAAGCCCCAGGTTTCTCCTCGAACCGTTCAAGAGTTCAAGTCCCTGTACACCGTCTGCAAGAATGCTCAGGTTTAGCCTTCCGAAGCTGAAATTGTTGGTAATGCCGTAAAAGAAGTCGGGATGGTTGTTTCCGATGATGGTAACGTCGTTGGGTGTAATGGTGCCGTCACCGTCCACGTCCTTATATTTCAAATCCCCCGGCCGAGAGCTGCCTTTTACCGACGGCAGGTTATCCACTTCTTCCAGGGACTGGTAAACGCCAATCGCCTCATATCCCCAGTAACTGCCAATCGGCTGGCCGATCTTTGTAATGTGCGTATTGGGACTAAATGAAGGGCTTTTTGAAATGATCGGGTTGCCCTCGGGCCCTAGCGCAACGACTTTGTTCCGGTTGAACGAAATGTTGAAATTGGTCGACCATTTAAATGCTTTCACAAAGTTTTTCGTGCTCACACTGAATTCCCAGCCCTTGTTATTGAGCTTGCCGATATTTTGCAGAGCCGTTTCGTAGCCCGTAGAGGCGGGGACGGGCACATTCAGCAGCAGGTCGGTGGTATTTTTATTGTAGTAATCAATCGTGAACATTAACCGGTTGCGAAGTATACCAAAATCGATTCCAATGTCCATTTGATGCATGACTTCCCAGCCAAGCTGCTCGTTTGTGATGGAAGAGGGGTAAAGACCGTACACGACGCTGCCGGTCCCCGCGCCAAAGCTGTATCGCCGGTTGGACAAAAGGCCTATCTGGCTGTAATTTCCAATCGTGTTATTGCCGGCGAGTCCGTAACTCGCCCGCAGTTTCAGGTCGGTAACAACGTGCTGACTGCTCAAAAAAGGCTCTTCTGACAAATACCAGCCCAACGAAGCGGAAGGGAATGTTCCCCATTTGTTTTTAGACCCGAAGCGCGACGACCCGTCCCGACGGACGGTGGCCGACAGCAGATATTTGCTCGCAAAAGTATAGTTAACCCTTCCCAGATAAGAGAGCAGCGACCATTCCGACATGCCTGTTCCTCCGCTTGTAACCTGTCCTGCATTCAATGTCGGCACCAGGTCCGTCGGGAAATTCGTGGCAGCAAGCGATATATACTCGTATTTCGCTTTTTGGGAAGTAAACCCCGCGAGCACATCCAGCTCGTGTTTGCCGTTAAATGTCTTTTTGTAACTCAGCACGTTTTCGTTCAGCCAGTTGATGTCCCTGCCGTTGCTGGCGGATGCTCTGGCTTGCACCGGTGCGGGAACGCCATTGCTTCCAAGGTCAGAGGGATAAAAGGTGTTCTGGCGTGCGTCGGAGTAATCGATCCCGAAAGATGTCCTGAATTTCAGGTTTTCGAGAATGTTGATTTCTGCATAAATGTTTCCTAATGTCCTGAAAACGGTCTTTTTATCTTTGATCTTACTTGCAATCGCAACCGGGTTATCGATCACGCCCAGGTTGTAAGGGGATGTTCCCAGCAATGTGGTGAAGGTGCCGTCGGGGTTGTAAACGGGGACGGTTGGCGGCATGGAAAGCGCTGATGCCAGGATGCCGCTTGTAAAAACCTGGTCTTCGACGGGTAGTAATTTGTTGGACGAAAATGAAGGCGCAATGTTAACACCCACTTTTACGGCTTTTGAAACCGAATGATCGAGGTTAATGCGCGCGGAATATCGGTCAAATCCGGTGTTCATGACTACACCGCCCTGTTTGAAATATGCCCCGGAAAGAAACAGCTGCGTTTTTTCGCTTCCCGCGGATACGGAGAGCTGGTGGTTCTGGATGGGCGCAGTCCTGAAAACTTCATCCTGCCAGTCTGTTCCTTTCCCGAGCGATTCCGGGTTTTTGAACATTTCCGGAATTTGGAGTGTGGCTGGTCGTAAATCGTTGGGGTCGGTGGCTTTGCCGCCTCGGTCCACCCATGCATTGTTCCTGGCCTCGGTGTTGAATTCGGCATATTCCCTGGCATTAAGCATATCGATTTTGTTGGCGACCTGCTGCACGCCGTAATACGTGTCGAGCTGAATCGTCGACTTGCCCATCTTGCCGTGTTTGGTTGTGACGAGCACCACACCATTGCTTCCGCGCGAGCCGTAAATGGCTGCTGCCGAGGCATCTTTCAGTATTTCAATGGACTCAATGTCATTGGGATTTATCGTCGAAAGGGGATTAAAGCTGCTGTTGAAATCCCCTGAAACCGGAAATCCGTCGATCACATACAAGGGCTCGTTGCCCGCGCCAATGGAACCTGTTCCGCGGACACGGACCGAAACGCCGCCGCCCGGCGCACCCTTGGATTGAGAAACGCTCACGCCCGCAATCTGCCCGGCCATAGCTTGGTCCAGACTTGTTAATGGTTGATTTTCAATGCTTTTCATCGGAACAGATGCCACAGAGCCGGTAATGCTGCTTTTGTTTTGGGTTCCATAACCCACCACCACCACATCATTCAGCGATTTGGTATCGACCGTCATGCCGAAATTGATCTCCGTCCGGCTGCCCGCAATGACCTCCTGACTTTTGTAACCCACAAAACTGACGATCAATGTCACGTCACCGGCTTGCGTGGCCCCGTCGGGGATAATGAGCTGATATTCGCCATTGCCGTCCGAAGTGGTGCCCATTTGTGAATTTTTAACCAAAACACTTACCCCTGGAAACGCATTGCCGTTTTCATCGGTGATCCTTCCTCTGATCCGCCGGTCGATGGGCTGGGGCACAGGTTCGATGCTTTTTAGATTAAGGTTGATATCCTGCCTGATAGCCGGAATTTTCAGCGGCTGCATGCTATCTCTGGCTGCGTTTTTTACCGCTCTTTTCACGACAATGTTCTGGTTGAAAATCTTGTAAGTCAGCGGCAGGTCCCTGAAAAGGGTCGTAAGCGCCTGGTCGATGCTGGCGTTTTTTACCCGGAGTGATACTTTCTGTGATTCCGGCAAATCCAGTTTGTCGTACAAAAACAGGTAACCGCTCTGTTTTTCAATGGTTTTCAAGACATTTTCAACAGGCAGGTTTCGGGCATGAAACGATATTTTCTGACTGTATCCGTCCGCAGTGACCTGGGTAAGGGTGACAATGAGCAAAAGGAAAATTCGAGTCATAATGGTTACTATTTTTGCAGGAAGGCTCGCCTGCTCGTACCCGCATAGGACGGACAACAAGTTTATTTTCATAAATTTGTAAAGTTTAGGAATAGCAAATTGACTTTTGAAGAGAAGCTCGGTGGTGCGCCTGAACATCCGGGGAAAATGTTAGCGCATTTTCCCTTTTTGTTTAAACGGCATCGCGCTCACGGCGAATAATATGGAATGAGTGTCATGATGAGAAAAGGTTTGGGTTTATAAAATGTAAAACGTTTAACTATATACGCGTCAGGGATCAATGATCATTCTGGAACCTTCGATGCGGCAGTTCACACCTGCATACCGAAGCATTCCCGACACTTCCGACAAGTTCACATGGCGGGAAACGCGTCCGGTAAACTGGCGCACCGGGATCTTTCCGGCATACAAAACCTCTACGTCATACCACCGAGAAAGCTGCCGCATGACCTCTTCAACACTCGCATCCTTGAAATAAAACATGCCATTTTTCCAGGCAACCGCCTCATCGAGTGCAATGTACCGGGTCTTGATCTTTCCGGTTGAAAGCACCGCTGCCTGCTGTCCGGGTTTCAGTTTTGTATTTTGGTTCACATTCCTGATAAATACCGAACCTTCCACCAGCGTCGTTTTGGACGGCCCTTCTTCCGGGTAAGCCATAATGTTGAAACTCGTTCCCAAAACCTGCACCTCAGATTTATTAAATTTCACACGGAATGGCCGGCTCTTGTCTTTGGCAACCTCAAAGTAAGCTTCGCCGGTGATCTCCACTTTTCGTTCCGAGGAAGGAAAAGTAGATGGGAAGCGAATGGATGACGACGCATTGAGCCAGACCTTACTTCCGTCGGGCAGGAGCACTTCGTACTGTCCGCCCTTGGGTGTGGAAAGGGTGTTTATACTGACCTTCTCCGTTGCATTACCTGGTTTTGCATTATAAACCAATATTCCCTCCTGTGATTTGCTCACTTCCGCATCGCCCTGCCGTGTCAGGAAGCCGCTTTTTGCGCTGGCTAGTTCTATCGCTGAGCCGTCCGAGAGTGTCAGTAAGGCCTTGGCGCCGCCTGGTTTGACATCGCTGATCTTAGGTTGAGCCGTATGAGCGATTTTCGTTGCCGGATCAGGAGCTAATTTCCACCAGGCTCCCAGACCAATCAAAACAAAAACAGCGGCGGCAGCGGCGTACCGAAGCCAGCCTATGCGGATCACCTTTGTTTGTTTTTCATCTTTTGGCGTTGCATCGAGGATGGAACTCAGCATGGCATTGCTTGTCTCATTGGTAAGAATGCCATCGCTGGGGTTCAGTTCCTCCCAACCCTTTTTAAGAAATTTTTCCAGAACTGCATCGTCTTTGGATGAACGTATAAACGCCATTAATTCCTCTTTTTCCGAAGCTGTTGCCAACCCGTTGTAGTAACGGTTAAACAATTCCTCCAAACGCATCTCGGGATTCTCCATCAGCAGCAACATTACTTGTGGTATGTGCTTATAAGACAATCACCCCGACTGAAAAGGGGGTATGCTTTTTAGTAAAATTTAAAGATTATTTTGAATAAAAAATAAAATACTGATAATGAGCCTTTTAGTAATGTATCCCGAAATGAATTCCGTAGCGATTTGCAGATATTTTTTGACAGTCTCCTTCGAAAGTCCCATTCTCAGGGCCACTTCGGTGTACGTAAGCCGCTCGTGGCGGGCTAGGAGATAGGCCTGACGCTGCTGGGGCGGCAGCCGGTCAATCGCTTCATCTATCAGGATATAACGGTAATCTTCCTCGCTCGTCTCAGCTAATGGCAGCTGGTCCAGGGCCGGGTCAAGGTCGGTTGTCAGCGCTTTTTCGCGCGCCGTTCTTTTCAGACAATTTAATGCGGCGTTCTTTGAAATGACGTAGAGATACACCGGGAAGTTTCCGATCCCGGTGAGGGTTTCGCGGTTGAGCCATATTTTCAGGAACACATCATGCACGACTTCTTCGGCCAGCTCGGTGGATTTGGTGATCCGGTAAATGTGGACAGCGAGTCTTTGATGGTAACGATTGTATAATGCTGTGAAAGCCCTTTCATCTCCCTGAGCAACTGCCAGTAAAAGCGCAATGTCCTGATCCAAAGGAGGTAGATTGGGTTTTTGTAATACAAAATGACAGTCTCCGCTTCTTGCAAAAGCGCTTCAAGGTAAGCAAAGAATCCAATTTATAAATTCTAATTGAAACAGGGCATGGAATCGCAAATGCGCACCATAACTTCCGCTTTTGCCTCTGCCAACCGATCCCGATAAGTCACTTGCAGTGGACAGGCATGAAGGCGGTAGCGTTTTTTTTTCTATTTTCGCTCAAAATTTGAGCTGTCCTTCAACGTGGCAACTCTTACTTACTACATTTCCAAAAACAGATTTATGAGACCCCAAGTTGATGTTGGCATTGCTTTCTACGGCAAACCCTATCAAACCATTGTGACAATCAAGTCGCTCATTCAGCATAGTGGACAATACATCGACAAGATCTATATTTCCCGTGAACGCAAGCAGCCGCACGAAGATTATGTCGGGATTTTCAAGGTAATTGATTACTTCCGGAATGACCCTAATGTGCGCCTCGTTATCCAATATCCCCACCACCATCTGGGCCTGGGTGTGATGGACCTGGAACGTGCAAAAACCGATGCGCGGTGGAGACAAAGCATTATGTACCAGTATGCGCTGGAAACGACCGATAAGAAGTTTATGTGCATCATGCACAACGATATGCTCTTCCACGACGACATGATCGGCGTGATGCTGGAACAAATGATGAACGGGCCTGAGAATCTGATCGGTATGGGTTCGATCGGCCAATGCTGGAGTTGCCCGGCTGGAAGGGATTGGGGGAATAAATGCAATCCGTTTATATTCCAGGAATATGTGCCATCTTACGAGGAGGCGATGGAACTTACCGAGGCTTATGCCACGCCACGCCAGCAGATACAGAAGAACGTGATCAAAGGCGGCCGGGTGCATATTTTGCCGGAATGCCGGTTGAACGAATACTGTGCGATGATCAATGTGGAAAGTTACCAGAAGGAAACGGTTCCGAATGGTAACATTGGCTGCTATGGAGGCAACTGGGGCGGGACTGATACGGCAACGCTGTGGTCACACGATGTTTATCAGAAAGGATACCGTTTCAAGCATATCACTTTGGAAGATTATACAAAGCATGCTCCGTTTGACAGCACAAGCAGCGGCACACAGGCAAACAACAACCGGAACCTGTACCATCAGTCGGAGGAAGGAGCTAAGGAATATATTGAGAAAAATTACGGGCCGATCCGGTTTTCCAGCTATGTATCCCGGGCCAATTTCGTGGATTCCGTAAAAAGAAAAGCATGGCTGTCTATCATCCATACATACGGCTATTTCAAAAACTTAGTTAAAAAATAATGCAGAGCACCTTGAACCGTGGCTTGAAATTGCTGTTCAGATCCGTCATACTAGCCCTGATTGTTCTCAGTGTTGTTGAATTAACCTACCGTGTGATCACGGCCTATTATGCCAAAAATGCATTTACAGCTGCGCTGATAGACAAACATGCTTATGCGAAGTCAATTTCGTCTCCCAAAATAATCCTGGTGGGAGGCTCAAACCTGGCTTTTGGCATCAATTCCGCCATGCTGAGCAAAATGACCGGAATGCCGGTTGTCAATATGGCCCTGCTGGCGCCGCTCGGCATCGACTTTATTTTGTCCGACGCGCTGGGCTACATCAACAAGGGAGACATTGTGATTATGTCGTTTGAATATGATGTTTTTCCCAAAGGGGATGTGGAGTCGCAACTGTCTGTCGTGGATTTTGTGCCGGAGGACAAGCATTTTGTTACTTACAAGGATGGCTTGGCAGAGAAATGGAAAGCGCAGTTTTTGCATCGTTTGCAGGCCCCGTTAAGTATTGAGATCATTCTCCAGAATCCCACGGTCGCAGATCCTTACGCTATTTATTTCCGCAAAGCATTTACCCGGCAGGGCGATATCGTCAGCCATCTCAACAACATTACCCGCACAGTGGATGCGGGCCCGAACACGACGAGCCTCTTCCCGTACGAAGGGCAGGCTGAGACAATGAATGCCTTTACGGAGCGGTTCAGACAGAAAGGGGCCAAGGCATATTTCCTGTATCCCACGATAGCCGAAAGCTTTTATAAAAACTCAGCCGTGGCGGTGGAGAAGCTTAATGATCGTTACAAAAAGCATTTGAAAGCACCCATCTTATCCGAACCCGGGCAGTCGGTATATGCGGACAGCCTGTGTTTTGACACGGTGTATCATTTGAAAGGGAAAGCGAGGGATGAGCATACGGAAAAGGTCGCGGGTGCTTTGCTCCGTCTCGGCAAGTAATTAATTCAAGTCAATTAAAAGATTATAATGCTATTCAATTCTATTGAATTTTTAATTTTTTTTCCTGTCGTAACGATCCTTTATTTCCTGTTGGAACATCGGTATCGCTGGATGTTGCTGCTCGCGGCAAGCTGCTATTTTTACATGGCATTCAGGCCCATCTACATCCTCATCCTGGCCTTTACCATTGTAATAGACTATTATGCAGGCATATTAATAGAGGAATCGACGGCGGAAAAGAAGAAGCGGTATCTAATTTTAAGCATTTTTGCAAACGTTGGTGTACTTGCTGTTTTTAAGTATTATAATTTCTTCGCCGCCGAACTTAACACAACATTCAATACTGACACCCCATTACTGAACATACTGCTGCCCGTAGGCTTGTCTTTTCACACTTTTCAGGCTATGAGTTATACGTTTGAAGTATACCGCGGGAACCAGAAAGCGGAACGACATTTCGGGATTTACTCACTTTATGTGATGTTTTATCCGCAATTGGTAGCAGGGCCTATCGAGCGTCCCCAGAACATTCTGCACCAGTTTTATATCAAGCACAAGTTTGACTATGAGCAGGTAAGAAGCGGATTGCTGCTGATGGCATGGGGGATGTTCAAGAAAGTCGTTATTGCGGATCGTCTGGCTATTTTCGTCAACCAGGTCTTTGATTATCCGACGCAGTATTCCGGCCCTTCGCTGGTGGTGGCAGCTGTCTTCTTTTCATTCCAGATCTTTTGCGATTTTTCGGGCTACTCCGACATTGCCATAGGATCCGCGCAGGTGATGGGCTTTACGCTGATGAAGAATTTTGACCGTCCTTATTCCTCCAAAAGCATCTCGGAATTCTGGCGCAGATGGCACATATCCCTGTCGACCTGGTTCCGTGATTATCTCTATATCCCTTTGGGCGGCAATCGTGTGGGGAGAAACCGGGCTTTACTGAATCTGTTTATCGTTTTCCTCGTAAGCGGGCTCTGGCATGGCGCAAATTGGAATTATATCATCTGGGGCGCGCTGCACGGCTTTTATCTGGTGTTTGCACTGGTTACGCAAAAGCCGAGAACCTACATCCAGTCGCTGGTAGGAATGGACCGGGTTCCCTGGCTTCATAACGGCATCCAGGTCCTGACCACTTTTGTGCTGGTTACATTTGCCTGGATCTTTTTCCGCGCCGACTATTATAATACGGATATAATGTGGAATCTTGTAAAAAGTTTAGGAAAGGGTTGGCCATCGGTTCAGGAGTTTTTCAGCACACAATATTTTATGGAAAACATTTGTCTGGGGCAAAAGCGCAGAACGTTCTTTACAGCCATTGCTCTCATTGTCTTTATGGAAATGGTCCATCATTTTCAGAAGAAGAACAGCCTCAGGCTTTCGCTTTCCTATCAGCCACTGTGGGTGCGGTGGAGCTTCTATTCCATCTTCGTGCTAGCCATTTTATATCTGGGTGTTTTTGATAACACACCTCAATTTATATATTTCCAATTCTAGATCTTAGACCGTGATCCGGGTAAAACAGAAGCAATTCCTCATTTATCTGCTAATGGCTGCTCCGGTCATTGCGTTTGCTGTTTTTATCTTCAAACATGCGATTAATGTGCCTTTCATGGACGACATGGAACTTGTTGATTCCATTAATGTCCTGAAAAACGGAACGGCGGATGTCTTTACCACGCTTGTCAGGCAGCAGAACGACCACCGGTCTACGTTTCCGCGGTTGGGTATAATTCTCAGTTACTTGCTGAGCGGCACGCTGGATTTCAGGCTCACGATCCTGCTGGGTTACTTCAACCTGATGCTTTTGGGTTATGCTTTTTACCTGATTTACAGATCTGCCAATAAGGAGATTACGCTGTTTCTGCCCGTAATGCTGTTGCTGTTTTCGCCCCTGGTGTATTATGTTCACCTTTGGAGCCTAACGGCTTTCCAGCACACGCTTTCGATTGCGTTTTCCATTTTGTGCCTTTATTTTTTGCAGCCGGAGAAGAAATCCTCCTGGCTTTTTGCATTTCCAATCGCCGTTGCAGCCACGCTCACCAATCTCGACGGCATCAGCGTTATGCCGGTTTGTATATTCTGGCTGCTCACACAAAAGCGCTGGAAAGAAAGCTTGATTTTCACAGGCCTGACGGTCGTATATCTCATCATTTATTTTACCGATTTCAAACTTTCTTCTGCCAGCCAGATAGGCTTTACAGTGAACAGCCTGCCACTTATGGCGCACGCTTTCATTGTTGTTACGGGGTCGTTCGCCAGATTTATTTCGGATACATATGGCATATTGTTGTCTACGATCCTGGGTTCCGGCATTCTGCTAACCTTTCTTGTATTCAAATTTTTCCCCCGCTCGGAAGCGGGCTATCGCTTCTCATTCCCTGAGATATGGAAGCTGGACCTGACGGATATCTGCTTTTTGAGAATGCTGGGCAGTATGGGGATGATCATGATCGGCCGCTATGCCGAAGGCGTGGGAACGATGATTGCACCCAGGTTCCAGATTTACGCTGTCAGTGTTCTTATTCTCTTTTATTTGTTTCTGGTAAAAAGCGCACCCTTCCGTAAAGCCGCTTTTTTCAAGATTGCCGCCATAAGCATTGCATTGGTTTTAAGCGTTTACAGTTACAGAAAATACGACAAGGCTGTTAATTTTAACGACGCCGGACTGAAAGCGGATAGTTACAATTATACAAGGAACAAGTTCTTCCTGCACCAGTATTATAACCTGCCCGACCCGGAGCCCTCATTTTATGAAAACTATATCTTTCCTGAATATTTCGGCAAAAAGGTGATCGATACATGGAAAACCACTTCCGGGGCCAAAAGTGATCTGGGCATACAGGTGACCGAATATCCGGATCTGCCGCGATATAAAACTTACCTCTATCGCGTGAAAGCGATCAAAGTTTCCAATGTTGGGAGTGAAGTTCCTGGTAAGGATGTATATCTGGGCCTGACCGAAAATGCAGATCCCAACCGGTTCTACCTGGTGGCGCTAAAAGACGACCGGCCGTCATGGAAGAGTGGAAAAGCAGGGGCAGGGGAATTTAATGTAGAAATTCCTGGCAAAATCAAGCCAGGAACTTATACTGCTACATTGTGCTGGCTGGACGATGATCAGCCCCGGTTCAAGATGATTTCCAAAAATGTTTCGCTTTGAGCTGCTTTAAACATGCGCTAAATAGCTTTATGTTTGTGCAAATCGGGCGCATTGGATGAATGAAAAAATAAGATATTTCCGGAAAACGCTGGACCACATATTGATAGCGATGAGTGTCGTTTGTGCAATGGTGGTTGTTTTTCATTTGGGCTACAACAGAGACCCGAAAATTGAGCAGCTAACCAATCGGATTTTGGAATGGTGCTTCCTATTTTTCACACTGGCGCTGGCTGCCAAGACTTTCACAGCGTTCAAAAGTAAATCTTCAATCATTTCCCGGGTAGGAGAGGCGCTGCTGCTCTTTTATTTTCTCGCGGTGATCATTGCCGATAGTTACCATTTTTCCGGAACGGACGGGACAGAACTTGTGAAACCGGAATGGATGTACGTAGGCATTTTTGCGATACTCATCATTGAAGTTTCCAAGCAGACGCTGTTCTTTGATAAGTTTTATTTCAATCCCACGCTGCTTTTCGTACTGAGCTTCCTGACATTGATCCTGATCGGCACGGCGCTGTTGCTGCTGCCCAAAACCACACACCATCAACAGCTTACATTTGTAGATGCGCTTTTTATTGCGACGAGTGCGGTTTGCATTACCGGACTTTCTGTTGTGGACATTGCCTCGGAGTTCACGCGCTTTGGCCAGACCATCCTGCTCGTGCTCGTACAGATCGGCGGGCTGGGTATCATGACATTTACGGGGTTTTTCGGCTACTTTTTTTCAGGTGGATTTTCCTATAAAAACCAACTGATGTTTACCGAGCTGATCGGTGAGAACAAGGTGAGTTCCGTGATTTCTACTTTATATAAAATCATCCTGGTTACTTTCTTTTTCGAAATTGTCGGCGGTGTGCTCATCTATCTCAGCCTGGAACCGGATGATTTTGAAAGCCGCGCAGAGCAGCTTTATTTTACTGTTTTTCACGCCATAAGCGCCTTTTGTAATGCGGGATTTTCTACTGTTCCGGAGGGCATGAACAATGCGGCGCTCCGGTTTAATTACGAGCTGCATCTTTCGCTCATTCTGCTGTATGTGATGGGAGGATTGGGCTTCGGAATCATTTTCAATTCATATGAATTTATCCGGCGCTGGACCTACAACCTTTATCACCGGGTACGGCATGGGCGTCATTTCATTTACAGGGCGCGCGTCATTGCTTTCAACTCCAAAATCATCGCTTATACCAGCTTTTTTCTCATATTATTCGGCTTTACAGTGGTTTTCATTTTAGAGTATAACCACACGCTTCTGGCGCATGACACTTACTACGGCAAGATTGTGACGGCCTTGTTTATCGGCACCAGCCCGCGGTCAGCAGGATTTAATACAGTTGTAATGAGTCAGTTGGCTTTTCCGACCGTGATGCTCATTTTTCTGTTAATGTGGATTGGTGCTGCGCCTGGTTCTACCGGCGGGGGGATCAAGGTTACCACATTTGCATTGGCGATCCTCAACATTGCGACGTTATCAAGAGGAAAAGGAACGATTGAAGTATTTGGGAGAAAAGTTTTGCAGGAGTCGATCTCTAAGGCGCTGGGAATTATCTCGTTATCGCTGATCTTTCTTGGCATTGCCATCTTTCTATTGTCGGTCACCGATCCCGATAAACATCTCATTTCACTCGCATTTGAAACTTTCTCGGCATACAGCACCACCGGGCTCAGCCTGGGAGTGACGCCGGAACTGAGCAGCGCCGGCCGCCTGGTGATCATCGCAACCATGTTCATCGGCAGGGTAGGCTCGCTGACATTGCTTGTGGCCATTGTCCGGAATGCAAGACCAACAAATTATCAGCTCCCGGGCGAGCAGATGAACTTTTAAACCCGTAAAAAATGAAATACATCATATTTGGATTGGGAAGTTTCGGCAAATCCCTGGCAACCCGCCTGACAGAACTGGGGCACGAGACCATCGGCGTGGACAACAACATGCAAAAGGTGGAACAGCTGAAAGAGCGCATTACGCATACGGTGTGCATGGATTGTACGGATAAGAATGCAGTGAGTTCGCTGCCGCTCAAAGATGCGGATGCGGTAATTGTGGCCATCGGTGAGGACGAAGGCGCGTCGCTGCTAGCGACGGCATTGCTCAAACAACTGGGCGTGAAAAAGATTATCGGCCGGGTCGTGTCAGACCTTCAAAAGACTGTTCTGGAAGCGATGCAGATAGAAGAATACATTCTGCCGGAAGAGGAATCCGCGGAACGGCTCGCGATGCGGCTGGATAATTCGGGAATTGTCGATTCGTTTAAGGTATCTGAAAAATACAGCATCATTGAAACCCGTGTCCCACCGCGTTATGTGGGTAAAACGCTCGCAGAAGCTGATCTCACAAACCGTTACAATGTAATTGTATTAACAGTGCTTACCTTGTCGAAAGGATCTGAAAACGGGCTGGCGAAGATATTCAAAAGGGCTTCGGGCATTGCTACGCCCGGCACCATTATGCATGAGGACGAAGTGCTGGTCCTTTTTGGGGAATTGAAAGACATTGAAAAGCTCATGCACTGACGTCATCTGGAACAACACAAATCTTTTTACTATACCAAAGGTTACTGCTAACCTTTGGTATAGTACTATACTTTCCATAGCATAAGTAGCTAAGTTTGTACTGTCATATCAATCATGGATAGTATCAATTTAACTTTTATGCAATGTCAAAAATAACCTGGAATGTCGACCCGATGCACTCGGAAGTGCAGTTTAAAGTAAAACACCTTGTGATCTCAACCGTAACCGGATCATTCAAATCATTCAACGGCAGAGCTGTTACGGAAGGGGAGCAGTTTGAAAATGCAGCCATTGATTTTACGATCGATGTAGACAGCGTGGACACCGGTCAGCCGGGACGTGACGAACATTTACGAAATACAGACTTTTTCGAAACAGGAACTTATCCGAAGTTTCATTTCCAATCGACAACCTTTACAAAAATCAAAGGAGATTTATATAAACTGACAGGTAACCTGACTATTAAAGGGATTACCAAAGAAGTGGAGCTGGAAGCAGAATATGGCGGAACGGAAAGGGATCCGTGGGGCAACACCAAGGTGGGATTCGAGGTAACAGGAACTATTGACCGGAAGGATTTCAATGTCACTTTTAATTCGCTGACGGAAACCGGTGGTCTGGCCTTGGGTGAGAATATTAAAATTATTGCGAATATTCAACTTGCGAAAGAAGTTGTAAATGAAGCGGTTGCAGCCTGATACATCACGTTAGCGTACCGATCAGCAGAAGTATAAAAATCAGCAGAAGTTTTAAACGCGTGAGTTACTTGCTTCAACGGCTTAAATGTTGGAGCAAGTAACTCGGCGCGAATTTTTTTATTAATGGTCAGCGATTCCCTACTGCATTATCAGAGCAGTGTTATGCTGGAAACTGCTAGTCAATTCTGCCCAGTTCTTTTCTCATGTCATACCACGCCTGAATGTCATTGTCTGCTGCATCAGTGTGATTGGCTTTCAGGTATTCCAGGAAGGTGAATTTTGCATCGTCTGATTGCAAATGCAGGTTATCTTCTACTCCCTCCGCATGAACGAGATATTCATAACCGTCGTTCGTGACTTCTTTTGACGTGTAGAATTTTCCGGATTTTTCAAAGTTGTTTACCGAACTATACAAATCATATACATCTTGATCGCCCCTCAAATCCACACTGGACAGCCAGGTTTCATAATCTGTCGTTTTTGCCATTTCAATTATAAGTTGTTTGCCATTCAAACGATAAAAATTGTACCAATGCTAAAAAGCGTTTGTATGTGCTGTTACTGGCATGGTTTTTAAAACCGCAGCTGATTTTCAAACATAAACCAGATTTTCAGATGAAAGCGATTTTATTATTAGTGACTTGCGTACTGCTAAGCGCCGTGCTGGCATTTTCAGACCGCTTTGAAACAGACTCACCGGACGCGAAGTTCGTGCTGGCGGCCGCTGATGGCGGGATGCTTGAAGTGAAACTAGGTGAACTTGCTGTAAAGAAGGCCACTGCTGCAAAGTGCAAGGATTTTGGCAAATCGATGATTAAAGACCATACGAAGGTTAATAATGAGCTGAAAGCGCTCGCAGGCAAAAAGCAAGTGAGCATTCCAACGCAGCTCAGCACTGCCAAGCAGCAAATGTACGACAGCCTGAATGCGCAATCCGGCGAGCAGTTTGATATGCTTTACATGAATATGATGATTGCTTCTCACGAAGAAACGATCGGCTTGTTTCAATCAGAATCCAATGAAGGAAAAGATCCCGATTTTAAAAAGTGGGCGGATTCCAAAATCCCGGCCCTGAAGCACCATTTAGAAATGGCCAAAGCGCTTTTCCCGCAAAACCAGAAAGAATCATCTGTTAAGTAAAATGATAATCCAAGCAAAAAGCCGCCCGGTCCACAGACCTGACGGCTTTTTGCTTTCAATTATCGGTTTTCGGTTACTGCGCCAACGGCTCGCTGTAAAAGAAATCGTCCATGATCACCAGGTCATTTTCAGCATTGTCGGCCCATTTGTTGCTGATCGCCGCTGAGCCGGTGGTAATGGTCACTCTTGTGATCTTGCTGTCGGGGAAAACGACGCCAAGGAACGAAAATCCGTTGGCATCCTTGCGGATAGGCGCTTTGAATTTGCCCAGACTTTTGTCTCCTTCAAAGAATTCAAGCGTAGTTGAATTGGCCTGGTCTACATCCGATAATACGACGCCGAAACCCTTCACAAACGCGTTGGTAGCTGTGCCCGGAACTTTGAAAGTCACGTCCATTTTATTGCTTCCTACCGCTGCGAATGTGCGGGCAGGACTGAATGAGCTGAACTGCTCGCCATAACTGGAAACCAGGTCGCTAAAATCCTTGTCGCTGATCCGTAATCCTTTGCCCGGAGTAGAGAAAATAGCGCCGCGCTTTCTGCCGGCAGCGACGGCGGGATCTGTGCTATTAAAAAAATCGCCAGGGAAATTGTCTGTATTCGTTTGATTATCAGGCACAGCATCCCAGTTAATCTCCCTGCGTCCCGCGTTCTGGTTTGGTGTGGTGTTCAGTTGGTCTCCGAGTAATGTCCTGAAAGCCGCAATCTGCGAGGTAATGTCCCCGCTGCCTTTCACTTCCGTAAAGTTGAGCGATGGCGAAGGTGTTTCCGGTTCGTCATTGTCGTTGCATGCGGACATGAGTGCGATGCAGGCAAATATGGCTGCATTTCTGATCTTTGTTTTCAATTGATAAGGTTTCATAACTAAAATGGTTGAACTTGTTTTAATTTTCTGTTGACAAAGGTATCGGGCACCCGGACGCTCAACTTGAAAGAAATGCTAAAAACTATTAAAAAGTATAAAAAGGATTGGGAGTATTAGTGCTTGATAATCGACCTTTTAAGCATACCTATGAGCCGATATACCAATGCGTTCCTCATTATGCTTCCCATTGCGGGCTGTATTTTGTGGTATTTACTCAAAGTGTTCCAATTTCAAACAAGCCCTGAGCAGTATCCCGACGGCATGGTAATCCTGCAATTGAGCCGGGGCTGGTTGGAGGGCCGGCCATTGCTGTTTGATACGATCTACGGAAACCATGCGCTGCAGCATAACTATTATCTCATTCCCCTGGCAGGCATTTTTACCAAACCGATGGGCGTTTATGGGCTTTTTATGGCCTATGTATGTCTGGTTGGCTTCTTTTTCTGGAAATATTATCGAAGCCTCCCGGACTTTAATGCGGTGGAAAGCCGTGCCTCCTGGTTCACGGTCCTGGGCTACGTTTTTGGGCCTATGGCGTATTTTATGTATCTGGATTATTTCGGCTGGCATCCCGAGCAATACCTGATTCCGCTGCTCGCTTTGCTTGCATTAAGTCTGGGACAACGGAAGTGGGGGATGAGCCTGGTGTGGCTGTCACTCGCATTTTTGGTCAAAGAGTCTGCTATTGTGCTCATTTGCTGTTTGTTATTGTTTTGCTCGGTGGTGGATCTGGTCCTTCGCAATCCGGGCAAACCGGTTTTGAGCTATCTATTAAACAGGAGAAATGTGACTATCACCGGCATCTCTCTTACATTGTTTGCCCTTGGATTATGGTGGCTTTCGCATTTAAACGGACCGCAAACGAGCCGTCTTGCCCAGGCGTTTGCAAAGGTTCAGTTTAACATGACGTTCGTTTATTATGTTCTGTTTTCGGGCATGGTCGGGTTAATGACTTTTGGTTTGGGGCTGATTCCTTTTGTCCCTTGGCTTCGTACATTTTCGCGTAAGCGTCTCATTATCGGGTTGTTGGCAGGTTGCTATTTGGTTTTGTTTGTGATGTTTGCTGTGGAGTCGCTATATTACTTTCCAACCATTTATCCGGGGATCTCTTACCCGCCAAGGATAAGCGGTCTGTGGGCCTTCATGTTTGGCGCTTTCCTGTTTTTGAGTCACCGGTTCACGCTGTCAGGCATGTTAAGAGGTCAAAATGCAATGTCCTGGACGCTGGCGGGCTGCGTGTTGCAGTTTGTTATGGCGCCGTTTTTGGTTGCGCATCATTTCACATTCGAATCCAGGCCTGCCCGGTTAAGTGCCAATGTATCTTACATGATGAAAACACGCCTCGGACTGGATCCCTACCCGGATGGCATTGCCAATGAACTCCATGATCTGGCCGGAAAGCTGCCGCCCGGCTCGGAGGTGATTGTTCCGTTTCAGCACATACGCTATTTCGAAAATGCTTATCCAAGCTTCTGGGATTACGGCGGAAAATACCCGCTCCATGTGCTTGGCAAACCCCTTCTTTATGTCTACGAAAGGGATTTGGTCAAAAGCGGCTTTTACCGCACATTCCCTGGCAGTGATTACCGAATTATTCCCAATGAGCATCTTTTGATTCTGGCCGATCCCGGCTGGTATAAACTGCACTTCAAATGACAGGGGAGACAAGAGAAAAATGGATCAGGAAAAACGCGTATTACCATCGGACTTTGGTAAAGCATTTACAATTCATTGTGCCGGAAGGATCCTCCGTGCTGGAAATTGGTTGCGGCACAGGCTATCTGCTGGAACAACTGCGGCCGGCAAGGGGCGTCGGCATTGACATCTCGGGCGAAATGATCCGTTTTGCCAGAATCCATCGCCCGGGCAACACCTATCTGGAAATGGGTGCGGAACATTTATCGTTGGACGAAACCTTCGATTACGTGATCATCAGTGATACAATAGGAAGTTTCAGGGACGTTCAGATGGTGTTTGAAGCAGTTCACAAAGTATTCACTCCGCAAACCCGCCTGGTGATCACCTCCACCAATTTCATATGGAGGCCATTGCTGAACCTTGCAGAAAAGCTTGGTCTGAAAATGCCCCAGAAACGTCAGAACTGGCTAGATATCAGTGACATTATCTCGCTCCTCAATCTCTCGGATTTCGATCTGATCAGCCACGACAAGAAGATGATCTTTCCCAAATACATTCCCTTTCTATCCGATTTCCTGAACCGGTATGTAGCAAATCTGCCCATCATTAATGCCCTGGGACTGATTACTTGCCTGGTGGCCAGGAGCAAGCGCGTGCCCGTAAAGCCTGCCGGGGAGATGAGCGTAAGCGTTATTATTCCTGCCCGCAACGAAAAAGGCAACATTGAAGCCCTCATGCAGCGCACACCCGAGATGGGGCGTCATACAGAACTGATTTTTATAGAAGGCAATTCCACGGACCAAACCTGGCCTGAAATCGAGCGGTTGGGCGCTCATTATAGCGGATTCAGGGACATTAAATGGGCGCAGCAAACGGGCAAAGGCAAGGGAGACGCAGTCAGGAAGGGTTATAGCGTGGCGAGCGGGGATATTCTGATGATCCTGGATGCCGATATGACCGTGGCGCCCGAGGAACTTCCCAAGTTTTTCAATGCCATTGCATCGGGGAAAGGGGAATATATCAATGGTTCACGGCTGGTGTATCCTATGGAAAAGGAGGCAATGCGTTTCCTGAACCTCCTGGGTAACAAGTTTTTCAGCCTTGCATTTTCATGGCTTTTGGGCCAGAACTTGAAGGATACATTGTGTGGTACCAAAGTGATTTCAAGGGAAAATTATTTGAAACTAGCCGCTAACAGGGCTTATTTCGGGGATTTTGATCCGTTCGGCGATTTCGACCTGATTTTCGGTGCTGCCAAGTTAAACCTAAAATTTGTCGAGATCCCGATCCGTTACCGCGCCCGCACATATGGTGAGACGAATATCTCCCGCTTCAAGCATGGCTGGCTTTTGCTGCGCATGACTGCATTTGCCGTGAAAAAAATCAAATTCACCTGAACGGCAGCATTATTTCACATCCGCATCCGGAAAGCAGTCGGCGTAGCGCCGGTGTATTTTCGGAACTGTTTACAAAGATGGCTTTCGTCCGTATAGCTGAACTCGTCAGCAATTTCACTCAGGGTAAGCTGGCTGTACAGCAGGCGCGCTTCTATGAGTTTGATCCTGTGCTTGATAATGTATTGTTTTAAAGATTCGCCGGTTTGCTTCTTGAAAAAGAGGCTGATATAGGCAGGTGCATAATGGAAAGTTTCGGCCAGATGTTCAATAGTGAGTTCTTCGGGACGGTAAATGTGCTGCCGGATATACATTAAAATCGCTTCTATCGAATCCTTCGTAACGGGCTTTCCGGGCGTCTGACTGAACAGGTTGCGTGCCAGGATAACGAGCATGCTGCGCATGAGACTATCGCGGATGATCTCAAAATACTGCGACTGGTCATTGGCTGATTCTGTTTCCAGGACCGCCAGTAAATGGTGCAGCTTCTGTTTCTCCTGCTTATCCGTAACAATTGATCCGCGGCTTTGCGATGAGGTGTTCAGCAAATTCCGGATCACCGGCTGCCAGGGGCGCTCCTTATCGCCAGGCAGCTGCTTCTGAATAGATTCATTGAAACGGACAAAGCTGAATTCCGTCGGTTCCTGAATATCGAAATGATGAAAATCCTCCGGGCCAAGCAGAAAAACATCTCCTTCGGCATATTGGAACGCATTGCCATTGATATGGTGAACACCATTTCCTTTCAATATAAAAATAATTTCAAAATACGTATGCTTATGTACCGAGTGCGTCCAGGTTTCGGCCTCGAAATGATAAATGCTGAATGGTGAATGAAGGACGTAGCGTTTCATGGGGTTTTAAGAATACCATAAACATACCAATTAACAATGGATTTTTACAATAGGATCGGCGGGGTCGTTTTTAAATTTGTGTCTATAAAACCAATCAACCGCTCAGACGACATCAAATTATGAGACCTTTACTACTCACATTAACAGCGATAATCGCGATATGCACTCTGTTTTCCATGCGTAATGCAGACGAGTGGACCCCGATGCTCGATAAAGACCTTTCTCAGTGGGAAAATTATCTGAGCTACAATCACAAGCCCGGTTATAATGGAAAAGTACCAACTGATGCGAGCGGAAAACCCATTGCGCCCATTGGCTATAACAAAGATAACGGGAGGGTTTTCTCAGTAGATAATACGTCCGGATCCCCGGTATTACACGTAAGCGGCGAGACTTACGGCTGTTTGTTTACCAAAAAATCCTACAAAAATTATCATCTCAAACTGCAAATGAAGTGGGGCGAGAAAAAATATGAGCCGCGAAAAGACAAGCTCCGCGACTCGGGTATTTTATATCATTCCAATGGCGAAGCAGGTGCTGAATACTGGCGCTCATGGATGCTTTCCCAGGAATTCCAGATTATGGAAGGGCATATGGGAGATTTTTGGTGCCAGGCCAATTCGGCCATCGATATTCGATCTTTTCCCTCGGAAGGCGTAATGAACCGGGTTGCGGATCATAAACAACCCTTTGGTACATTCAAAACAGGAAGCGATTACTATTGCATGCGCTCTGAAAACCACGAAAGTCCCGCTGGCGAATGGACGACGCTTGAACTGATTTGCTTTGAAGGAAAAAGTTTGCATATCGTTAACGGCCACGTGGTTATGGTGCTCAATAATTCGCGTTACATTACACCGGACGGTAAGAATGTGCCGATGACCAGCGGGAAAATCCAGCTGCAAAGTGAGGCCGCAGAAGTATTCTATCGCGACATCCTGATCAAAGAACTTACGGCAATGCCCAAAGATTACGCAAGCTTATTTTAACACCATATAAAGCAAATAGACCCCGCAAGAATATAGCGGAGTCTATTCGACTAATTTCAGCCAGAACAACATTTATTTAGCCCGGCCTATGGTTGGGTTTTTCTTTGGTTTTACCAAATACCAAACTGCCAGAACCACCGGAATGCCCAGAGTAAGCCAGGAAAGCAAATCGTACAAACCGTCTCCGGTAAGCGCCGATAAAAGTCCTATTGCAGATAAAATTCCGATAATGATGGGAAGTCCCCAGACTTTCCAGAAAACACTTTTTACCATAATCCGGTACGTTTGAAGTTAAACATTTTCACTATGCGCCTGAACTGTCAGGATTTCAGTATCATTTTTGTCCAGCCTTTTGATGTGCGCTTTAGTGGCTATATTTCGTGCAAACCATAAGTACAAGCCGCTGCCCAGGATCACAATGGTGGCGATATCAAACAACGCCCAGATGATTTTAAGCGGCAGTCCGCCATAATCCCCAAAATGCAGTGGCTGGGAAATGAACAGGGCATTTACAAACCATGGCATATCGCGCAGGTCCGTCAGCACTCCCTTTTTAGCATCGATCAGTGCTGGCTTAATAATGCGCTTCGTCAATGGTGTATTTCCTTTCACAAAAACTGCATAATGGTGTTTGCTTGAAAACGGAGTTCCGGGATAAGCGATCAGGGACGGTTCCATGCCGGGGGCTGCCTGTTTGGTTAATGTAACAGCCTGATCAACAGAACTTAATTTTCCTGACAAGGGTGATGCATTGATGTAAGGCGCCGTCATTTCTGCAAGCTGACCCTGCTGCCAAAGGCCCAGGACGATTTCCGAGGCAGTGTTAATAACACCCGTAAAGCCTACAACAACTCCCCATACGATGGTCACAACGCCGAGTAAGTTATGCAGGTCAAGCCATTTGAGCCGGGTAGAGCGCGCCGTCCGGATCATACCGAAATCAAACCGTTTCATGATCGGGCCGTATAGCATGATGCCGGAGACAATGGCTGCTATAAATAACAACCCCATTACGCCGAGGAATAATTTGCCGCCGATTCCCATAAACATATCCACGTGCAGCTGGAACATGATATACATGAAACCTTCCTGGTAATTGGGTGTTTCCAAAACCTCAGCCGTATGGTCATCCACGATCACCGTTGTGTAATTATCTGGCGCCGCGTTGATGGAATCCGAAAGACTGAATGCCGTGGTGTTTGGCTCATGTTCATCCCAGTAGACGTAACGGATCACCTTTTTCGGATAAGTGGCCAATGCCGTTTCTACCAGTTTGTCCAGGCTGGCCTTGGGCGTTCCTGCGGGCACTTGTTTCGCCATGTGCGGCTTGCCTTCCAGCTCTTCGATTTCTTCATGGAAGATCAGCGGAAGACCGGTAAGGCAAAGCATAAGCAAAAATGCCGTGCATATCAGGCTCGTCCATTTGTGGATCTGGAACCAGGTCTGGATTTTTTTGACAGAGCTCATATTGTTGAATGCTGTTTTGGTTGATTAATTATTCACTCAGTTTTGCAAATCCTTGAATGGATCCGTCATGAGCAACTTTGAACACAGAGGTTGCTTTGTTGCCGTCTACAACATAATATCCATCCTCATTCACGGTGGTTACGGTGGTGGTGCCGCTGGTTGTTACCGTGCCGTTCCGGACCCACAGGTAAACTTTGCCATCAATTTCAGTGATGGCCTGTTCATTGGCATATGCATAATCATGCAGCGGCATTCCTTCAATTTTGGTAATCTGTTTTGAAGTCATATCGTAAGTATAGTATTCAAAAATACTTGCGGTAAGATTGGAATAGTCTGTTTTAAGCGGCACCGTAGCCATTTCAAAATATAATTTTCCACCTTTTACCAATGCTGTTGCAATGGAGTTTCCCGCTTTCAGCGCTTTTGTAGAAAATACCCAGGTCTTGTCGAAATCGGTTTCGCCCTTTTTGATACGGATGATGGACGGATTCGAAAATGCTGAATTTCCCAGTCCTGTGCTGTAAAGATATAAAGCACCATCATCTCCGATTGACCACATTTTGTTTCCTGATGATCCCCAGCCAATGCTCTTCAAACCATCATATTTGATCGTTTTCTCATATTTATCTGTCGCCAGATCGACCACTGCAAATTCGACTGCATTGAAAACGTCATCGCCATAACCGCCATCCTTTTTGGTGCCGTACGTGATCCCAACGAATAATTTCCCTTCTTTCGCAGCGATAGTATGCTGGCCTACTGCCTGATATTCAACGCCATCTTTCTTCACAACAGACAGATCCACTTCACCCGTCCGCAACATCGTGGTGGGATTGAACTTCTGTAATTTCAACGTTCCGCGCGTCACGTCCAGATAATAGCCGGAAGTCTCGTTTACAACCAGATATTGGGAGGAACGTGCGATAAAGCCTTCATCTTTCAGGCTGCCGTCTGGGTTAACCGTATATTTTTGCAAACCCTCATCGCCGGCGGCATTAGACCGGTTGAAAAGCCAGTTTTTGAAAGTGCGGAAGCCAAAGGCATTTACAACCTGCAATGTTTTAGGGTTGTTGTTTTGAATACTTCCCGACGGAAATCCGCTAAGCGGCGTGATGAAACCTGCATCGAAACGCGATGTGGTGGTCATTAATATGAACTTGTCTTTTTCCTCCGGCGCCGGCCCGTCAATGTCGTCATCGGACGAGCATCCGATGAATGTGGAGGCAGCGAAAAAGTAGAACAGATACTTGAATAAAGGGGTTTTCATAACATTGGATTTAATAAAAAACGAAAATTTATTTGAGGGTATAATTAAGTTTCAAGTGTAAGCTGCGGCCCGCATTCTGAATGCGGAAGTTGTCATAGATGCGGGCATTCAGGAAATTTTTGGCCTGAAAACCAATAGAAAAGCGCTCTCCGCCGGGATGATAAGTGAACCCTGCCGAATGCAGGCCCTGGTTCGGGATAATGTTGGGCGCATCGAACTTCGCTTTGCCCCATAACCCCAGGAAACCGTCGGGTTCGAGGTTTTTGGGCACGTAATTCAGGTAATATTCCCGCACAAATGTGAAGAAGTAATACAGGTGGATTTTCCCGTTGTTCCCAATGTGGTTAAGCGTGCTGTTCAAACCCAGGTTTGCAAAGAAATAGGGCGTATTGCGCAGCCTGGCCTTTTCAGTCTGCCGGTTTTGCGTGTCAAACAGGCGGAAGTCCTGGTAAGTGAAATTACCATTTGCCCGCAGCCAGCGATTCAGGGACACGGTTAAGTCAGCTTCAAGGCCAAGTCCTTTTACATTTTCAACATTTTGGTTTTGGGTAAACAAAAAATCAATCGGGACTTTCAGGATCAGATCTTTGGTAATGCGGTAAAAAGTGTTGACTTCCAGGCTGTAAGCATTTCTTTTTTCTGTCCGGAAGCCCAGATTGATATTGGTGCTTTTTTCGGGTGTGAGCAGGAAATTGGAGCGATGGAAATTCCCGTCCCCAAACATTTCATCCTGCTCAGGCAAGCGTGTAGCAGCCTCCGCCGAAAACCGCAAAAAAGTATTGCCTGTCAATGCAAACTTCACTGCTTCCGCAATGCCGAAGCTATTTTCGGAAGTGGCCCTGTGTTCGCCAAGCGCAGTTCCGTACATGTCAACATTGATGGTTGACGTATTGTAATGAAAGAACTTCGCAATGAGGTTGTTGGTAAGTTTCCCGTTCAGGAAAACGGATTGAACGCCCGCAGCGCCGATAATTTTGTAGTATTTGGCAGGAAGTGATAAAATATCCTGGCCGGTCCCAGGCAATGTCAACCCCATCGGGTCGGTTCCGGTGCGACCAATGTTCGTTGAAACCACATTAAATTCCACAAGATGATTTTCCGCAGCCTGATAGCTCAAATGGGTCCGTGAAGTGAAATAGGAGAATTTTATGTCGGACAAACTTCCCTGCATGGAAATTTCGCCCAGGCGGGAAGGACTGGGGATAAACCTGCCATACCAGTCGTAAGTGCCTCTTGCTGTGTCGACTTGCGCAGTATGAATGTTGCTGGCGGTGAGGAACTGATCAATCCCGAGCCGGCCAAACTTCTTGCGATAGCGAAGCGTGGGAATCACCGAATGCTGCCTGCTAACCGACGCGCCAAATGGCTGCGACATGCTTGCGCCATATTGATTCTGCCTGTTGATGTGAAACCACGTCACTCCCACACGAAGCTCATCGACCCAGCGCAAATTGGTCAATCCTGCGTAACCTTCTGTATAATAGTTGGTAAACTGATTGTGGAACAAACGCACTGTGGCCGGCGTACGTGCAGCTGTTTCCTGGTCTGTAACAGTGACATCCACTTTATAATTGTTATCGGAGCGGTTTAGGAATGCGTCTGCGCCCACGAAAAAGTGGCGGGTCGTGTCGCTGTATAATGCGTTTAATGATGCCCGGTGGGTGTTAAAGGAGGCAATTTCATAAGATGCTTCCGCATAACGGTAAAGCGACTTTTTGGTAACCATATTCACCGCCCCGCCCAACGCGTCTGCGCCTAACGCAGTCGGTAGTACACCTTTATACACTTCCACGCGTTCGAGCATATTCACCGGCACGAGCGAAATGTTGTATCCAGCGCCCAGATAATCGAGCGGAATGCCGTCACGGAAATTTTTAATGGCGCGGTCCTGAAAACCATTCATCATGAGTCCGGAATTGGAACCTAGTCCGCCCGTCTGCCGAATGCGGATCCCCGCCGAGCGGTTCATGAGTTCAACCAATGATGAAGGTTGCTGCTGAACTGCTTTGGTATTGATCACCTCGGCCTTGATCGGTTGCAGTTTTGCTTGCTGGGTTTCGGATTGCCCCATCACCTGCACCTCCGAAAGCTGGGTTTGGTCGTCGAGCAATGTGAAAGTAATACCACCTTTTCTGATGTCTTTACGGGCAATAGTGCGCGTTAGTTTTTTAAAGCCAATGTGTTGTATGTCAATTTTGTACGACTCCATAGCAGGCACTGTAATCCGGAATGCGCCAAGGCTGTCGGTTAGCGTTCCCTTCACTGTGTTCATCACAGTTACAGAGGCGCCGGGTAAAGGTTTTCCCTGGCCGTCCTGCACAATTCCGGAAATAATAGTTGTTTCCTGACCAGCCGCTGGCAACCGCATAAAAAGCAGCATTATAAATAAAAGTGGAAGGACTGGGAGAGATTTTGTCAACTGTGTATAAATTTGTTAATTAAGACTGTTTAAAAATAAGTGCAAAGCTACGGGTGGGTTGACTCGGGCGGTTAACGCCATATGCACTTTTAATGACGCTAAAAGCAGGAGTTTCGGATGAAAATTTTTTTAGAAAATGATCTTACACACACATCGGAAAGCGATTTCCCTTATCTGCGAATGCATTTCGAAAGCTGCGGCTCACATTCTCTGCTATTTTATCCCGGATCACACAGCAAGGCGAATCTTCTGAAACAGTCTGGTCCGGACAGTATTGAGATTGAGCTTTCGCTCGATTTCCTGAAACGCGTTCTTCATAATGATCTTGAAATCCTACGCGATTTTGGCAAAAACATTGAAATAAATCTGCCTGCGATCATGGGTAACCGGAGCTTTCCGATTACACGTCCTATGAAGCAAATCCTGGCACAAATCGAGGAATGCAGCCTCGCAGGCACATTGCGAAGACTGTTTATTGAAGCAAAAGTCGTTGAGCTGCTCACCTTGCAGATCAGTCAGATCAACGCGTTGCCGGCGGGAAAGAAGGTCTTAAAGAAAATGGACATTGATAAATTGAACGAGGTAAGGGCGCTTTTGCTTGCAAATATTCACAATCCTCATTCCATTGAAGAGCTTTCCAAAACCGCTGGCATTAACCGCACCAAATTGCAGGAAGGTTTTAAAGAATTATTTGGAACGACCATTTTTGGGTTTATCACAGATATCCGTCTCGAAGAAGCCCGGCAAAGAATCCAGGACAGAAGCGATGCAGCTTCGATTGCTGAAATAGCCGCATTGGCAGGATATAAAAATCCGCAGCATTTCACAGCCGCATTCAAGCGTAAATTCGGATTTTTGCCAAAAGACTTAAAAGGATAGCCGGCCGGATGCGGAAAACGAATTCAGACTTACCTTTATAAGCCAGCTATTCAAAGAAATTAGCTTAAATCCATATTGTAATCGAAGTAAAATGGCGGACAAGCAATGGGAAGACCATTACCATTAAAAAGCCGGGCAGCGGTCGGGCGATCACGGCTATTAACGTTAACGGAAAGGAAAATAAAGGTTATTTGATTCCCCACGACCTGTTCAAAAACGGGGGAGAGGTTGAGATCGTTACAAAATAGGAAGGTGTATAAATGGAAAAAGACCATGCTGCTTTAAAGCAACATGGTCTCTTCTCCTGCCGGCGCACCATTCGACTGGGCTTCTATTTCATCGATCATAAAAGCCATCTGCTTCCGGTGCTGCTTCAATGGTGACGTATTAAGGTCTGAATTTTCTGCCAGTTCCAGCAGAACATCGTACTCGGCTATGATTTTATGATGCACGGCAATGATCTCGGCCAGTGCCAGATCAAAGTTACCGTGCCGATTGTCGATCGTGATCGGTTTGCTGTCTGAATCCAGGATACAGGCATCCCGCATGTGGCATTTGAGCGCATCGTAGAAGTTGGCCATTTCCTTTTTGAACAAGGAACAAACCATATAATCCTGGCTTAGCAACTTTCTTAGCGAAAACGGAATTTCCTGCCCCATGGTCACGGTCAACATTTTCTGCTGCGTTTTGTAAAGACGCCAGATTTTGATCACCTGCTTAACAATCGCTTTCACGTTTTCCATAATGAATGAATGTTTTGCAGAAGTCTACAATAATTGTTCCAAAATATTTGATTCTGAATACATTATTGTGCTGGCAGAATAAATTCAATTCGCTTCCACGTGTTTCTTGAAATTATTGAGGATCGCCTGCCAGCCATCCCGCTGCATATCTGCCGGGTTGGTCTGTTCAGCATCAAAAATTTCCGTTACTGTGGTGCTGTCGCCATTTTCTGTGAATGTTACCTGCACTGTTCTACCATCTTCCATACCATATTCGATCACACTTTGCGGAACAACATTGGAATAAACCCCACCAAAGTCGAAGCTGAAACTGCCGTCTTTTGCAGCCATTGTAGTCCTGAATTTGCCGCCGGTGCGGACATCGTTTTCTGCCGACGGCGCATGCCAGTCGTCCGATGCAAAGCACCATTGCGTAATGTGTTCGGGTGCATTAAAGTGTTCCCAAACTTTCGCAACAGGCGCATTAACAGTTGTTTCGACGGTGATTTTTTGAGCTGCGGTTTCCATAATCGTTTTTGGTTTTTTTTAGTGAATTAGTATGTTGCAAAGTTGAAAGAAATCCGGGAAACAAGCAGGTGCCGATTATGACAAATATGCGGGTGCGTTGCGTCAATTGGCAAAAGTGTTTTAAAAAGTCAGGACCGGGTGCCGGAGATTTTCCTGTCAGCCTTGAAGAGCTTTTTGATCTCCGTTTGATGCTTCCCTTTTTTTAGCTCATACGCCAGGGAAATGACAAGTTCTTCTTCGAAATCGTGATGCTGATAAAGATAAAACCGACCATTTTTTAAATCGGCAATTTGCGAATAGATCGTTGCATTGTCAATCGCACGTTGCGCAGTCTTGGACAAGATTTCTTTAAAAAGCGGAACCGAAACCAAATTTTTCCCTAGCAACATTTCGGCCGTATTGTAACGTTGGCAGGGCTCCTGGTTGGCCGTTCCATACTGTAAACTGAAATTGGTAACGGCCTGGTAATTCCTGCGCTGATCCGATTTGCGGATGATGTAGTTAGCGTGAATCAGGGCGTAGTCGCCACTTGCATCTGCCACCAAAACCTGTGCGCGCTCCTGCCAAACCAGATTGAACCGCTTCACCAGACGGATCACTTCGTCCACTGTGGCACATTCTGCCAGTGCTTTATTGACAAAATATCCTTCAAAATCGGGCTTAGCAGCATCACGCTTGATCGGGATTTCCTGCATAAGCGCGGCTGCATCCCAAAATAACCCTTTGTCATTCATGCCGCCTTCCGGGAGCTTTTCCTTTACACCCCAGGTTACAAACCCGTTCTTTTGCTTTTTGCCAGGGTAAAACCATAAAAATGTTTTCAGGGAAGGACTGGAATCTTCATTGTTACCGACCAGTGTGGTTCTGCCATCGGATGCTGTGAATACTGTGCAGGCAAATGTTGGGGTACAAAGGAAAAAGGCAAGGGCTAGCAGCCTGAGTAATTTGAAATTATACATATGATTAGCTTTTTTGTTTACACAAAAGTGTTGTCGTTTGTGGGATGCGGCAGAAGGAAATCTGCGAATGCCGCTTTTCCTGGCAGATCTTACCGATCCTTTCACGCCGGTAGGTTATGGACGAACCATTCTGATGTGCTATTTCAGTCTCTGGGTTTTTGATCGTCTTTTCCAGCACCATCAATATGGCTTGGCCGTGTTGGCGCTCATGATACTTATTGCAATGGATGTGCTGGTCCGCTACATCGTTGAGCAGCTTTTTCTCGGACCTGTTTTCGATATCTGGCAATATCCCAGAGAGATTGGAATCTGGGATTATTTTGGAGAGAATGTATTTTTCAGTGCGTTGGGAATTTTTTTGTGTTTTTTGCTTAAAACCGTCAATGATTATTTTCGCCACGAATCCCTGCGACGTGAGAAACTGGTTATGGAGCTGGCTTATTTGAAAGCCCAGCTTAACCCGCACTTTCTTTTCAACACGATGAACAATCTGTACGGTTTGTCGCTCTCCGAACCAGAACGGACACCGGATGTTATTTTGCGGCTAGGCGAGATGATGCGTTATATGCTGTATGAATCGAATGAAACTCTTGTTCCGGTCGATCGCGAGATCGAATATCTGACTGGATTTATCGAACTGGAAAAATTACGCTATCCCGCAGAAACGTACGTTCACTTTACGTTGGAAGGAAATGTAAACGGGATTATGATAGCGCCCTTGCTCTTTATAACCTTTGTAGAAAACACTTTCAAGCACGGCCAGTTACGAGACCCGGCATTTCCGGTGCATATCAGCCTGTCAATATCAGGCCCATCGTTACGTTTCGAAACAAGCAATCAGATCACATTTCAGAATCGGGATACAGCTGGCGGAATAGGATTAAAAAATGTGGAAAGGAGGTTGGCATTGCTCTATCCCGGCAAACATATGCTCCGGGTCTGGCAGGAAGCAGATCAATTTCATACTTTGCTGGAAATCAATGTAAACGCGGTAAAGGCAGAGTAAATTTAACCCGGGTTAACGCTCAGAACAGTGAACGGACAGGTAATAAGAGCCATAGCGATTGATGACGAACCCATGGCATTGCGGGTGATCGAAAGCCATGCGCATAAGATGAAGCAACTGGATCTTGTCATGACCACAACAAATGCTGTGGAAGGGCTTATTGTCGCTCAAAATCAACATATTGACTTCATTTTCCTGGATATTCAAATGCCCGATTTGACCGGGATCCAGTTTTTGAAACAATTGGCGGGCCAATCAAAAGTGGTTTTAACCACGGCCTACACGCAATATGCGTTGGAAGGATACGACTATGACGTGATCGATTATCTGCTGAAACCCATATCGTTTGACCGTTTCCTGCGCTCGGTTCAGAAAATGCAAAGGTTATTTATAACAAATGAAACAGCCGGTGCTTCCAACATTGCATTGGAAAATCCCACGAAAACCGATTTTGGAGTCATTTTTATAAAAACTGAGCATAAGCTTGTCAAGGTGGATCATCAGGATCTGCTTTACCTGCAAGGCGGCAAAGATTACACGACCGTCGTCACGCGTTCCGAAAAGTTACTCACGCTGACGACCTTGGCTAAATTTGAAGAGAGCCTGCCCGAAGCTTATTTCATGCGCGTACACAAATCCTACCTCGTGGCCCTCACCAAGATTCAGTTTATCGAACGCCAGCGGATTTTTATTGATCATGCTGTCATTCCAATAGGAGATTCTTATAAGGAACATGTATTTAAAAAGATAGGAGGCTAGATTACCACTGGCAAACCCCCGCACTTTCCACTGTTCATAATCGGACACGATCCGTTCTTCTGCGGACAAAAAAATGATTTGAAATAATTAAAAAAGGCTCTCTACGAAGTGCTAAGGCCATTTTCGGTCACTGGCACGTATTTGTACTATAAAATGTAAACTAATAATGCGGGTGTATGCGCCGAACGTATTTGGGAGAGTTTGAAGAACTGGTGTTGCTTATGATCGTGATTCTGGATGGCCAGGCTTATGGCGTGACGGTCAGCCAGGAAATTGAAGAGCATACTGGCCGCGTCGTTACATTCGGCGCGGTCCACAATACCCTGATCCGGCTGGAAGAAAAGGGGTTCGTAACCTCTGAACTGGGTGGAGCAACTACGGAGCGGGGCGGGAGGAGGAAACGGCTGTTCAAAGTTACAGCACTGGGAAGCCGCGCGCTGCAGGACATTCAGCAGCTGCGCAACAAGCTCTGGCATCTGATGCCTGACGGCGCGTTAAAAACAATCGGCTTATGAATGCACCACAGCCTCCACATTGGGCGAAAGTTTTGCTTCGCTGGCTGCACCCGCACAACACGCTCGAAGAAGTGGAAGGAGATCTCGACGAGCTTTACGCTTACTCGGTCCGTCGCAGCGGAAAAACGCAGGCGATACTGCGCTATGTCCTGAATGTAGTTTCCGTCCTGCCGCCATTTGTTCGCCGCCGCCAAAGTAAAACCAACTATGAACAACCATTTTTCCTGAACCCTGCCATGTTAAAAAATTACTTTAAAATCGCCTGGCGCAACATTATCCGCCAAAAAGCTTACTCCATCCTGAACATTGCCGGACTTTCCATCGGCATGGCATGCAGCATTCTCATCCTGCTGTGGGTGCAAAATGAGCTTAGCTATGATCGTTTTCATGCACACGCCAACCGTCTCGTCAGGCTTACCTGCGCGGCAGGTGATTTCAAAGCGGCGGTTAGTCCTGCCGGAATGGCGGGAGGGTTGCGGGCACAAATGCCTCAGATTGAGACTGCCGTAAGGGTCAGCAAGCCGGTTACCAACCTGATGGAAGCAGGTGAGAAGAAGTTTCAGGAAAAGCGCGTCTTTTTCGCGGATTCAAATTTCCTGCAAGTATTTTCTTTCCCCTTGTTAAAAGGAAATGCCGCAACTGCATTGAAAGACCCGGGTGCGCTGCTGATCACGGAGGAGATGGCTAAAAAATATTACGGAAACGGGGAAGCCTTGGGTCAGATCATCCGCATCAACAATAAGGAAAATTTTACCATTGCAGGCATTCTGGCCAATGCACCTGCGAATTCACATTTGCAATTCGACTTCATTATCCCAATGGCAACCCTGGCCAAAACCGACTGGGATTTGCAGAACGACGTTTGGGGGAATTTTAACTTTTATACCTATTTCAAACTGACTGAAAACACCGACATTACGCCTTCCGGTTTCCAAAAATTAGGTGTACAGATCAGCAAGATCCATTTTGCGCACGGTAAGGACAGCGGCCAAACCTTGAAAGTTGATTTCCAGTTGCAGCCATTACAGGATATCCATTTACACTCCAATTTGCAGATTGATTTGCCCGGACATGGTAATGTGCAGTATGTCAATATATTTTTCGTTGTCGCTCTATTCATTCTGGCTGTGGCCTGCATCAACTTCATGAACCTGGCAACGGCACGTTCCGAACGCAGATCGAAGGAAGTCGGATTGCGGAAGGTTGTAGGCGCAGGTCGTTATCAGCTGATTATTCAGTTTTTAGGAGAGTCTCTTATCTTTTCGTTTCTCTCTCTTTTTATCGCCATCGGCATTGTTTTCATTATTCTACCTGTTTTCAAAAATCTTACCGGAAAGGAATTGGGCATTCATTTAACGGATGGGAAATTGTTGGTGAGCCTGGCGGGTATCGCCATTCTTACCGGTCTGATTGCCGGAAGTTATCCTGCGCTTTTCCTGTCAGGATTTGCGCCTGTAAAAGTGCTGAAAGGGAAAATGAGGGTCGCCGGGGGGAATTTGCTGTTCAGGAATGGGCTTGTCGTGACACAGTTCGTCGTGGCTATTGTGCTGCTGGTCGGCACCGCTGTGGTTTACAAACAATTGAATTTTATCAAAAACCGTAATCTTGGTTTTGACAAATCAAGTCTCCTTTACATGCCGATGACGGGCGACATCTGGGCAAAGCAACAAACATTAAAAACCACATTAGCCCAGAATCCGATGACAGAAAATTTTTCAATTGTTTCGGACCTCCCGACGGCGCTTATTTCCGGCTCGACAGATGTTGTGTGGGACGGGCAGACTGCGAACAACCAGATCGTCATTCCATCATTGAATGTTGATGAAAATTTCACATCGGTTTTTAAAACCAAAATCCTGGCAGGACGTAGTTTTTCCAGCGAATTCAAAAGTGACAGTGCCAATTATGTGATCAATGAAAAAGCCATGCAGATCATGGGCATGAACATTCAGAACGCTGTCGGGAAGAACCTTGCGATGTCAGATGAGAAGGGAACGATTATCGGGGTTGTGAAAGACTTTCATTTCAAATCGCTTCAATACGCGATGGAACCGCTGATACTGCGGCTGAATAAATGGGGAGGCGTGGTTGTGGTCCGTACAAAGCCGGGCAGCACGGAAGCGGCCATCAGCGAGCTGGGAAAGATCAGTCAGCAACTCAATCCGGCCTATCCCTTCACATATGGTTTTCTGGATAAAGACCTCGACAACCTGTACCAGAGCGAGAAGCAAATGGGCAGCATTTTCAATCTTTTCGCCGGACTGGCCATTTTCATCTCGTGCCTTGGACTTTACGGCTTATCTGCATTCATGGCCGAACAGCGGAAAAAAGAAATCGGCGTACGAAAAGTGCTTGGAGCAACTGTAACCGGCGTAGTGGCATTGCTCTCACAGGATTTTCTTAAATTAATACTTATTGCCATCATTGTAGCGTCTCCCATTGCCTGGTATGCAATGGACAGCTGGTTACAGGATTTTGCTTATCAAACGACCATGGATTGGTGGGTGTTTGTACTAGCCGGGTTAATCGCCGCCTCCATTGCATTGCTGACCGTCAGTTTCCAGAGCATTAAGGCAGCATTGATGAACCCGGTCAAAAGTTTGCGGAGTGAATAAGATGGTGCTGTGATATTCTTTTTTTCAGGATAAAAGTTTTGGATTGATAGCTGGTGCGGTTTCGTCGGGTACGATAATTGTTAACCCCACCGCAGAAAACCGGTCATCAATTCAAAACTAAAAGATCATGAAGAAAGATTATCCATTTTTAAAAGCATTCAGGCTCGGGACAGTCCTGACAATAATGCTGGCATCGCTGGTTGTCAGCTGCAAAGACGGCGATAGCTTATGGGATTCGATCATCCCGGAAACAGACGAAGAACCGACGTCTACACAGATTGAAGGTTACGTATTTTATCCAGCCGTACAAGGCGCGACCGATGCGAACATTGCCCAGCTTCGTGTTCCCGCAGGGTTTAAGATCAACAAATTTGCTGACGGCGTTGGTAAACCAAGGATTTTGGTTGCTGATGCGAACGGGCACATTTATGCATCCGATCGCGAAGCCGGAATTGTGATGTTGCTGACAGATGCCAACAATGACGGTGTTTCGGATGGCGTAAAAACAGTCGCTACCATTAAGCAGGCACACGGACTTTCATTGCACAAGGGTAAAATGTACATTGTGGCAGTTAGAGAAGTATATGTCGCCGATGTGAATGGCGACGGAACATTGGGAGTTCCCAAAATCCTGATTGACGATCTGCCTGACGGAGGCCAGCATCCCAACCGGACGATTGCGTTTGGTCCTGATAACAAAATGTACATTTCAGTCGGCAGCACCTGTAACTCCTGTCCTGAACCAAATCCCGAAAACGCAACGATGTTGAGGGCGGAGGAAGATGGCTCGAACAGGAAAATATTTGCAAAAGGACTTCGTAATACAATCGGTTATGCCTGGCATCCCGAAACCAACGCGCTTTGGGGAATGGACCACGGCATCGACTGGCTTGGAGACGATGAGCAGAAGGAAGAGGTGAACCAGATCGCGCAGGGAGCGGATTACGGCTGGCCGTACATTTACGGTGAAGGTAAATACAACCCCGGCGATCGCCCGAAAGGGGATACGACTTACAAGCAATATCTTCAAAAAACCACACTTCCCGCACTGACTTATCAGGCACATTCAGCGCCGATGGCCATGGCCTTTTATTCAGGTGCAATGTTCCCGGGTGAGTATAAAAATGATGCGTTTGTTGCCATGCGCGGCTCCTGGAACAGAAGTGAGCCAGTAGGGTATAAGATCGTAAGGATGCATTTCGAAAATGGGAAACCCGTAAGATTTGACGACTTCGTGACAGGCTTTATCGTGAACAACAACAAAGCGCATTTCGGTCGCTTGGTGGGAGTTACGGTTCACAAGGATGGCTCGCTGCTGTTTTCTGATGATACCAATGGCGTGATCTACCGGGTTTCTTACCAGTAAATAATGGCCTGTTTGGCTCGCTGGAACGGTTTTTAGATAAATCATTTATTGATCAACAACGATAAATAATATGAAACCTGAAATCAAAAGTCTTGCTGGTGGACTGGCCGGTGCCCTGGTCCTTAATATCATTCATGAAGTAGCCAAGAGAATGTCACCAAAAGCACCCAGGATTGATAAGGTAGGGGAGGAAGCGTTAACCAAATCTTTGCATGCGGTGGGAGCACCTGCTCCAACCGGAAAGGCGCTGTTTGGTACAACATTGGCGGCAGACCTGGCGAGCAATGCCATGTATTATGCCATGATTGGAAAAGGATCCAAAGAACATTTGATGCTTCGCGGCGCGGGTTATGGTCTTTTTGCAGGCTTGGGTGCTGTGGGCCTTACACAAAAACTTGGGTTGAGCGACAAGCCTGTTACCAAAACAACAGAAACGAAAGTAATGACGGTTGCCTGGTATTTGCTAGGAGGGCTTGTAGCAGCATTTGTAATTCAGAAAGTGGGAGAAATGGAAGATTCAAAAGGCGATCTTCTGCCGATTTGAAATACTTTGATACCAAAAAAGAATGGCCTCGAATATTTACATTCAAGGCCATTCTTTTTTGGCTATCATTGGTTTTGAAACTAACTCAGTTTCCAACTGGGTCTTTCAAAATGGCAGGTATATCCTCCCGGATGTTTTTGCAGGTAATCCTGATGTTCTTCTTCTGCATTCCAAAAATCACCCGCAGGAACAACTTCCGTCACGATTTTTCCAGGCCAGATCCCCGATGCCTCCATTTCGGCGATCAATGTTTCGGCAACTTCCCGTTGCGTTTCGTCAAGGTAAAAAATAGCTGAACGATAAGAAGTCCCTATGTCATTACCTTGCCTATTCTTTGTGGTCGGATCGTGGATCAGGAAAAAATATTCAAGAAGCGCGCGATAACTTAGTTTTTCAGGATCGTATACGATCTCGATTCCTTCCGCATGTGTTCCATGACTCCGGTAAGTCGCATTAGGAACGTCGCCGCCTGTATATCCTACCACTGTTGAAATAACGCCTGGCTGCTGTCTGAAAAGTTCTTCTACTCCCCAGAAGCAACCACCTGCCAAAATGGCTTTTTCAGTACTCATATATTCCGATTTTAATGTTGCAAATGCACAGCAACAATTCCGTGCCGTTTATTGCAGAACAGTTTTTTGACAGGATTCGATCACCCACCGCCTACTTTTACCTGGTCGGGATCTTCATTATAGCCGCCGGAACGGTCCGTCATGTTTTCTGCACTTTTAACATTATCCTGGGCAGTTGCATCCTGACCAGCATTATCAGACTGAGCGTTAACATTCACCTCGCCGGAGTTTTGTGCGTCCGAGTCCGTTTTCCCGGTGCCGGAAGAAAGATACGATTCCAGATCGTCCAGGCCCTTTTCCCAGCCTTCTTCATGGGGTTTCAGAAATTCAGGACCGGAAAATCCTTCCTGCACAACTTTCAATTTGCTGCCTTCACCATCAGGGGAAAATGTGATATCCAGTTTATAACCACTTTCAGATCCTTCATCACTCATATTCCAGACCCATGAGTAGGCCAGCTTCTCGTTTGGAACAACTTCACTGTAAGTCCCTGTAATTTCCAAACCTGAATCGCCCACGTAATATTCTACTGCGCCGCCTTCTTTCAGCTCATTTTTGACATCCGTAAGCGAAGCGCCCATCGGGTGCCACCATTGTTTCAAATGTTCCGCCTCAGTCCAGGCTTTAAAAAGTTCTTCCACACTTACATTAAATTGTCGCTCAATTTCAATCACATGTGTTTTTTGCTCCGAATCCATAATCTTTCATTTTTTAGTTTGTTGTAACCGGCAAAAGCGCGGCAAGTAGTCGTAGTTTATAATAACTGTGCCGGTAAGGCAAGCATTTGTCAGGCAGGCAGGAAAATCGTGAATGTTGCTCCCGCGCCTTCTTCGCTGGTAACGGTAATGCTTCCGCCGTGATTGGCTGCCACCCGTTCGCAAATGGCCAGCCCAATCCCCGTGCCTGAATACTGGCTTCTGCCGTGCAGGCGCTGGAATAATTGGAATATCCGGTCTGCATATTGTTGTTCAAAACCGATCCCATTATCCGAAACTTCTATCTGATAGTACAAATTAGAGGTGCGCAACACCTTCGCAGAAGCCGGCAACTGAGCATTGTTAAGGATCTTTCCGGTAATCTGGATTACTGGCGGCACATCGGGCTTCCTGAATTTCAGCGCGTTACTGATAAGATTAAGGAACAGCTGGTTCAACTGCATCCGGTCGCCTTCGATCACAGGCAGGTCCTGCACGAAAATCTGTGCGGATGTTTCCGTGATGACCAATTCCAGATCATTCAGCACATCATTGATAACCTTATTAAGGAATACCTTTTCAATGACCTCATTATGAGCTGTAATTCGCGAAAAGGATAGCAAGTCTTCGATCAGATCGGACATGCGTTTGGCAGAACTCTGCATGCGCTGCAGGTAAGTCAGGCCATCGCCCAGATTTTCTGAATATCGCTTTGCCAGCAGATCGGAAAAGGATTGGATCTTGCGGAGCGGTTCCTGTAAATCATGGGAAGCCACGTAAGCGAATTGCTGGAGATTCACATTGGATTGCTGCAACAACAGATTCGAGTCCGCAAGCTCATCATTGGTTGCACGGTATTCCTCATTCAGAGATGCAAGCTCTTCGTTCATCACTTCAAGCTGCTGCGTACGCTGTTGCACCTGCGCTTCGAGCGTATTCTTAATTTCCCGCTGGATCGTCACATCCTGCGCAGTGCCGATCATACTAACCGGCTTTCCGTTCTCGTCATAAAGCACTTTGCCTTGCGCATGAAGAATCCTGGCAAAACCTGTCTGCTCAGCATCCATGGTATATTCCATGTCGAAATGCCCGTCTGATCCCGGAGCGAAGGCGCGGTTTACGGCTTCTACAACAGCCGGCAGATCCTCCTTGGAAATGGCAGCGTATACTTTTTCAAATGTAATGGTATCCTCCTTTTCAACACCGAACCAATATTTCAATCGGTCGGAATAGTCAAAGATGCCGGTCGCCAGGTCGATGGAGTAGGTGCCTAGCTCAGCCAGTTCAATGGCGCCACGCAAAAATGTTTCGGTTTCTTCAATCTGCTTCCGGCTTAACACCTGTTTCGTCATGTCCGTCGCAACTACGAATACGCCGTTAATGTTACCGGCTTGGTCACGCTGCGGCTGATACGCCAAATCCACATAAATGGTTTGAATCACGCCATCGATGGCAAGATCCACAGGCTGCTCTTTTGAAATATAGGGAACACCGGTGTCGATCACGCCTTTCAGCAGGGCGTCAAACCCTTGTCCCTCAATTTCAGGAATGGCTTCCATCAGCGGTTTGCCGATAATGTCTTCCGGTTTCCGGCCCACCAGCCTTCCGTAGAAGGGGTTAGCCATTGTAAAAGTCAAATTTTCCTTACCTATAATAGCGATGCCAACCGGCGACTGCTCAAACAATTCCAGCAGCTGCATCTGGCTTTCTTTAATGCGTTCTTCGAGGTTAACCCGGTTGGTGACGTCAATGGCGATGTCCAGAACTGCGTATACATTGCCATCTCGGTCGTATACCGGGGAGTAGGTAATGTCGTATTTATTATAAGTCATCACGCCCTGCTGAACTATATTGACCTGGGTCCCAAAGCTTTGAAATGTTACACCAGTCGTGTACACATCGTCCAGTATTTTAAGGAAAGCCTGGTTTTCCAGTTCCGGCATTACGTCCCGCAGCGGCCGTCCAACAATATCCGGTCCTTTTCCAACTATATCAATAAATGCCTGGTTGGGCATTTCCACAATGAGGTCACGCCCCACAAACAAGCCTATTGCGGCCGGGGCGGATTCAATTACAGTTCTCAGTTTCGCCTCACTTTCTTCATATGCTTTCTGGGCCTCTGTCTTTGCGGTTGAATCCTCAACATTATTCGTAATGTCGATGAAACTGCCCAGCAGCCGGGTCACACCATTAGCGGTGGCGTGCGATTGCGCTTTACAAAGCACCCAGCGACGGCCTTGCGAACCAGTCGTGCGGAGTTTTACGGAAAATGAGTGCGGTGCAGGCTGCTGCATCGCATTGGAAATCTCGTTATGAAATGCAACGACGTCTTCCGTATATATTTGATCCAGAAGAAGTTGTAGGTCAATGATATCGCTGCCGGCAAGCTGAAAAAGATTTTTGGTCCGTTGGCATATACGAATATTATTACTCAGGAAATCCAGTTCCCAAGTACCTATGCCAGCGGATTCAAGGGCGAGATTGAGACGTTGTATTTCTAAGTTATTATCAGTATCAAATGAATTAGCCTGGCCTGCCATGAATTACGCGTTTTAGAGCAAGATAGTGAGTGCTCAGCTCCTGGCCTCGTTGCCTGGGAAACAGAGTATGAATGCTGGTGCCAAAAACACTATGCCAAGATTATGTGCCCGTAGTAATCTTAAATTTTTAATCATAAAAAATCTGCTAACGGTTTGGAAAATATCTTCTTAAATGATTTACTTTGTAATGCAAAGTACTTTTTAAATTATTAAATCAATCCTGCCATTGTTTATGAAAGATCAAATCCTGTTAAATCTCGACAACCCTGGTCAGCTGGAAAGGTTGTACCGGGCAGACAAGCCAACATTCAAGCGCGCATTCAAAACATTGTATCCCGAATTGCAGGAAAACGCCCTGGCTGGTTTCTGGCACGAGCGGCTCAGCTTCGCCAATGAGGAAATCTCCTGGGGCAGCCGCAAGGACCTGGTTTTTATCGTTATAGCATCATTATTTGCAGGCCTCATTGCAAAAATCCCTGCCATATTCGGTGTTAACGAAGAGTTCTTTTATTCAAGAAATATCGGATTTGTGGTTTTCCCGGCATTGATGGTATTTTTTGCCAGGAAAAATAAAATGCAGGCTGGAAACATTGCCGTGCTGGCGGGATCAATGGCGGCGGGATTGGTCTATATCAACCTTTTACCAGATGTTAAAACGAGCGATACATTGATCCTTTCCTGCATTCACCTGGTGCTGTTTCAATGGTCTGTTTTGGGCTTTGCATTCGTCGGCGACCGGAGCGATGTGAGCGAGAAGCGGCTTGGATTCCTGAAATATAATGGGGATCTCGTCGTCATGACTGCCTTAATCCTCATTTCGGGTGGGATCCTGACAGCCATTACGATCAACCTGTTTGCATTGATCGGGTTTCGTATTGAAGAATTTTACTTTCAGAACATTGGTGTTGTTGGCCTGGCAGCGGCACCGATTGTCGGCACTTATCTTACGCAGACCAATCCTCAACTGGTAGGCAAAGTCTCGCCGGTGATCGCGAAGATTTTTAGCCCGCTCGTGCTGGTCATGCTGATTGTTTACCTCATTGCCATGGTGTATTCTGGCAAAGATCCGTATAATGACAGGGAGTTTCTATTGATTTTCAATGCATTGCTGATTGGTGTAATGGCGATTATTTTCTTTTCTGTTGCCGAAACGACCCGGATATCCAGGAGTAAGGCGGAGGTTTGGGTGCTCTTTGCACTTTCGGTGGTGACGATTATGGTCAATGGCATTGCGTTGTCGGCCATATTATTCCGGATTTCGGAGTGGGGGATTACGCCGAACCGCGCGGCAGTGCTTGGCAGTAACGCGCTGATCCTGATAAATTTACTGCTGGTAACTGGCCAGATATACAAAGTGGTGATCGGCAAAACTGATATAAAAGAAGTAGGAAAAACAATCGGTTACTTTCTGCCCATTTACTTTATATGGACCATAATCGTAACCTTCGTTTTCCCACTGGTGTTTGGGTTTAAATAGAAAAAAACTTGGGATAGGTTATTTGGTCACTTATCCCAGGTTTGCCGTTTACTTAGTTACAATATAATCCTCTGAACGATCTTTTGCCGGAAGTGAAAATATCAGTTGCTTGCTGGATACAAAGTTTCCCTGTTGGTTTGACTCTTTCATTTCTTTGACATAACCGCTCACATCCAAGGCATAACCGAATTTTATAGGAGAAGCGAGGCTTGTTGCAGTTACCTTCTTTACGAGACTTTTTCCAAAGTTTCCGAAGATGGGCAAATACGCGTCACCCATCCAGCCCAGCGCTACGTTATTGAAAACATGCAAGTTAATGGTCGAACCTTTGTCCAGCTGTGTAGGACCACCGACATATTCAGTGTATTCGTAGTTTACAAGTTCCATGAACTTGTCGCCGTTGGGCGTATTGTCTACATATAACAACTTGAAGACATTGCCCATATTGTCGTATGTTAAAGTTACCGTCGTTTTACTGCCTTTAAAAGCAACGAGTTTTGTGAGCTGATTTTTGTTGTTGTAATGATATTCTACTGTTGAGGTGGACGCTCCATATATTCCCCCTGTTTCAAAATTCTTATAGGTGAGGCTTGTTGCATGTCCATTTGACAATTTCCAATCCATCGTCAGGTAGGCCTTGCCATTCCTGTATCTTATCGCCTTTACAGAATTGGGAGCATATTTGTATTCCGTCCGGTAAATTCTATTTTCCAGCGTTTCAATCACTTTTTTTGTACTCCCATCCGCATTATAAATGATCGTATCATTGTTAAATTTTGCCAACCTCGAAGCAGGGATCATCACAGGTGGAGCCTGCACGATTGCAGCATTGCCTGCTGCCGATTCAAAAGCTGGAACAAACTCTTCTTTCTGACAAGAAATAACAATTAGTCCACAAGCAACGCCGGACAATACAGTGATTTTGTTTAATAGTTTGCTCATATGTATTCAGTTTAAATGGATTTTTACCGCTGTAATACTAGAACAAATGGTTGGCTTATAACCTAAGAATGAATGTTCGGCGGGAACGGAGAAATTAACGGTTTGGGCGCATCAAAAAGAAATAACTTTTCTACCAGATAATATCAAGCTATTTTGCCATTTTAGAAACCAGACATAGTAATAGTTCTGCCAGTAAAAAAGGCCATCCCCAAATTAAAATGGGATGGCCTTGAACATTAATTACCAGGGAGGATTTACTAATTAAATTCAATATCCAGCTTATATTTCTGTAAAAGTCCTATGAGGTTAGAGCCGGAGAATTTAGATCTTTTTAATCTGTTCAATGTTGGGTCAATGTTGAAATTATGCGCAGTTCGGAAATCCGTTTTTTCTAGAATTGAATCGATAAATCTGGCCCCGTCCAGGTCGCAATTTTCAAAAATTGCTTCGGTTAAGTCTGTTTCTTCAAAATTGGTGCCAATTAATGAGCAATTTTTAAAGCTTGTTTTATTCAGATTGGTCTCATGAAAATCGGCATGATCCAATACACATTCATTGAATGAAAAGGAGAAAATAAATGGATTGCAAACTGAGAAATTGACGTCATCTATTTTGCAATTTGAAAATACAACTTCGCGAAAACCTGTGCCATTTAGCTTGGTTTGAGTGAAATCGCAATCCGTAAAATGACACTCAATAAAGTTGTTGCCGCTCAGGTCACTGCCTTGAAAATTACACCTGATAAATTCGCAGTTAATCCAGGTCCGGTCCTGTAAATCTTCTTCGGCAATAAATACATTTTCAAAATGGTCGTTCTGGCGAGTGGACGGTTCAATGGATAGGTTCATGTTGTAATAATTAAAATATGACATGGCTTTTGAAATCATGACATTTAACTGAGGATTTACCCTAATTTTATCTTTGTTTTAATGTGTATTTTGCCTGGTATATCAGGCAATTTCCTCTTCTTCCGGAAATCTTTTGGCTAGTTTTCCAACCGTAAGTCCCTGAACGATAATCGAGAACAAAACTACGAAGTAAGTGATGGCCAGGAAGATATCCTTATTCAGATCCTTATCGATCGATAGCGCCAGGGCGATAGAAACACCCCCGCGCAGGCCACCCCAAACGAGGATTGCAATCGATTTTTTTCCAAACTTATTTCTGAACGGAATAAATTTCACCGGAAGATAAATGGAAATAAAACGTGCGAGCAACACCACCACAATGGCGATCACTCCGGCTGTCATAAACCTTTTCAGATCAGGAATCAGCAATAATTCAAAGCCGATAATAAGGAAAAGAATGGCGTTCAGTATTTCATCAATCAATTCCCAGAACTTATCAATGTAATCGCGTTCCATGTCGGAAACTGCGCCGGGGTTTTTACCATAGTTACCCACAACAAGTCCGGCTGCAACCATCGCAAGCGGGCCCGACATATGCAATGCCTGCGCCGCCAAATGTCCGCCCATGACGATTGCCAGCGTGATCAGAACATGTACATTATAGCCATCGACTTTGTAAATCATTTTAGATCCCACAAATCCGAGCGCGAGTCCAAGCGCAATCCCACCCAATGCTTCCTTTACAAAAAGCATCGTAATGCCGCCAAAAGTAGTGTTCACTTCTTCGCCTCTCGCAAGGGCGAGCATCAGGATAAAGATCACAACGGCCATCCCATCATTAAAAAGCGATTCACCCGCAATTTTGGTCTCGATGGATTTGGGTACGCCAGCCTGTTTCAAAATCCCCAAAACTGCGATCGGATCCGTAGGAGAAATTAAGGCACCGAAGACGAGACATTGTATCAGCGGCACGTGCAGGCCGGTCAGTGGCAACAGATAATAGATTAGAAAACCGATGATAAAGGTTGACATCAGCACGCTGAGCGTGGAAAAGATAATGATCGGGAGCCGCTGCTCGCGCAGGTCTTCAAGGTGAATGTGGATTGCACCTGCAAATAGCAGAAAATTCAACATGGCGCCCATGAGAATTTCCGTTAGGTCCACACTGCCGATGAGGGTTGTGATGCGCAGAAATGTTCTCGGGAAAATGGTGTCCGTAGCGATCAGACCAAGCGAAACGAGTAAGGCAATGACCATAACGCCGATGGAAGGCGGCAGTTTGAGAAACCGTGAATTGATGTACGAAAATATGGCCGAGAGGACAATTAAGGCCGAAAATGAATAGTATAACTCCATGCAATAATTTTTAGATCAATCTAAAATAACAAATTCCTGACCGCAAAATCAATCTGAAAACGCGTTTCCGGCAAACTCTAATGGTATTCTAATATCGATGGCGGTGGTTTGCGTAACGACTTTTTGGCCAATGTTTATTAGGTTTACACCCCCGAAACCTGACCTCGTTCATGACCCGTATGAGACGATTTTTACCTGTCTTTATTCTGTTGTTTTTTCTCATGGCGTGCCATGCTAAAAAGGAAAATAATGCGGCTGAAATGAAGGAGCCGCCCGTTTCCACGCAGTCGGGCAGGGAATTGGCGGCGACGCATTGCAGCCGTTGCCATGCATTTGTGCTGCCGGAAATATTGGGAAAATCAAACTGGAAGAAAGTGCTTCCCGACATGCACGAGCGCATGGGCCCAATCCTGGCCAAAGCCGACTGGCAAAAGATCGAGCAATATTTTATCTCTCAGTCGCCGGACTCTGTTGCGCCGCCGATCCGGGCAAGTAAGCTCCAAATGGGTTTGGGCCATTTCAAATACAGGGAAACAACATTTTCCCACCGGCCGGCCATGACTTCCATGGTGAAGATCCTGCCTAACAATCGCGGCGTCGTATATAGTGATGCGAAAGGCAAAAGCAATGTGCTCACTTTCCTGAAACCCGACCTGAGTGAAAACTACAGCATGCGCCTGGAATCGACGCCGATTGACTTTTATGACAAAGGAGAGGAGCTGTATCTGACCATGATCGGTAACGGGATCTTTCCAACAAATGCCCGCGACGGTGCGGTGCAAAGGCTCGTTAAGAATGGCTCTGAAAAAGGCTTGAAATCAGGCAATGTTGCCATTTCCAATTTACAGCGGCCTGTTTCGATGGCTTATGGTGATCTTAATAAAGACGGTTTTGAAGATGTTGTGGCGTGTGAATTTGGCAATGAGAACGGGCAGCTGGCCTGGTTTGAAAACAATGGCCGCGGCGGTTATGACAAACATGTGCTCCGGGAGAAACCCGGCGCGGTCTCGGTGGTGATGAAAGATGCCAATCGGGATGGCTTAATGGACATTTACGTCCTCATGGCGCAGGCGGATGAAGGCGTTTTCCTTTACATGAATAAGGGTTCAGGGAAGTTTGAGGAAAGGCGGTTGCTGTCCTTCATGCCGCTCAACGGTTCGCAGCATATGGAACTCGCCGATTTTAATAAAGATGGTTTTGACGACATTATCTATGTATGCGGAGACAATGCGGACAAAACACCCATTTTGAAAAACTACCATGGCATTTACATTTTCCTTAACGACGGAAAATCCAATTTCCGCCAGTCCTATTTTTGCCAGATGAATGGCGCTTACAAAGCACTGGCGCGGGATTATGACCGCGATGGCGATCTGGACATTGCGGCCATTTCGTTCTTCCCGGATTATGCGCGTTATCCGGAAGAGAGTTTTATTTATCTGAAAAATAAAGGAAACCTGAAATTTGAAGATTACTCATTTCCCGAAGCGACCAAAGGCAGATGGATGACTATGGACGCCGGTGATATGGATGCGGATGGCGATGTGGATCTCGTTTTGGGATCATTCGTCCATTTCCTGCCGCTGGGGGATCAGACAGGTCTGGGGCAAAAATGGTTGCAGGAAGGGCCTTCTGTGATTGTCCTGGAAAACAAAATCCGGTAAGCCAGGGCAGCTTACCGGATTGCTTAGTCAGTTATTTTTCGACCTTTCCGAGCGGTCGTGCATGTTTTCCTGCACGTTTTTGTAAGTCATCACCGAGATCCTCCCGCGCAGCTTCGGCGACCTTTTCCAGCTCTGCTACAACTTCCGGATATTGCGAATACACGTCATAGCGCTCGGCCGGGTCACGCGTAAGATCGTAAAGTGCCTGGGGAATGGCGTGATCTTCGGGTGCGGGTCCCGGCTGGCCGTCTTTGCCTGGCAATGATCCTTCATAAGTCCGTCCCGGATGCGCGAAGACCAGTTTCCAATTGTCCTTCCGAACGGCTTCTAGGTTATTTTTACGATAATAGTAAAGGAAATTCTCGCGGGGCTTCTTGGATTCGTCGCCTTTCAGCAGATCGGCGAATTCAATGCCGTCGATCTTTTCCTTGGGCAACTTTGCACCGGTTAATTTTACCAATGTGGGCAGGATATCAATGTTTGACAAAAGCTTGTTGGAAATTCTTCCGGCAGGCACCACGCCCGGCCAGCGGATCATGGCCGCCACACGCTGACCACCTTCGTAGGATGTTCCTTTTCCTTCGCGGAAACCACCGGACGAACCTGCATGGTCGCCATAATTGAGCCAGGGACCATTATCACTTGTAAAAATCACAATGGTGTTATCGTCCAGACCCTGATCCTTCAATTCCTTCATAATCTGCCCCACCGACCAGTCCAGTTCCGAAAGCACATCGCCAAAAATCCCGCGCTCGCTTTTTCCTTTGAAATTAGCGCTCGCAGCCAGCGGAACGTGAGGCATCGGATGCGGCACATAGAGGAAAAAAGGCTTTTTCTTATTGCGCTTGATGAATGAAACGGCTTTTTCCGTGATCGTCGGCGTCAGCGCGCTTGCATCGTTCAGGTCTTTAATCTCCTTCACTGGCTTGTTTCCGTCGATCCAGTAAAGCGGCGGATATTGTGCCTGCTTTTGCCATGGATGCAGCGGCCACATATCATGCGAGTAAGGGACGCCGTAATATTCGTCAAAACCCTGCTGTTTCGGCAAAAATATCGAATCGCTTCCCAAATGCCATTTGCCAAAAATTCCGGTTGCATAACCATTCGCTTTCAGCAATTCGGCAATCGTTTCTTCCTGCGGATGCAGTCCCAGCCCTTGCTTTGGCCCAAATGCGCCGTAAACACCGACGCGGTTTGGATAGCAGCCTGTGAGTAAAGCGGCGCGGGAAGCACTGCAAACGGCTTGTGCCGCCATAAAATTGGTGAAGCGCGTTCCTTCTGCTGCGAGCTTGTCAATGTTCGGTGTTTTATAACCCAATGCGCCGGTGACGGTTAGGTCGCCATAACCGAGATCGTCGATGAAGAACAGGACAATGTTGGGCGTTTTGGCCGCCGGTTTCGGAGCCATTGCCGCAAGGAATGCGGCAGCGCATAAGGCAAGCGCAGGGAAAACTATAAACTTTAAACTTTTACTAAAACGCATATTACCAGCCAGGGTTTTGGGTTAATGTTGGATTTAAATCTCGCTCTTTTTGCGGAATCGGCCACAAATAATGACGGCTTGCATCAAATGTTTTGTTGACAGCAACGACTTCGACCGTTTTCAAAGCACCGCTGGCATCCTTATAAGTGATTCCGTAAACCGGCCCCGGCATAACTTTCTCAGCGGTTTTCCAGCGGCGTATATCAAACAAATGTTGTCCTTCAAATGCCAGTTCAACCGTTCTTTCGCGGCGAACAATGTTCCTCATTTCGGCCTGCGAAGCTGTTTTAACAGCAGGCTGTTTCACATCGCTTCTGCCGTTTCTCACCAGATTGATCGCTGCCAGAACGCTCGCATCAATTTGTCCCAATTCAATTTTAGCCTCTGCATAGGTCAGCAAAACTTCTGCATAACGGAGCAGGATAATGTTGATGCCGCTGTTCACAGGATTCGAAAAGTCATCGACCAGAACGTATTTTTTAATGTTAAATCCAGTCGTGGAAGCAATGTAAGTGCTGCCAATCGCATCCGCGGTTCCGCTGTTCGGAGCTGGTTTGAAAGCAATGCCGCTTGGTAAAATATCGCCTTCAAGGAAAATGGAGAATTTCAAACGCGGATCTCGGTTCACATAAGGCGTTGCGGGATTATAGCCGCTCGCATTTTCGGTAATGAGCTTTCCGGCAGTGGTTTCATATGTGTCCACAAGTGCTTTGGTAGGCACATACGTGCTCTGGCTGTTTTTCTGGCTGTAAGGTGCGAGCAGCGGGAACACATTAATCGGATAGTTGTCTTTGATAAATTGCCTGTCAAATAAAACCTCCTTATTGTTCTCAGCCGCGTAAGTGAAAAGCTTTTCATAAGAACTATACAATTCATAAACGCCCGACTTAATGACCAGATCCGCTTCGGCAGCCGCTTTTTCATAGCGGCCTGCATATAAACTGGCCCGCGCCGCAAGCCCCAGCGCCGCTCCTTTCGTAACCCTGCCGTTATCCGAAGCCGGGTAAGTCGCTGGCAATAATGCAGCCGCTTCGTTGAGTTCTTTGTCAATAAAATCCCAGATTTCAGCGACGGGTATGTTTTGTAAAGTCCTGGATTCGTCGATGGTTATGGACGTTGTTACAAGGGGAACACTGCCGTATAAGCCAGCCAGTTTAATGTATTGGCAAGCGCGCAAAACCTTCGCTTCGCCTCTCAGCTGATTGATCAGTGCCGTGTTGCCGGAAGGCACTTTGTCCACGTTTTCGAGGAAGTAGGAGGTGGCGCGGATGCCCCGGTAAGCGCGTTTCCACTCATTATAGATCTTTGAGCTCGTTCCATCGTAAGTGCCGAGCTCTACATAAGCCTGCACATCGAAGTTCTGGTTCGTATGCGCGATCTCAGTAAGTGCGTCCCAGCTGATGATGTTGGTGCTGTCGAGGTCTGTGTATAAAGCATTAACAGCAAGTTTTGCATCCGTTTCGGTGGTCCAGAAAACGTCTACGGAAAGCCGGTCATTCGGGAATGTTTCGAGCAGATTATTGTCGCACGACATCAGCAGGCCAGAGGAGACAGCAATGCCGGTAATGATATGTTTTAATGTAATTGATTTCATGATTTTCAGGTCAATATGGATCAGAATTGCAGATTTAAACCGGCTGTATACAAGGCAGTTTGCGGGAAGTAAACCGCACGTCCGGAAGGCGCTTCCGGATCCAGGTTCCACTCATTGAGTTTGGAAATGGTAAACACATTGGTCGCCGAAACATACACGCGCACTTTGTTCAAATGTATTTTTTGGGACAAAACAGAAGGCACATTGTAAGCCAGCTGCACGTTTTTCAAACGCAGGTAAGAACCATTCAAAACCAGCCGGTCGGAAGTGGCCACATTGCGCAGGTCAAACTTTACCGGGCGGGGGAAACGGGCGTCGGTGCGCTCGGGCGTCCAGTAATTGTCGGTGTAAATTTCATGCGTAAAACCTTCCTGGTTGCCCATTTCGGCCAGCGCACCTGCCAAGCGTGAATTCACTTTTGCGGCGCCTTGGAAGAGAATGTTCAGGTCGAAATTCTTGTAAGAAAAGTCCGCATTCAATCCAAAAGTGTATTTTGGAAATGAGTTGCCGATGGCCGTCATATCATTCGCATCAATTTTCCCGTCGCCGTTCAAATCTACGTATTTGACATCTCCTGGCTTGGTATTAGCTGCATAAGTGGCTTTGTACTCAGTAATTTCCTGCTGTGTCTGGAACAGGCCGTCTGTTTTGTATCCCCAGAGCGTGTTGATAGGAAGGCCTTTTTTAATGATATAGCGCGGGTCAATGTCCGAGCCGGTGAGATAGGGGCCGGTTCCTTTCAAATCCGTCACCAGATTTTCATTAATGCTCAGATTACCTCCAACATTGTAACGGAAACCACTTGCGGTCGGCGTGCCGCGGTAATTCAAACTGAACTCCCAGCCCTTGTTCTGCACCGAACCTGCATTTTGAGGCGGCGCCGTCAACCCAATAGTCGCCGGAATGTCGAGGTTAAGCAGGATGTCATCCGTTTCCTTGTTGTAATAATCAACCGTCAGGTTTAGCTTGTTTTGGAAAAAAGTGGCGTCCAGCCCCAGGTCCAGCTGCGTCGTAGATTCCCATCCGAGGTTAGTATTGGCCAATGTATTCTGGCGATAACCCTGCACGGGCAACCCGCCAAAACTGTAACCATTGGCAGTCAGCGCAGCATAATAGCTGTATAAATCCACCGACTGATTGCCCGTAATCCCCCAGGATCCTCTGAATTTGAGATCATTCACTGCGCTTTCCAGTCCTTGCCAGAACTTCTCCTTTGAAATCCGCCATCCCGCCGAGAAAGAAGGGAAAAAGCTGTATTGCTTGGCACCGGTAAACTTCGAAGATCCGTCGTAACGACCATTTACTTCCAGTAAATATTTGCCTTCATAATCGTAGTTAACCCGGCCAAAGAAGGAGCGTAAGCCATATTCTGCGTCGCGTCCGGTGTTTGTTTTTGTCCCGTCATTCGCACCCTGGCCGATGGAACCGATGCCATTGTTATAAAAGCGCTCGCGGTAAGCCGAAAGGAATGTCTGCGTGTTGCCGATCTGCGAATAACCAACCAGCGCTTTCAGGTTGTGGCTCCCGAAACCTTTCTCGTAGGTCAGCAAATTGTTGATCGTGTATTCACGCAGCGTGTTGCGGATCTCGTACAGGCTGTTGTTGGCAATCGTCTTGGTAATGTTAGTGTTTTTATCCGTGTTAACGTACGAATTCGTGTAGTTTTTCTGCTGTGTATAAAGCCCGCGACCGGCGATCTGTGTGGAGAAAACAAGTCCTTCCGCAATCTCGAAATCACCTTTTATATAGCCCGCCAGATAATCTGTTTTCTGCCTGGATTGTCCGCCTATCTCGATAAACATCAGTGGGTTATTTCCCTGCGTGCTGAGCCCGTAAGTACCATCGGGATATTTGGGAACTGCCCAGAGCGAGCCGTGAAAGAAGTTGTTAAGAGGCGCAGTCACCTGGCCGGTTGAGGCGTCTGTGTTTGTAGTCGGGTTTTCGGTGCTTGTCGAGCGATAGTTAATGTCCGCACTCACCCGGATCCTTTTGGAAACATCATAATCCGTATTCAGCCTGAATTCGCCGATCTTGTTACCAAAATTTTTGATCACACCCTGCTGATCCTGGTAATGAACGCTCAGGCGCGTACGCAATGCCTCTGTTCCACCCGCAATGGACAAAGCGTGATTATGCTGCGGCGCTGTGCGCAGCAATGTCTCAAACCAAGTGTTGGGAAGCGGATATTTTTCACGGTCCGTCGCATTCACATAGGCCTGTATGGATTCTTCCGTGAATCGGGCCGGAACTGCTGAGCCTGCATTGGTGTAAGCGGCCACCTGCTCGCGCATGTAAGCCTCCAAACCCATCATTTTAGGCACATTATTTGATTTTTGAAGGGCATAGTAACCATGATAATCCACCTGCACTTTGCTGCCTTTCGCCCTTTTTGTCGTGATCAAAACAACGCCATTGGTGGCACGTGAACCGTAAATCGCCGTTGAAGCCGCATCTTTCAGGATAGAAACCGATTCAATGTCGTCCGGGCTGATATCGCTCAGTTGCTGTTCAATGCCGTCCACAATGACAAGCGCATCGTTTTTTCCCAGATCATAACCGCTGGTGCTGCTGCCGTTAATGTTGAATGTGGTGATCCCACGCACTCGGATAGTCGCATTAGACTTTCCCGGCGAGCCGCCCAGGTCCGTGACAGCCACGCCGGGCATCAACCCCTGAAACGATTGCTGAATATTGGAAACCGGCCTGCGAGCCACGTCTTCGCCCTTAATAGTGGAAACGGAATTAGTCAGGCTGTTCCTTTTCTGCGTGCCGTAACCCACGACCACAAGTTCGTCGAGCTGCTTCGTATCGGCCGCTAGTTGCAGGTCAATGACCGTCCGGCCGTTCACAACCGACTCCTGAGTAACGTACCCGATGCCTGAGAAGACAAGGATTGCATCCGACGGAGCGCTAAGCTCATACTTTCCTTCCGCATCGGTGGTGGTTCCGGTAACAGTATTTTTTACAACAATGTTGACACCCGGCAAACCGGTTTTGTCAGCGCTGGATGTAACGGTTCCTTTCACAGTAACATTCTGGGCAACAGCATGTAAGCTGATCAGAATGAATGAAGAAAAGAAAACCCATCCCCGAGTATTCAGGACAGACTTTGATAAATTTTTTAACATTTTAAACAGTGGATTTAATGAAAAGGAAGTTGGTGGTTGTAAAATTCTATTTTTACAAGGGCAAATGTAATGGACAGAATATTTAATCTATAAGTTTAATAGACAAAAATAAGTGACTGTTCAGCCTTTTACCATAAAATCACATTATAAATTAAAATAGAACAATGGGACAAACAGAAAGCCGCGAGCGGCACGAGCAAATTCAGTACATTGAATTCCTTTCAAAGGATCTGGCGAAGGTGAAACAGTTCTACTCCGAGAGTTTTGACTGGACATTCACTGACTATGGTCCGGAATACACGGCTTTTTCAGGAGATTATGTGGATGGCGGCTTCACCATCGGCATGCCGGTCCGGGGAAGCATCCTGGTGATTCTTTATTCAGATGATATCGAATCCACGAAAAAGAAGGTGCTGAAAGCGGGCGGTGTCCTCACCCAGGATATCTTCGAATTCCCTGGCGGAAAGCGTTTTCAGTTCACAGATCCGGACGATAACGAGCTGGCGGTTTGGTCTGAGTAAGGCAATGATGCAAAAATATTTTGTCTGAACGATTGCTTTTACGCGATTCACGGTTACTTTTGAGGCATAAATTATAATTAGTCTAAATAGTTATATGCATAAACATTTCCCATAACCTAGCCGAGTAACCACAAAAAAAGGCCGTACGGCGCCAACCGTACGGCCAAAACATGCCGAAGCATGTTCACTTTTAAAGTCGTCAAAAATTAAAAGTAATGCAAGTTATAAAAATCTTGTTGACAGGCATATTATGCGCCTGTTCCTGCGCATCTTTTGCGCAAACGGCCAGTCTTAGAGGGACGGTCCGGTCGGATGACGGCGAGCTGCTGTCCGGCGCATCCATCACCATTTCCGGTGTAACCAAGGGAACATTTTCAGATGCGAAAGCGCGCTATGCATTGGAAAATCTACCCGCCGGGCCATGCACACTCGTGATTTCTTTCCTTGGTTTTGAGCCTGAAACCAAACAAATGAACCTGAAAGACGGAGAAAATGCGCAGGCAAACTTCCGCCTCAAAGCCATTTCCCAGGAACTTGAATCGGTTTCGGTGATCGGCCGTTCGGAGGCAAAGGAGGTTAACAGGCAGGCCTACAATGTTACAGCCATTGATGCCAAAAAACTCCAGAACTCAACGCTCGACCTGTCCCATGCGCTCGACCGTGTTTCGGGCGTCCGCGTTCGGGAAAGTGGTGGGGTAGGGTCAAATATGAATTTTTCGCTCAATGGTTTCACAGGCCGTCAGGTGAAATTTTTTCTGGACGGTGTTCCTATGGACAATTTCGGCTCGTCATTCCAGCTCAACAACATTCCCATTAACCTCGCCGAAAGGGTAGAAGTTTACAAAGGCGTGGTGCCGATCTGGTTGGGCTCGGATGCACTCGGCGGTGCGGTGAACATTGTGACGGGCTCGCGGCAGAACACTTATCTCGATGCATCTTATTCCTATGGATCATTCAACACGCACCGCACGGGAATTAATGCGGGTTTTACGGGGAAATCGGGTTTTACATTTCAGCTGAATGCTTTCCAGAATTATTCGGACAACAATTACTGGATCAATGTAGATGTGGCTGATGTGAACACGGGCGAATACTTCAAGAACCAGCGTTTGCGCCGTTTTCATGATAATTACCATAATGAAACAATCATCGCAAATGTGGGTGTGGTCGGCAAAAAATTTGCAGATAAACTGCTTTTCGGCATAACGCTGGGCCAGAACCGTGCTGAAATTCAGACCGGCGCGCGCATGGTGAGTGTCTTCGGCGCCTGGCACCGCAAGGGCAACATTGTTATGCCGAGTTTGAAATATCAAAAAAAGGATCTTTTTGTTAAGGGGTTGAATGTAAGTCTTTCCGCTAATTATAACCTGGGGCAGGAACAGAATGTGGATACGGTTTACCGGCGGTATAACTGGTTTCAGCAATTCAAACAATACGAAGGACTGGGCAGCGAGCGCGAGCGTTCCCTTTACAAATTCCGCAACAACAATGGTCTGGTCACCGCAAATGCCACTTACCAGCTCAGTGACAAGCATTCCATCACGATCAACAACGTTTATAACACTTTTAACAGGAAGGGCCGCGACGAACTTTACCCGGATGCCGACCGTTACGAGCAGCCTCGCTTTAACACCAAGAATGTGCTGGGGCTAGGCTACAAGTTCGATTACAGTGAGCGCTGGAACACATCACTTTTCTTCAAACAGTTTTCACAATTCAACAAATTCTCGGTTACGTATAATCCTACCGGTGTATATGGTGACGTGGCGTATAAAATCCAGAAAAATCGTTTTGATAAGTTCGGTTACGGCATCGCGTCGACATTCTTTTTACTGAAAAATTTGCAGTTGAAAGGTTCGTATGAAAAAAGCTATCGCCTCCCCGAAACCGATGAGCTTTACGGTGATTTACTCAACCTGGAAGGCAACATTGACCTCGATCCCGAAAGCAGCGACAACTATAACCTGGGTTTCAGTTACCAGACGCAGTTCAGCAAAATTCACCGTGTGAATGTGGATGCAAATGTGCTTTACCGCAACGCACAAGGCTTTATCCGCCCCAAACTGAATGCCAACCAGACCAAGCAGGTGATGGACAACCTGGCCGATGTGACCAACTTTGGCGTCGATGGCGAAGTGCGCTATTCGTTCAAACAACTTTTCACGGCAGGCGTGAACCTCACTTACCAGGACCTGCGCAACAACACGCGTTTTGAGGATGGCTACACCACCGAAAGCCCGCTTTACCGCGACCGGATTCCCAATATGCCGTTCCTTTTCGGCAATGCGGATGCTTCTGTTTTTCTCAAAGATTTTGGTGCAAAAGGGAACACACTGACTTTCGGCTACAACCTGCTTTACGTGCATGCTTACTATCTCTACTGGCCGAGCCTGGGCAGTGACAAGCTCGACATTCCTCGCCAGCTGAGCCATGATGTGAACATTGTATATGCCATGGCAAACGGGAAATACAATGTTTCACTGGAATGCAAAAACCTGCTCGATGCCAGGCTTTACGACAATTTCAGCTTGCAAAAAGCGAGTCGCGGCTTCTATGCGAAGCTCCGGTACTTTATCAGTAAATAATTTCTACTACATATATTTTATTCTAATCCAAAAAATGAAAAGCGCAATCAAAAGCATTACGCTGGGCCTTGGCCTCGGCATATTCCTGGCAGCCTGCACCAGCGACGACAACAATGTTAATCCTACACCAGGCGGTGGTGAGGGAGGCAAAACCAAATACGTGATCTCGGCACTACCAGTGGGCTCGACGGGCATCGCCGACTATTTGCTGACAACCGAAAGCCTGACTTCGGGCACTGTGTCCACAGTTGGAAATGGCAAAGAACAGGACGGCACTTACCGCTATTATGTCACGCACAAAAACCGATTTTTCAGTCTGCTTTACGGCCAGGGAAACCCAGGCGCTGTGACCACTTACAACCTTGACGGCAAGGGAGAACTTAATAAAGTTTCTGATTTTCAGGCTGAGACTGTTCAGGTTTTTGCACCGGTTGCCGATGACGTGCTGACCATTAAAGTGCCGCGTTCAGGCAACGAAAGCGCTTCTTTTTACCGCATTGATGCAGCACAGTCCAAAATCGTAGGCGAGGCGCAGGTTAACATTGTAAAACTGGCTGGTAATGGCGAACGTGCACATTTTACGTGGGCTACGCAGGTCGGCGACAAGGTTTATGCGCCCTATATGAGCATCAAAGGCGTTGCACCGGACGCTTTCGGGACGGCTTACCCGGACAGCGCATGGATCGCGGTGCTTTCCTATCCCGCACTGACCGTTGAAAAAGTGATCAAAGACAACCGCATCGGTTTTATCGGCCGCTATTTCAATAATGGACTGGCTGTGGATGAGCAGGGCGATGTGTATGCTTATTCGGCTTCGGTTGGGACAAACGCTGGCAAGATCACCTCTACGAAACCGTCTGCGATCGTGCGTATCAAGGCCGGAACGACTGAGTTTGACAAGAGTTATTTATTCAATGTGGAGCAGGCAGCAGGTGGTTACAATATTAGCTCGCAGCTTTATGTAGGCAAAGGGAATTTCATTCTAACCATGACAAGCCCGGCTGAAAAAGGCGCATATGCCATCGGAAAACGCTTTGCAGCGGTGAATGTTTACGACCAAACATTCAAGTGGATCGAAGGCATGCCCGATGCGGCAAACATTGCCAACGTTACCACAACCAATTATACACCGAAAGACGGAAAGGCTGGTTACATCGGCATCACGCAAACGGACGGCGCGAGCTATGTATATGAAGTTGACGCAGTGGCAGCAAAAGGCACGCGCGGCCTGAAAGTAGAAGGCGGCGTGATCACGGCGATCAATGTGCTGAACTACGAATAGCCGCTCGGCAACCCACAATCCTATCACATTCAAACCAGGGCTTTTCATGTCTACCTTCAAAAAAATCAACAACTGGCTGCATCTCTGGCTCGGCCTAATCTCGGGGATCATTGTTTTCATCGTTTGTATAACCGGCTGCGTGTGGGTTTTCAACGACGAGATCACGGGCTTGCTGGAGCCCAAAACCCGGATCGAGAAGCTGGATAAGGCCGTGCTAATGCCTTCGCAGCTGATGAAGATCGGGGCAGAGAAATACCCTGGTTTGAAAATGAGTTATGCCACTTATCAGCAGGGCAGGGCGATTTACCTGGGACTGGGCGAGCGTCGCGGACCTAATGTAACCTTGCGCGTGGATCCCTACACGGGAAAAGTGATCAGTGAGCAGGTGCACAAAAAAGGGGAGGCCGATTTCTTCCGCTGGGTGCTGAATGGTCACCGTTTTTTATGGCTTCCTTTTGAGATCGGCCGCCAGGTTGTGAATTACGGCACATTGGTTTTTGTCATTTTGCTGATCACGGGTCTCATTTGGTGGTATCCCAAAAAATGGACGAAAAGTACGACCGACAAGAGTTTCAAGATCAAATGGAACGGCACCTGGAAGCGCATCAACCTGGACCTGCACAATGTGCTGGGCTTTTATTCACTCCTTTTCCTGCTGGCCATCGCGCTTACCGGAATGGTTTATGGCATTGAATGGTATAGCAAAGGGCTTTACTGGGTTACGTCCGGCGGACAAACGCTTGAAGGCCGCGACCGCACGAAATCCGATTCAACGAATGCACACAAATTCTTTACGCCAGAGCAGGCGATAGATAAAGCCTGGCAAACCACAATCGCCAGACATCCGGAATCGAACGGCTTCTATTACAGCTTTCCGGACACCGCAAAAGCGTCATCTGCGATATTTGTAACCGTTTATCCGAGCACAGGCCAGTTTTACAACGCGCTCAGCTACACATTTGACCAGCACACGGCCAAACAATTGCCCCCGAATGCGATATATGGAAAGCCATTTGAAGAGGCTGCTTTCGGAGCAAAACTACGGCGTATGAATTACGACATTCACGTAGGAAGCATTCTTGGTTTTCCAGGCAAAGTGCTTGCATTCCTGGCTTCGCTCATCGGCGCATCCTTGCCGGTGACAGGGTTTATAGTTTGGTGGAACCGTAAAGGATTTGGCAGCAAAAAGGGCAAAAAAACCAAAGCCAAAAACCTCAAAATGGCCGAAAGCACATTGGTAGCCGAAGTGATTTCGGAAAAAAGAACATTCAAGCCCAGGATACCAAAGCCCGCTGACAAGGTTTCCTGACCCATTTATTTATCTATTTCAAAATCAATGATCATGTTACAAAAAATCATATTCTTCGCCGCGCTCATGCTTTGCAGTGCTGCCAACTTGTTTGCGCACGCACTCTGGATCGAAACAAGCACAACGGGTAAAGCAGGACAAAAGCAAAGTGTAAAAATCGTTTACGCCGAGCCGGACGACAAGCCCGAAAAGCTCGCTGACTGGTATTCCGATGTAAAGGAATTCGAACTCTGGCTCACTACTCCAGACAAGCAAAAAGTGAAACTTCCTGTCATAGCCGGTGAAGATCATTTTATGTCAGAATTTACGCCGGAAAAAGACGGCGTTTACACGTTATCCATCAGCAAAGCAGCCAAGGACCTGGGCGGATCGACCATCTACCAGTTCAATGCCGGTGCTATTGTGAAAGTAGGAAAGTCGCTGGCAGGCAACGAAGCGGCCGCAAATGGCAATGAAATCAGCGTTTTTGCGGATGCCGGAAAAACATTCAAAGTAAATCAGCCGGCCCAGCTCACCACGATTTTGAAAGGAAAACCCGCTGAAAAATTACATGTAAGCGTTTCCTCACCCAGCGGCTGGAACCGCAATGTAAACTCGGGCGCCAATGGTGTCGCAGCATTCACCCCAGTCTGGCACGGCATTTACAAATTGGAAGCATCAACCACAGAAAAAACCGAAGGAGACCATTTTGGCAAGCCCTATAAAGCAATCTGGCGCTGCGCTACTTTGTTGGTAGGGGTGGAGAAGTAAGGGTTTAGGAGGGAAAAGGGCCGTTGGACTGGTGGATTTCTTGCTGCGGGTTTAAACCCGCAGTTAGGATATGGTTCGAGCCTCTGGCTCTTGTTTGGGCAGAGGAAGGGGCATTGGACTGGCGGGTTTTTTGCTGCGGGTTGAAACCCGCAGTTAGGATATAGGTCGAGCCTCTGGCTCTTGTTAGGCAGAGAAAAGGGCCATCGGCCCGGCGGATTTCTTGCTGCGGGTTTCAACCCGCAGGTAGGATATAGGTCGAGCCTCTGGCTCTTTCAGGACAAAAAAAAGGGCCTGAGGCCCGATTAATCTTTACCGGCGGATTTAATCCGCCGGTATCCGATAAGCACTAAATCAATTCCACCCCCCACCAAGCGCGCGGTAAATATTCACTGTCGCATTGATCTGCTGCATCTTGGTTTCAATCAGGTCGAACCTGGATTCCAATGCCTCGCGTTGGGTTAACAGCACTTCAACATAATCCGCTCTTGCTGAGGTGAAAAGTCGGTTGGCAATGTTGGTTGACTCCGTCAAAGCCGCTACTTCGTGGGATTTGGTTGCGTAGCTTTGTTCCAGATTGCTGATGTTGGAAAGCTGGTTCACCACTTCAATGTAAGCATTCAAAACTGTTCGCTCGTAATTGTAAATCGCCTGAATCTGACGTGCGTTGGCGCTTTTATACGTAGCTTGGATCGCGTTTTTATTGATCAGCGGGCCAGCCAGATCCGCTACCAATGTCGACATCAGTGATTTGGGAACATTACCAAGATAAATTGGATTGAATGCCTGTAAACCAACCGCTGCATTCAGGCCTAGTGAAGGATAAAAGTTCGCCCGGGCAACCAATACATCCAGTTTTGAAGCTTCCAGATCCTGTTCCGCTTGTCTGACATCGGGACGGTTTTCCATCAGCTGGGAAGGGATTCCGGCGTGGATGACAGCTGGCAGGCTGTTTTCAAAATTCTGAGCATTTCTCAAAACAGGCTGCGGATATCGTCCTAAAAGAAAATTGATCCGGTTTTCTGTTTCAACAATGCGCTGACGAATGGCATACTGACGATTTTGCGTGTTCAGCACTTGTGCCTCAAATCTGCGTACAGCCAGCTCCGTAACCCGCGTTGCTTCTTTCTGCATTTTTACAATCCGCAATGCATTGGTTTGAATCTCAATGTTCTGCGTGACAATGTTCAGCTGCGTGTCCAGTGCCAGAAGCTCGTAATAGGAGTTTGCGATCTCTGAGACAATGTTGGTCATCATGAAATTTTTACCTTCCACCGAAGACAAATAGCGGTTCACAGCAGCCTTTTTCGCATTACGCAATTTGTGCCAGATATCCACTTCCCAGCGCGCATAAGCAGCCACAACGAAGTCGGGCAATGGCTCGGGCGTTTCTCTGCCCGGCTTGATTTCTGTAGTTGCTTCGCTGGAACCCACTTGCGTGTAACGACCAGCTTTTTCAATGCCGGCTCCGCCTCTCAAACCTATGAAAGGCAGATATTCCCCTTTCCGGGCGCGGATCTCGTTTCGTGAGATCTCGATTTCTTGCAATGTAATGTTCAGCTCCTGGTTGTTGTTTAACGCCGTGTCAATCAGGGCAGCAAGTTGTGGATCGGTGAAATAATCCTTCCATTTCATTTTGCCCACATTGTTTGTGGAATCAGCTGCCTGACCATTGTAGGCAGCTGATAATGTTTTGTTAGGAGATCGCTGGACCTGAGAAGGGGCGTTGCAGGCGGTGTAGGTGAGGGCACTTAAAGTGATCCCCACCCACGTCAATATTCTTTTATTGCTCATCATTTTGAGTTTCTTGAGTGTGAGGGAAAATGTCGACTGCGTGAACGAATTGTTCGGTAAGCGAGCCGTCTTCCTCGTCTTTAATCATTTTTCTGCCGTCGGCAAGGGTGCCAAAGATGTAGTACAATCCAGGGATAATGATCACCCCGAAGATGGTCCCGAAAAGCATCCCGCCCATCGCTGACGCACCGATTGTACGGTTACCGATCGCACCGGCACCTGTGGCAATGATCAACGGGATCAAACCGGCAACGAACGCGAACGAAGTCATCAAAATAGGACGGAAACGAACCCGGGCACCTTCGATAGCAGCATTCAGGATTGTTTCCCCCTGCGACCGCTTCTGAACGGCAAACTCGACGATCAGTACGGCGTTTTTACCAAGCAACCCGACGAGCATGATCAAACCGATCTGCGCATAAATGTTGTTTTCCAAGCCCATTAATTTGAGCAAAAGGAAAGAACCAAAAACTCCAACCGGCAATGACAACACAACTGCAAAAGGAATAATAAAGCTCTCATACTGCGCTGCCAACACGAAATAAACGAAGGCTAATACGATCGCAAACACAACCAGCGACTCATTTCCACGGATCGATTCGTCATAAGAAAGACCTTCAAATGCAATGTCATAACCCTGCGGCAAAGTTTTAGCAGCCACTTCGCGGATCGCCTGAATGGCATCAGCCGTGGTGTAACCTTTGGCCGGAAGACCTTGGATCGCAGCTGAATTATAGAGGTTGAAACGCGTGATCTCGTTAGGTCCCTGACCTTTTTTCAATGTCATGAAGGAAGAGTAAGGCACCATTTCGCCTGCGTCGTTTTTCACAAACAATTTCAAAAGATCGGAAGGAAGCCTTCTGAAACTTGGGTCAGACTGCACGTACACTTTAAAGAACTGGTTGAACCTGGTGAAACCCTGCTCATATGTACTACCGATCATAATGTTCAGGTTGTCCATCGCTTTTCCAATCGACACGCCTTTTTGCATCGCAAGCTGGTTATCGATCTGCAATTCATACTGCGGATAGTTCGCTGCGAAGAATGTGAACAAGCCCGTAAGCTCAGGACGTTTCGCAAGGTCATCCATGAATTTCTTGTTGATCTTGTCAAATTCTGCGTAATCGGTGTCAGAAGTTTTATCCAAAAGACGCATCGAGAAACCGCCGGATGTACCAAAACCCGGGATCGCTGGTGGTTCGAAGAATTCGACTACGGCACCAAGACCGCGCGTTTCTTTTTCCAGTTCTTCCATAATCTCTTTCACATTCTGCTTGCGGTCGTGCCAAGGTTTCAAGTTGATCAAACACGTTCCCGCATTGGAACCGCGGCCTTCTGTCATGATCTCATAACCTGCCAGTGACGAAACCGATTCGATTCCTTCCACTTCTTCGCATATCTTTTGAAGACGGCGGGAAACTTCATTCGTTTTTTCCAAAGTGGATCCCGGAGGCGTCTGAATGATCGCGTAGATCGTGCTTTGATCTTCATTTGGAATAAAACCTGCGGGCAAAATTTTGTTTACAAAAACAATCCCTGCGCAGAAGCCCAGTAAAACAACCCAGGTTACAACCCTGCGGCTCACAATGCGTTTCAGCAGGCTCACATATCTTCCTGTCAGCTTATCAAATGTTCTGTTAAAAGCATCAAGCCCTTTGGTAAGGAAGTTCTTCTTCTTCTGGTGACCGTGGTGATTTTGAAGCAACATTGCACATAAAACCGGCGTCAACGTCAAGGCGATAAGTGCAGAAATAACGATAGAGCTGGCCATGGTAATAGAGAACTGCCGGTAGAATGTGCCGACCGGACCGGACATGAACGAGATCGGAAGGAATACCGAAACCATAACGGCCGTGATCGCGATAATGGCACCGCTGATCTCACCAAGCACTTTTTTCACCGCATTAAAAGGGGAAATCCCCGGCTCTTCCTCAAACTTCGCATGGACGGCCTCGACGACGACAATCGCATCATCGACCACAATACCAATCGCAAGTACAAGCGCAAAAAGCGTAATCAGGTTGATCGAAAGCCCGAAAGCCTGTATCACAAAGAATGCCCCGATCAGCGAAACCGGCACAGCCAGGATCGGGATCAATGTGGAACGCCAGTCGCCAAGAAATATGAATACGACAAGCGCAACAAGGATAAATGCATCCCTTAATGTATCAATAACCTGCTCTATAGACGCGTCCAGGAATTGAGAAACGTCATAACTGATCTTGTAATCCACGCCCGGAGGGAAGGATTCTTTCATCACATCCAGCTTCTTTTTCACCTCTTCAATTACGTCGCTCGCGTTACTTCCGTAGTTTTGGCGCAACACGATCGCTGCCGAAGGATGGCCGTCTAGGTTGGAGTAAATGTCAAAGAATTCAGAACCGAGTTCCACTTTCGCAATGTCACGCAAATGAACGCTTTCACCCTGCGCATTGGCGCGTACAATGATGTTTTCGTATTCTTCGGGCTTGTCGTAGCGACCTTTGTAAGTAAGCACATATTCCAGCGACTGGGCCGCGATACCGGAGCTTTGCCCGATACGACCCGGACGACCAACGATACTTTGTTCGCCCACCGCCTTCATTACTTCCTCCGTAGAAATATTGTAAGCACGCATACGCTCCGGATTCAGCCAGAGACGCATTGCATATCTCCTTGAACCTAAGATTTGCGCTCTTGCAATCCCTTTGGTCCGTTGGATTTCGGGGATCATTTTTACCGTTGCGTAGTTGAACAGGAATTTTTCGTCAATGCTCTTATCTTTTGAATAAAGATTGACATACATCAGCATACTAGGCTGAACGGGTGAGATAATAACCCCTTCACGCTGAACTAGTTCCGGCAAAAGCGGCATAACCTGGTCAACCCTGGTTTTTACCCGGATAACGGCCACGTTCGGGTCGGTGCCGGGCTCGAAGATGATCCTGAGCGTCGCCTCCCCCGCACTCGTTGCATCGGTAGCAATGTACCGCATATCCTGAACTCCGTTAATGGCCTGTTCAAGGGTGATCAAAGTTGATTTTACCAACACATCGGCACTCGCGCCAGGGTAGGCGATAAAGATATTGACGGTTGTAGGGGCAATGTCCGGGAACTGGGAAATGGGTAATTTCTCAATTGCCAGGATGCCTATAAATACGATCATGATCGAGATCACGATTGCAAATACAGGTCTTCTTATGAATTGATTAAACATGTCGTTTTGTGCTTGTTAAGATAGCGGACTATTCGGCGTACAGACTCAGATTGGAAATCACAGAATCAGGTTTTACGAAAGTAGAGTGGATCTTTTCGTTCTCTTTCACCTGGCGCAAACCTTCCAGCAGGATTTTCTCATCGGCTTTCAGACCGGATTTCACTACGAAAATGTGAGGAAGCTCAGCTTCGATTTCTATTTCCCTCGAACGGATCTTGTTGTCTTTATCCACCACATACACGTATTTCTTTTCCAGAACCTCGAAAGTGGCTTTTTGCGGGATCAGCAAGGCATTTTTCATCGGCACGGTTACTAACACATTTCCAGTTTCACCGTGTCTCAGCAGTCGTTTCGGATTAGGGAATGTAGCCCTGAAAGCGATGTTACCAGTCTCGTTGTTGAAATCAGCCTCAATCGTTTTTACAGATCCGGAGTGCGGGAACATTTGGTTGTTGGCCATGCGCAGGTTCACATTGAGCATGCCGGCTGTGGCTTCGTTGGCTTTGTAATCCAGATATTCAGCTTCCGGGACATTGAAATAAACCCACATTTCGCTGTTGTCAGACAATGTTGTCAGCAAATCCCCTTCGTCCAACAAGCTTCCCAATCTCACTTGAAAATGGTCCATGATGCCGTTGAATGGCGCGCGGATTTCGGTGAAGCCCAGGTGCGTTGTGGCTAATCCCAGTTCTGCTTTGGCTTTGTCCAATTTGGCTTTGGCAAGTGCCAGCTCGTTTTTGGAAACCACATTGCTGTCGGCCAGCGACTTGGTGTTTTTAAATTCGATCTCTGCAAAATTGGCTTCCGCCTGTGCTTTTTGTTGTTCAGCCTGATAAAGCATCGGCATGATCTTGAACATCAGCTGGCCTTTTTTAACGGTCTGACCTTCGTCCACATAGATGTTTTGTAAATAACCTCTTTCCAAAGCACGCAGCTCAATGTGGCTGATCGCCCGGATCTGGCTTACATATTCCTTGGTAACCAATGTGTCTCTTTGCAAGGGGCTTGTCACCAGGAACTTAACTTCTTCTTCTTTTTCTTCTTTTTTGGATTCACAACTTGTGTGGAACAGGGTTGCACACAAACTGAGGACCATGAGAATTCTCTTCATGATGTAATTTGCTATTTGATAAAATGTGGTTTACTACGCATGGTTTTGTCTGATATTGAATCAAATCGTAACCCCTGAATTATAAAATTTCTGTGAGACAAGATGTAAACCATCGCTAATAGGATCACGTTGTTCATTGAAATGAGGGTTTCTCTTTTTGCAGAATTGGATTTAACTAATACCGATACAAAAACCGCACATTACCGTTAATAGCAAGTTAAAAGCAAGTTAAAAAGGCATTAAAATAAAAAATGCCGCAGGTTAGTGCGGCATTTTTTAATGTATAGGATTTTAACTCTGACCCGGATCAGGATCATCTATTCCTGGTTCGGGACCTGGTTGATTTTCCAGCGCTTCATGATGATCTTGTTGGAAAAGCGCTTGAGGTGATATTTTTCGGGTTCTCCGATGAGGAATCCGTAGGCTTTCATAGATGGAATGGCATCAAAAACCACTTTCAAAACAGCGGTGATCGGGATAGCGAGGATCAAACCGGCCAGACCGAAAAGCATACCGCCTAAAAGCAATCCTACAAGCGCCATTAGCGGGTTAATGCTTACTTTTCCACCTACAATGTTGGGCGTAAGGAAGTTGCCTTCCAAAAACTGCACAACCTGAAACCAGGCAACCACACCCACTGCATACCATGCGCTATCTTTGGTAGCCAGAGCAAACAAAGCCGGAAGCACCGAGCCGATCGCAATGCCAATATAGGGAAGCAACATCAACAGCGAAGCCAGGATACCGAAGAACCATGCATAGGGAATGCCCAAAACCAGCAGACCAACCGTATTCAGGATCGCGACGATGCCCATAACCGTTACAAGTCCAACCAGGTAACTTTGTACAACATAATAAATCTTGTCAAGCACGTCACTGACCACTTCTTTGGATGCGGACGCAAATGCGTGAAAGAAAAACTCACGGAAGAAATCGCGGTAGTACAGAAGGAAAAAGGTGAACAACGGCACAATGATCACCCCCGCCAGAATGCCGCCTACCGAGCCAAAAGCAGTGCTGAGAATGGTCCCGGCATTGCTCACAACCCGATTGGAGAATCCTGTGATCTGCTTCGTGATTTCACCCTCTTCAATGCCAAAACGCATGGTTACCCATTTCTGGATCGTTTCCAGGATGTGCATAAAACGCAGTTGCAGGTCGTTCCCGTTAGCACCGATCACGATCACCTGATGCACTATAAACCAGATCAGGAATGAAATGAGCACAATGGCCACCAGTACGGAAAGGATGGAAGCCGTTGCTCGGCTTAATTTATATTTTTCAAAAAAGCGGGTGATAGGAAATAGTGAAATGGCTAGCAGAATGGAAAATAAAAGCGGGATTAAAACGCTTTGCAACACATATAGGAGGGCAATAATTAAAACAAGGCTCAATAAAGATGCAGCCAGACTTACGCTTTTGAGGTGATTGGAAAATCGGATCATGATGGTGTATGAGTACTTCGGAAATTTATTCAAAACCAAAAGATATAAATACCATGCCCGACGACGTGCCGCCTAATGCGCTCAGAATGTAACCACTGAGCACTTTAATTATAAAAAAACGGCGCCGGATGATTGCTCACCGGCGCCGTGTAATTTTTACGAATGCTTTGTTATTTTTTGAAAATGCGATACAGTTTCCCCTGATCGGTCACGGCGTATAATGCGCCGTCTTTCCCTTCGGTAATGTCACGGAAACGCTGTCCTTCGGAAGCTAGCAACCTTTCTTCACCTACAACTTTGTTATTTTCGATTACCAGTCTCACAATGTGCATGCTGCTCAATCCGCCGATGAAAAGGTTATTTTTCCATTCCGGAATGCTGTCGCTGCTGTAAAATGTGATGCCGCTCGGCGAAACCACGGGATCCCAGTAGTAAACCGGTTGCTCCATGCCTTCTTTCACCTGGATCGAATCACCGATTTTCTTGCCGCTGTATTCGATTCCGTAAGTAATGGTCGGCCAGCCGTAGTTTTTTCCAGCTTCAACGCGGTTCAGCTCGTCACCGCCTCTTGGGCCAAACTCAACTTCCCAAAGATCACCCGAAACAGGGTGGAACGCCAATCCCTGGACATTGCGGTGGCCATAAGAATACAGCTCTGGTTTCGCGCCCGCTTTGCCTTCAAACGGATTGCCTTTCACCGGTTTGCCATCCTTGGTAATGCGGATCACTTTGCCCAGGCTGGAATTTAAATGCTGCGCCTGCGGTCTCGAAACAGTGTCTGAGCGCTCGCCTGTGCTGATGACAAGGTCGCCTTGTTTGTCAAATAAAATCCTTCCGCCGTAGTGCAGGTTGCTTGGAAATGCGGGTGTAGCGCGGTAAATAACCGTTGCGCCTTCGATTTTTTTCTCGTCTGCTGACAGTTTTCCTTTCGCTACGGAAGTCAGGTTACCGCCGGGTTGTTTTTCTGCAAAGACCCAGTAAACCATTCTGTTTTTATCAAATTCAGGGTCAACACGGATGCCCAGCAAACCGCCTTGTCCTTCTGCATTCACAGCGGGAATGCCTGTAATTGGTGCGCTTACCTTTCCATCGGTGGTGGCGATGCGCATTGTTCCTGCTTTTTCTGTAATGATCAAACGTCCGTCCGGCAAGGTGGTAACACCCCAAGGATTTTTTAGGTCGCTGGTGAGAACTTTACCTTCATATGCCGTTGTTGATTTTACACTTCCAATTCTTGTCTGTCCCTCGAAAGAAGGTTTGTAATCTGAATTGGCTTTTTGGGTTTCGACGGGAGCGCCGGCCGTAGCCGTGGTATCTTTTTCAGCAGCATCCGAATTTTCGGACGATTTGTTTTGGCATGAAGCGATAACAAAAGCTGCTCCCGCCAGGGTTAACAGAATACTTTTAGACATTTGTTCTAAGTTAGAGGTTTATAAATGAGATTTTAGACCGACGGATTTGACACATCCATTTCAAAGCATAACGGCAAATATCGATTTTAGGATCAAAATAAAAGAATATCTTTCAAAAAAACAGGATGCCAATGGCATATGAAGCAGGCGGGAAAAGTGGTTTCATTTTTCCAAAATTGTTATTTCTCAGCGCAAGGGGAACATTGTATATTTTTCTGGCCGGGATTGCGCTTACAGCTTGCAAAGTCAGTGTTTCGGAGAATCATGACGGGAAATCGGCTTATCGTCAGGTTGTTCACGGGGAAGATTCGTTACTGTTAGCTAAACGATACATTCCTTTCGGAAACACACTGAATTTCAGAGACATAGGCGGTCTTAAAACCAAAGATGGAAGGATAGTCCGCTTAGGCAAGATCTACCGCTCGGGAAATCTGGCCAGCCTGGATGAAGGCGAATTTGACAAGTTGAATTCACTGCACATTGCCAGCGTATACGACCTGCGCACCGATCATGAGATTAAAGGTAAAGAGGATCGCTTGCCACCGAATGTCAAATATTTCCATACGCCAACGGTCGAAGACAAAGAGGGGGAAATTGCGCAGTTAAAAACAAAAGTGATCAACGGCCAGATTTCGGAACAGCAGGCATTTGACAAAACAATCCAGTTTTATGAAGATGCTGTATCCTTGAATGTGAATGCATTGCGGGAAATTATGCAGGATATTCTGGATTCTGATGCGCCGGTCGTATATCATTGTTCGGCAGGAAAAGACCGTACAGGCATTATTTCCGCATTGATATTATCTATCCTGAAAGTCGACCGGGAGACAATAGTGAATGAATATTTACTGTCCAATTATTATCGCCAGGAGCACACAGAAAGCACATTGCGGAAAGCTAAATTGGGGAAAATCATCAAACGCAAAATGGATCTGAAAGCGGTAGAAGTGTTTATCACCGTAGACGAGCGATTTATCAATGCTACTTTCGAGACTATTGATAAAAAGTATGGCGGGATAGAGCAGTTTATCAAAAATCAGCTAGGTATCGACCAAAAACGCAGAGAACTGCTCATTGAAAGGCTTACTTATCAGGAAAAGATGTAAAAAGTGCCTTCCGGTAACAAAAACATCCAAGTTTATCTACATAAATTTTGAAAGATTTTCTATAATTCTTATCATTACCGATAAATATATACTCTCTAGTCTGTAATGAAATACCCTCTACTCTCAACGCTCTTCATTGTTGCCCTGAATCTGTTCACGCCAAGCTTCGCACAGAAGTCAGGCTTGCCCTACGACCGGTTCACCGGCGAAATCACCCAGACCAAATCAGTTCAAACCGGCCAGTCACGCGATAAGGCTTTTAGCGCTGCGAGGGCCTGGATACGAAGGACCTATCCCAATTATCGTGAGGTGATAAGGGTTGAGGATGCGGGTTTAGGCAGGATCGTTTTCCAGGACCAGGAACCGATCGTTTCCGAAAGTTTCAAATCATTCAGTTACCGCGTCCAGGTTGATATTAAGGATGGATTTTACAACTGCACCATTAACAATGTAAAGACGCGCAATGCCGTTTCGGCTGACTACACATCGGCAGATGCAGATTTTTCAAACATCGGCATGTACGGTAAACATATCGACGACATTGGTCGCGAGATTTCCATTACTAAAAGCAAAAAGGCCAAGGCTAAGCTGTACCAGCAGCGCCGCAACATCAAGTCCGTCCTGCAAGACTATCACAAATCCCACTACCTGATGGACCTCCAATTCACCATGATCCAAAACGGCCTCCGCGAAGCAGTGCTGGGTCCCGGCTCGCTGGCTGCGAAGTGAGGTTGAGTAAAATTCTTTCCTTTTGATAAATGCTTTTCCGAAGAATAAATAGAATTCATTTTGTTTAAAAGGTTCGTTAACCTTACCTGCTGGAAAGCTTGTAATAAGCTTTGCTAGTTACCTTGTTGTAGATTAAAAGCAGGACGGCGTTAATGAAGAACATTTTACTCATTTGATAACTTTACTTATTGGTCAATCAAACATTAATACATTGCTTTAAAGTTTTTGTTGAACTAACCACATAATACTATGACTACATCGCACAAAGACATTATTGTTGAATAATCGCTTAGGTTAATCGAAACAAAACGGGGAAGCTTGCTTCCCCGTTTTGTTTTGTATGATGATAAATGTGAGATCGCCGCTTTAAGGACGAGCCTTTTTCAAGGCACAATCGTAGTGAACAAATATACCGCGAAAATGACCAGGAGGACTACGCCTTGCATGACGGTGGTTTTTCCGGTCCCGAAGGATAGGGCTACGGTGAAAAGAGACAGAATGAGCAGGAGCGTGGATTTCGTGTCGATACCCAGGGTGATGGTCAGGCCGGTGAATATGGATACTACTGCCACAACAGGAATGGTAAGGCCGATACTCGCGAGTGCAGAGCCTAGCGCGAGGTTCAAACTGATCTGCAGCCGGTTTTTCTTTGCAGCCCTTAACGCCGCTAAACCCTCAGGCAGCAGAATGACAGCAGCAACAATGACCCCCACAAGCGACTTGGGAGCACCCATTTCTACAACGAAAGTTTCAATAGTAGGTGCCAGCATTTTCGCCAGAAGCACCACCGCAGCGAGGCATACCAGCAGCAAAACAGTGCTGATTAAGGTCACCTGATTCGAGGGCGGATCGGCAGGCGTTTCCTTGTTTGCATCGATTTCCGGGAGAAAGTAGGCGCGGTGACGGACAGTCTGCACCATTACAAATGTGCCGTAAAGCACCAGCGAGATGATCGCCACGAAAATAAGCTGGCTATTGTTGTAAACAGGCCCGATAACGCTGGTTGTGTAATTGGGTAAAACCAGTGTGAGTACGGAAATCGCGGTAAGCGTCACCAGGGCAGCACTTACGCCGAACTTCCCAAATTGCTGCTCCTGATAGCGGTAACCGCCCACAAGCAGGCATAGCCCGATAATACCCGTAAGAATAATCATAATCGCAGCAAAAACCGTGTCCCTGGCAAGCGCAGCCGTTTCGGCGCCGCCTGCCAGCATGAGCGAAACAATTAAAGCCACTTCAATAATTGTAATAGCAATGGCAAGGACGAGTGTTCCGGCTGGTTCGCCCACGCGGTGCGCAATTACTTCGGCATGGTGCACCGCGGCCAGCACTACACCTATTAGTCCAAAAGCGAGGAACACGTCATATACACTACCGAACTCGAAAGATTTACCATAATAAAGAAGCCACGCCAGAATAGGGGTTATGATAGACCAGCGTGGCAGCGAGAGTTTAGACTTCATGAAAACAAATTTTAGTGAAGACAAGCCTTAGGACTTGTTGTAAAGTCGTACTGAAGGCAATAAAGACGTTAGTTTGTCTGCAATCGGCACAACCGAGAAACTGAAAGATAAAAAAAGTAATCCGCAAGGAAGGCGTCTGGCTGTGAAAAATTATGGGATTTTTTAAATTTTATTAGTCATTGTGAATGCAAGGAAACGCTGGTTCGAAGGGCTACGCGGAGAAGAGAAACTGTTTTTCAGCCAGTTCCGGATGTGTAATTAGCATGATTCTTTTAAGTGTCCGGTTCGTCCTGCTTCAAATGGGAGCGGATAGCAAACAGGATCCTTAAAAATGAGTTTAACAAATATTACGATTATCGGTGGCGGCGCTTGCGGAATATCAGCATTCATAGAGCTTTTTCTTCAATTACGCATCGCAAAAAGCCACCGGGAAGTTAGCATTACCATCATTGAAGAGAACAAAGAAGTTGGCAAGGGACTTGCTTTTGGGACCAAACAACCGGGTCATATTCTCAACACCCAGGCCGATCTGATGGGAATCCATTTTACAGAGCCACAGCATTTCAGCGATTGGCTGATCGAGCATGATGCGCGGATTGGCAGCGAAGTTGTTGATAACCAAGGTGAGAACAGAGCTTTTACCACCCGCAGGCTGTATGGTGATTATCTGAAAGAACAATTCGAGCATTACTTTGCCCTGGCCAGGAACGAAGGCATGGATGTACAGGTGATCCATGCGAGCGCAAAAAGCGTTGCCCGTGGAGAACCCCGTTTCACCATTCACTTGTCCGGAAACACGCAGCATTCGTGTGATTTTCTGGTGCTTTCCCCTGGCACGCCGGTTGCCGATAATTATCCGGATTTGAATGATAAAGAGAATTATTTCGGCTCTCCCTGGCCATCAGAGCCTATTTTGGAGAAAATTCCAAAGGATGCGGATGTAGCGATCTTAGGGTCGAGCCTTAGTGCTGTGGACGCATTGATGACGCTTACTGATAACGATTATAAGGGAAAAATTACGTGCTACTCGCCGGACGGGCTGATGCCCAGGGTGCAACCGGCGGATCAGGCTGCAATGATCGATTGTAAATTTTTGACGCTCAAAAATCTTCACGAGATCCAGCGGAAGGAACTGAGAAACCCTACAGTGAAAGAAATATTCAGGCTTTTCAAAAAAGAAGCAGAAACATATGCAGGCGGAAAAATCGATTGGAAAGCCACTGCCAGAACAGATAAGCCAGCCGAAAAACTGCTGGCAGAGGACATTGAAATTGCTAAAAACGGTGGTGATGCACTCAGTAACATTCCCTATTCGCTTCGGTATGAGAGTTCTGAAATGTGGAAATGGCTGGATGAATCTGAAAAGCTCAAATTTAAAAAATGGTTCGGTGCTTACTGGGCGGTGAATCGTCACTGCATGCCGCTTGTGAATGCTGAGCGGGTCAACAAGTTGTTCATATCAAACCAGTTACAGGTTGTTCCGGGCTTGAAAGAAGTGGTTTTTGACGACAGTAAAAATAGCTTTGTGCTAATCCACGGCGACGGAAATGAGTCGGTTGAGACGTTTGTGATCAACGCCACAGGGCCTGCGTCCGCTGTCAAAGTGATGAAATCGGAGCTGATGCAGAATCTCGCGAAGGATGGTTTGATTGAGCCGGAGGATGCGGGCGGGATCAAGATCAATACGGAAACAATGCAGGTCATCACCGGCAAAAGCGCTTATCCAAACTTTTACGCGGTTGGTCATATTACAAATGGCTTGCTGCTGGATGTAAACGCGGTTTGGTATAACGTCAAAACGATCGGCAATTTATCACGTCACCTTATCAGTCAGATTATTGGAAACCCTTCTTAAACTTTACGGCGAGCTATTTCCTGTCATGGCATTTATCCCGGCCGGATATCTGATCAGCAAGAAATTTGACTTCAATTCAGATTACATCAGCAAGCCGCTGATCAATGTGCTCTTGCCGTTGCTTGTATTTACAAACATGCTTGACGCTGAGGCTTCCAAGCTGATCGTTTTGCCTATTCTGACGTTTTTGCTGGCATTAGGGATGAATTTTGCTGCGAAACTGGCTCAAAACAAGCTAGCATCTGAGACTGATCCTTTGCTGCTGCGAAGCTCATTTTCGTTTTTCAACATTGCTTTTTTCGGCATCCCAACTGTGACCGCGCTATTTGGAGAAGACAAAGTCAGTGTGCTGATCTGCATTTACCTGGGTTCGGCTTTATATGGCGACACAATCGGTTATTACCAGGTAGCCAAGACTAAATATCCGGCTAAGAAAGCGTTCAAGGAAATGCTTAGTATTCCGTTCCTGTATGTGTTTGTTGCGGGAATAATCTGTAAGATAGCCGGGCTGGAAACGCCTGAGTTTGTTAAACCCGCCCTTGGTGTGGTCAGTTTTGCTGTTTCCGCAGCCGGTATGATGATCGTAGGGTTTCAACTGGCAAGTGTTGATTTCAAGAACATTAAAATTCCTTACTTTTCAAAACTGCTTGGTTTTCGCACGCTTGCCGCGATCATCATCCTTGGCGTTATCGCTTTCGCAGCCTCCTTTATAGCCAAAGACCTGGAAGAGGAGGATTACAAAATGCTCGCCCTGGTTCCGTTGTTTCCTATTGCAGCGAATGTTACGGTATTTGCTGCTTTTTTGAAAGCGGATGAAGAACAATCTTCGATCCTGGTATTTCTATCAATGTTGCTGTCTGTTGTGCTCGTTTCGGCCGCAACATTTTTCATGCAGTAGCAGGGTTATGCCAGTCTTGATCCTTAGTATTTTAAAAAAAGTACAGGCGATCGATATGGCATATACGACGATGTCTTGGAAACATAAAACACTTCAATTCTTGAAATGTAAATTCTTAAAATAAGCGCTTATGGTGCAGCATTAAGCTCTTGTTTTGACTGAAAACGAACCCTTACCAATGTGCCTTTCCCAGGTGCACTTTCAATGTCCATCGTCGCCTTCATCAGTTCGCATATTTTCTTCACAATAAATAAACCAAGTCCTTCACTTTCTTTGAACGACCCATTATCACTTTCATCCGATATCAGGGGAACGCGCTCAATGGGAGGCACATGATTGTGGATGCCGGTCGTGTGCGTGGCTGGCTTTAATTGTTCTGCGAAGACAGCCGCGGGCGAATTTTCCCGGAAACCAGGGCCGGTATCCTGTACGCTAAGCACCCACCGTCTTTCATTCTCATTGGACCAGGTTATATAGACGCCGCCTGATTCTGTATATTTTAATGCATTATAAAGGAGGTTTTGTAAGACACGCCGGATCTGAACTTTGTCGCTGGATATTTTTAGTGTGTCAGGACCTTCGGCAGTGATTTTCAGTTTGCGTAATTCTGCTACCGGCTGCGCGTTTTCAACAATTTCTTTTATCAAATCAGCCACATTGAAATCTTTGATGTCCAGCGTCTCCTGACCGGCTTCGATACGCGCATAGTCGGTGAGTTGCAGTAACATATCCCGCAACGAGGTCAGATTTTTATTTAAAATGTTCATCAATTCCGCTCGCTCTGTGTCAGAAGATTGCGTTTGCGAAAGTTGGGACGCCATTAATATCACGCTGAAACTCGATCGCAAATCGTGCGAACTGTGTCTCAAATGCTCGTTTCTCTTTTTTCCCAGTTGGAGCAGCTGATCCAGTGCCTTTTGCAGACTGGACGCTTGCTCTGCCGCAGCCGTCTGCCCTAAATCATTGTAGGATACGACACTGCCGCGGTTTGCCTCGGCATAGATCCGGCTTAGCTCCCGGTAAACGTAGGATGCGTTAGCTGCATCAAGTTTGGAAAAATCCAAATTATACCGGTCAACCTCATCAATCAGGATCGCGATAAGGTGTTCCAGCTCAATGACCAGCTCCCGAAGCGAGTAACCATTTTGCCAGCGGTGAATGCCATGCTCGTTGGCAATTACAATCGGGTCGTGTGTGGGTTCTATTTGTTGCAGGCGCTGATCGAGCACATCGAGTAACAACGGGACCTGGTCATTGAATTCCTCTCTGGAAAAGCTGCTTTTACTGCTTAGCGAAGGATCATCGGCGCATCTTTCGCGCCATCTGTTTAAAATTATTTCCCTGCGTGCACGGAGGTGTACAGCCAGATCCTTCGCTTTATCGAGTTTTCCTGATTCTTTCTTTGCCATAACGGACGTCGTTGATCGGTATTTTTCTTTCAGGAACAACTACAAATATTATACCTTGCTGCAATGCTTTGCTCGCATGGACATTAGTTTGGGGCTATCTGCAAATCCTCAAGACAAAAAAAGCCAGGTTATTGACCTGGCCTATGCCTTAAAGTTGCTTGATAGAGTCCGGTTGACTTCGTAAAGCGGAGCCACTAACGGCCGGGGATAAATTGGGTTACATATTAAATGTAATCAGACAGAATGCAATGTAAAAAGTCATCAGCACAAACGCGCACAACATCGCATAGATGAGCGGATGCCGCGGCGCCTTCATAGCATTTGCCTTACGTCCAACACCTGGAACTTCTTCATGCCTGCGGGCATTTTCCATTCCACTGTCTCGCCTTTGCAAAGCCCGATCAAAGCGGCGCCCATTGGGGTTAGTACGGAGATTTTCTTTTGTTTAATATCAGCCAAAGCAGGCATTACAATGGAGAATTCCATCTCCTTATTTGTCGTTAATTCCCTCACTTTCACCTCCGAATTCAGTCTGATGCTATCCGGTGGCAACTCGTCGTTTTCCACCACGATCGCGCGGTTAAGTTCGTAGGACAGGGACATTTCGTTCGCATTGCTGCTGCTGAAATTTTCGGCGAATTGTTTTAACATACGAAAATCATCTTCACCTAATATCACATGGTTTCTTTGCGTATTCATAATTATAGAATTAAAGTAAATGTTGTGACACCGGAAGGCGTCACGGATTGCCGCTATGCAAATGAGCTGGCAGCCAGTTGATGAAAAACACGCTCATCCAACTTGTAACGGTCGTTTAGCGTGAGGCTGCTGCGCGCGTTGAAAAGCGCATGGTTAACTGCGTTGTACATCAGCCAGTAGGAGGGGCTGGCGTCCAGAATCCGCTCTTCCAGCCGAAGCCGTTCCTGTGCTTGCTTCGCCAGCTGGACCGGAATCGGCAGTTTTCTAAGCAGATCCTCTTCTGCCTTAGACACTTTCCGCTGCTGCAAATGCTCATACACCGTGGCAGTTAATGTTGGCCTCGGCTTTTTGTGCCCCACGAGCATGGCATACAATTGTGCCTGAAAAATCTCCTGCGTAAGACGGCTATGATGGATTTTACGCAATTCCTGTGTGCTTTTGACCGGTTGTTTTTTATCCTTTGTTTTTGGTTTTTCTTCCAGCCAATGCTGATAATCAGTCAGCTTGCCAAACGAGTCGGCCCAGCCCATAAGACCATTTTTGCAGACCTCACGATACATGCTGCTTCCCGGCTTGTTTCCTTCGTTCGTCATGGTCGTAAAGGTCTGACCCTGAATTGTTAAAGGTGTTTTGCCGTTATAACTGTTGGTAAGGATCATACTGCGTTGCAGGCTCTCATTGCCGATGGAGAATCCGTCGGAAAGGATAATGCTGATGCTGAATTCTCCCGTGCTTGTATATTTGATCTGGACCTCGTAATTTTTCCCAAACACCTTATCGATCACTTCCCGGATCCAGCTGTTTGGAATAATCGTATAGTCGGCGCTTTGGATCCCAAATATCGTCTTTCTGCCACGCAGCGGTTCACCCACCACGAGCTGCTGACGATCCGTTGCGATAATGTCATAATCCGGCAAGAGATCCGCCAGCCAAACGGGGCTCACAGGAAAACAAATGTCATCCCACTCATTCGTCAGAACTGGTTGCGCACTAATGTAAGTCATTGCTGATTTTTATTTTTACAGTTGTAAATTTACAGGCATATTTCGTTAAAACAAAATCTTTTTTAACTATTTTCATATTAAATGTTAATGCTTGATGGACTTTTGTCGGGACGGCCGCATGGCTCGTTCCACAGGCTTGGGAGCATAGGAAGCGGAAGGGCGTTTTGTTGATATAAGCCAATGTCTAAACGATAAGATTAGCAAACTAAACTTTCTGGGCCGGTATGGTTATTTAGAGTAATGTATCTGCTGCATCAAACCCCGTAGCGCTTCATTAACAGTTTATGGAAAATTTTACAATGCTTCAATTCTTTGAATGGTACTATCCTGCGGACGGATCGCTTTGGAATCATTTCAAGAATGAAGCTGCCCGTCTCAAAAATCTGGGCATCGACTCAGTATGGCTGCCGCCAGCACAAAAAGGAATGGAAGGAGCGGATTCCTCCGGTTATGATTCTTATGATTTGTACGACCTTGGCGAATTTGACCAAAAAGGATCAGTAAGGACCAAATATGGCACAAAACAAGAGTTGATCTACGCAATTGCAGCTGGTCAGGAAGCCGGTTTACAAGTTTATTGTGACATCGTTTTGAACCACATGGGCGGTGCCGATGAAAAAGAAGTGGTGCCCGTTAAGGAAGTTACGCCCGAAAATCGCAATGAATTTGTGAGCGATACTTTCGAAATAGAGGCGTATACCAAGTTTACATTTCCCGGCAGGGCCGGGCAATACTCTCAGTTTGTGTGGGATTATCAATGCTTTTCGGGTGTGGATTATAATGCCTCAACTGAGCAAAATGCAATTTACAGTATTCAAAATCAGTATGGTGATGGCTGGCAGGATGTGCTCGATCTGGAAAACGGTAACTATGATTATCTGATGCTTTCGGATATCGAATTCCGTAATCCGCATGTGCGTCAGGAATTGAAAAACTGGGGAGAATGGTTTGTGGAAACAGTTCATTGCGACGGTTTCAGACTGGATGCGATCAAACACATGGATCCTGCATTTTTTAATGAATGGCTCGACCATTTGCGCGGAAAATATCAGAAAGAGTTCTATACTGTCGGCGAATATTGGGCACCGTATGACCTGGGTTCTATGCTGGCTTACATTGAAGCGACGGACAAGCGCGTTTCGCTTTTCGATGCGCCGTTGCAAGCCAACTTTTTCAGGGCTTCAAAAGAAAACGAACATTATGATCTGAGGACGATCCTGAATGAAACGCTGGTGGAAACAATGCCTGAGCTTGCGGTGACATTGGTAGAAAATCATGACACACAGCCGCTGCAATCCTTGGAACAGACCGTGGAAGGCTGGTTCAGGCCGATGGCTTATGCGATCATTCTCTTACGTCAGGCCGGTTACCCATGTATTTTTTACAGCGATTTGTATGGCTCCAAATACACGGATACAGGCAACGATGAACAGGAACATGAAATCACACTGGAAAAACTGAATGTGCTGGAAGCATTGCTTTACGTAAGAAAAAAGCTGGCATATGGCACACAAAACGATTATTTCGATGACATTAACTGCATTGGCTGGACGCGCGAAGGTGATGAGCATGAAAACTCAGGTTGTGCAGTTTTGATTTCCAATCACGAAAATGCGGCAAAAACAATGTTCATAGGCCAGCAGCATGCAGGAAAGACTTTTGTGGATTACTTGAATTTCGTTCAGGAGCCGGTGGTAGTAGGAGAGGACGGGCACGCAGAATTTCGCGTAAACGGGCGTTCTGTGAGTGTCTGGGGAGTTCAGAACGGGTAATTGAAATACAATAGAAACGGAGGGGAGGATTAAATGCTGCTTCCCTGCCACACAACGTCAGCCGATCTGGTAATGGTTTAAAAACCTGTTAACCAGATCGCTTTATGATTCGTAACCATTTCAAAATTGCATGGCGTAACGTCCGCTCGGGCGGTTGGTATTCAGCGCTTAACATTGGCGGTTTGGCTGTCGTGCTGGCTGTGAGTTTGCTGCTTTTTTGGTGGGTCCGGGATGAGCTGAGTTTTGACAGGTTCCACGCCGATGCGGACCGGATTTATCAGGTTAATGCCCGTTTTGGAAAAGGAACAGACGAAAATATATTTACCTCAACGCCGGGCCCCGTGGCCGTCGAGGCCAGAAAGCAAATTCCGGAAGTGGAAAGTGCAGTGCGGATGGGATATTATCCTTCGGCAACTTTCAAGGCCAATGGAAAAACATTCAACCAAAAGGATAACCTCGCCTTTACGGAAGCAAATTTTCTGACATTTTTCAATGGCTTTAAAATGTTGTATGGCGACCGCAACGCACCGTTTCCGGAACCTAACTCGGTTGTGCTTACAGAAAAGCTGGCCCGGAAATTCTTCGGCACTGCAGATGCAATGGGCAAAACCTTCATGAATGTTGAAACCAATGTTACGCTCATTGTCAGCGGTGTGCTGGAAGATGCGCCCGACAATTCTTCTATTAAGGATCATTTGTATGTCAATTTTGAAGTATTAAAAAATTCCGGTCCTGAAAATGGCGGCGCTAAACTGGCTGACGAGAATTGGGATGATTTCGGATTTGCAACGTATGTGAAGCTGTGTTCGGAAGCCTCACCGGAAAGTGTAGGAAGGAAACTAACGGCAATACAAGCGTCCATACTGAAAGGCAAGCCCAACATTCCGGATTATCTTTTACAACCATTTACCGAGATTCATTTATATCCGGTAGAAGGCGGCGGGTTCGCTATGAAGCAAGTAAGCATTTTAGGAATTGTTGCGGTGCTTTTATTAGGCATCGGTTGTATCAATTATGTAAACCTGACTACCGCACGCGCCACAAGACGGGCCAAGGAAATTGGCGTCCGCAAGGTCGTTGGAGCGGGTTCTGCACAGCTGGCGAGGCAGTTACTGGTAGAATCCTTGCTGACATTGACCCTGGCACTAATCCTTTCTATTGCCTTACTGCAAGCGCTTTTACCGCTTTACAAAAGCCTAACAGGCAAAACGGGTCATTTCTCGCTCTTCGATCCAAGGGCTTGGCAAGTGCTGATCGGCAGTCTGACATTCTGTTTCCTGCTGGCGGGAATTTATCCGGCTATAATGGTCGCTAGCTTTAATCCCATTCAGGCACTAAAGGGTCATACCAGCCAGGTAAGCGGGGCTGGGTTGCGGAAATTATTGGTTGTCACGCAGTTTTCGCTGGCAACGATTCTTATTGTCGGCACTTTTATCATTGGCAGTCAGCTTCATTTCATTCGCGAGCGCGATCCTGGCTTTAAGCGGGCGCATGTTTTTACTTTCGACGGGCGCAAATTTACACCTCAATTCAAGCAGGCATTAAGCGGCCAATCGAGCATACTGGGCATCAGCACATCCACGGATACACCCGTTAATATTCAGACCGGAACCGCATCGGTTGATTGGGACGGAAAGGAAAAAGACCGGACGCTGATCATGGTCCAGATGGGCATTGACAAGGATTTTATCGAAAATTTTGGAATAAAATTACTGTCTGGACGCAATTTCAGCGGTTCAAAACCCGATTCAGCGTATTTTATATTAAATGAAACCGCTGTGAAAGAAACGGGTTTGAAAGATCCGGTGGGCAAACGTTTCAAGCACGAGGGCACGGAAGGAACGATCATTGGCATTGTTAAAGATTTCAATATGACCTCTATCCGCGAGCCTGTCTGGCCTTTGGTCCTGTTCAGTAAACCGGAAAGTAACTTCATGGTGAATATCCGCACCACCGGCGAGCTGGCACCAGATGCCTTGGCGGCAGCCGAAAAACTTTGGAAGCAATATTTGCCTGCCTATCCATTTGAATACACATTCTTGGACGCGAATTACAACGATTTGTACCGAACCGAACAACAAACGGGGCAATTGTTCAATTTTTTTGCAGGCGTAGCCATCGTCATTTCGTGCCTTGGTTTGCTGGGCCTCGCCTCTTTCACCACGGAACAGCGCACCAAAGAAATCGGGATCCGAAAAGTGCTGGGCGCTACTGTTTTGAACATTACAACATTGTTGTCCAAAGATTTTATGAAACTCGTTATTATCGCCATCGTTATCGCAACGCCTGTCGCCTGGTTTTTGATGGAGGAATGGCTGAAAGATTTTGCCTATAAAATAAATATTCAATGGTGGATGTTCCTGCTCGGCGGGTTGCTCGCGATCATTACTGCGCTTATCACAATAAGTTTCCAAAGTGTTAAGGCCGCACTAGCAAACCCGGTAAAGTCCATCAAATCGGAATAATTATCCAAGTATTTAAATAAAGAGGTCTGACTTAACAAGCATTCATTTTTTTATTGGTTGATCAAAGCATCATCATCTTCGTCATCTTCAACTCCTTCAAAATAATTCACTACGGTCATTAAGGGCAGGGTAGTGCGGTCGGCGGCATTTGACATCTGTATAACTGCGCGGTCAATATTTGTTTTATCAAAACCAATAAAATGGCCTTCGATCATTTCACCCGGCCTGACCTGGTATGCAATCGCCTTGTCAATGTATTTTGAAGCCCGCTTTTGCAAGCCCGTAAGTTGTGGTTCCGACATTCTTTTTCTCGTTGTTTCTCTTATTTTATTCTCCTGCAAATATCATAAACCAATTAGTTTCTATTTCATTCCATTTCATCCGCCTTTTATTCGCAATCCAAATGTCGTTGAATGCGCTCCTTAAAGTGCGTTGCCCTCAATGAGCATCATGCGTTCCACCGATTCATCTTTCAAATGCATGTGTTTCAAGCGTTGCGGATCATCGCGATATCCCTCGAAGCTTTTCCGGTCCGCAAAAGTGACAAGGTGGATCTCATATGGATGCCCCAATGTGGTGGTTACGACCGAAGAAATGCTGGGCCTGATGCGATAAACGAGTTCGCCATTATGGTGGCTGAGCAAAGGCAAAACCTGGTCTTCAAAAAAATGGAAAGAGCTTTCTTTGCCTGGCTTAATGAAAATAAGCTGGGTGTAATAAATCATGGCTAATGTAGGGTAAAGATGAAAACCTAAATCAACTTCTGCTTAAAGAAGTCAATCGTGCGCGTCCAGGCCAGCTCCGCTGCGGCTTTGTCGTAGCGTGGCGTGCTGTCGTTGTGGAAGCCGTGATTTGTGTCGGGATACATATAGGCTGTATATTCTTTGTTATTTTCTTTCAGCGCCTTTTCGTAAGCAGGCCATCCCTCGTTCACGCGCGTGTCCAGGCTAGCATAATGCAAAAGCAGCGGCGCCTTTATTTTCGGAACGTCCTCAGCGGCAGGCTGACCGCCGTAAAAAGGCACGGAAGCGGCAAGTTCAGGCACCCTCACGGCCATCATATTGGCCATGGCACCTCCAAAACAAAAGCCTACCACACCAATTTTTCCATTGCAATCTTTATGATTTTTCAGATAATCAAATGCGGCAATAAAGTCTTCCGACATTTCATTTTTGTCTCTTTTGCTTTGCATTTCACGTCCTTTGTCATCATTTCCTGGATAGCCGCCCAATGGCGTCAATGCATCGGGCGCGATGGAAAGAAATCCGGCAAGGGCCGCTCTCCTGCCCACATCTTCGATATACGGATTAAGGCCACGGTTTTCATGCACCACAATGACGCCGCCCAGCTTTCCGGTTGCACCTTCGGGCTTTGATAACAACGCCTTAATGGTTTTCCCACCCTTTGGCGAATCGTAGTTGATATAATCCGATTTGAGTCGGGGATCATTGGGATTAACTTGAATGGTGCCCTGATAATCAGGCATCAAGAAACTCATAAGCGACGCCACAGTAATACCGCCAACTGCATATGCCGATAAATTTTGCATAAAATTCCGTCGGTCGATACGGTCGTGGGCGTAGTCGTCGTACAGGTCAAATACTTCCTGCTTAATGTCTTCTTTTCTGATCTCGCTCATATTCGGTTGTCGTAAAAGGTGTTTGATAATGCTATTAGGAAAAGCATTTTACCTTTAAAAGTTACCATCATTTCACGAAAAGACAAGCAGTCGTTGACATTTGCTGAGGTGCAAGCAGGGAAGGTTTACGAGCATTAGGTTTACAAGCGATTTTTATTCAGACTCCAAAAGCGCAACCGCTTCATGGTTACCCTGTTGCAAAGCCAGATCTGTAACCGATAGGCCCCTGGCGTCCAGAATATTTTTGTCCGCACCTCTCGCCAGAAGCAGCTTAACCAGGTCGTTTCTGCCAAACATCGCTGCGAACATCAAGGCAGTTCCACCGTTTCCGTGCTGCATGTTCAGATCGGCACCATTATCAATAAGCAATTCAGCAATCTCGGGATAACCCTTGAATGAAACGCCCATTAATGCAGTATTTCCGCCATAATCGAAGCCATTGACGTCGGCGCCAGCTTCCAGCAGCAGTTTAGCGGTCTCGTAGCGATTGTTGTAACATGCGATAATCAGCGGCGTATATCCTTTTTCGTCCTGGACATTTACATTAATCCCTCTTGACAGGATTTCTTCAACGACAGCATTGTCGCCCACGCGCGCAGCATGGATAAGAACATAATCCAGATTTACATTTTCGATAGTTCCCATTTATGATGCGTTTGCTTCCAGTTTGTTTTCAATTTCCTCTTTTGTGCCTGCTACAAAATGTTTTTCACCATTTTTCAGGACCAGAAGGCTGAACCGAAAATCGGCATCCGGAACAATTTCCTCGATGTCGGTGCTGTTAATCACAATTTCGCTGGAATATTCTTTTAAATTAAAACTGGCTTTACCCATCATAATCAGGTTTATTTAGAATGTCAAAGTTGGGTAAGGCAGGTCAAAAAAGCATGCCACTACGGGCGATCCTGGTTAGTTGTTGCCTTCGCCTCCTTTTTTGTCATCGTTACTGATCCGCTTTTTCTGACGTGGACCGCTGCTCATTTGACCGAATTCATATTTCAAATTGATGCGCCAGCCGCGTCTGTACATGGCCACATCCTGAATTTGTACAAAATTTGGCCCCACGAAATCGTTTCTCCATTTGATCTTTCTGTTAAACGGATTGTCGTAACCAAACCCGATTGTGCCCTTCTTTTTAAGGACTTCTTTTTGCAAAACCATATTATAAAAGCCGAATCCTCCATATTTCCCTTGCAGGTTAACCCGCGCAGAATTATAGAACCCAAAAAGCTGCGCCTTAATGCCTTTGCCAAAATCAATGCTCGAATTAAGGTTGATCCGATACATCCAATCCGCATTGCGCGCTTTAAGCTCTTCGCTTTCCAATACATTATAAAATACATTCAATGAGCCGTTTACGCTCCATTGCTTCAATATTTTCGTATTGGCGCTGAGATTCAAACCGTAAGCTGAGTTCTGAGCCACATTCTGGAAGATTTGGGTTAAAACGCCGCTTGTGTCCACCGAGCTGATGTTTTCAATAGCATTGTTAGTCTGGCGCAAAAAGAATGACGCGTTAAAGCTGGTTTGTTTAATGGAAACGCTGTAATTAGCTTCAATTGAGTGGGTTAGCTCAGGTTTAAGGTAAGGGTTTCCTCCATATTGATTTTTAGAATCAGCCTGATTCACATATGGATTGAGATAAAATAATTGTGGTCGCTGAATGCGTTGCGTATAGCTTAGCCGTAGCTGCTGGTCTTTTCTAACACTGCGAGATAAACTTACGCTGGGAATCAAATTGCCGTAATTGTTTGAAAACGAGGCTGTACCATTTAAAAAGTTGGCCTGGATAAAAGTGTGTTCATACCGCGCCCCCAGATTTATGCCCCAGCGCTTTTTCGGCGTCCGGGTGTACACAACGTAGGCGGATGTCACCTGCTGGGCATAGTCAAAAATATTCGCGAGCTGCGGCATGTCCCTGAAATCGGTCGAACCGTCGGATGCGCTGGAAATTCGGTAATCGCTCAGGATTTTGCGGAAAATTGTTTTAGAGCCCAACTCCAAGGTGCTGATGCTATCGATCGGGTTAGTGAAATCCAATTGAACGGTTCCTTCTTTGTTGTTGCTGATGTTATAACTTTTTTCGCGGTAATATACCGTTTGCTCGCGGTTAAGGAGGTTGGAAAAATAATCGCTGTCTTCACCTTCAAAGGAATACATCATGAGCAGCGTTATTTCCTTTTTAGGTTTTTTGAACAAACGCGTGTAATCGAGGTTCACTGTTGCCCCCGCCCAGTCGTAAGTGCGGCTCATATCCCGCTTAAAATATTGCCTTACCGCTCCCAGGCCGGTCTCCGTAAACTCGATATCGAAATTGTTGGTATTTATACCATTGTAATAATTAAGACCCGCACCAATCCTGTTCAGCGAATCCACGTCCCAATCGACATTGACCGTTGCATACGAATTCTTACCTTTTCCCGTGATCCGCTGGGGTTGATTTTGGTCGATAAGTGTGTCGCCATTGGTAAATGAGCGTCGCAGTTGCATGAAGCGCTTGTTTTTCCAATCATTGAAACCACCATTTGCCGAAATATTAACGGCCTTCATGCGGTGATTAATGCTCGCATTCTGCCAGTTGTTCCACTGTCCGAAGTTAGGGCTGATCGAACCGTTCGTGCCGCGCAGCGTATTTTTCTTGGTAATGATATTGATAATCCCCGCCGTGCCTTCCGCATCATACTTGGCTGACGGTGAAGTGATTACTTCCACCTGTTTAATGATATCCGCCGGGATTTGCTTCAATGCGTCCGAAACACTGCGCGCCACAATGCTCGACGGCTTGTTGTTGATCAGGACCTTAATGTTGGAACTGCCGCGCAACTGAACATTGCCTTCAATGTCCACCGCCACCGAAGGGATCTTTTTAAGCACATCCGTCGCATCGCCACCCTTGATGCTAATGTCTTTTTCAGCATTGTAAACCATGCGGTCCGCCTTTTCCTCAAAAAGCGCTTTCTGTTCGGTAACAGTCACTTCGCTCAGGTTCTGGACAGTTGGGGCCAGCTTAATGATGCCCATTTCAATGTCCTCGTCTCTCGCGATAATTTTTTCAACCGTTTTTGAAACATAACCCATCAGCGAAGCCTGAACAGCATATTCGCCTTTTTCCACTTTTTGAAAAACAAAGCGTCCTTTCGCATCAGCATTCACGCCCTGGACAATTTTGCCATTTTTAAGGAGCGCGATGGTAGCAAATTCAATTGGTTTTGAAGCAATTGAGTCCAGAAGCAATCCGGAGATCTTAATGTGCTGGGCAAATGTGAAGCAGATGCTGGCTGTAAACGCAGCAATAGTCAATAAAACTTTTCTCATGGCTAAGGTTTGGTCTCGTAGTACCGCAATGACGAGCCAACCCGGGAAACGTTGCAGATGTTTGTTTAAATTTTTGCGAGAGCCAAGGCTAAGCTATCCTCGGATTACTCGGAAGAATCCAGAAAGGAATTTTTGAATTGGAGCTTGTTGAAAGAGGGGATTCGATAATTTTACTTCATGCGCTGGAGTAAGAGCGCCTAATACTCAAATCCCGGAGGGATGCGATATTGGTAGAAAAGTGATGGTCCAGGTAGCTTTCAAATCCCGGAGGGATGTAACAACCTGCATGACGTTACATCCCTCCGGGATTTACACTAATTACGATCATATTGTTGCTACCGATATGATATCCCTCCGGGATTTACTTTGTCTACGATAATGTTATTGCTGCCGAAATCACATCCCTCCGGGATTTGTTATTGTCCATTCATTTTTGTCGTTGGCAGCTGACATTCCGATGGTCTCTGATGTTTTAGGTAATCCATTCTTCTAAGACAACTTCATTATAAAATTCCCAACCAACGCTTTAATGAACCAATGGAATATGTTTCCTTTAATGTGTCATTAATTATTTGTCAAAATGAAAATTAGAAGTTACGAGCTTTTTCAGGTTCCGCCGCGGTGGTTATTTCTTAAAATAGAGACGGATGAAGGCATTATTGGCTGGGGTGAGCCGGTGATCGAAGGGAAAGCGGCGACGGTGAAGGCGGCGGTGATTGAGCTGATGGATACGCTGATCGGAAAAGATCCGATGGACATTGAAGGGCATTGGAATACAATGTACAGAGGCGGTTTTTACCGGGGCGGACCCATATTGATGAGTGCAATTGCGGGCATCGACCAGGCACTTTGGGACATTAAAGGGAAATTCTATAATGCGCCTGTGCACCAGCTGCTTGGCGGGAAGTGCAGGGATAAAATCAAGGTGTATTCATGGATCGGTGGCGACCGGCCTTCGGACGTAGCGATTGCGGCAAAGTTGTCACTCGATAGCGGTTTCAAGGCCATTAAAATGAATGCAACCGACGAAATGCAATACATTGATTCTTACGAAAAGATCGACCTCGTTTTGCTTCGCGTTGCTTCGATCCGGGAAGCGGTGGGTTACGCTTTGGATATTGGTGTGGATTTTCATGGTCGTCTGCACAAGCCGATGGCAAAGGTTCTCGCCAAAGAATTGGAGCAATTCCGGCCGATGTTTATCGAAGAACCTGTGCTCCCGGAGAATAATGAGGCGCTGCGCGAAATTGCAAATCATACCTGCATTCCGATCGCAACCGGCGAGCGCATGTTCAGTCGCTGGCAGTTTAAAGAGTTGCTCACCAAGGGATATGCGGACATTATCCAGCCGGATTTGTCACACGCGGGAGGCATTACGGAATGTAAAAAAATCCTTTCCATGGCCGAGGCTTTTGATGTTGCAGCCGCACCGCATTGCCCACTCGGACCCATCGCGCTGGCTGCCTGTCTGCAAGTGGATGCAACCTGCCACAATGCATTTATCCAGGAACAAAGCCTGGGCATTCACTACAACCAGGGCAATGACCTGATGGATTACCTGGAAAACAAAACCGTTTTTACTTATGAAAATGGCTTCGTAAAAATTCCTTCCGGCCCGGGCTTAGGCATTGAGATCAATGAAGAACAGGTGCGGAGAATGGCAGCAGTAGGCCACAACTGGAAAAACCCGCTTTGGACCCATGAGGATGGCAGCGCTGCCGAATGGTAAAAGCTAAAAAGTTTCTTTGAGCGTATTCCCAAAAGATTATCAGCGCGTCTGCAACATGACAATCTTCCCATCCATCGTTGTCACCAGCACCGTCCGTTTGTCCACAGGTGTGATGCCGCTGATCAGTGCGTTGGAAACTTTGTGTTTCCAGATCGTTTCGCCGCTGCTCCGGTCAATGGCGCACACCATTCCGGAGTTGCTGGGGACGTACAGGATGTTGTTGGTTTCGACCAATGCGGTGGGGGAGATTTCGTAGGGTAATTTCAATTTCGCTTTCCAGCTCAGTTCCATGGAATCAGCTTTGGTGGAGACGCCGTAAATGTCGCCGTCCATGGTTTTGACAAACACGAGACTGCTGTCCGAGGAAAGTCCGATTGACTCCCGCACGCGAACGGTTGGAATTTGCTTGCGCCAGACTACATTGCCAGTAGCTACATTAAGTGCGGTCATGTAACGGTCGGGTGCTACAACGAATACGCGGTTACCGGAAGCGACGGGGTAAACGGCTGCTGGTGAGAACATTCTGTTTGCGGCACCGTTGTTCCACTTCCAGGCCAAAGCGCCTGTTTTCATGTCGAGGGCATAAAAATCATTGGCCCAGCAGCCGAAAAAGATCTTTCCCTGATAAATCAACGGCTTGGTAACCACGAATCCTTTTACATCTTTAAAATCCCAGACCAACTCACCGGTTTCCAGGTCTAATGCGCGGAAATGGCCGTCCGAACCGCCTGTAAACATCTTACCATCAGCAATCACAGGATTGGCGACGATTGGTTTTTCGGCAGTAAATTTCCATTTCAATTTGCCGTTTTTTACATCGACACAATAGACATTCTTATCACTGGAAGTCACGACTACACTCGAACCGGACGCGGCAGGCGTGGCGTAAATCTTGCCATTGGTTTTGTATTCCCAAATCTTCTTTCCCTTTTTATTTAAAGCAAACAGCACACCTTTTGTATCAGAGCATAAAATGACTTTTTTCTGCAAGGTCACACCGGAGCCTATATCGCTGTTGTCCTGGTAACTCCATAGCATTTCGACATTCTTAAACTGATCGTTCACTGCGTAAGTTGGCCTTGGGAATGTTTCAGTGCTTTTTGAAAATTGGTGATCCGTTAATGTTACTTCGTTCCATGCTGTCAGACTGTCGGAGAATGGCTTTTTAATTTCAAAAGATGCTTTTCCATTGCTTATGGTCACAATGTTGTAGCCGCCAATCTCTTCCTTTGCCCTGAGATTGGAACGGCCCATCACGCCCGGGATCTTTTCAAAATCCAATGCTTTATTACTATGCCCGTGGCCGCAGAGGATAAGCTGAACATTATTCCTTTTCAACCTGTCCAAGGCATCGTACCAGTTGTTGAGCGCGGAGTCCTGCGGGTAATGGTTGAGGTAAATAACCGGCATTTTCGGATCGGGCAGCTTGCTTAATGTGCTGTCGAGCCACACCAGATGCTCCCTTGGAACCTGGCCGGGACCCATCCGCATGTTAGGCCCCGACGCTGTTCCGAGAAATGCATAACCCTTGTGCTGAAAGTAAAAAGACTCAGCACCGAAAATGGTTTTAAAGCTATTACTCCCGCTTTCCGACCAGTTTGAATCGTGATTGCCGGGTATGACATGCCAGGGTTTTTGCAGACTATCCAATATCGCCTTGGCCAATGTCAGCTCGTCATCAGAGCCGAACTCCGTAATGTCTCCGGTCACAACTACGAAATCGAGCGATGGATTGGCATTAATGTCCTTCACCGTGCGCATGAGATCCTCAGCACCTGTGGAGCCGCCCACGTGTGTATCGCTGACGAAAGCGAATTTGAAATTTTCATTTTGTCCAAAACAAAACGGGGCAATCCAAAGCAGCAGGCAAAGTGCGAAGTATCTCATAATGCGATGATTATTCCCAGCCCGGATTTTGTGTCAGCTCAGAACCGGCATCCTGGTAAAGCTTGATCTGATCCAATGGGATAGGGGTCAGGTAAACTTTCGGGCTTTCAAATAAGCGTTGTGATTCGGGTTTAGAAGCGGGGATGATGTAGCCTTCCGCCGCACCTCCTTCGATGATGGCATCCGTGTTGGGATAGTCAGCTTTTTTGATCCAAGCACCGCGGTTAATGTCTGCATTGACTTTTGTGTCAGTATATTCCATCTTTTTCCAGCGGGTAAGGTCATTTAATCTGAAACCTTCCATCATCAGCTCCACACGACGCTCACGACGGATTTCCCATAATAGCGATGCGACTGTTTTGTCCCGTTTCGGGTCGTCATACACCTTTCCGTTGACAGCTGGTAAGCCTCCCAAAACTTGCAATGGCGGCAAAGCAACGCCTGGGCGGGCGCGCAGCGGATTTACCGACTGGTCCAGATCAGCCTGCACCATCGCGCCCAGTTCCGCAGCGGCTTCCGCATAATTTAGCAAAACCTCTCCATAGCGGATCACAGGGCCGTCTGTCTGGTTCAGCGAACCACTTCCTTCGGGCAACTCTTTGGTTTCTTCATTGAGAAATTTCCATGTTGCATAGCCGCTAGACGAAGCATTAGGCGCATATTTGCTTACGCGCAAGGCATCCACAAATGTTGATGTAAAGCGTGGATCACGATTTGTCATCACATTTTTAATGTTTTTGTCCCCTAAATACAAAGGCGAAACAGCGATAGGCAAACCATCCTTAGACAAATAACTTTCCACGGCACTTTTAGACGCGCCGGATTGCGGTTCTTTGTTGTTATAACTGTTCAAACTATGCGTAAGCTGCCCGGTCTCATATTTTCGATACAGGATCATTTCCTTCGAACCGGCCAGTGAAATGGATGTAAACAGGGATCGGTAATTCTCCGAAATGGTATAGCGACCGGATTGCATCACTTCATTAGCAGCCCATTTGGCCGCTTCCAGATACGTTTTTGCCCGTGCCTGATCAATGTTGTGATATTTCAGATAAGTCCCTTCAAACAAGAACACGCGGGACATGAAAGCCAGAACGACCGACTTATTAACCGTCAGACCTTTTTCGCCGTCATCGGCACGAACGTTGGCAGCGGCAAACTGAAAATCTTCCAAAACCTTGTCCATCACTTCGGTACGCGGCTGGCGTTTCTTGTAAAGTCCCGCAGCATCCTTTTCGTCCAGGGCCTTATCGTAAAATGGCACATCACCGTAAGTCCGCACGAGCTCGTGGTATTCCATCGCCCTGAAAAACCGTGCAATCCCCGACCAGTGCGCGATGGCCTCCTGCTCCATGGGAACAGTCTGGATGCGGTCCAGGAAAAGATTCGCTTTTCTGACCCAGGTAAAAGTCCAGGTTGTGGAAGTAGCGGGGACGTTTTTGATAAATTGCGTCGGACTTAGCGGGGCAAAATCATCATTTAATGTTTGTCCTGTAAAATATCTGCCGAATGTAAAGCCAGAGCCATAAGCAGGAAAATAGTTGGGATAAAAGCCCCAGGCAAAGGTTCTTACATTCTTTTCATTGGTCCAGTAACTGTCATCCGTGAGCGCGTCCTGCGGCTCGCGGGTGAGAAAATCCTCCTTACACCCCGTTATAACAAGCAGTGAAATGGAAAGGATGAGCAATATCTTTTTCATAATAACTGTGTTTTTGAATTAGAATGTTAGTTGAAGACCCATTGAAACGCTCCGGCGATAAGGATAAACGCGTCCGAATGTTGCGCGATCGATCGTAGAATTGCGGAAATCCACCTCGGGATCGATCGGGATATTGAGGTTATCAAACTCAAACAGGTTTTCGCCATTCACATAAATGCGCAGGTTTTGCATCTTGATTTTTTGCGTCAGACGTGCGGGCAACCGGTAACCAAAATTCACACTCTTCATTCTCAGGTAGGACATATCCAGCAGATATTTATCCTGGATCAGGAAGTTCTGCGTGTTGTTGGACTGCCCGGTGTTGGTAGGTCTTGGATAAAAAGCATCTTGCCGTTCCGGCGTCCAGTAGTCCATCTGATGCGCGTACATGGCATCATTAGGGTTATTTCCTGGAATAAAAATGGAGCCGGAAGCCCAGAGATCGCGCTTACCGACACCTTGCATGAAGATATTCAGGTCGAAGCCTTTCCAATCAGCGCCCAAGCGGATCCCGTACTGATAGCGTGGCGTGGAATTGCCGATCACTTTCAAATCACCATGATCGTCGAGGCTGCTGCTGCCGGTGAAAATCGTTCCGTCGCCGTTCAGGTCCTTATATTTTACGTCACCCGGGCCATAGAAGAATGTGCCAGCTTCGTGCTTGGTCTGGTTGGGGATGCCATCTTTAAGAATGTAGTGACCGGCTGCGTCGGTGATCAATGTACCGTCGGTATTTTGCTGGAAATCGTCGTTGCGGAAAAAGCGGTCTGTTTCATAACCCCAGATCTCACCCAGAATTTTGCCTCTGTAATTTCCGTTGACCAGATTCCCGTCGAACTTGGTAATTTTTTCTTTGAAATCAGACAATGATAAACCTACGCTGAAATTGAAACCGCTGGCCAGGCTTTGCCGCCAGTCGAGAGCGATTTCCCAGCCGGTTGTCTGCATTTGGCCATAATTTCTTCTCGGCGGCGTTGCCCCGAAGCTGCTGGGAAGCACGATGCCGCCCGTAATCATATCACTTGTCGTGCGTTGATACCAGTCGTATGTAACGGCAAGTCTGTTATTAAATAGGCTCGCGTCGAGACCGAGATCCAGCGTGCTGATCTTTTCCCAGGTGAGCGATGGCGGCACAAGCGAAGGCGTTGCCACGGTCACCATATTGCTTGTTCCGATCCACCAGTTGGAAGCGGAAGAGGCCATAGTCGGCCGGAATGTGGTGCTACCCACGTCCGTATTGCCCAGCGATCCCCACGATCCACGGATTTTCAGATTGTCGAGGACAGGTTTACTGAATGACATAAATGGCTCGGCAGTAAGCACATAGCCAGCTGAAACAGAGGGGAAAAATGCCCACTGGCTGTTGTTTGGGAAAAATGACGAACCGTCATACCGACCGTTTACTTCCAAGAGAATTTTGTCATTGAATGTATAGTTGACCCGGCCAAAATAACCTTGCGTAGCCCAATGTCCCCTGAAACCATCCACATATTGGTCGCCCGTCGCAAGCGGCAGTTCTCCATGCGTTTGATCCAGTAACCCGCGTCTTTCGGAAGATTGGCCCCATCTCTTGAACAAATCGAGATCCATCCCCGCCAGGAATTTGAGCGAATGCTTTTCTACATCTTTCGAATAAGTTGCAAATGCCTTGAAGGTGTGCATCTCATTCCAGTTTGAATTGTATTTAACACGGTCGTAAGTGGCGCTCGTATAATTTTCATATTTCAAAGGCACACCGTTCCACTGGTTCCAGGCCGTAACGCTTCCTCCGACTTCGCGCACGTGATCGTTGGTGTTAGAATAAGTGTAATTGGCGTCAACAGTCAGGTCTTTTGCCAGCTTAAACTGACCACCCACCGTTGCCCGGATGAAATTGGACGAATAATTAAGCATATTAGCCTGCTGAACCTCCGTAACCACATTCCTGAACGGCTTGCCTTCGTAAGTCCCATACGGGTAGACCGAATGCCACCGATACAGATAGTAAAGCGGGTCATAAGTCGTTCCGCCAAAAGAAAATGGACTTTCCGCAACATTCTTTGAGAGTAATAGCTTGGCATTCAGGCTAAACCATTTGTTCAGATCAGAATTAATGCTGAATGTGCCGCTGTAACGCTTGAAAAGGTCTGTTTTTTCTTTCAAAACACCTTCCTGGCCCATATAACCTAAGCTGACGTTATAGCTGGTTTTGTCATTTCCGCCTGTAAAGCCCAGATTATGATTGCTTTGCGGCGCCCACTTACGCATATACATATCGCCCGCGTCCCACGGCCGGTAAAAGTAAAGGCGACCATCCTTAATGTCGAAATCGCGGCCCAAGACCATTTCATTACCAAAATCCTGACCGCCGTATTGCGCTTCCCAATCCCGGATTTTCTGGATGCTTTCGTCTGTGAAATACATGCCCACCGTCCCGAATGTGGTGGCCGAAGGGTTGTTGCGTTTCGCAGCCAGCAATGCATATTCCGGGCCATCGGCTGCGGGAGCGAGTTTGGGCGTGTTTGTAGGTGTGCTTTGTGAAAAATTGGCGGAGTAGGAGATTTGATTGCGTGTATTTTTCTTTCCGGATTTTGAAGTGATCAAAACAACACCCCAGGCGGCCCGGCTTCCGTAAATAGAGGTCGATGCAGCATCTTTAAGCACAGAAATGGATTGAATGTCGTCTGGATTGACAAGCAGCAAGCTTTGTATCTCAACATTATCCAGCAAAATAAGCGGTTGCGCGCCGTTGCCCGCATTCAGCGAGCCAACCATTCCCCGGAGGCGGATCTGCGGGCTGCTGCCCAGATCGCCGGTCGTTGTCGTGATCGTCAGGCCCGGAACGGCACCCTGCAAGGCCCGGCCCACGTCTGTTACCGGTCTGGATTGCATGGTTTTATCCACGTCTACAGTGCTCACGGCGCCGGTTAAGTTGGCTTTTTTCTGCGTTCCATAGCCCACCACGACGACCTCACTCAGACTTTTTGTATCTTCTTTTAATGCGATCGTCAGACTTGTGTTATTGCCGACGGGCACTTCCCTGGTTTGAAAACCAATGTAAGAAAAAATCAAAACGTCTGATTCTGAGTCTACACTGATCTTGAAATTACCATTTTCGTCCGTTAAAGAACCTTCCGACGTTCCCTTTACGAGCACGCTAACGCCAGGTAACGGACTGTTTTCTGAATCCGTAACCTGACCTTTAATGACAATGTCCTTTTTTATATTTAAAGAAGACGCCTGACCCGTTATAAGTGGACGGTTTGACAGGCTTTCCATTGCTGCCGGCTGGTCTTTGGTTTTGAAAACCACAATGCTTTCATCCGTTTCCCTGAAAGAGTAGGGGGTTTCCGCCAAAACCGATTCCAGCACTTCTTTTACACTGGTTTCCTGGAAGTTACTGCTATGGACCTTTATCTTTCTGGCTTCTTTATTGTTGTAGGAAAAGTCGATCTGACTTGCCTTACTGATTTTTTCAATGGCTTTTTCGAGCGAAACGTCACTGAAACTGACCGTGACCTTCTTGCCCATGAGACGCTGGCTGTAACCATTTTCCGCCAGCAAAGTCCCCGCCGTAGTAATCAACACCCCAAACACGATCAATCCGGCCCTCATGACTCTGATTAGTTTAGTAGTTCTTCTTTTCATAAATTACCTAGGTTTAGTAAACACTTATTAAACACGGCAAAAGCCGGGGAATGGATCCGTCAAAATCAGCCCCCGGAATTGTATTTATTCTTTGCTGGGCCTGTTGGCGCAGGTCCAGCATTTCATGTTACTGACAGCCCTCTCCGCTTACGATCACCTCCTTTCCTTTTATTTCGTAGCGGATCCCCTGGATGTCACGCACAAGGTCCATCACACTTTCGAGGCTCTGATGGGTACTAAACCGAATGCTGTTCTCGCATTCTTTAAATTTTTGCCTATCAAAGTGAATGCTCACCTGATAGGCATTTTCCACAGCTAATATCAAATCTTCAAAGCGCACTGACTTTAATATCACATTCCCCGATTTCCAGTCGACCGATTCGGCCGCTTCCACCAGCATTTCTTTTTCATTTCCACTATTTTTGTCAAAAATCACTTCCTGGTCTTTTTCCAAAAGCGCCAGCGGTTCGGCACCCCGTGAAACGGCCACTTTTCCGCTCACCACAGTTACGATTTCGTGGGATAATTCTTTGTAGGCCTTCACCCGGAATGATGTCCCGAGCACCCTCGTGTCGAGGTGGGAGCTGTGAACTGTGAATGGCGCCGTTGTGTCCCTTTTAACCTGAAAAAAGCCTTCGCCTTCTTCAAGAAAGACTTCCCGTGTTTTCCCAAAGCTGGCCGGATATCGTAAAACGCTTGCTGCATTCAGCCACACCCGGGAACCGTCAGGCAGGATCACTTCACGGGTTCCGCCGGACGGAGCTGTGATGGTGATCATATTCCCGGGCGCTGAATTGTGAACAGTATAATTATAAATGCCTGCTGCTGAAACGATAAGGAAAGCCAGCGACGCCGCAATCGCATACCATTTGCGCCAAAATATATTACGGGTTTTGTCAAAATTTAATGTCTGGTCAATCCTGGCTTTAATGTGGTCTCCATCGGGTTGATGCTTATTTTCATCATCCGAAGGTCGTTCCAGTCCAAGGCTTTTATAGAGGTCGTCGATATCCATTGAGTACGATTTTTTGATGACCCTTTAATTTGGATCTCAATTGATGCTTACAATGACATGACGAATAGGAAATGCAGTGGTACTATGCCAAAAAAAAAATGTTAAAAAAATTTTTGCGATGTTGCTTTTTGTGCGTCGTTACATCCCTCGAGGGATTTCAAAAATTGCAATCAACCTGATGCGATCTACAAATATGTCATTCCTCAGGCATTTGCAGTCCTAAGTCGAAGCGCGACGTTACATTATTAGAAATGATTAGCAGCCACGGTGTCGCAAATGCCGGAGGCATGCAACAACATGCAATCCGCCAAAATTCAGAGATGCAGCTCTTTTAACCGGAGACGCCGGATCGCGTTACTGATCTGATTTTTGACAGTTTGCGGAGATAGGGAGAGTTTTTGCGCTATTTCAATCGTAGATAAATGCTCCTGACGGCTTAGTAAAAAGATCTTTTTCATATCCGAAGGCAGGTTTTCCACTTCGGCCATCAACTGCTTTTCAATGTCGTCGGATGCAACGGCATCGAAAAACTGGTTTTCGTTCGCTGAAGTTCGTTCTAAAATGTCTTGCTGCACTTGAAGTTGAAAAGCATTTTTCCGGCTTTGGTCAATGAGCCGGTTTTTCAGCATTGTATGGAAATAGCCTATGAATGTGCTGTGAATGGTAATCTCCTGTCGCTTGTTCCAGATATCTACAAACAAGTCGTGAACAAGGTCTTCTGCAAGTTGGGCATTATGCAGTTTTTTGAAACCAATATCATAAATAACCTTCCAGTAGCGGACATAAAGCTCATTGAAGGCATTCCTGTCATCCCCATCCTTCAACAGATTCATTAACGCTATGTCTGATAAATCCTTCAAGTTATTGTGGCGGATGATGACGAAGTAAGTATTCAGGAAAAGAGGCCTCTAACTTATATAAAATGATCGCATGTTACAAACTGTCTTTTACCGAAAATAAGTATTTTTATCGCATTCACTCACCTTCAACACTGGCTGTACGCCTGTCGGTACATTGCCTTTGAAAATCTTAGTTCAAGCATTTGTCTGAGCATGGCATAAGCAAGCGTGTCAGAAACACGCCCGTTATCCGTCAATAAGCAGCGAAGTTTTTATTCTGGAATTGTCAGTTCTTGCAGATATGAAGCGATTTGATCTGCTGCCTGATTGTGTCCATAACAGGTCCAGTGGTGGTCGTAAACGAAAGTCCAGTTGTCCTGTCCGTCGGAGTCGAGGGAGATTGTTTTAAACCCGGCAGCCTTCACCTCATTTTTTATTGCATCGGGAAGTTTGGGATGGAAGACAATAATTTTATCTCTCACATCATATTTTTGCTTTACAAATTCAAGAAGTGACTTTATAGAATTGGAGTGATCCGGTTGAACGGTTGGTTTGGCAGGGGCATGTTTTTCTCCCCCAAACTTAATCTGATTTAACGGAAACCGCTGAAACAGATAGTAGGCGAATTTAACGTTGTACAGTATCGTCTTCAACTTAGCTGACTTCATGATGCCTGGAATAACTTTCCTGTTACCAAGATCCACCTGGGTAATATCCGATTGAACAGCGATATCCCTGATGCTTTCTGTGAAGTCGGCAGCATTTACATATATCAAATGCATTTGGGGACTTAGCGAGTCCATGCTGGCTGCAATTTCCATGGCCTCAATAAAGGAGACACCAGACCGGCCAGCTTCAACGAAATTCATCTTAGGGACCCGGGATTTGAGAAGCACATCCTGATGGCAGTCACTGGGATTCATGAAATTCTCAATGAATGAATCCCCGATAACTGTCACAAGGTTATCGTAGCTTTTCGGTAATGTGCCTGTCCAGCCGAGTTCGTTCGTTGCCCAGCTATGATTTCCTCCTTTCCAACTGCCTTGTTGATGCGGATTATATCGCTGGATACCGTTGTCGTCTAAATATCTTTTAGGCACCTCACTTGTTAAATGGTAAGCCCTGACAATCGCTTCTCCTATGACAAACCCGCCCATAAGGAAAACAAAAAATTTCAATAGTAAAGTACCCATCTAAAACTGGAAATAAATGAATTGTTGCTGTTTTCCTGTGTAAACGAAGAGTGCAATAACCAAGCAATAATAGAATCCCCACTTAACCGTTTTTGGCCAGTTAAAACCGATTCGTGCGATGGCATAAGGATGCTCGCGACCTATCCATTCCACGATAATGAATGCTGCGATGAGGAGCAAAAGCTCTTTCCTGAGCAAGTCAGGAACTGTAAAAAGACTTTTGGAGAAGATTTTACCAATGTATTCAGCAGCATGGCGAATGTTCTCTGCCCGGAATAAAATCCACGCAAAGACGGTCAGGGAAAATGTTGCCAGCATACGGAGCAGATCGCTAACTGTGGGAAATAAACGTCCCTTCGCGACGATCTCAATATGCTCCCGATTGCTTTTTGAAATTAACAATGGAAGAAAATAAATGGCATTGAGTGCGCCCCAGGCCAGGAACGTCCAGTTGGCTCCATGCCAGAATCCACTGAGTAAAAATATGATAAAGGTGTTCCTGATCTTCAATAACAAGCTTCCCCGGCTTCCACCCAGCGGAAAATATACATAGTCCCTGAACCAGGAAGAAAGGGATATGTGCCAACGTCGCCAGAATTCTGCAATGTCCCTTGAAAAATAGGGATACGAGAAATTGCGCAGCAGTTCAATGCCCATAATCCGGGCGACGCCCAGAGCAATGTCGGAATAGCCTGAGAAATCACCATAAATCTGCATTGTGAAGAAGAATGCGCCTAAAAGTAATGTGCTTCCGGAGTGGTCTTCATGGTTATTGAAGGCGAGGTTGGCCAGCTCGGCGCAATTGTCGGCTATGACGATCTTTTTGAAAAGGCCCCAGAGAATCTGTCTTAGCCCATCGGTGGCCTGGGCATAGCTAAACACTCTTTTTCGCTGAATTTGGGGCAAAAGGTGGGTAGCCCTTTCTATGGGACCAGCAACAAGAAGCGGAAAGAAACTAACGAAAACGGCATAATCAATGAGGTCTTTTTCCGGCTTGATCTGATTTTTGTAGATATCAATGACATACGACAAACCATGAAAAGTGTAAAAGGAAATGCCGACTGGTAAGACGAGGTTCAAGGTTTGGGGATTGACCGACAGACCCAGCAAAGAAAGTCCGTCTGCAAATGATTCAATGAAGAAGTTGTAATACTTGAGTACGCCTAGCAAAGAAAGGTTTATGCCGATACTCAGGACGAGCCAGAATTTCCGCACACGCGGATCTGTCGCATTCCCCATTTTCAGGCCCGTGAAATAGTCGAGTGCAATAGAGAAAATTAGTAGGAATACGAATCGATAATCCCAGCAAGCATAAAAAAATAAGCTAGAAACTAAGAGAATAATGTTCTGCAGTCTTAGACTGTTTCGCGCAAGGATCCAGTAAAAAAATAGAACAACAGGAAAAAAGAGGGCAAAACTCAGAGAGTTAAAAAGCATTGCTCATACGGGTTATAGTGTGTTTAAAAACAGCGACTTACATGCTGCTATAAACAAAATGAAGTCGGTGTAGGGCGTAAATATAGCTATTCCATGATGATTTACAACATTCCAATGATTCAGCTCAATTTATTTTTTACAAGCACATAATATTGCCCGTTCAACTTGTCGTTTCCAGCTCAAACCTAAACCTTCACCCGAACATTCTCTGCTGCTTTTTCTGCGGTCAGTTTCACGCGTTGCTGCCGTGTTTCTGGCCTTTTAGCATCTGAGATCCAGGTTAAAATAAGGCGCTTGGCTGACGGTGGGAAAGCAAGGAAGTTTTTAAGCGCGACCTCATTTTGATCGAGTAATTCCTGCAAATCAGCTGGAATAACGTTGTTTTCCGCGTCCACGAGGGCGTCCCAGGTTCCTGTTTTTTTCGCGAGGTCAATGAGTGCCTGCCCTTTTGGTGTCATCAGCCCGGCTGCTGTTAACCGCTCGACACGTTCCTTGTTCACAGCGCTCCATTTGCCCGCTGCTTTTCGCGGCGTGTACATTTGGTATGTGCTCTCTTTGTCGCGCTTCACGGATTTGGAATCGATCCAGCCGAAACACAATGCTTCTTCAACAGACTCTGCATAGTATACGCTTGGGGTTTTACTCGATTTGTGATAAATGATAAGCCAAACGGATTGCGCCTTTTGACAATTTTTTTGCAGCCATTCACGCCACTCCTTTCTCGTAGGTGCGTAGAAGGCATTGATGTCATTTTTCGTTTCCTTGATAGGCAAATGGGCTTGATCAGACATTTTTCTACTCGTTTAACATTAACTATTATTTCCTTACAAAAATAAGAGCGGCCTGTGACAGCCTTATGTCAGGGTGTCATGTTATTTCAAGAATTCTGTAAATATTCTTGCGAACAACACGTTCCATATTTTATTATGATCATCCAATGCCTAAGACGACTAAATTAATGACTGTCAGCCAAACTTAGCCGTCTTAGTGATCACGAGTTACGAGATTGCTATGCGAATCGCTCTTTCCACAGGACTGTTTCCGCTGATATGCAGCTCATTTCGGGTCAGTAACGGCGGCTGCGCCATAAACTTCGGGTGCTGACCGCGATGCGGTTGAGCCGCATGGACGATAAATGGATGGCAGAGGTAAACCGTTCCCGCCTTACCCGTTGCCAGCACCTCGTCGCGGACCGGAAATTTATCCAACTCATTTGCCAGCTCCATAAATCCAAGGCCTTCTTCGCCTTTTGTGGACAGTAACCGGGCAACATCCATATGCGAACCAACACGGATGCGCGTAGGCGCATCATTCTGACCAACATCTGAATACAGGAAAAGCATCAGCAACGCGCGGCCTCTTGAATTCACATTGACCCGCCATTCGAAAAAGTTGGCCGGATCGCTGCCAGGAAAACTGGCGTCCACGTGCCAACCCGTGTCGCCCGGATCTTCATCAGATGGACAACGAACGGGAAAAGTGCCCATACTCATGCACGGGAGCCAATTACCGGCACCAACCAATTGATCAAAAGCGCGATGCAAAACCGGCGTGTTGGCGGATTGGACAAAGGGCTCCTGCGAATACATGCCCAGCCGCACCACCGCCTTCGTCCAGCTCGCCGGATCCTGCTGGTTAAAGCCCAGATCGGCCCACAAAATATCCCTGGCAGCCTTGGCTAACTCCTCAGAAAATGCATTGTTTATGCGGACAAAGCCTTTATTTATAAAATCATGAATTTGATTATCATCTAATATCTCTCCCATAACAATGTTTAAAATTGGATCAAAAAGCAGGACAAGCCGCCCGCATTCAGATCCGGTTTTTGGAAATTGTAAATGCACAATGAAATATTCCCTTCAAAAAAGGGAGCGCGCCGGGGTTGACGCTTGGAGAAATATCAGAGTGTTGGAGTCATCCTAATAACGACAAATCTAAAAATCTACGCGAAATTTCACAAGAAAAAATTGGTTGAAACTCAGGCATGATTTGTTTGACATTTCTATTAATCGACCAAATTAGATTTTAATAAAACATTTATGGAAGCTGATACGCAAGGGAAAAAGGCCATTATATTCGGAGCAAGCGGCTTCGTCGGCAATTATATATTGGAAGGACTTTTGAATGATCCCAACTACGACCAGGTAACCGTTGTTGTGCGCAAAAATTTAAATCTGTCCCATCCAAAGCTCGTAACATTGATAGGAGATTATCATTCTCTTCCCAGTCTGAAAGACCAGATCGTTGCAGACGAAGTATTTATTTCGCTCGGAACCACAAAAAAGAATACGCCGGACCAGAAAATCTATTATGAGGTCGATCACGATTACCCGGTACTGGCAACACAGATTGCGAAAGAAAAAGGAGCGAAATCCGTTTTTCTGGTATCAGCTGTCGGGCCGGATGCAGCTTCGAGCATTTTTTACGTCCGGACAAAAGGCGAGACGGAACGTGACGTCGTTGCCCAGGATCTGCTCCATACCCACATCTTCCGCCCGTCCATGATCATGGGAGACCGGCAGGAAAGTCGCCCAATGGAAAAAATATTCATCAAATTATTCTCCCTGCTCAACCCCCTCCTCATCGGCCCTGCCCAGAAATACAGAGGAATCAAAGCAAAAGACATCGCCAAAGCAATGCTATCAGCCGCCAAAAAACCTGCGGGAAAGGTGAAGGTTTATGAATGGAAAGAGATGAATGAATTGCTGTAATCTTTGCTGAGAAGAAGGTGGAGAGGTCGTCCGTATAACAGTGTTCGTGATCACTTTGACAAACAAAGAATCCATGCTGGAAGATGCGGTCAGCTACAAACATGCCAAATCCGCCTGTCTCTTCGTACGGGATTTTTTTCAATCCCAGCGGGATAAAATATTGGTAGCATGGCATTTCAACCCACAATGAATTAATCCCGGAGGGATGCAACGACTTGCAAGACGTTACATCCCTCCGGGATTAACAAAAGGATCTGTATTCTTTTCGCTACCAATATGGTATCCCTCCGGGATTTTCAGTTAACCAGCATCGCATCTCGCCAAGATCATTCAATCCCAGCGGGATAAAATATTGGTAGCATGGAATTACGACCCACAATGAATAAATCCCGGAGGGATGCAACGTCTTGCAAGACGTTGCATCCCTCCGGGATTAACAAAAGGATCTGTATTCTTTTTGCTACCGATATGATATCCCTCCGGGATTTATTTAAGGCTCTGGTTTTTTTTTGCTACCAATATGGTATCCCTCCGGGATTTTCAGGTAACCAGCATCGCATCTAGCCAAAATTATTCAATCCCAGCGGGATAAAATATTAGTAGCATGGCATTTCAACCCACAATGAAAAAATCCCGGAGGGATGCAACGACGGGTAAGACGTTGCATCCCTCCGGGATTACAAGAAGATTTGTATTTTTTTGCTACCGATATGGTATCCCTCCGGGATTTATAACAGGTCTGTGTTTTTTGCTAGTGATATGGTATCCCTCCGGGATTTTCAGGTAACCAACATTGCATCTTGCTAGCATCATTTCAGTTCCAGCAGCGTTTCGTGGCCGTTGATGGCTACCCAGGTGCCTTTTCTTTTGATGTAGACATCTGAATAGACGTTTTTTCCTTTGAGGATTTTTTCTTTGTCCCTTAATACGAAGCTGGTGTAAGCGGTTAGTAGGCCAACATTGTTGACGATTTGTAGATCCATGCTGTCGATGGCGACGTTGATGATCTGACGGTCTGGTGTCAGGAGGTCTTTGATGACGTCGTTTTTAGAGAGCTTTTTGCCGGTTTGTGAGATCATGATGAAATCGTCGGCTAAAATTTTGCTTACTGCGGCGGTGTCGCGTTTTGGGTATGATTGCAGCCATTGGGTGTTCAGCTGCTTGATGAGCGCGCTGTCGTCGCCCTGCGCAAAAACAGTTGTTGCGGAAAGCAGCGAAAGGCACAGGATGATGTTCAGGGATTTTTTCATTGTGGTTTTAAGTTGGTTTTAGCGAATGTAGCACATCTAAATGTGGCACATCTAAATGTAGCACATCTATCTGTATCTGCGCTGCCAAATTTTGTACCAGTTCTTATTCTTGGGATAATGCCGGTGCGCGGCGCGGTTGTTAACGAAGAGTGCAACCAGAAGCAAAACCAACACGCCGGTCAAAACGGGACTGAAAACGTATTTATATCCCAGACTCGTAATTTTTTCGGAACCAATGTTTGCGATCAACGCCGTAGCACCTCCCGGCGGGTGCAGAGTTTTGGTGATTTGCATAAAAACAATGGATAGCGAAACGGCAAATGCAGAGGCGAGCCATATCTGGTCAGGCATGATCTTGTGGACTGTGACGCCAACGATGGCGCAGATTAAATGTCCGCCGATCAGATTTCGCGGCTGTGCAAGTGGGCTATTGATAATGCCATAAATTAACACAGAAGATGCGCCGAAGGAGCCGATAAGGAACACATTGTCTGCTTGGGTGAACTGGCTGTTGTTGATATAACCAATGAGTGCAATGCCTAAGAACGACCCGACAAATGTCCAGAAATGATCATTGAAATCAATGAGGGTTTCTTTGTAAATCACATATCGCGCCATGCGGACATGCTTTCTGAATCGCTTTCTCAAATTTTACTGATTAATTGCTCCCTTAAAAATGCAAATATAACGCCTGGTTCGCGCATTCGTTTATGCTTTACCTGGTTGTATGCAGCGATAATTGGTTAAAAAAGCAAAGGGTCCCGAAGCCGGAACCCTTTGAAAGCACTATTTATGTTTAACTATTGAGATTTTATCCTTATTCCGGAATGGAAGTCAGTGCAGGAACATTGTTCTGAAAACCATTGTAACCTTTGTTCTGGTTGATCCGTCCCTGGACATTACCATCGATAGCAGACTGCGGCACAGGCCATAGCACGTGATACGGGCTCATGGTGTATTCATCTGCGTGGCGTGTTTTCACCCCTTTGTTGTAAAAATCACTTTTCTCCATGACGCGGTCATAGTAATAGTTGTTGTCGGAGAAGCTTTCCATGTTGTAGGTCTTGCCGTTCGGTGCGGGTTTCCCGGTCATGGCGAAAATGTAGGCTACGCGGGTCAGTTCGGTCTTACGCGGTTCTTCGAAATACAATTCGCGCGCACGCTCATCCAGGATAGTGCCAATGTTGATTTTCGCTGGTGCAAGCGGGCTGCAATTGGCACGCGTGCGTACGGCATTCACATCTGCTGCTGCCTTTACCAAATCACCTTTCCAGGCATAGGCTTCTGCCCTTAGCAAGTAAGTTTCTGCCAGGCGGAAAACGTACCAGTCAGTATTACCACCTTGTGGCTGAATGCGTTGCGGATCTTCGACGAACAATTTATAATTCGGCCAGTCGAACCAGCAGCGGATCGTGTCAATGGTTAGCACCGCACCAGATGCATTGCGGAACTGCAGGTTTTTGCCATAAAAAGGATCATTAGCCTTGATAGCCGGGTTATTGTAAATGATGTCTTCCATACGCGTCCAGTTTCCCGGCGCGTGGCGCAAATCTTTTTTATCATCCCAAACACCGTCCTGCGAATAATAAGTAGGACGCACACGTCCGATCCCGCGACCAATTGTCGTGATCTGGTCGATTTCGATGCCATACGTGTCAATGGTGCCCCGGTTACCAGCCGGTGTATTAATGTTATTATGCCAAAACGGAACGGTGTTACGCATGATCTGAATGCCATCCGGTACATTTCCATCCATGTTAATGCGGTCAATTACAAGCATTAAGCCTTCGGTATTGGCGCCTAAGGCCTTGTTCGCGGGGCGGTGCAGATCCCAGATCACATTGCGGTTTGCTTTGCTCGCGTCCACTCCAAAACGGCTGGTCATCAGCTTGTGCGTGCCCCCGTCGATCACGTTACTGGCGGACTTGATGGCATCGTCAAACAAGCCCAATGCCAGGTTGATCTTGGTCAGCAAATGGCTTACGGAACCTCTGTTAACCGATCCTTTGTCGGTTACGACCGGAACCCATTTTTCGGCAAATTCCAGATCTTCCTTCATTTTCTTCAAAATCACTTCCCGCTTCGTCGATTGGAAGTCGAGCTTAGGACCAATGACTTCGTCCAGAATCAATGGCACATCACCAAACTGCTGGGTAAGCCGGTAGTAGCGTGCGGCGCGGTGGAAATATGCGGCACCAAGAATCTCATTTTTCTCCTGTTCGCTCTTATAAGTGGGCTGATCAATGCGGGATATGGCCACATTTGCATATTTGATCCCCTTAAAGCCTTCAATCCAGTACCAGCCGATACGGTTGTAGTCAATATGGTTGAGCTGCGCATCGGGGGTGATCAGCAGGTTCAGGTTTTGAGCCGGGCCCGATTTATCCGTTGTTCCTTCTACGGCAATGTCGGAAAACACAGCTTCGGTCACCATCGGAGGCGCATCACCATACCATTCCAGGCGCATATTCCGCTCGCAGGCAACCAATGTTGCGCGTAAGCCAGCCGGATCATTAAATGTAATGTCGGGATTGTAAAAAGATAGCGGCTCGGGTGCAAGCCAGTCTTTTTGGCAGGCGACCATTGTCATGCAGCCGGCAATCAGCGCAGGTGCAAATATTTGTTTTGATCTGTTATATATCGTTTTCATTTCGTCAATTTTTGGAAGAGAATATTACAGGGTTATATCCAGACCCAATGTGAAAATGCGCGGACTCGGTACGGAAATGTCGAGGTTCGTGTTCTTGTCGTTATCCGTTCCGTTTTCCGGATCCCAGAAACTCCAGCTCGATAAGTAACCCAGGTTACGCACGTTGCCATAGATGCGCAGGTTCTGAATGTTGACCTTCTGCACAATGTTCTTCGGGATCGTATAAGCCAGTGCTAAGCTTTCAAAACGGAGGAATGATTTGCTGCGGTAAACGGCGTAACCGGTTGCCGATCCTTCGCTTGAATACAGGCGTGCCCATTCGTTATTGCGGTTTTCAGCGGTCCAGTAAGGGAATACATACGAGCTCGAACGGTCAGGGAATCCGGGACGGTTCTTCATTTGATTGAACTCGCCTTTTTGTCCCAGATATGAATACATCATAAATGAGGCATCGAAGTTTTTGAAGAGTTTGAACTCGTTACGGAATGTTAGCCTAACCCTTGGGGATTTGTAACCCTGGAAAACCTTGTCATCATTGGTATATTTTCCATCATTATTTACATCCAGTATCTTGTGGTCTCCTGGTTTAACCCCGTATTTGGCAGCCGCATCCGCTTCTTCGGTTTGCCATACACCCAGCACTTTGTAGTTCCAAAGCTCGTCCACCGCATGGCCGATAAACCATTTGTTAGTGATATCGTCGGCTTCTTTTTGTCCCGTTACATTTCCTGAGGCATCTTTCACATCAACCATATTTCCATACAGCTTGGCGATCTTGTTGCGGTTCATCTGAACATTCAGTGTGGAGCGCCATGAGAAGTTTTCGCGCTTCATATTGTTCGAATTCAAGCTCAGTTCCAATCCTTTATTATCCACTTGCCCTAAGTTGTCCAGTACAAAATCGAAACCCAGCACATTGGGAAGCGCTCTTTTTACGAGCAGATCTTTGGTTGAGGATTTGTAAAGTTCCAGGCTACCGTCAATGATGGTGTTAAACAGCGCAAAATCGAGACCCAGATTGAGTGAGTTGGTGCGCTCCCATTTCAGGTTAGGGTTTTGCATCCGGTCTACATAAAGCTGGCTCACCTGAACCACCGTCCCGCCTGAGTTTACGTGCAGATATTTGCCTGTCGCCAGGTTGGATAATGCATCGTAACGTCCGATGTCCCTGTTCCCGTTGCTTCCGTAGGAGACACGTAACTTACCATAATTCAGCCAGCTCACTTTAAAGAAGGGCTCATCCGTAAACACCCAGCCCAATGCGGCCGAGGAGAAAAGTGCTCTCGGATTTTTTTGTCCGAATGCTGAGTAACCGTCCCTTCTGGTTGAAAGCGTCACCATGTAACGGTCTTTAAACGAATAGAATAAACGCGCCATTAACGCATCCGCAGTGCTGGTTTCATCATTGCTCCACATGATAGGCGCACTACCGCCGCCAATGTTGTGGTAACCCAAAATGTCCGTTGGTGCAAAGCCCTTGTTCGATGTGCTGTCGTCCCACCTTCTGAAACGTTCAGCATTGGCTAGCAGCGTTACATCGATGTTGTGCTTTTCGGCAATGGTCTTGTTCCATTTCAGGATGTTGTCGATTTGCCAGTTGATGGTTTTCGTGTTCCGGCGTGAAGCGCGGCCACCCTCTGCTGCCCATTCCGCGTGCTTGGAAGACTCCGCATTATAGCGGTGATAAAATTCAAATCTCGGTGTAAAATTCGCCTGATAAGTAATGCCGAATGGCAGGCCGACTTTCGCAAAAATTACATTGTTAATGGTGGTAGAACCTTTGTCGCGGTCGGTGAAGCTGGGGGCGTAGTAGGGGTGGTTTCCTCCGCTGGCCTCCTCATTGGGCCGCCATTTGTAAGTGCCGTCCGGATTAAACTCCGATCCCCACGGTGAGAGGTTGGGAGCGAGGTTATAGTCAACAGGAACCTGGCTTTCGTCCCGGTCTGCAAACTGAGTGTTGATCCCGACGGTCAGAAATTTGTTCACTTTTCCTTCCAGGTTGATCCTGGCGCGGATCGTGCTGTACTTATCGCCTACAACAATCCCTTCATTATTAAGGTAACCCAATGACATATAGTAGGATACCTTGTCATTTTTACCCGAAAGACTGATGGTATGATCCTGGCGCAAGGCTTTTTGATAGATCTTGTTATACCAGTCCACGCTGCGGCCTTCTTTGTAATTTTTTATTTCAACAGATTGTAAACCAAGTCGTTGCAGCCAGATGGTTTCCGGGTCACCGGCAGATCCGTCAAATGCGAGCCATTGGTCCACTGTTACACCTGCGGGCAGGTTGTTGGGATTTGTAAAACGGCTTGGCTGAGCGGCTGCATTAATGTTACGCATCACCTCGCCGCGCCAAGTGAGAAAACCGTCCGGACTCAGTACTTCTTGATTTTGAGCGACTTCGGCGAAACCAATGTTGGTGTTTACATTGATGATCGTTTTACCTTCTTTTCCTTTTTTGGTAGTGACCAGAATCACACCACTGGCTGCTTTTGCACCAAAAACAGCAGCCGAGCTGGCGTCCTTTAAAACGTCAACTGTCTCAATGTCATTAGGGTTAATGTCTTCCAGACCACCATAATAGATCGCTCCGTCCAGAACGACGAGCGGTGACGATCCCGCAGTCAGGGAGTTGGCACCACGCACACCCACATTACCACCGCCTTTTGCAGATGCCGAAAACCCAACGTTCATCCCAGGAATATTTCCTCTCAGAACATCCTGTACAGACTGCGGATTTTCGTTTTCAAGCTTCGTGGCGCTGATCTGGGAAACGGCGCCGGTAAGGTCGCGTTTCTTTTGTGTTCCGTAACCAACCACGACCACTTCTTCGAGGGTTTTCTGATCAGTTGATAAGGTAATGTCTACCACGCTGGCTGTTCCCACTTCTTTTTCCTGTGTGAGATAACCAACGGCGGAAAACACGAGTACGGAGCTGTTCGCAGGCACATTGATCTGGTACTTGCCGTCAACGTCGGTGGTAGTGCCGTTTGTTGTGCCTTTAACCACAACGGTCACACCCGGGATGGGCGAGTTGTCTTCTTTTGACAAAATCCTCCCGGAAATTGCCTTGTCGATGGTGTGATGGGAACCGACTTTCCGGTTTTTAGGCACATTGTTGGCCATTACAGGGGGCAGTAGCAGCGCTAGCAGCATACTTCCCGTCATCACAGGTCGAAGGAATACTGTATATCCTTTTCTCATTTGTTTGGGTTAGGAAATGTTTCACATTAGCTCGCATTCAGCTTCGCTATATCAATATTTCCAGACGAAATGCTACATTTCTACCCTTACATTCAAAGTTAACTAAGTATAAAGTAGTTTATTAAAACAAAAACCCCGGCAAGAGACGCGCTCTGGCCGGGGTTTTATACTTCATCTAAACTAAATCAGAATCAGTTCATTATCAAATCAGGATCAGTTTTTTGCTTCCTTAACAGCGGTGATCGGGAATTCGCCGTCCTGTGAAACAATGGTTCCTTTCAACGACTCGCCTTCCTGCATCAGGGTAACATTGAGCAAGCCGCCCTGAAAATCCAGTTTGAATGTTATTTTTCCCTGATCAACCACCAATTCTTTCATTTCCATTTTTTCCGTGGAACCAAGCGTGCCGCTTAGCTTACCATCTTTTTCCTCAAAAGTCATTACGCCGGTTTCATATTCAGGCGGAACATTGGTCACTGTGTATTTCCAGCTTCCCACAAGGTCACTGGCTTTTAAAGTGCCCTGGGCCTGCACTGAAAACATACTGATTGCGAAAACCGCAAGAAAGAAGAACTTTACTTTCAACATAGCATTAGGATTAAGTTGTTTAACATGACTAATATACAGCAAATCTGCACGCGTCAAATTTAGGGAATCAATCCAGATTACTTCTACTCAATGTTCTATTTTTCCGCAAAATATTACTGAACGAGAGGCCTCGCCAACAATGTAAACGGCTATTAATGCGCAAATGCCTCATTGATCAGCGATTGCATGAGCTGCTCCGCACTTCCCGGTTTTAGATTAACGGCATTCTGGCCCGACCAAAAAATACTGAGATCCGTTCGTCCCTGCGCCAGCGCTGCTTCCCGCAACGGTCCCATGAAGCGTGACTGCAACGGAAACGGAAGCACTTCGGTTGCGTAGGGAACTTCTTCGGTAACACGGTTACGGATCATCCGTCCCATGCGGCCCGTGAGCGATTTGGAAAGAACAGTATAACGCGACTCGTCCGAAAGGAGCATGGCCCTATGCGCGGGGGTAGCATTGGATTCGTTGGTCACCAGAAACGCAGTTCCGAGTTGAGCGGCGTCGGCACCCAGGGTCAATGCGGCCCTGATGCCGGCACCGTCTGCAATGCCACCTGCTGCTATAATGGGTGTTTTGATCTTGGCTTTTAAATGCTGAATAAGTGCAAATGTGCCAGTTAATGACTCCGGGGCCGGTTTCAGAAACGAAGGCCGGTGGCCGCCAGCTTCGAACCCGGATGCAACTATGGCATCGACACCGGCTTGTTCCAGCGCCAATGCTTCGTCCAGCGTGGTCGCCGCGCCAACGGTTTTGATGCCCATTTTGCGCGCCTCATCGAGTATACCTTTGGACGGAATGCCAAAAATGAAGCTAAAAACCGCAGGCCGCGCTTCGAAGACTGCTTCCACTTGTTTCAGGAATTTGGAAGGAATGTTTGTGTCTAAATCCGGAAGCGGAATACCCAGCGAATCGAAATATGGCTTAAAAAGATGCTTTACTTTTTCCAGCTTTTCTGCCGGAAAATTTTCCAGGCTTTGATCCACGTCCGAAACCCAAAGGTTGATATTATAAGGCTTGTCGGTCTTTGATTTAATCTCCTTATCCACGGCCAAAATCTGTTCAGGAGTAAGCGTGTAAGCGCCAAAACTACCCAGCCCGCCTGTATTTGACACTGCCGCCGTAAGCGCGGCATTTGAAAACCCGCCGCCCATCGGCCCTTGTAAAATCGGATATTGAATCCCCAGAAGCTCCGTTATTCTTGTTCGGTTTTCCATTTTTTCAGACACTTAATATTAAACGTTCCTTAACCCAAATGATGTCCCGCAACGTGACCGCCATCCAGATTGATGATTTCGCCCGTTACAAAGTTGCTTCCTGCAAGGTAAAGTGCCAGCTCCGCAACATCAATTGTTTCACCAATGCGATCAACCAAGTGCAGCGCAGCAAGGCTGTCTGCGTTGCTAATGCCGTTTTTTGCCTGCAACGGACTCCTTATAATGCCGGGAGCGATGGTGTTTACTCGAATATTATTTTTGCCAAATTCGGCCGCCAGCTGCTTCGTCAGCGCGTGAATTCCAGCTTTGCTCACAACCGGCGCCGTTCCCGGAAACCCGCCAATGGCGTGATCAACTAGCACAGTACCGATGTTAATGATCGAACCTTCTCCTTGTTTCAGCATTTGCCTGATGGCCGCCTGACTTGTGAAGAAAGTGCCTTTCAAATTAATACTCAAAAAACCATCAAGATAGGCTTCATCAACATCCGTAAATGGCTTAGGCTCAAAGATTCCTGCATTATTGATCAACACATCCACCGCACCAAAGCGCGCTACTGCGGTTTCAACAAGCAAGCGACCTGTTTCCGGCTTGCTGATGTCACCCACTACCAATGCCAGCCGGTCGTGACGGCCCAGTTCCTGATATGTTGCGTTCAAATTTACTTCGTTTGCGGCGTTAATGACAACATTATGCCCGCTTTCCAAAAACAATGTGGCGATGGCCTTTCCTATTCCTGTTGACGCGCCTGTTACTATAACTGTTTGTGTTTTCATGATTTCTGAATTTATTTGTTTTGAGTTTTTGTTGAAACAATTCCTTTTTCCCGCAGCACGGAAACTTGTTCGCCGGCATGGCCCCAGTCGTCCAGGTCAATTTCCTGGATCACTACGAAGGTGAGGTTTGGATCTTTGTCCAAAACATCGGAAAGCAGGGTGGTAACCCCGGAGATCAGGGCTTGTTTTTGTTCGCGGGTAACGCCTTCACGGGTTACCTCAATTTTTACGTATGGCATTTTCCTGACTGTTTATGTTATCATTAATTGTTTGATGACACAAAGTAAGTCTGCCGGAAGGCGCCTGTTACGTGACCTAGATCACAAAATGTAAGTTCCTATCTGTGATGGTTGTACAGGCGGCTGAGGGTCTCGCGCGAGACGCCGAGATATGCGGCGATGAGATGCTTGGGGACAAGATTGTAAAGTTGCGGATATAAGGAGAGCAGCTCCTCATAACGTGCTTTTGTATCATTGTTCATGAAGGAAAGCAGTCGTTTTTGCGAGGCTACATAACCTCGGTTTGTGCGCCACCGGAAGAAATGTTCGATTTGGTGCAGTTCGCTGCAAAGTCTTTCGCGGTCATCACTGAAAAGGCAAAGGACTTCCGCGTCGGTAATACAGTCTACTGTAATGGTGGCATTTGTATGGTTGTACATGGCGGCGTAATCCGATGTCCACCAGGTGGGCATGGCAAATTGCAGAATGTATGTCCTGATGTCGTCGTTGACAAAAAATGCTTTCAGGCAGCCTGAGATCACAAAATATTCATGCACAACCGGTTTTCCGGCCTGAATCAATACTTCGCCTTTTTTGCAGGACAGGGATTTGAAATGGGAAAAGAAATAGTCGAACTGCTCGTCGGTGAGGCTGGCTGCCTGGGCGATATGTTTCTTTAAAATTTCTTTGGCTTCCATGTTTCCGCTCATAAATTGGTCTTTTTGCAGATCTCCCTTAAATTTAAATCCAAAAGTATTTTATATAATTAAACTGCGTTTTCCAAGTATGCATTCTTTGTTATTTTTAATAGGGCTCGCTGTTATCTGCATTTCGTGCGGCGGAGAGCGCGGGCCTTTGAAAAATAAGAAAGAAAAAACCGTTGAGACTATTAATGCGCTGGGGGCATTGCCCAAATACGTCACAGATCCGCCCGGAAACAAATCAACTCCCGAAAAGATACGGTTGGGCAAACTGTTATTTTTTGATCCCATCCTGTCGGGAAATAAAGATGTTTCCTGTGCAACCTGTCACCAGCCCGAGTTCAATTATGCGGAGTTTTTGGAGACGTCGATCGGCGTCAATGGCCACGGAACGGGCAGTAAGCGGAAGTTTTTGGAAAAGAATGACATACCATTTGTAAAGAGAAACTCGCAGAGCATAGTTAATACAGCGTTCAATGGCATTAAAAATGGAGAAAGTTATGATGCCGAGACTGCGCCGATGTTCTGGGATTTGCGGGCGAAGGGTCTGGAAGAGCAGGCGCTTATTCCGGTTCGTACATTGGAAGAAATGCGCGGGCATTCCTACCCGGAAGATAAAGTGATCGACCAGATTGTGGCGCGGATCCAAAAAATCCCGGCTTATAAAAGTCTCTTTCACGAAGCATTCAGGGAGGACGCGAACCCTGTTAATGTCGTTAATTTGTCCAAAGCCATTGCTTCCTACGAGCGTACGCTTATTGCGAATAACTCGCGTTTTGATCAGTATATGCGCGGAGATAGCAGCGCATTAACGACAGGCGAGAAGGAAGGGCTGAATCTTTTTCTGAAAATGGGCTGTGCCAAATGTCATTCCGGTCCCATGCTGTCGGACTACAAGCTGCATACCCTGGGCGTTCCGGATTCGCAAAACAGGAAAGAAACGGACGCAGGCGCCAATAATGATTACGCTTTTCGGACGCCTTCGCTCCGGAACCTGCGTTACACCGGCCCTTATATGCACAGCGGAAAGTTCGCGACGCTTGAACAGGTTTTGCAGTTTTACGAAGACATTGCAGGCGGGAAAATCCCGAACCCGAATGTCAAGCCCAGCCAGATCGATACATTGGCGGCTGATATGGATGTTAATTTCAGGGATATTTCCCGGATCGTGGAGTTTCTGAATGCGCTGAATGACGATAATTTTGATAAATCCGTTCCGGAGCGCGTCCCCAGCGGTCTGCCCGTGTCGGGGTTATGAGGTAGAACTTCGCCGCGTGGCGCTTTACCATCATGTCAAACCAAAAACTCAGATCCCATGAATTATATTGACAGAAAGACATTTCTGAAAGAGTTATCCCTGCTGGCGGGCGCGTCTGTCGTATACGGGCAAGCGGGCGCGGCGGAGTTCCGGAACAAAGCGAACTTCAAACTTGGATTTGTAACTTATCTGTGGGGAAAAGATTGGGACCTGCCTACATTGATCAAAAACTGCTCGGATACGAAAATAAACGGCGTTGAATTACGCGTCGAACATGCACATAAAGTAATGCCTGATCTCACTAAGGCAGAACGTGCCGAAGTAAAGAAGAAGTTTGCCGACAGCCCCGTGGAGCTGATAGGGCTAGGTACAAACCAGCAATATGATTATCCGGACCAGGCCAAATTGAAGGCTTCCATAGAACGCACGAAGGAGTTTATAAGGTTGAGTGCTGATGTGGGTGGCTCTGGCGTGAAGGTGAAACCCAATGCACTTCATGCTGATGTTCCCGTTGAAAAAACACTGGCACAAATTGGTGCTGCATTGCATGAACTGGCTGCCTACGCGAAGGACTTCGGTCAGCAGATCAGGCTGGAAGTGCATGGCGAAAAAACACAGGAACTGCCAAATATCAAGCAGATTATGGAAGCTGCTGACCATCCCAATGCCAGAATTTGCTGGAACTGCAACAAGGAAGATCTGATCGGCGACGGCTTCCAGCATAATTTCGACCTCGTAAAAAAATGGTTCGGCGACACCATCCACGTCCGCGAACTGGACCGCACGGATTATCCTTATAAAGACCTGCTAAGCAATCTTGGAAAAATGAATTACAAAGGCTGGGTCCTGCTCGAATGTCACACGAATCCTGATGACAAAGTGAAAAGCATGATGGAACAGCGCGCCGTTTTTGACCGGATGGTTAAGGAAGTTTGATCATCAATGGTTTTGCAATAATTATACAAAGCACCGACTGAATTGTGTAAAACTTTACGGAGTGCGCTGTGATACATTTGTAAAAATGAAAACAGCGATGGCTACGATAGTTGAAAACAATATAAAAGAAACCTTTCCCGTGCTGGGCATGTCGTGTGCAGCCTGTGCGGTGAGTGTAGAAAGTATGCTCAAATCCGTCGAGGGTGTGTATGATGCAGGTGTGAATTATGCGACGCAGACGGCCTGGGCGGAGTACGAGGATACAGTTACGCCCCTGGAACTTCAGAATGCGGTCCGCTCAGTGGGTTACGACCTTGTTGTGAATGTGGAAGACCCGCAGCAAGTGCAGCAGGAAGCACAATTAGCACATTATAATGGTTTAAAAAAGAGGACAATCTGGGCGGCTGTCTTATCGCTTCCTATTGTCGTTATTGGCATGTTCTTCATGGAAGGTTCTGCCGGGGCGTTGCCTTATGGGAACTGGATTATGATGGTGCTGGCTGCGCCCGTTGTGTTTATTTTGGGCCGGAGCTTTTTTGTTAATGCATTCAAGCAAGCCCGTTACGGAAAGGCCAATATGGATACGCTCGTTGCGTTGAGCACGGGTATAGCATTCATTTTCAGCGCATTTAATACGATATATCCGGAGTTCTGGCATGCGCGTGGTTTGCATGCGCATGTGTATTTTGAAGCGGCCGCGGTTGTAGTCGCATTTATTTCGCTGGGTAAACTAATGGAGGAAAAGGCTAAGTCCAACACGACTTCGGCCCTGAAAAAACTCATGGGTTTACAGCCTAAAACAGTTACCATTATCAGCGACGGCACGGAAACGGAAATTCCGGTTGCAGGAGTGAAAGTGGGCGACATTATTGTAATCAAACCTGGTGAAAAGATCCCGGTGGACGGCATCGCGACGGAAGGCAGCTCATTTGTGGACGAAAGTATGATCAGTGGTGAACCGGTTGCGGTGGAAAAAAAGGCTGGTGAAAAGGTGTTTGCGGGCACAATTAATCAAAAAGGAAGCTTTCTGTTTGAAGCCACAAAAGTTGGTGGCGATACGATTCTGGCGCAGATCATCAAAATGGTGCAGCAAGCGCAGGGAAGTAAAGCACCGGTGCAAAAGCTGGTGGACAAGATCGCCGGGATTTTCGTGCCGGTGGTCATTGGTATCGCTATTCTGACATTCATCGTCTGGATGGTTTTGGGTGGAGAAGATGCATTTACGCATGCATTACTGACGTCGGTGACCGTTCTTGTCATCGCTTGCCCGTGTGCGCTCGGCCTCGCTACGCCTACTGCTATTATGGTTGGGGTAGGGAAGGGTGCGGAAAATAATATACTTATCAAAGACGCCGAAAGCCTGGAACTTGCACACAAGGTGAATGCCATTATCCTGGATAAAACGGGAACGATAACCGAAGGCAAGCCTGCTGTTACGCAACTGGTTTGGAGTGCAGAAGTCCGGAATAATGCGTTGGCCGAACAAATTTTATTAGCCATGGAATCCCGCTCGGAACACCCGCTGGCCGATGCGGTTGTCAACCATTTGAAGAAGGATCACGTCGGAAAAGTGCCTTTGACATCTTTTGACAGCATTACCGGCCAGGGTGTTCGGGCTGTAAGTGACGGGGTGACGTATTTTATAGGGAACAAAAAACTGATGTCGGAAGGCGGCGTGGCGATTGGCGATGAGCTGGTAACATTGGCTGAAAAATGGCAGCAGGAAGCGCAAACGGTCATTTATTTTGCTGATAAGACACAGGTTCTGGCAATCATTGCCATTGCTGATAGGGTTAAGGCGACTTCAAAACAAGCCATTGAAAAATTGCAGAAAATGGGCATTGCGGTTTATATGCTCACCGGCGACAACAAGCAAACTGCCGCAGCCGTGGCTGAACAAATTGGTTTACAACATTATAAAGCCGAAGTAATGCCTTCGGACAAAGCAGATTTTGTAAAACAATTACAGGCAGAAGGAAAAATTGTGGCAATGGTGGGTGACGGCATCAATGACAGTCACGCACTGGCGCAGGCGGATGTGAGCATTGCGATGGGAAAAGGCTCGGACATTGCAATGGATGTGGCCAAAATGACATTGATTACCTCCGATCTTAACATGATCCCGAAAGCATTAAATCTGTCCGCCAGAACGGTTAAAACGATCAGACAGAACCTTTTCTGGGCGTTTATCTACAACCTGATTGGCATTCCCATTGCGGCTGGCGTGCTTTATGCCGTGAACGGGTTCCTGCTTGATCCGATGTTGGCAGGTGCCGCCATGGCGTTGAGTTCGGTTTCGGTTGTGGGGAACAGCTTGCGGTTGAAGGCGATGAAATTGTAAGTTTTAGTTGCCTGATGGTCGGGACAACAAGAACCAAAACTTGCGGTAACCCGTTGTAAAAATGTGCATTTGCTTCATTGCGGTGCACATTTTGAACGTTCAGTTACTCGCACCTTGATGAATTCATTCCTTAATAAGAAATACGACAAACCGGTTTTAAAGAAAAATCAGCCGGATGATTCCTATAAATTCCAGCCATTGCCGGCACCCACAGGAAAATATCCTTATCACTTTGATTTGGAGTCGGTTCAGGAATTAAATGACCGTAATAAGCTGGCATTTCACATGCTCGGTGACACGGGAAGCATTCGTAATCCGGATTTTCAAAAGCTCGTGGTTGCCGAAATGATCAAGCAATATCAGCAGACTGATGGCACGGGGAAGGAACCCATGTTCCTGTATCATTTGGGCGACATTGTCTATAATTTCGGAGAAGCAAGTCAGTACAAAAGGCAGTTTTTCGATCCCTACCAAAAATATCCTGGCCCGATCTTCGCCATCCCGGGAAACCACGACAGTGATGTAAACCCGGACAGCCGCGTTTCCTACCGAAGCCTGGATCCGTTTAAGGCCGTTTTTTGTGATAAGCAGCCGCAAACCGTAAGTTTCAGCGGCGGGGCGGAACGAAAAAGCATGACGCAGCCTAATGTTTTTTGGTCGCTCATGACACCGGTTGCGCGCATTATCGGCATGTATGGCAATGTTACCAAGTTCGGCGTAATTACCCCGGACCAGCGTAAGTGGTTACTGGAAGAGCTCAGGAGTGCTGATGCTGATCGTCCTGAAAAGGCCATTATTCTATGTATTCACCACGCGCCCTATTCTGCGGATATTAACCATGGATCGAGCCTTCCGATGATCCAGTTTTTTGACGGGGTTTTCGAGCAGACCGGTGTCCGCCCGGATGTTGTTTTCAGCGGGCATGTTCACAATTACCAGCGGTTTTCAAAGCGATATTTTGATGGCAAAACAGTTCCGTTTATCGTTGCCGGTGGTGGTGGTTATGATGAGCTGCATCCTGTTGCGACCACTTCGGACAGCCGTTTTACAGCCAATAATGCGGCTTTTAATCATGTAACCCTTGAAAATTACTGCGATAACAAGCATGGCTTTTTGAAAGTCTCGCTCGAAAGAACAGAAAAAGGGATCCGCATTACCAGCGAGTTTTACACGCTTCCGCATGAAAAAACGGTCGAGCCAGGAATGAATGCCATCCTGGCCGACCGTTTTGTGATAGAAACCTAGGTTCTTACTGCTTGAAAGTGATCTTGGAAAGCGTCATCAATGGTTCGATCGGCTTCGCCGTTTCGTTTTTAAACAATATATAAATGTCATGTTTGCCGGTGGTTGGCTTAATGTTAACCAGAACCGGCGCGCGGGTAGGGCGACGCGGCGGTTTTACGGTTTCAACCGGCTTTTTCTGGCTTTCCAGTTCAGCCATTAGCTTGGCCATATCCACTTCCGGAGCAATTTCTACATGCTGTTCACCAACGAGCGTTCCGGTAGGTGAATCCAGCCGAATCTCGATCTTGCCGCCCATGGCGCCTTCCCGTTTCTGGGCCGCGGCATTCATTTCAAGTGCCTTTATATCAGTCAGATCAGTTTCTTTGAAAGCCAGAAAGCTGTTTGCAAAAGTCACCACGCTAAAACCAAGCCCGGCTGTTCCCAGTGCTTTCATATCTGCACCTTGCACAATCGGTGCTTCGGCCGCATTCAGTTCCGGGCTTCTCAGGACGATCATTTCTTCCGTTGTCTGGGCAGGGATGGCCTTGTTGCCGCTCATAGAGCGATCCGTAAATGCCGCCCTGATCAGTACGGAGCCTTTTCCATTATCCTGTGCAGGAATTTTCGGTGTAAATTCACCTTTGACAGGCAATGTACTCAATGTCTTGTCCGTGCTGTTGAGAATGTATTTTACAATGGTCTCGGCATCGGCCACAGGCAATGCGGGGTGTGCAGGCATAGCCACTTCACCCCAAACCCCGGCTCCGCCTTTGAGAATTTTCCCTACCAATGCTTCCGTTATGCCCGGCTTACCTTTGTATTTGTTAGAAATATCTGCAAATGAGGGTCCTACCGATTTTGCGTCCACCTGATGGCAGACTTTGCAATCGCTCTTGCCGATCAGGACCTGGGCAACGGCAAACTGCGTGCTCGCATCTACACTGCGCTGGCTCTGAATGACTTCGGCATAATCAAAACCCTCTGAGGCGTAGTCAATGCTCACCGCAATTTCCTCAGGTTTGATTTTTCCTTCCAGTAAACTACCGTCTTCCTTGTCGGTGACGTCGATGGAATAGGGAATGGGTTTTCCGGCGAAAAAGAATGTTTTATTTCCGTCCAAGTTCACCGAGACCTTTGGCGGCTCATTACCTGCAATAATTCTCAGGGATTGCGAATTGGAAGCGCCTTTGGCGTCGCTTACCGTCAGGCTGGCTGTGTAAACGCCTGGTTTATCAAATGTTACAGTTGGCTCAGCTGTGGCAAATGTTTTCGCAGCGCCGCCGTTACCCGTGATTTTCCAGCTGTATTTCAGTTTATCTCCGTCAAAATCTTTTGTTCCGGCCGAAGAAAGCTTCGCCTGAAACGGAACTGTTCCGCCTTTTTTATCCGTAGAAACCTGAACAATCGGCTTGCGGTTCCCACCATTGTATTCAATGCGGATCAACCTCGAATTTTCACTCTTTCTGAACCAGTTGCTGCCGTATTCAAGCACATACAAGTCACCATTCGGGCCGAATTTGATGTCGATAGGCTGCACCGGATGGTAAGCCGGCAACACGCGTTCCATGGACTCATAATCACCATTCGGGCTCATAGAAATGGCCATAATCCAGCCGCGGGAGAAGTCGGCAGCGATCCATTTGTTCTCATAATATGCCGGCCATGGTCTTTTTGGTGATTTGAAATCCCCACGGTGATAAATTGGTCCGCCTGTTGCGCTCCTTGAACCGGAACCCACGGCCGGGAATTTTTCAGAAATGCCGTAAGGATAGTAAATAAAACTAGGGGCAGTTGGTAAAAGCTCTTTCAAGCCCGTGTTGTTTGGTGAATTGTTGACCAGATTTTTCGGGTCTTTTTTTGCCAAAGGCTTGTTGGCGGCATAATCATACACCGGGAATGCCTGATCATCGCCCACAAACCAGGGCCATCCAAAATTACCCGGCTTTCTGGCCTGGTTCAGCTCATCATAACCCCGCGGCCCGATCTCCGAATCTTCGCTGGCATCCGGCCCCACTTCACCCCAGTATAAAAAGCCCGTTTTGCTGTCAACGGCAATGCGCCACGGATTCCTGTGGCCCATTGAGTAAATCTCAGGACGCGTTTTTGCCGTTCCTTTTGGGTAAAGATTGCCTTCCGGAATGGTGTACGAGCCGTCTGGTTCGGGATGGATTTTTAAGATTTTCCCTCTCAGATCATTCGTATTTCCCGCATGTCCCTGATCATCCCAGCTGGCGCGTCCCTCGCGCTCGTCGGTTTGAGCGGCTTTCTGGTTTCCGGTGTTGTTACCAACCGTCAGATACAGGTTACCACCTTTATCCCAGGTCATCCCGCCGCCCGTGTGGCAGCACACCTCGCGTTGTGTAACCACCTCGATCACATCCTTTTTTGAGCTTTCTATGAGTTTGTCATCCCGCAATTCGTAACGTGAAAGAATGTGTTTTTTCTCGGTCGGATGCGCGTAATAAAGATAGATCCAATGGTTTTTTTCAAAATTGGGGTCCATAGTAAAACCCATCAGTCCTTCCTCAGCTTCCCGGGAAACTCCCTCTGCGCTAACGTATTTGGTGTTAACGGGGATCATCGCGATCAGGTCGGTGGACTGGGTGGACGCATTGTATTTTTTCAAAGCGCCCTTTCTTTCAATAATGTAAGCCGAACCGTCGGGAAGCACTTCAAAAACCATGGGTTCGTCCAGGTTCTCCGCCACCACAATGGGCGTAAAGCGGCTTTCATCCGGCTTAGGCGGACTGTCTTGAATAGTGAATGCTGCAATCAGCAAAAAAGCGGGAATCTGGGCGGTGTTTTTCAGGACACGCGAAATTCGCCGTAAACGCGGGGAAAGGTTTGTCATAGGTAGTAAACAAGAGTTTACTGGAAATATAACAAATTATCGTTAAAAATTCTTATTCCTATTTTCCCATCCAATGTTTGAAATCACCCACTTTTTCACGGCTTACCAGCGCTTCCTTATTATGCGACGGTCGCAGGCTGAGCGCAAGACGGCTTCCAAAATATGGATCGATTTTGTCAACCGCTTTGTGCGTCACCATCATCCCGCGGTTAATGCGGAAAAAACGAGCAGGATCCAGCACGTCTGCGAGCTCATCCAGGGTATAATCCACCAGCAATTTCTGGTTATTGTCCGTTACAAAGAAGCTGTAACGTTCTTCGGTAAAGAAATAGGCGATCTCGCTTACCTCAATGGACAGCATTTTCTGACCTTGTTTTACCAAAAACCGTTGACGGTATTCTTTCTTGCTCGTTTTCTGAAATCCTTCCAGCAATTTCTTAATCCCTTCGAGCGAGTCTTCGGCTGGTAATGCACGCATGTTTTCATATTTCTGCAGGCTCCGCTGCAGATCGTCGCGGTGTACGGGTTTCAGCAGGTAGTCAATGCTGTTGAGTTTGAAAGCCTGCAATGCATATTCATCGTAGGAGGTTGTGAAAATGATGGTGCTGGTCACCTGCACGCGGTTGAATATTTCAAAGCTCTGCCCATCCGACAGCTCAATGTCGAGAAAAATGAGGTCCGGATCGGCACGGCCTGCCTTCTGGTTGTTTCTCAGCCATTCCACGGTTTCTTCAATGCTATCGGTCACGCCGCTGATAAGCAGGTCGGGCGCGGTTTCAGTCAATAATTTTCTTAATCTTCTGACCGACAGGTCTTCGTCTTCTACGATTAGTGCGTCCATAATTTTAATTTTCAGGCTATTAATGGCAGTATTACGGTAAAGAATTCGTGATTACTCTCAACGACAGGCTGTGAAATGTCCTTTTGCTGTTCGTTGAGAAGCTTATATTTGGTAATGATATTGACAAGTCCCACGCCGGTCGATTCCAGGTTTTCGGCACCGGCGGTCAATGTCTTCTTCTGCAAATTGTTACGCACCATTAAATTCCCGTCCTGCGTGCTTAGTATGAAAATGGTGAGCGGCCGGCTGGCGCGGATCACATTGTGCTTGACTGCATTTTCAACCAGTAATTGCAATGTTAATGGCGGAATCCTGCGGTTCATCAAATGCTTCTCCACATGTACATACAGCTTCATTCCGTCTCCATAGCGCGTTTTTAGTAAATGTCCGTATGATTCAATGAAGGAAAGTTCTTTGTGTAATGTGGTGAGCTGGCTGAAATCGCTGTCGTCCAGAGAAGCGTGATTGGTTTGCAGCAAGTAACGGTAAACGCGCGCCATTTCATCCACAAACTGCTCGGCCTTCCGCGGGTCTTCGGCAATTAATGTCGACAATGAATTTAATGTATTGAACAAAAAATGCGGGCTGACCTGCGCTTTCAGACTTTCCAGTTGTCCGTTAACATTTTCCTTCATCAACCTTTCGCGGTTCACTTCATGGTGTTTCCATCTGCCGATGGCATTAAAAGATTCCTGAATGCCCATAACCAGCATAATTGCGCCCATATTGATCAGGTAAATGGTCAGTATCTTCTGGACGGTGAGCGTGGACCCGAACAGCCCGAAACCAATGTATAACCAGGCGATCAGCAACAAAAAAACACCGGAAATTGCCGCGTGTGCGGCTATGGATACGAAAATGCGCCTGATGGTCTGGTCCAGTCGGGGATGGCGCTGCGCAATGTTGTCACTGATTTTGGATTGAATAAAAAACGTGATGGTCAGTAGCGAACCATTCAGCAATGTGCTTCCCCCGAATGTTTTCCAATTGCTGTAAAAACCCGGCCCCACCATGAGATAATTGAAGAAAAGCAGGAAAACCGGCATCGTCAGCACGTACGACCAGCGCGTTTTGGGGCTCAATGCACCTGACATTCCTGCTATCAATTTTCCGTTGTTCATTGTGCGCCGGCCCGGGGACTCTGGCCGCGATTTCAGTTTGTTAATGAATTCAAAAGTATACCCGCAGTGCCAAACGCGGGAATGTATGTTGTATCAATTGAATGAACAAATACATGAATTGTACCGTTTCGCATCTGTACATCAAGCGCGCACCCGGGCGGAAAGCAACGGAACGGTGACTGTAAAATGCTCGTCCGTTTCGTCCACGCGCAGCTCGCGGTTGCTAAGTGCATGATATTTTACGCGCAAGCCGGACAGCCCGCCCTGCTCCGTCGCCATCGTCCTGACTTTGTTCTGAATGTTGTTCCGGACCATAAGTCGCTGACTAAATGCAATCCCTATTTCGATAGTCAGCGGTTTCGCTTTGCTCATGGTATTAAATTTGATCGCATTATCAATTAAAACCTGCAACACCAGCGGCGGGACGAGCAGTTCGCCCGCATAAGGTTCCGCTTCTATAATGTGCAGGCTCTCGCCATAGCGCGCACCCAGCAGCCGCGCGTAAGTTTGCAGGAAAGTGAATTCAGCCTGGACCGGAACGAGCTCCGTTTTGGAGGCCTGCAAAATGTAGCGGTAAATTTTGGCCAGATCTTCGACAAATTCTTCCGCCTTATCCTGATCATCGCCGATCAGTGCGGAAAGTGTATTGAGGCTGTTGAACAAGAAATGCGGGTTAACCTGTCCTTTGAGCGCATCAAACTGGTGTTGCAGCGATTCCCTTTCCAGCTTTTCACTCTCCGTCTGATTTTTTTTCCATTGTTCCAAAGAGTAAAATAGGCCGAGCATGGAACACAGAAAAATGTCGAAAAAGCCGCCCAGGATCATGATCGGCCAGATATTCTGCCAGGTAAACTGCACTTCGAGGCCAGGCGTAACGCTGTAAGCCCATACATCAAAAGCAGCAAGTCCCATTGTAAGCGTCCCTACTGCCAGTAACATGGCCAGCAAGCGCGGCCGTGTCTCATCCACATGCGGAAACCTGCTGATGATCCAGCGGACCACAAGGGTAAGCATCACGATCGAAAACCAGTAAAGCGCCAGCACAAGCAATGTCGCTTTCACGAAGACCGGAAATTCCCGGAAATAGACTGTTCCTATAAAGTAATAATTGCCGACAGCGCAGAACACAGGCATAATCGCCAGATGATACCACCATTCGTATTTCGAAAAAAAACGCGGCCTCACGATAATTCAGGAAGGGTTTTGCAAGATAAATTCAAAAATAGCGAACCCTAAATAATTACTTATCAGGCCGCCGATGTTTTTTGTGGGTCCATCGGTTTCTTTTTCAGCGCCAGGCCATGGCGAGCCCCACGCCGGCTTGGGAAGCGATTGGATTGGAAACTAACGGTGGCGTGTATCTGATCTTTAAAATATAAATCCATCGGTCGGTTACCAGGTTAAAACGCAATCCTGCAATTCCCGACGGTGTTAATGCTGGTTGTCCGTTGACTCCCGAATGCAAGCCCCGGTCATAGCGATCAACGAAAAAGGAGGCAATTCCTGCTTCAAGGTAGGTTTCGACGGCATAATGGTGTGGATGCGGCGTGCACGAGTTTCGTTTATAGGGATTTAAAATAAAACAATGCGTTAATGCTGCCGAAAATGCAGGACTGCGAAATTCCGGCTGGCTCACCGCACCAATTCCCGCCTGAACGTCCCAGAACGACCTCTTCGTATATCCAAATGCAGCCTCGGCAACGAAGGCGCCTTTGGGAGCAATGCCAAAAATTTCTGCGCCAAAAGCCCCGCGAATGCGCGTATAGTAAGGCTGCGCGGCAGCGCAGGATGCACAAAGGATGAAGATCAGTAATAGTCTGGCGAACACGGAGTAAGGCTTTGCCTTTCAACGGTTAAATGTGCTCTATAAGTATGTCAGAAGTTACATTTGAAAAGTTACATCTGAAATGTTACCTGGCTTAGCGTCACCGATTCGGCAGGATTTTGGAATTCGATCCTGAGTCCGGTTTTCAGGGATAATTCGTCTACGAGTTTCAACCCCAGACCTGAAAGGCCTTTTCCGGCATCTTTTTGGGCAAGGATATGCTGGTAATCATCCTCACTGAATGCTTTTCCTCCGTTTTCGATGAAAAAGGTAAGCCGGTTTTCGTTGCCATTGATGCCAAGCCGGATCAAACCGTTTTCGTCAGACGCTTTCACTGCATTTTGAAGCAGGTTACGGATAATGGCCTGTAAGTAGTAAGGATCGGTTTGGACCATTGTCCCGGATGGAACATTGTTTTCGACGCGCAGGTTTTTGGAATCAATGTTCAGTTGCAGCAACTTCAAGCTTTGTGAAGCGATGAGGGAAACGTCAACAGGCTGGATATCAGCCTTGAACTGGTTCATCTGAGTTTTGGACCAAAGCAGCAGATCTTCCATTGTTTCCAGTAAAGATCCTGTGGCGGTCTGGATTTTTTCGCTCAATTCGGCCTTTTGCAGGTCAGAAAGCAGTTTAGGGTTCAGTTGCTGCAATTTCAAAAACTGGTAAACCTGGCTGATCGGTGAACGCAGGTCGTGGCTGATAATGCTGAAAAGTTTGGCTTTCGTATGATTGGCCTCTTCCAACTCTGCGATCAGCTTGGCGAGTTCTTTGTTTTTTTGATCTAAAATTGCTGCATTTTTCCTTTTATTCCTGTAAATAATGCTTAGCAACACCAATGATAAGGCTAGCAATGCGAGCCCGGAAATAAGCCAGATCCGCTGCTTTTGCGCTTTATCGATCTGAATGTTTTTCATCTCGATCTGCTGCTGCTTGTCTTTGTTCTGGTATTGCGCTTCCGCGTCCGCAATGCTTTTCCTGGACGATTCCAGATACAGCGAATCACGGATGGGTGCATATTTATCATAATAGGCATACGCCTGCTGCCACTGACCGGTTGCAGCGTAACATCTGGCTAGTGATTGCAAAAGAAAAGCATGAATTTCGAGGCCGAGGCCCGTGCTGTTCGGTTCGGCTGCCTTTAACAATGGTAGGGCTTTCGCATACTGCTTTTGCGCCATATACAATTCCCCGGTCATATAGTTCACCTGTGACATTAAGAATTCACCTGCCCACTTTGGTGCGAGATCATTGGCACGTTTGATAAAAATCGCTGCGCTATCCAGCTGCTTGTTAGACATATAATAGTCTGCAAAAGTGAGGTCTGCTGCTATTTTATTGGAGCGTCGGCCCGAATTCTGGTTGTCGGGCGTGATCATTCCGGCCAGACTGTCGTAGTAAATTTTTGCCATACCCGGTTGTTTCAGCAGAATGTAAACATCCGTCATGTCTTTGTAATGGTGATTGAGATACGGTTTGTAAGCCACAATGTATTTTCGTGCTTCCTTGCCATAATAGAGGCCTTTTTCACCCTGCGCCATTTGGATATATATCTCCGAAAGGCTCATCAGATCTACTACCACATCTTCGCGGTCTTTGGTCACACCTTGCTCTATGAGCTTCTTTTTAATGGCGATGCCTTTCAGCAAATACTGTATCTGCGTGTTGTATTGTCCCTTGACAGAATAATAATTCCCAATTGTGGCATACAGGGAGGCTTTGCTGTTCTCATTTTTGGTAGTATCAATGCTGGCCAGCATTTCACGGAGCGCATTGTCGCTTTTGTGGGTGTGCCCCGGCGTATTATAATAGGAAAATAAGAGCCGTTGCAGGACAGTCAGAATGCGGATCGGCAACTTTCCCCTGCGTGCGTCTGCGAGAGATTGCTCGTGGAAGTAAATGGAGCTGTCGGGATCGGCGCTTTCATAAGCGAAGCCCAGATTGTAATGGAATATGGAACGGTAATACCAATCGTTGCCGGGCGCCAGTTTTAATGCGTATTTGGAAACCACTTTTTCACGTTCAACATCCTCGGCGAGGGCCAGTGTATCGCAAAGGTCAGCCAGTGCTTCGAGCTTGTCTTTTGTGGTTTTGTAGCCAGACAAGTCGGGGAGCGACTGGGCGTAAATGTTTGAAAGTAAGGCGGTTGAAACTAATAGAATCAGTAGAAATTTTTTCATATTCAAAGTCTGAGCTTTGCAATGGCTGATCGATAAGTCTTTCCAACTGGGATAATGGTGTTGTTGCAGACCACTTCCGAATGCCGCAATTCTTTGATCTGATTTAATGAAACGGCATAACTCCGGTGCACGCGCATGAAGCGGTCGGAGGGAAGCTGCTCCATGAAGCAGGTGAGCGTGGATAATGTAATGTAGTTTTTTTGCGGTGTGATGATTTTGGTATAATCCTGCATGGCTTCCAGATAAATAATGTCCTTTTGCGACAATTTTACCTGGTTATGGCCTTCTTTGATCATGAGCACATCTTTCTCGAAAAGCACTTCGTAAGCCTCGGAACGGTGCTTCATCAGCGCGTATTCCCGGATTCTGCGCGCAGTTGCTTCGAACCGCCCCTGGGTAAGCGGTTTCAGAATGTAGTCCAGGGCGGACAGTTCATACCCGTCAATTGCAAATTCGGGATGTGACGTGATGAAAACGGCCATATCCACCTCGGCCCGGATCTTGCGCAATAATTCAAGCCCGGTGAACCCGGGCATTTCAATGTCCAGAAAAACCAGATCCGGCTTAATGTATTGCTGCGCTTCATAACCTTCCAACGCGCTCGAAAAAGCGCCGCAGTTTTGCAGGAACGGGAATGCTTTCGCGAATTCGGTAATAAAAAGAAGATCCAGTGGATTATCGTCGATTGCAATAAAACGTACATGCGGGACCGTACTGCCGTTCATAAAGGAATGAGTAAATATCGGCTCAATATATGCAAAAGGATCGGCCTGAAATATCCACAAAATAAAAAGGCAGGTTAGGTTTTTGCCCGTCATTCATGCCGCAAACTTTTCACAGGGTCGGCGAGAGCCGCTTTTATGCTTTGATAGCTCACAGTAACGATGGCAATGATTATGGTGCCGAGGCCGCACAGGACGAAAATCCACTCGTTGATGCGCGTGTGGTAGGCGAATTTTTCCAGCCAGAGATTCATCATATACCAGGCCGGGTAGGCAGCCAGGAGCAGGGATAGCAACACAAGTCTGACGAAATCCTTGTTCATTAATACAAAAATTTCCGCGACCGAAGCGCCTGAAACTTTCCGGATGCCGATTTCTTTGGTCCGCCTTTCCGCTGAGAATGATGCAAGGCCAAAAAGTCCGAGGCACGAAATAATGATGGCAACAGCCGAAAACCAATTGGCCAACGTGCCCACCTGTATCTCGCTCTGATACATGCGCTCGTATTCCTGATCCACAAACTGGTAACTGAAAATAGCGCCGGGAAGCAGCGATTCGTATTTTTCTTTAAGCTGTTCCAAAGTGGCAGCTCTGCCATTTTTATTAATCCTGGCAAAGAAAAACCGGGTTTGGAATGGTCGGAACAAGATTACTGTGGGCTCGATCATCTGGTGAACGGACGCGATATGGAAGTTTTCAACTACGCCCGTAATGGTCATTTCCATTCCGTTTACCTGGATTTGCTTGCCAACCGGCTCTGCCAGGTTCATTCTGCGGGCTGCTTCCTGGTTAATGATCACGCCGGCACTGTCCGAAGCCAGCAACGGGGAAAATTCCCGGCCCGAATGGATTTTCATTTTCAGTGTTGATGTCAGATTATGATCGCCGCTGATGACTGCGAACATATTCCTTTCCCGCTGCTGGCCGTTCATCCATTCCACATAGTTGCGCCCGAATGTTCCCTGAAAAGTAGCGCTCGCGCTGGAAAATGCTTCCACGCCCGGGACTTCGGATAATGTTGTCCGCGCCTGCCTGTAACGGTTTACTTGGGACAGTTCCCTGGCCTCTATCCGGACCAGATCATGCTGGTCGTAGCCTGGATTACGGTTTTTGATAAATTCAATTTGCTGATATACAACGCCTGTGCCGACCATCAGAATGCTCGTAATAGTAAACTGCACTATGATAAGCGCCTTGCGCTGCCATGCGGGGCCTGCTGAATTTCCCAGACCAGCGCCTTTCAACACCAGAACCGGCTTGAACGCCGACAGCACGAACGACGGATAAAATCCAGCCAGTAAGCTGGTAAGCAACAGCACGCCGAGCAGGCTCACGGAGTAGGAGGGGTCCAGCCAGTTGATGGTGATTTTTTTGTCTAGAAAATCATTAAAAAATGGCAGTATGGCATATATCAAGCCTATGCTGATTAGCCCGGCCAGGAATGTGAGGATAAAAGACTCACCCAGAAACTGTGCGACCAATGCGGATTTTTTTGCGCCGATTGCTTTGCGTATACCCACTTCTTTGGAACGCCCGGTTGCCCGAGCAATAGATAGGTTTGTAAAATTGATGGCAGAGATAATCAGGACAAAAATGGCCACTACGACAAACAGCCGCACGTAACTGATACGCCCGCCGCCTGTGTAAACTCCATTTTCGAAGTGGCTCCGCAAATGCCAATCGTTGAGGCTGTATGGGAAATAGCTCCATCCGGTGACAAATTCAGGCATATGGCGTTTGGTGATGGGTTTCATCTGATCCCGAAGCTTTTTCATGTTCACGCCCGGTTCCAGAAGCGCAAACACATGGGCTTTCACTTCCACCCAGGAGGCCGTGCTCATCGAATCGGGCATCGACCGGATGAAGTCGAATTGAAGCGAAGAGTTGGAAGGCACATTTTCCAGGACGCCTTCGATATAACAATGTTCGGCATTCCCGATCCGGATCACTTTCCCGACAGGATCAGTCTGACCGAAATATTTTTCAGCAAATTTTTGCGTGATCAAAATGACATTTGGCTTGCTCAGCGCAGTTTCTGCATTGCCCTTTAAAACGGGGAAGTTGAATATTTTCAAAAATGTCCGGTCCGCCATGAGACCGGTTTCTTCATTTGTTTTTTCTCCATATGTGAACACCGCTTTGTTTTGCCAGGAGCAAGTGGCATCTACCACGCCAGGAATTTCCCGTTTCATGGCCTCGGCAACGGGCGGTGCGGTAAGCTCATAGGTCTGGGTGGTCTGTGATTCGGTCGCAATGTTGAGCATAACCTTCACCATGCGGTCGTAATTGGGATGGAATTTGTTAAAACTCATTTCATCTTTGACCCAAAGCAAAACCAGCAGCGAGGTCGTCAGCCCGATGGCTAGTCCGCCAATGTTTAGAGACGTGTACAGGCGTTGTTTGAGCAAAACCCGGAGGGCGATCTTTAAGTAATTCTTTATCATGGCTTTTTAGATTTTGGGAATTGGATCAATATGATTTCTCAAATATAGAACTAACTTATACGTTTAAAAACTAAAAGCTTAGTTTTTAAATTTTTGCGTGCATCCTTTTTTGTTCGTTTCTTAGTAAAATATACATCATATCCTCTATGAGACCGCTACTTTACCTGATCACCACGGCGCTGCTTTCCGTTGCGCACAGCTCAACCATTTTTGCGCAGTCCGACAAACTTTCGCCCAAGCTTTCGGCCAGGGCTGATTCGCTGTTTTCGGAATGGAACAAGCCGGGCAGTCCCGGGGCGGCAGTGGGCGTGGTTCATCAGGGTAAACTGATATATGCCAAAGGTTTTGGAGAATCGGATGTAGAAACAGGCGCAAAAAACGGACCGCAGACCATATTTCACGTCGCATCTGTGTCCAAACAATTTACAGCTTACGGCATTGTATTGCTGGCCCAGCAGGGGAAAATTTCGCTGGATGACGACATTCGGAAGCACATTCCGGAAGTCCCGGATTTTGGTAAAACCATTACAATCCGTCACCTGATCCACCACACAAGCGGCCTGCGCGACCAATGGAACCTCCTGGTCATGGCCGGCTGGCAGCTTGATGATGTCATTACCAAGCAACACGTTTTCAACCTGATCAAAAGGCAAAAAGAGTTGAATTTTGAGCCAGGGTCTGCCTTTGCGTACTGCAACACCGGTTATACTTTGCTGGCTGAGGTAGTAAGCCGAGTTGGTAAAAAGCCGTTCGCCGAATGGATGCAGCAAGAAGTTTTCAAGCCGCTGGGAATGAAAAATACATTGTTTTACGATAACCAGGAGCACATTGTAAAAGGGCGCGCCTATTCCTTCCACAAATCACAGGAAAATGACGGCGGATTTGAGAAAGCCATTCTGAGCTATGGTAATGTGGGTGCAACGAGCTTGTTTACAACGGTTAATGATCTGTTGTTCTGGATAAACAACTTCCGCACTTCACAACTTGGCGGACCTGCGGTGATGAAACAAATGCTCGAACGCGGCCGTATTACCAAGGGCGATACATTGCCTTACGCTTTCGGCCTGGCGCACGGAACATACAGAGGTTTGGCTTATTATGGCCATAATGGTGCGGATGCCGGTTTCAGGTCGTCTATCACGTATTTCCCGAAAGAAGATTACGGCTTTATTGTGCTGAGTAACCAGGCGGAATTTGCGCCGGAAAAGAAGGCATTTGACGTGGCGGGAATTTATATGGGGTCTTTGTTTAAAGAAGATAAATCGGTGGCGAAAAAATCTGCTGAAAGTCCGAAAAACGAAAACTATAAATTTGACTCGACCCTTTTCCGGCAATATGCTGGCTCCTATGAGCTCGCGGAAGCGCCCGGATTTATATTGAATTTCAGGAAAGAAGGCGACCGCTATATGACCCAGGCCACGGGCCAGCAAGCGGTTGAAATGTTCCCTTCTTCCGATTCCACTTTTTATCTGAAAGTTGTAGAGGCTTCGATCGTTTTTCACAAGCCGAAAGAGGATAAAGTGACCAAAATCACCTTACGGCAAAATGGTGAACATCCGGGTAACCGCGTGGAGCCAAAGCAGGATAAGGATGTCAGCAAAGCGGATTTTGCTGGACAATATTACAGTCCGGAACTTGAAACCCTTTACACCATCAGTTTCAAAGACGACAAGTTAAAGCTCGTCCATGTGCATCACGGCGAGGTGGATCTGAATGTGGTTAATAAGGACCGCCTGAATGCGCCCTGGTGGTTTGTCCAAAATATTGAAATGGTCCGCGGCAAAGCGGGGGAGATTACCGGGCTTCGCATGACAAACGGACGCGTGGCCAATTTATGGTTTAAAAAGCTGCCCGAGAATTTCGCAAAGGAATGATCCTGCGAGCTTCTACTTGCATTTATATTGCATAGCAAGCGCCCGCTGGTTCATGTAAAATCCATCTTTGGGAAATCCGGCGGCATCGTAGTTGAACTTGTAATCGAGCACCGTAACCTTCCCGCTCATGGAATTGGTTGTGGTGACTTTCGTCCTGTTATTGGTAGAAAGTAAATGTTCCTGATCGTCGAAAAACGCCGCCTGGATTTTGTATAGTCTGGCAAATGGGTTCGGATTATTGTCGTATTCGTAAGCGTTGGTCGAAATGAGCTCATTTTTAGTGGAGTATCTTTTCAGTGTAACCAGATTTCCTTTTGCATCGATTTCCAGTTCAATGTTATCGTGCGCCTTTTCCACATAGCTCTTCGGGTCGTCGGCGGCGCCGGTCCGCTCGAAAAGGCTTCTTTTGACCCGGGCGATCTTGCCGCCGGACCATTCGAGATTTATTCTCTGGCGGGGAATCGTTTTCTTTTCGTACCAGGTTTTTTGGGATAACAGTCCTTCATTATTGTATTCAAATCGAGTGACATTCTCGTTCTCAGAATTGCTGATGGACGACGGCTTGTCCTCATTGTAATAATAGCTGATGGTGCTCTTTATCTTCGTCGTATCCCCAAAATAGCCGGTATAGGCGTATGTGGTTCCCGTTATGAGATTTTGTTTGTCATAATTGATCTCAAATTTTGCCCCGCTGCCGGTTGTATCTGTTACATAGCTCAGAAGCATGCAGGGCTCACTTTCCAAAGATGTTTTGTCAACTTCCTTGTCCTTGCAGGCAATGAATGTGAATGTAAGAATGATCAGGAAGAGCGTTTTCATTTGCGGCAAAGTTGAACGGATGAAGTTAGCACACAATTACTTAACAAAGACGTTAACCACATTGATATACCATTCCCGCACTTCCGCATTTATGAGCAAGGCCGTTCAAATAGTATAATCCTGCGTACAAAGCCTTAACACTATTGATAAAATGCATTCAGTAGAGAATCCCAAAGGCATGAAACCACAATTGGCGCAGGTAAGATGGTTCCGGATCATTCCCGTTGTTTTCATTACATACAGTCTTGCTTACCTGGACAGGGCCAATTTCGGTTTTGCGGTAGCCGGCGGAATGGCCGACGACCTGAACATTACAGCCAATACATCTACATTACTAAGCTCGCTGTTTTTCCTGGGCTATTTCTTTTTCCAGATTCCCGGGGCACAATACGCGGCGCATAAGGCGGCTAAGAAGCTGATTTTCTTTTCATTGATCTTTTGGGGAGCATTAGCCGCAGCTACGGGGATCGTTAATGATACCACTACACTCATCGTGATCCGTTTTATGCTCGGCGTTGTGGAAAGCGCGGTTATGCCTGCAATGCTGATCCTGTTGAGCCAATGGTTTACCAAAGAAGAGCGCTCCCGCGCAAACACTTTTCTGATCCTCGGAAATCCCGTAACGGTGCTTTGGATGTCCGTACTTTCGGGTTATCTGATTGATTCAATGGGCTGGCGGTGGATGTTTATCATTCAGGGGGTGCCGGGAATTCTGTGGGCTTTTATCTGGTGGAAATTGATTGACGAACGTCCGATGGAAGCGAAGTGGCTTACGGACAGCGAGAAAACGGAACTGGAAAGACGATTACAGGAAGAACAGGTGGGTATTAAGCCGGTCAAAAACTATGCAGAGGCGTTCCGTTCCAGGAAAGTCATTTTATTATCGCTGCAATATCTTTTGTGGAGCGTGGGCGTTTACGGATTTGTGATGTGGCTGCCCTCGATCATTAAAGCTGCGCCGGATATGAATATGGTTACCACGGGCTGGTTGTCATCTGTTCCCTATTTGCTGGCGGTGATAGGAATGCTGAGTGCCTCTTACTTTTCTGATAAATCCGGCAACAGAAGTATTTTCATCTGGCCTTTTCTGCTGGTTGCAGCCATTTGTTTATTTGCGACGGTATGGCTCGGACCCGAGAAGTTCTGGCTGTCTTACGTATTGCTGGTGATTGCGGGCGGGGCGTTATACACACCTTACGGGCCTTTTTTCGCGGCTATTGCGGATGTTTTGCCCAAGAATGTGATCGGCGGGGCGATTGGGCTTATCAATAGTCTGGGTGCGCTGGGTTCGTTTGCCGGGTCCTATCTGGTTGGTTATCTCAATAGCGAAACAGGTAATTTCAATGCTTCCTATACATTAATGTCCGGGGCGCTGGTGCTTGCCACGATCATTACATTACTTGTTATTCCAAACCCTAAGAAACCAAGCATTGCCCCGGCAAAGACATTTTAAGTAGTTATTTAAATGGACAATGACTGCGATATAGCATCTCCTTCCCGGACGATGCCGGTTTCCAGTCCTATGACATTTTGCCCGAAAAATATATCCTTTCCCTCTTTTCGGTAACCCATTAGTGCTTTCAGTGTCTCAGGGCTCTTGATCCCTGTGTTGGGATCAATGTTGACCATAACACATCGTTCACAGGGTTTTGCAACCTCAAAGCGTGTATTTCCGATCGTTATGTTTTTCCAAAGATCTTCCTCAAATGGTGCAGTGCCCGAAACAACGAAGTTGGGGCGGAAGCGCTTCATTTCTACGGATTGTGAAAGCCTGCCGTTCAGATCGTCCAGCGAAGCCTGGGATATGAGCAGAAACGGAAAGTCGTCTGCAAAGCTCACCGTACGGTCGGTTTCGGCATAAACCGAGCCCATTTTGCGATGTGTATCAGGCGTCATTTCCACGATCCTGACAGCCTTACCAAGCCTTTCGGATAACCATTCGTCGGCAAGTGTAGAAACTGTTCTTGCTGTAATAATGTCATCCCAGATCTTCACCTCCAAATCCTCGTCGTCTTCACGCAGAAATGGAATAAGCATTTGGTTAACAGGGTCATACCGGTGTGAAATGACCAGGCCTTCGTTTGTTATTGCCACGTCCAGCAGGGCCATTTGGGCGTTGGTGCGTTGGGTGAGAAAAGTGCCTTTTTCGTCGACGATCACCCATCGCCTGTCGTATTTCAATCCCCGTTCTTCAACAAGCGATTCTCTCAAACGGATCCCTCCCAGGGATTTAATGGGATATACCCATATTTCGGATAAATGCATTGACGAAGATCGGATGTATGAGCTGATATTTGATATAATTAAGTAATTCAGGTAAAAAACCATTCCCAGAATGTTACTGGTACAATTGTTTATTACATTGGAAAATAAGAGTCGGATTAATTACACCTAACGTTTTGTAAAGCATTGAAGACGCGTATCGCTATCCTCGGCGGAGGCCCAAGTGCATTGTTTGTTTTTAAAAGATTTGTAGAGGCAGGTCAGAAAGATCTTGAAATACACATTTTTGAAAGTAAAAAACTATTAGGCGCCGGGATGCCTTATAGTTATCAAGGCTCTAACCAAGAGCATGTTACCAATGTATCTGACAACGAAATTCCCGAAATTGTAACTTCCATCCAGGAATGGATCCAGACTGTCCCTGAGGACGAGCTCATCCGTTTTGGGGTTGACAGAGATCGATTTAATGAATATAAAGTGCTTCCCCGTCTGTTGTTCGGGCAGTATTTATCAGCTCAATTTGATCTGCTCCTGAAAAAGGCCGAACGCATTGGATTACAGACACATATCCATAAAGGTTGCCGGGTGATTGACATTATCGACGTACCCGGGGAGAAGAAAGTGGATGTCGATATTGAGCGATCGGGCTTGTCACGTTTCAACCGTGTCATTATTTGCACCGGGCATAACTGGCCGGCTAAGCACGAAGGAACAACGCCCGGTTATTATGATTCCCCATATCCGCCTGCAAAGCTCAAACTGGTTCTAAATCATCCCATAGCGATCCGTGGATCATCATTGACTGCTATTGATGCAATGCGCACATTAGCCCGGAATAATGGGTCATTTCATACGAATGAGGACGGAAAAGTTGTGTTCCAACCATCAGAAGAAAGTCCTGATTTCAGGCTGGTTATGCATTCCAGAAATGGACTTTTGCCTGCCATACGCTTCCATTTGGAAGATCCGCTGCTTTCCGAAGAAGCATTGCTGACCAAGGAAGAAATCGAGCAAAACCGGGAAGCAAACGATGGTTTTCTGGAACTGGACTATATTTTTGAAAAAGCCTTTAAAGACCTGTTCCGCGACAAGGACCCGAAGTTTTACGAAAGGATCCGGGAGATGAACATAGAGCAGTTTGTAGAGTCGATGATGGCTGTGCGGGAAAAAACGGAACCATTCAAGCTTTTCAGGAAAGAATATGCAGAGGCGGAAAAGTCCATCCGGAATGAGGAGTCGATACATTGGAAGGAGATTCTGGCGGTTTTGAGTTATGCAATGAATTATCCTGCCAAATATTTGTCAGCGGAGGACCGTATGCGGCTGCAGAAAGTTCTCATGCCGCTCATATCGATCGTTATCGCATTTGTCCCGCAAAGTTCCGCCAAGGAAATGCTGGCGCTGGACGACGCAGGCAAGCTCGAAATCGTGTCGGTAGGGGATGATAGCAAGGTTGTTCCGGAAAGTAAAGGTGGTATAACTTACCATTATAAGGACGAGTCGGGTGAAGAGAAGTCCATTTATTACAACACCTTTGTGGATTGTATCGGTCAGCCGCATTTGCCTTTTGAAAGTTTTCCGTTCAAAAGCCTCATCGCCGATGGAACGGTGATGCCCGCACATTTAAAATTCAGGTCTTCGGCAGAAGGCGGTGCAGCCATTGCAGACGGCAACGAGAATGTGGAGCAAACGGCCAGAGAAGATTTTTACCTGAAAGTGCCGGGGATTGCCATTACAGATCATTTTCAGGTTTTGGAGCGTTCAGGTTCTACGAATCGCCGGATTTATGTGATGGCCGTTCCTTACATCGGAGGTTATAACCCGGATTATTCAGGCCTGGATTTCTGCGAGCAGGCATCCTTGACGATTGTGGAGAGCATTTTAAAAGAGTAGGGTGTTTTACAAAAGTTGATATGCCAGATATTTTGTGAATAAATAAGTATTTTGCCTGAGTGACGCGCTTGTTCTCTAACAATAATCTTAGATCTGAAATGTTCAAACCCACCTTATTTGCTTTGCTTTTGAGTTTCGCCTATGTAAGCGCGCATTCACAAGCTCTTAACACGCTGTCTGCCACGGAAAAAAAGGACGGCTGGAAACTGTTGTTTGATGGAAAAGATTTTAAAGGCTGGCATGCCTATGGCGGCAAGCAGGTGGGGACAGCCTGGATTATCGAACAAGGTGCCATTAAATTGAATGTGCCTGAACGAGCTGGAAATAAAGCAAAGAATGGCGGAGATATTGTTACGGATGAAGTTGTGACCGGTGATTTTGAATTTAAGGCAGAATGGAAAGTGAGCAAATATGCCAACAGCGGTATTTTCTTTTTCGTAACAGAAGCAGCCAAATACCCGAATATGCACACAACCGGCCTGGAATTACAGGTGATCGATGATAAAATTTATGAAGGTGCCAAAGAAAATACACATCGCGCCAGCGACTTTTTCGGCATTGCCAATGCCCGTCTACGCGAAGGAAATCCGGAAGGTGAATGGAATAAAATCCATTTTATAGTGAAGAAAGGAAAGCTTACGGTGTACCAAAACGAATTCATGGTCCAGGAACACGACCTCAACAGCGCCGATTGGAAGCAAAAAGTAGCAAACAGCGGACTCAAAGCGGCACCCATCTCCAAAGGATCTTATGACGGACGGATCGGGTTGCAGGACTGGGGAAGCACGGTTTGGTATCGCAACATTAAATTAAGAAAGCTCTGATCAGCAGCATTTTGGCAATGCCTGCATTGATCAGAGGCTTTATTCAGCAGCAGCAGGCAATGCTCACTTTAATCCAAGGGTTTTATTATAATATTGAACCGTCTGAATTACGGATTGCAGATTGCTCGGCTTTTCCTGGCGGTCACGTTCGATAATGATGTGGCCGTTGAATCGTTGTCTTTCCAGCTCCTTGAACACCGCCGGAAAGTCAATTACCCCGGTTCCTACGACTACATCCACAAGTTTTGGATCATTATAGGCGGCAATGTCTTTTAGATGGATCGCAATGATATGGCCTTCCAGCTTTTTCAATGCTTCCACCGGTTTAATGCCGCTTTTGGGCATGTGTCCGAGATCTGCACATACGCCAAAATTCGGATGTCCTTTTAGCGCTGCCAACACAGAATCTGGATGCCAGTAAGCACTTGTTCCTTTCCAATGATTATGAATGGCCAGTTTTACGCCATAAACGCCGGCAAGGCTGTCGATGCTATCCCACATTTTCACGGGCGGTTCGGCAGTCACATATTTCACATTAAATTGTTTCGCTATCTCAAATTCCTTTTTCCAATCATTTACCGTCGGGCCGCCTACGAGGTAAATACTTTCCATTTTGAGGTCGGTTTTGCCAAGAATCGTTTTCAGTTTTGCTATGCCGGAAGGCGATAATTTCATCATGGCTGAATCCTTCAATTCCGGACCGGCCTTCGCGAATGTGAACCCTTCCACATATTTTAAGCCGGCGCTATCCGCTTTTGCCAATTGGCCTTCAAAAGAATAGGGGTTAAATGTATAAAGTGCTACGCCTAATTTCCAATCCCGGGGAGCCAAACGACTCATAGCCAGAAAAGTGAAACAAGTAACAAGTAATAAGGAAGATTTTAGCAGAACAGATCGTGTCATAGGATTTGATTTTGAGAGAATAAGCACATTATCCGTTCTTTTTACTAGTCGGACTGTGTTTAAGTAAATAATGCCTTATCCAGCATAGGAGCTGTATTTTTGACAATTACATCCATTAATCAGGCATAAAATCAAAAAATGTTTTGCGGTTATAAAAGGAAAATGGTACTTTTGGAATCATAAAATTGTTATCAATAATAACAATTACTCAACTTCCATCATGAACCAGACGACGCCAAAAAGCGATCTTGCCAAGCGGCTGCAAGACGAGATCCTTTCTTTGCAGGGCTTTAAGACCGCATCGGAGGGGGCAAAAAGCTCGTTTGATTTTGGAGCATTGGAAAAGGCATTCCCGAACCAGGTTTTCCCGACTGGTGCGGTTCATGAATTTTTGAGTGGTGCCAGGGAAGACGCAGCGGCAACCACCGGTTTTATGATGGGGCTGCTGGGTAAATTGTTGCAAAAGGGCGGGGCTTGTTTATGGATCAGCATGAACCGCACCCTGTTTCCTCCGGCCATGAAGTTTTTCGGCATTGAGCCGGACAGGGTTATTTTTATAGATCTCCAGAAAGAACAGGACGTGTTATGGGCTGTGGAAGAATCATTAAAATGTGAAGCGCTCACTGCCGTGGTAGGAGAGCTCAATGAAATCACATTAACCCAATCCCGCCGATTGCAACTTGCTGTGGAGCAAAGCCGTGTGACCGGTTTTTTGCATCGTTGCAATCCGCGGAGCCTGAACACATTAGCTTGCGTTTCGCGCTGGAAAGTGACACCTATTCCCAGTCAGCTGGAAGATGATATGCCTGGTGTAGGCTTTCCCCGCTGGCACGTACAGCTTCTGAAAGTGCGCAACGGGGAACCCGGTGAGTGGAAAATGGAATGGTCGGACGGGCGGTTTAACTATCTGGAACAAGAAGTAAAAATGGCGACTCCTTTCCGCAAATCTAATTCGCCATCTGCCGCTTAAAGAATGCCCAGGTTTCTTCGAAAATGTCGAAATCGGTCAGAAATTCGTGTTTGCCGTTGATGACTTTTAATAATGTTACTTCGGGTTTTCCCTTCTTCTGGTAAGTATATTTTTCGACAGTAACATCGTTGGTTTTGTCGCCATCCGGCATCATTGATTTGACAGGCTCACCGCTGTAACCATCCAGTTTTGCCCAATATTGAAATGACTGATCTGTCGCGCGTACAGTGCCTAGCGTTACACCCGCAGTCTTCACTTCACCGCCATTATACGGGTTGGTTTCATCGGCCGTTCCGTTGGTAATCATGACTGGCAGCGGTTTGTTCATAGCCGCACAATCCATATTCTCATCCGTGGGAAGGTTGGCGACAATCGCCGAAATGGCCCGGATCTTATCAGGCATGGTCAGCGCCAGCTTGTACGACATATGCCCGCCACCCGAAAAACCGGTTGCAAAAACGTTTGCTTTGTTGATCTTGTATTTATCGGAAAAGAAGTCGATCATTCCGGAGAAAAATGCTTCTTCATTCAAATTTTCCTTATTGGCAATTGCTGTTGAGGCTTTTCTGCATTCATTCCAATATCGCTTATAACCAGCCGGATAAACCAGCACAAGATTTTCAGCCTCGGCCCTGGCTTGCAGCTTAGCAGCTCTCGGCGCAAATCCCATCGGTTCACCACCCGAGCCATGCATCAGAAAAACAAGGCTTGCACCCGGCTTGACCTTCACGGATTTATCATAAACAAAAACGCGGTGATGGCCTTCAATGAGCAAGGAATCAGAAACTAACTGCGCATTTGCAGCCATGGAAACAGAAAGCAGCGAAGGAAGAATGAACTTCAACATATTGGAAATAGGGGCTAAAATGTTATGGCGCAAGTTACCTTTTAGCCGATGTTTTCTCTACAAATCCTTGAAATAAACTCAGAAAGCCCTGTCTTATGCATTTTCAAGCGCAGCGATATCGAATTTACTCATCTGCATAAAAGCCTCGATCACCCTAGGCGCCTTTTCAGGATCTGACATTAATTTGGACAAAACACTTGGCACAACCTGCCACGACATCCCGAATTTATCATCCAGCCATCCGCACTGATTATATGATCCGCCTTCACCTAATTTCTCCCAGTAATAATCGATTTCTTCCTGCGTATCGCATTCAACCACGAAAGAAGTTGCCGGAGAGAACTGGTAATGCGGACCGCCGTTCAGCCCCATAAATTTGAACCCGTTCAGCTCAAATGTCACCACCATCGGGTTCTCAGAAGTGATCTTGGAACTTTTAAAAATAGAACAATAGTAATCCGCAGCTTCCTTCGCATTTCCATTATACCAAAGGCAAGGATAAAGTGGCTTGATCATGTTGTTGGGCGTTTTAATTTCAAATGGTCAGTATTTACCTTATTAAGATTAAAATTCCATTTGCTACTGATTGGGTGTTGGTAGATGTGCTCGGTATCATACGTGCAAAAGCTCTGTCGATGCTTAGGAGGAATTTCGAATTGGCTCTAAATATGATGCTTTTTTGATTAACTTAAAATAATGGCTAAATTTGATAAGCACGCAAACTATCTTGTTATGAAAGATTTAATGCTCGAAAAAGAAATTAAGGAAGGGACACAAAAGCCAGCGGATCGAGTGGAGACCAAGGATGATTCATGGGATCAAACCAGGCCACTAAGTAAAAAAGCTCAGGAAATGAAGATCTTCCTGGAAAGGAATCCTGTTCCCAAGGAGTTTTTGAAACAAAAATGACGGTCCGGAGTGCTCGGAACCGTCCATTTTTTTTGTTTCAAACTTAATCTCACCCTTGCACCTTCGCCAGGTACGCATCCAACTGGTCGAATGTTCCGTTGAATCCTTGGTGCATGTTGTCCATGATTGAAAAGTAGGTTTCTTCCTGGGCGGGTGTTGCGTTGATGGGATGGCCCTGGATGGTTAAGGTTGTTATGCCTTCATTTTCTTCCAATGTAATCTTGTTGAAAATTTCCAAAGGGAAATCCATCGGAAATGGTGAAGTGATGATGTTTCCCTCGGCATCGGCAAATGAGTTGATAAATTCCAGCAGATCGGCACGCTGAATGTTTTTATACTGAAATAACCCCCACATGACGTGGCCGTTCCCTTCCATTTTGTAATGCGTACTCCCACCTGTCCGGAAGTCAAAACGCTCCACGGATAGATTGCTGCCGGCGGGGCCCCACCATTCGCCAAATGCTTCGGGCGATGCAAATGCGTCGAATACAAGCGTTTTAGGTGCTTTAAATTCCCTGACAATTTTTAATCCGTCTTTTTTTTCTGTTTGCTGGTCCATATTACTGATTGTTTGATTGATTCGTATTTGATTCTTTACCCGACTCGTCATTTGCTTGAATACGGCTTAAATAGCTTCCCAGAGAATCGAGTTTTTCATTCCAGAATTGTTTGTACTGATCTACCCAATCCGATACTTCACTTAGCGAATCGAGTTTAGCCTCGCAAAATCGCTCACGCCCTTCCTGCCTGACAACTACCATTCCGCACTCCGTCAGAATCTTAATGTGCTGGGATACAGCTGGTCTGCTGATCTCAAAATTTTCCGCAATGGCATTGAGATTCATGGATTTATGTGCGATCAGGCTGATAATCTGCCGCCGGGTAGGATCTGCTATGGCTTGAAAAACGTCACGTCTTGCCTCAATGGACATATATGTAAGTGTTTGCTTACACAATATTATATGTAAGTATTTACTTACGCAAATTTTATGTGATAAAAGTTAAAATATAATGTAGATCAATGTAAATAATTGCCTTCCTGGTTGTCAATCAGAGATCCTCTGGCAGGGAAATTTATTATTACTTCAATGCAAAGCAGATGAGAGAAGTAGATGAGTGGTAAAAGAGTTTAAGAAGCTTTGAGAAGATTGGTATAACCAACTAGATGAAGTATTAAATAACTTATAACCAAATGATTATGGAAGCTAACCTGTTTTTGAATTTCACAGTTGACAAGGAAAATAAAAAAATAAACGTTGAACGGGAATTTGCAGCTCCGGTAGCGAAAGTTTGGGCAGCCTGGACTCAAAAAGAACTTCTGGAACAATGGTGGGCGCCAAAACCCTGGAAAGCAAGGACGAAAGAAATGGATTTCCGTGAGGGCGGGCACTGGTTATATGCCATGGTCGGGCCGGAAGGAGAGGAGCATTGGGCGCGCATGGAATACAAATCTCTTACGACACATCAATCCTATTCAGCTGTGGATCATTTCTGTGATGAAAGTGGAAAGCCAAGCGATTTTCTTCCAGGCTCTCAATGGCTCATATCCTTCAATGAAAACAATGGCAATACGATCGTGGATGTTTTAATAACATTCAACGAACTTTCCGATCTGGAAAAACACCTTGAAATGGGTTTCAAAGAAGGCTTCCTGATGGCATTCGAAAACCTCGACGAAGTGTTGGAACAGCAGCAGTAATTTATTCTATATATCTCTTAAAAGCTCCTCAATCTCCGGCCTGGTTGAGGGGCTTTTTTGTTGGTGTCTGATAAAACAAAGTAAAGAAAATTCTTGCGACTAAACAAGAGATTTGATATCATTGTGACCAAATAATAGATATCAAAAATATCATTTATATATCAATTAATTAATAATCAATTGTTTATGTGAAAAAATTACCATTATGCAACAGCGCTTTGCCAACATATGGTTCCGACATTTAATCACAGACTGGGTTGTGACTGAACGTCCTGAGCTTGCTAACGAGCAGTTTGTTTTGGCGGCTCCCGAGCGTGGAAGAATGGTCGTAAAAGCGGCCAGTCCAAAAGCGATTGAAAGCGGGATCATGGTAGGAATGGTAGCTGCTGATGCCCGGGCCCTTTTTCCGGCTTTAGAGGTGATAGATGACGACCCTGGTAAGGCAGCCGGGTTGCTGAACGAGCTGGCAGAATGGTGCATACGCTATACGCCCATTGTTGCAGTAGACTTGCCCGACTGTCTGATGCTTGACATCACAGGATGTGCACACCTGTGGGGAGGTGAGCGGGCTTACTTGAAAGACATCGTCATCAAACTCAGGCACAAGGGTTATGAGGTAAGCGCCGCCATAGCGGATACAGTGGGCAGTGCTTGGGCAGTTGCGCATTATGGCCAGGATAAGCGCATTATTCCGCCAAATGGCCTTTCCGGTGCATTGTTGCCTTTGCCACCAGCGGCCTTACGGCTGGAAGCAACAGTTCTGGAACGCATGCAGAAGCTGGGGTTGTATCAGATCCGGGATTTTATTGATATGCCGCGTTCGGTGCTTCGCAGGCGCTTCGGGCAGCAGCTTTTAGATCGGATGGACCAGGCTTTCGGACATGCCATAGAAATTATTCAATCGGTTAAACCGGCGGTGCCTTACCAGGAAAGGTTACCATGCATGGAGCCGATTGTGACGGCCGTTGGCATTCAGATCGCTTTAAAACGGCTTTTAGAAATCATCTGCCGTCGCTTGGTGAAGGAAGGGAAAGGGTTGCGGTCGGCCGTTTTCACAGGTTATCGCGTGGATGGGAAAGTGGTGCAGATCGACATTGTGACCAACCGGGGATCATTTGATGTAATGCACCTTTTCAAGCTTTTTGAACTGAAAATATCCACCCTTAGGCCGGGAATGGGTATTGAGCTATTTGTGATGGAAGCCCCTGTTACAGAAGATGTTACTGAGGTCCAGAAAAAGCTTTGGAATACGCAGGCGGACTCGGGAAATGTAAATCTGATCGAGCTGCTGGACAGACTTGCAGGCAGGGCAGGCATGGAGACGATCCACCGGTATCTTCCGGATGAACATTACTGGCCGGAAAGATCTGTGAAAATCGCTGATTCCCTGTTAGAAACGCCCCAAACGGCATGGCGAATCGACAGGCCCAGGCCGATCATTTTATTGGCAAACCCGCAACTGATCGATGTGGCTGTGCCTGTGCCGGATTATCCGCCGGTGCTGTTCCGTTTTAAAGGAACGGTCCATTATATGAAACGCGCCGACGGCCCGGAGCGGATTGAAAGGGAATGGTGGCTGGAACAAGGCATGCATAGGGATTACTATTGTGTTGAAGATCAGGATGGTGCGCGATTCTGGATTTTCCGGCTCGGACATTATGATCATGATGATTCCAAATGGTTTATCCACGGTTTTTTTGCTTAAATAAATATGTGCTACACGGAATTACAGGTGACGACTAATTTCAGCTTCCTTCGTGGTGGATCGCACCCGGAGGAATTGGTGCAGCAGGCATTGCTATTTGGATACAAAAAAATCGCGATCACGGACCGGAACAGCCTGGCTGGAATTGTCCGGGGCCATGCGGCTGCAAAAGGAAAAGACATTCGTATCATTCCGGCTTGCCGCCTGGATTTGCTGGATGGGCCCAGTTTGCTGGCTTATCCTACCACGCAACAAGGTTATGCCCAGCTTTCTTCCCTATTAACCGAAGGCAACCTGAGGGCGGAAAAAGGTCAGTGTCATTTATACAAAGCAGATGTTTTTCGGCATGCAGGTGAAATCAAGTTTATAGTGGTTCCTCCTGCCGCTTTGAATAGTCATTTTGATTTTGAACCTGATTTCAAACAAGCATTAAAAGAATACAAAAGGGCTTTTGGCAAGGACGTTTACATTGCCGCGGCCCGCTCGTACCAGGGCGATGATACGAAAAAGCTGCACCGGATTTCGCAGCTGGCCCATCAGCTGGACATTCCTATGGTGGCCACCAATGATGTGTATTACCATAATCCGGTGCGAAGGGAATTGCAGGATATTCTTACCTGTATCCGTGAAAAATGCACGATTCACAACGCCGGATTTAAGCTTTATCAGAATGGGGAAAGGTTCCTGAAACCGATTGATGAAATGCAGCGGCTGTTCAGGCAATATCCGGATGCGATACAGCGCACGCAAGAGATAGCGGATGCCTGCCAGTTTTCGCTGAACGAACTCAAATATGTTTATCCTGAGGAAATTACGAGCTCCGGAGATTCGGTAATGATAGAGCTGGAAACGCTAACCTGGAAAGGAGCCAGGGAGCGTTTTGGCGATTGCATTCCTCAAAAAGTTGAAGATGCGATTGCATATGAAATGAAATTCGTGGAGGAAATGGATTATGCGCCGTATTTCCTTACCGTTTATGACATTGTCCGGTTTGCGCGTGAACAAAAGATACTTTGTCAGGGCAGGGGATCAGCCGCTAACTCCACGATCTGCTATTGTCTTGGCATTACGTCGGTGGATCCTTTGGAAATTGATCTGCTTTTCGAGCGGTTTATATCTTCCGCACGCAATGAGCCACCCGACATTGATGTGGATTTTGAGCATGAGCGCAGGGAAGAAGTGATCCAGTATATCTATAAAAAGTACGGTCGTGACAGGGCCGGCATTGTAGCTACGGTAACACAGATGCATCAGCGCGGGGCAATCCGTGATGTTGCTAAGGCAATGGGCATGTCGCTGGACGCTATTAATCGCCTGGCCAATTCAATCTGGGAGTTTACAGATGAATGGTTTGAAGGCAAACGTGTTGCTGAACAGGGATTTAACCCTAATGATCCGCATTTGCTCAAAATCCTGGACCTGACCAGGCAGTACGTTGGATTTCCCCGGCAGCTAGGGCAGCATACCGGCGGTTTTGTGATTACGCAAGGCAAACTTTCCGACCTGTGCCCGATCATGAATGCGCGCATGGTGGACAGAACCTGCATTGAATGGAATAAGGATGACATTGATACTCTGGGTTTTCTCAAAATCGACGTGCTTGCTTTGGGAATGCTCACCTGCATCCGGAAAGCTTTTGATCTGGCCAAAAAACATTACGACAAAGACTATACGCTGGCTAATATTCCCCAGAAGGACGAAGGTGTTTATGATATGATCTGCAAGGCGGATACGATCGGTGTGTTTCAGATTGAAAGTCGTGCACAGCAGTCCATGTTGCCTCGATTGAAACCAAGATGTTTTTATGACCTTGTTATTGAAGTTGCTATTGTACGTCCTGGCCCTATTCAAGGGGATATGGTGCATCCTTATTTACGCCGTAGAAATAAGGAAGAGGAAGTAATTTATCCTTCCAAAGAATTGGAAAACATTCTGGGTAAGACACTGGGCGTGCCGTTATTTCAGGAACAGGCTATGAAAATCGCAATTGTGGCAGCCGGTTTCACACCTTCGGAAGCGGACGAATTGCGGCGGAGCATGGCTACTTTCAAAGTGAAAGGAATGGTCACCCGGTTCGAGAAAAAGCTTGTGGCCGGTATGACGGCACGTGGTTACACCGAAGAATTTGCATTGCGTGTTTTCAGGCAGTTGGAAGGATTCGGGAGCTATGGTTTTCCCGAAAGCCATGCTGCAAGTTTTGCATTGCTGGTGTATGTTTCATGCTATCTGAAATGTTATTATCCCGATGTGTTCGCCGCTGCATTATTAAACAGTATGCCGATGGGTTTTTATCAACCGGCGCAGATAATCATTGATGCCAGAAAGCATGATGTGGAAGTAAGGCCTGTGGATATCAATTACTCCGATTGGGACAATTTACTGGAAGAGAAAACCAGGGTATACTGCCCGATCAGGCTGGGTTTCAGGCAGATTAAGGGAATGCGGGAGGAAGATATTGCGGCGCTGCTCACGGCAAGGCAGCGGCCATTTACAAACATTCATGCCCTGCGTGATGCTGGTGTTTCGCAAGCTGCCCTGGAAAAACTGGCCGATGCCGATGCATTCCGGTCCATAGGGCTCGACCGGCGGCAGGCGCTCTGGGAAGTGTCCGCAATGAACGACAGGCCTATCGGATTGTTTGAAGGCCAGCCATCGGAAAGTGCGTCGGAAGCAGCCGTGAATTTGCCTCTTATGAGCGCTTCTGAGCATGTGGTTCAGGATTATGCTTCAACTTCTTTGTCCTTAAAAGCGCACCCGGTCAGTTTTGTGCGGGAAAAATTGGAAATGCTTAATGTTTTTTCAACCAGGAAATTGGATCAGATCGGAAATGCAATGAAGGTGAAAGTCGCAGGACTGGTGCTGGTAAGGCAGCGGCCCGGAACTGCCGGCGGGGTTTGTTTTATTACCGTTGAAGACGAAACTGGCTTTGCAAATCTGGTCGTATTTCAAAGTCTTTTTGAAAAATACCGAAAGGAAATCCTGTATGCCAGACTTTTAATGGTTGAAGGGAAATTGCAGCGCGAAGGAGATGTGACGCATGTAATTGTATCAAAATGCTACGACCTTTCTGTTTTACTCAAAAAACTGACAGCCGTTGAGGATGAAAAACCAAACATCCTGACCCTTTCGCGGGCGGATGAAAAGGATGAGTATGCTACAATGGCCGTGAACAAAAGGACACAGGTCCGCAAGGATGTGCAAACAGAGATTTTTCCCAATGGTCGAAATTTCAGATAGCGCTTTTACAACACATTACCGGCCGAATCTCAGACCTGCTGAAACACCCACCCGGTAAGGCTGGTAATAAAACGGATCGCCTGATCCGGTGAATTTCACCGGACTGAATTCTGCATAGGGGCCAATGTGCAGGGAAGTTTGTCTGTTAATCGGGAATTGCTTGCCGATGCCCGCATTCACCCAGCCAATGCTTTGCTTCCTGATCATTCCATACGAATATTCCAGTCCTGCGGACGCATAATATTTGCCCACCGAAGCATTTCCCCATTGCACCTGCTTGTTGACGCCAATCCCTAAAAGACTAAATTGATTCTCCTGACTAACCCGCGTTCCCTGGCGTATCACGACAAATTTACCCTGGTCCACCGTGTGTACGACGTAGTCATTACCAGCTATTTCGTATGAATAGGATTGCTGAAAACGGCTATAATGCAGCATAAACTGGAAACCTTTCTTCTCTGCACCTACACTGACTTTATATCCCAGGGAACGAAGAGAAAATGTAGAAGGGAATTCAAAATTCTGGAAACTCTGGCCACCAGCCGGCACTGTCAGGATCTGGTAAGATTGCAGCACAGCCGCGTTCACAAGCCAGTTAAAATGGCCTCTTTGATAACGAACAACGGGTTTAACATCAGCCTTTTGAATATCAATATGCGGTAAGCTGGAATGATCAGCTGTAAAGTTATATGGTTGATTATCAAGTATATCAGCGTTAATGTCAATGGCTTCACCAGCAACTGGTTCCGCACCGGGCTGTGCTTTTTCAGAGTTGACAATAATGTCTGATTCAGCATCATTACTAGCGCTTTCATCCAAGCTTGGTATTTCGTGTGCCTGGGATTCTAAAGACTCATTCTTCAACTCACCTTTCGAACCAGCCAAACTGTTTTGATCAACATGATCTGAATTCTTAAACGTTGCCTTTGATAAATGAATAACCTGACTTGCCACAACCGACTTTTTGGAAATTCCCCGTTCCAAGAAATCGGACTCCTTAACCGATGATTCTGCGGCGGGCGATCCCGCGGCAGACGATCCTGCGGCGGGCGATCCCAGACTGGAATTTTTTACGTCAACTGCATGCACGGAAGTTAGCTTCTCAGCTCTGTTCTTTAAGAAATGTTGGTCTGTAATGATGCCGGTAACGGCTATGCCTACGAACAACAGGCTGAAAAACAAATACTTCCACTGCGGAATAGGTTTGATATTGGCGCGAATTTTCTCAAATGCAGACGGGTCAGGCGTGTTTTCAAAATTGTCGAATTTGCGTTTAAGGGCTGACCGCAGTGCCTCATTGAGTTTGTTCTCAGAAGTTTTCATGATGCACGATCCCTTTAAGTTCTAATTTTTTTAACAGCAAATTACGCCCCCTCATAAACTGTGACCGTGAAGTCGCGTCGGGAATGGAGAGTAATTCGCCAATTTCAGCATGTGTATAGCCGTCGATCAGGTGCAGGTTTATAATGGTCCTGTATTTGTCGGGCAGCTCGTTGATGATAGCCAGCAAATCTTCTACATTCAACTGGTCAACAATTTTTTCATAATCGTCGGATTCCAGCTGAATATCCATATTGTGAATAGAACCATTGAGGTCCTGTTGCTTCGTGGTACGATGATAATAATTAATCGCCGTCCTGACGACCGTTACTTTAACCCAGCTATCCACAGATTCCGGGTCTTTCAAATCCTGAATGTTATTGAAAATCTTGATAAATGCTTCCTGAAAAATATCTTCTGCTTCCATTTTTGTCCTCGCATAACGCTGGCAAACACCCGTTAACCGGCCTTTGTATCGCTCATAGAATGCAGTCTGCGCACCCGGATCCTGCTTTTGACAAGCTTTCACCAAGGAGGTCAGGTTACTGAATTTCTTTGAGAGAAAAAACTTCATAAAGTACGGAACATGAGCACGTTGTGAGTAAATCTGTTACGATATAGTCAATTTTATTGAAAATAAATAAAGTACATTTTGTTAACCAGTTTACCATCCTTGTCAAACTGCAGATCGCAAAAATCAAAAGTGGTATTATTGAGATATCGGATCCAGTAGCATTTCTCTCCCCGGTACTCCGCCATCCACTGCATGCCTGCGATCGGCTGGCTGGAAAATCCGGCTAGTTCTTTCGAAGAGTCCAGATATTGCTGCATTGCCTCTGGCAATTTATCATAATTTGGCGGCCCATTAAGGTCTTCCGGCTCATTGAATGCCCTGCTAAACCATTGTAAATCACCTTCGTCATTGAATATAAAAGTTGCGTAGGTTTTCACCCCCGCCTTGTCAAAACTCACCTGCACCTCGTAAGACTTTTTATAATTCACATCAACTTTCAGTTCCAAACCTTCATATTTGATCTGTGGATCAGCATTAATAAAGTTTTGTGCTTTTTGCGGCAGCGTGCTCATGTCACGGTATAAAATCCAGTAGAGCGTTTCCCCGAATGCCGCACCTGCAACCCGATTATCAACATACACCCAGTTAAAACTATAGTCACTTCCATGCAGGTTATATATCAGCCTGTTATATTCATTCGGAGCAACCGCTCCGATCATGTCCCGGTTCGCACTAAACGTTCCTCCCCGGAAAGCACTTTTTTCCACCAGCGCCAGCATTTTTGGAGGTGCACTTTCTCCACTAAAACGATAGGTCTCCCATATTTTCGTACTGTCGGCAAGCGACACATACTTATTGGCTCCCTCATCAAATTTAACCTCCCAAACCAGCTTTTCAACCAGCGGTTTAAACACCAGGTTTTCTGCATTCGGGTACCACTGTTTTACTTGTGCGATCACTTTCGAAGGCACTGGTTCCGGTTCAAGTGGCTCCAACTGATTCACTTGGTTACAGGAAACAACGGAAAGCAAACAAATGACGCACAATAAAAAAACTCTCATACCAACTAAAATCTTATGTATTCAAACCCATAGACACCATATCAAAATCAAAGCGTTGCGTTAAATTGAAATATATTTTTTTAAATAAAATCTCAATAAAAATGCAACGCATTAAAAGATGATTCGTGTCGTTAGTGTGAGCATTAATAATAGTTTTCCTTTCATCTTTATTACCACGTATACATTCATAGGTTAAGCTAAAATATAGCTTAATCAAGTCCTTTTTTTGTTGCCATTGTGATATGCACGGATGGTAACCATGAAATCTATTGGCCATATATAAAATTCCCTTCCGTTATGATCAATTATGTCACATCAAAACCAAAAGTTATTTCATTTGTATCCGGCTATAATTTTATTCTAAAACAGAAAAAATTTTATAAACCATTTAAAAATGTAGCATCTTCTCATAATATTAAAACAGTCGACAAGGCTCAGTTTATCAACCTTTTAATCGGTCTGTCATTTATTTACCTGACATTACCAGTCATTATTTTTATAAATGGCTATTTGAAATTGGAGCTCGCTATTCCTTTGAATGCGCTCATTTTTTTTTCTCTTTATAAATCTTTCCCGACAACAGTTCAATTCAATCAGGTGTCGAAATCTTTTAGTCACGCTTATTACTATGCATTGAATCATCGCACTGTTTTGATTTTCCTGGCAACATTAACTTTTGTATGGCTTCTGTTTTCAAGCATTGGCGGCATCGGTTACCGGAACTTCGACTCGGGAATCAGGAGTTCGTTGCTGTGGCATTTGACTGTGGATCCATGGCCGGTTTGGTTTTCGCCTGCGTACATGGGGGAGCGGTTCGGATATATTACGGACAAGCCGTACGTTTATTATTTTGCTTATTATATGCCTGCTGCACTTGTAGGGAAGGTTTTTGGATGGAAGGCCGCAAATCTTGCTTTGTTTGCCTTCTCCTATTCCGGCACTTTGCTTTCTCTGTTACTCGTCGCATTTTCACAAGTGCAGAAAAGCCTGCTCGGCATATTTTGCATCTTTATCAGCATTTGTTTCTTCGGTGGCTTCGACTATGTTGTGAACCTGCTTTTTCATATGACAGAAGACCGGGCTGAGACCTGGCTGACACCATTCTTTTACTTTTCAAATATGTGCAATTTATATTGGTCCCCGCAACATTGCATTCCTGCGTGGATTATAATTAGCATTTTATTAAATCGTAAATATATTTTTCCCACTCTCAACAAGATTATGCCCATTGCTGCGGTGTCACTTATTCTTTGGTCGCCATTGTGCATGCTGGGATTACTACCTTTTTTTATTCCTCATTTTATCAATCATTGGAAGCAGTATCTTTCTTTTTCATTGATTAACCTTTCTGCATTTATTTTATTATGTGTACTGATCTTGTTTATATTATCTAATGACTTTTCATTTCCAATACATTTCTCTATTCTGGTTTTTAGTGATTTTTGGAAAAGATATCTGCTATTTGTTCTGGTTGAGTTTATTTTTATCCTGCCAATAATACTTTACAAAATCAGTCATTTTAGCACTGACGAGACGAGACTTATTTTCACAGCTATATTTTCTTTAATTCTTATTCCGTTTATTATTCTTGGCACCTGGAATGATTGGGCTATTAAAGTTTGCATGCCTTCGATATTTATCCTCAGTATTTTTGTAGGTAAGCAATTTATTTTATTGATAAAATCTAAAGGCAGCATGCTTTATTACGCTGGCTTCTTGTTCTTCCTCACTTCTTTAACCGCAGCCGAAGAGCTTATTTTTAGCGCGACGCACTACGAGATTAGTTTCAGGTTTCCGCCGGAACTTCGTGATTTCGGACCGGGATACATTGTGAGTCAGCAGTTGGGGAAGGCGGATAGTTACTTCTTTAAGTATCTTACGAAAGCCCAGTAAGTCAGCGCATTATCTTATGCTGTTATGCACCCAGTGCATAGGTTCGTTCAGGCGGAATGGCTGGCTCGTTTTGCGCAAAAGAATGTGCAGCGAATCATTGCCGCTTTTCCCGTAAAGGAGCATGCGCGAGCTGTCCGGTTCTTTATAATGTAATGTAAAGTTGCGGGTTGAGTCTCTGTATTGCATTTCAAATGTCTTTTTCGCAGTGTCGGCTTTGTAAGTAAAATACTCCCGTCCATAGCGCATCAGCGGGCTGTCCGCAGGCTGACGTTTGATGCTGCCGCCATTCCATTTTTCAAAAATCACATTATCCCAGCGGGTTGTGTCCGCAAGAAGCGTTAGTGGCTTTTTGTTAACCTCAAATGCTTCCACGTCGAAAAATCCCTCGGTAACAGTCGGTTTGTCCAGAGGCATGTAGCCACCTTTCCCGTATGCCGACATATTTTCGTAAAAAGAAATCAGGCAAAACACAGCGATGAATAAGGTTTTCAGCGCTATTCTGGTTGTCCGTTGCCATTTTTTAGTGAGGTTAATCACCGGAATGGATAATCTAACGTGTTGATTTTGAATGAAAAATGCCCATATCTTTTGCATATGCGGCACCAGGAGGAAGATGGCCATGAGCAACAGCGCCGTGCTGAAAAGTTTCACCTGAATGTCAAAAAAGAAATTAAGCGCCACCACGTGGCCGATCACACCCACCAGGATCATCGCACCAAAAGCCGTGGTGCGCCGCGAGAGCATGAGCAATCCACCGAGCACTTCGCAAATGCCTGAAAATATCTCGTAGGAGGGAGAGGAGCCGATAAAAAGCCACGCAAAACGCATTGACGTGAATTCGCCAAGCGGCGTGGCAAGCTGACTAATGCTGGGTTCCGGCATCTGCATCGGGAAAATTTTGATAAACCCGTAAGTAAACATACTCATCGCCAGCTGGTAACGTACAATCACTTGCAGCCACGTGTAAAGTGCATTGTACTCCCGTCTTCGTGCATCCACAAGCGACCAGATCGCGGTCCCGATAGAGGAAATGAACAGCATGATCCCATTCCAGGTCCAGTCATCGACCGTGTCGCCGCTGCCGTTGGGCGTAATTTTGATATCGATGTGCAGGATATGTTTTTTCACCAGCTGAATCAGCCAATCCGCCGCGCCCCAGTGCAGGTCGTTGAAGAAACTAAGCAAGTCGCCGGTGAAAGGCAAGCTGGACGGCCAGGTCCACGGAGCAATGTAGAGCATAAAAAATAGGAAGAAAAAGCGAAATGCAACTTTTTCTTCCCATTTCCAGGAGCGTTCTGTGAGTGTAGCGGAGGCGTCCATATAATTGATCGGGCGTATTTTGACCAATTAATATAGAAAGAAATTCTATTATTTATCCATTATAGCGCACACCAGTAAAAAATCGATAGCCATAATTACAATGCGGTTAAGACCACTTTCACAACTTTTGTTAAAGGTAGGAAATATTTCGTACGAACAAATGTTTATGGATAATTTTTAGAACCTCTCTTTAAAGGAGCCGCCCAAAACGGAGCTTTATCAATATAATTTGACTACACAGTCTGTTATGATGCCTTTGCCCGCCATTGATTTGAAAGACAAAAAATAAGCGTGGCCGAAATCAGCCACGCTTGTCACAACACATTTATTAGTCACACAAAGTTTCTGGCTTTGTACGATCAAGGGTGAAGTGAACTTTCGAACATTTTGGCCAGTACAACCGGATCGCTGATCTCACTTTCCGGCGAGTTGGCGAATACCGCAACTTGCACGCTGCCGAAGTCGATCACCATTGTTTCGCAGTTTTTACCATTGCCTGTTTTCCAGTAATAAGCGCCCTTGGATCCGTTCAGCTTGCCGTCAAATCCGAGGAGCTTGTTTTTCATAGCAAATACGGATTCCATTTTTATCACCTTAAATGTCTTAACCGCATATTGCAGCTTTGCAAATTGGGAAGCGCTGATATACAGGCCCGTAGCACCACCATTAATTAGGTTATCCTCCTTCAACAAGCCGGGTTCTGAGCCGGATCTGGACGGATATCCTTTGGTTGCTTTTTCTGCGCTAAGTGGCCCTGTCGGAGACCAGGCTCGCCATTCTATTTTGTCTGCATGTTCCAGTCCCGCTGCGCCAAAAACATAGGTCCTTACAAAATTTCCATAAATCGTGGTCGCTACGTAATAGACACTCGAATTCGTTGGTTGAGAATTTAGTGTATTCAACAGTCCGCTATCGCCTTGTTTGGCTAACTCTTTGGCATGTACATACGGTAGGATCAATGCCAGCAACTCATAATTCGCGTCAGAGAACTGGTAGGCCTTTTCATTAAAAACGGTTGTGTTTATCGGACCTTCAACTGTTTTTTCCAGGTCATTCAGATTGGCATAATCGATCAATCCAGTGCGGTGTGCAAGTAGTCGTTCGAATGTCAGCGCTTTAAAGCTTGCGCTTGGCACCCAGCCCTTGGGCAAATAATTGTGAACAGTGTGTCCGAGCGTTAAGTTATATTTTTCCAAAACCCGCATGACGGCCACCGCTGTTACATATTGCGTAGCGGCAACAATTTCCTGCCTAGCGTTGGCGCCATGAAATTCGAAGTTTGACTCGATCTTCTTTCTGGCGTAGCCGTCCCCACCATTGTTCACGTAAAATTCTTTCCCGTCTTTAATGATGGAATAGCCAAATCCCGCAACCTTATTTTCCAGATACGTTTCAATGCGATTTGCAAATGCCACCTCGTCAAATTTGGTAGGCACACCTAGTTTAGCCGACTCGTCCGAACCGTCGAGCTCAACTTTTTCGTTTTCGGACAGGATTTCCTGATCCTTGCAACTTGTTGAGAATAAGACCGCGCCGAGCATTAAGCCACAGCTAACTGTTTTGAATAAGTGATTTTTCATTGGATTTGAGTAGTTACCTTTTTAAATGATTGATGTGAATATTTGATGGCAACAAAGGTATTGCAGCAGGGAAAGCCGAACTTTTAAGGGTTCGTTAAAAAGTATAAAAAAATATAAAATTGGTGACAGTCAATTTTCTTCATGACAGGATCCTGGGAACGGTTATTTTACACTCCCGCTTTGAAACTGTGTGTGGAACGGATTACACTAAAATGAATAACAGCATATTACTTATCGACGATGATCCGGATGATCATGATATATTTGAATTTGCATTGGAAATGGCTTACCCAAAAGCCACTTGCGAGCATTCCTTCAACTGTCAGGATGCGGTTAACAAAATAAAGGACAGGCTTTTTCCTTTGCCAGATAATATTTTTCTTGACTTCAACATGCCGAAGATGGAGCTTCCAAAATGCCTGTTTGCAATCAATGAGGCACTGGGCGTAAACCATGTGGATATTGTTATTCTAACCGGCCTGAAAGTGAGTGATCTTCCCAACTATCAATCTTTCGGTGTGATGAAGGTTATTTCAAAGCCTAGCACCATTGAATTGTTGGCAGGTGAAATTAAAGATGTGATGGGTTACAAAGCCAGCGCGTAATGTTGCCACTAACCCTTGAACTTTTATTTACAAAATATATTTGCAGAGTGATAATTTACATTTAATTTACGTAGAAATAGTTGTAAATTGAATGTGACCCTGCATGCATAAAACCTTTACGCTCCTCTTTTCTCTTCTTTACTTATTTACCCCTTCGTTCGCTCAGCATAAGCAGGCAATATTCCGACATTTAACGACCGGAAAAGGCTTATCTCAAAACAATGTGACCTGCATTGTGAAAGACAGGCGCGGTTTTATGTGGTTCGGCACCCAGGACGGGCTCAATAAGTTTGATGGTTACAAATTCACAGTTTACCGGAATGACCCCCGTAACCCGCAGAGCATCAGCCACAATTATATTCATACGATATTCGAGGATAAACAGGGCAGGCTCTGGATCGGGACGGACGATGGAGGGCTGAGCCGGTTTGACAGTGAACAGGAAACCTTTACAAACTATCTGCACAAAGCGGGGGATAACAACACCGTCAGCCACAATAAGGTGCACGCAATTGATCAGGATAAAGCTGGAAATCTCTGGCTGGGCACCATAGGAGGAGGTGTCAGCGTCTTTAATCCGGAAAAGAACACATTTCAAAATTATTCAAATAGTCCTCGCGTTGCCGGCAGTTTGAGCCACAATGTGGTGAGCGACATTACGGTCGATCGGAAGGGGAACGTCTGGATAACCACCAGCGGTGGCGGGCTAAACCGTTTTGATGCGGCTGCAAAAAAGTTTGTCATTTACAAAAACGATCCTCAAAATCCGGCATCCCTGAGCAGCAATGATCTGAATGAGGTTCTGGAAGATTCGCGCGGCAGAATTTGGGTGGCGAGTGAGGGCGGAGGCCTTAATCTTTTGAATGCGGACGGAAAAACATTTACCATTTTCCGGCACAATGATCAGCAACCGACGGGACTATCTCATAATGATGTCATCTCTCTGGAAGAGGACAAAAACCATAGACTTTGGGTAGGAACCAGGAACGGGGGGATTAACGTGTTGCAGGAAAACAACCAGTTTGCCCATTACAAATATGACAAGAACGATGCGAGCGGGCTAAATAATGGATCGATATACAGCATGTTTTGCGATCCGCAGGGCACCATGTGGGTGGGCACTTATAGTGGCGGGATTAATGTAATGGACCGGGAACCATTGAAATTTGGCTTGTTGAAAACGAACATTAACGATCCGAAAAGCCTGAATAACGATAACGTACTCACTGTTATCGAAGACAATGAGGGAAAGATCTGGGCCGGGACAGATGGAGGAGGAGTGAACGTGGTGAACCTTGAAACCAACCAGACCACTTATTTTACTCACAATCCTAAAAACGAAAGCAGCATCGCGAGTAATTACGCAATCGCTATTTGCGAAGACGCTGACGGAAACATATGGGTGGGAAATTACAAGGGCGGTTTGAGTTTGTATGATAAGAAAATCAATGCATTTAAGAACTTAAATCAAAGTGAAAATCCGGCTTCTACAATTTATGCCAACGTTCACGTGATGATCAATGATGAAAGCGAGCATTGCCTGTGGATCGGCACGTCGAGAGGTTTGCTGAAATACGATAGAACTTCGGGGAACTTGACGCAATTCCGGGCCGACGCCAATGTTCGGGGCTCTATCAGCAGCGACATGATTCTCTCATTATTGATGGATTCCGCGGGGAATCTCTGGGTAGGAACCGAGGGAAGCGGGCTGAACCGTTACAATAAGAAAACCAACCAGTTTACCAAATTCACATCGGATCCTGCACAAATCACAAGCTTGTCCAATAACCAGGTCAATGCTATTTATGAGGATAAAAACGGGCACATTTGGGTTGCGACCAGTGGCGGGCTCAATTTGTTAGACAAGAAAACCAATACTTTTAAGCATTATCAGCAATCGGATGGCTTGCCTAATAATGTCGTTCAGGCAATTACCGAGGACGGCAGGGGCTTGCTCTGGATAAGTTCTAATAAGGGCCTTTCCAGGTTTAATCCAAAAACTGGTGAATTCCGCAACTTCGATTTCAGTGATGGCTTGCAGCAAGGTTCTTTTAACCGTCTTTCCCTGTTTAAAAACAAAAAAGGAGTCATATATGTCGGAGGGCAATATGGGCTCAATTTTTTCCATCCCGACAGCATTAAGTACAATGCATACGTCCCACCCATCTTTATCACAGATTTTCAGATTTTCAATCAACCCATCAAAAACCAGGAGGAGGGATCGCCTTTAAAAAATCACATCAGCGCAGCCAAAGAAATTACCGTTTCCTACGCGCAGTCCATGCTTTCCTTTGAATTTACCGCGCTGAATTACACACTTTCTGAAAAGAACCAGTATGCATACCAACTCGTTGGTTTTGACAAGGACTGGATTTACAGCGGGACGAACAGAAAAGCAACTTACACCAATCTCGATCCTGGTAAATATGTTTTCAAAGTAAAAGCTTCCAATAATGATGGAGTATGGAACGACCAGGGAACAAGCATTGTCCTGCACGTTACGCCGCCATTCTGGAAAACGCTATGGTTCCGCACATTGGCGGTTTTGTTGGCAGCAGGCCTTATTTATTGGTTCTACCGCTGGCGGATCGGCGCTATGAAAAAGCAAAAGGATTTATTGCAAAAGCAGGTTGAAGAACGCACCGTTGAGGTGATCCGGCAAAAGCATGAACTTGAACTGCAATCCGCCGACCTGCAAACAATGAATTCCCGTTTGCAGAACCAGCACGAAAGAGAACTGGTGGCAAGGCAGGAAGCGGAAAAAGCGAACATGGCCAAAAGCGTGTTTCTGGCAACGATGAGCCATGAGATCCGCACGCCTATGAATGGGGTGATCGGTATGGCGTTGCTGCTGGCACAAACGCCTATGAATGAGGAACAAACCGAGTATACAGATACCATTATCAAATGTGGCGACAGCCTGCTCATGGTAATTAATGATATCCTGGATTTCTCGAAGATTGAGTCGGGGAATATGGAGCTGGAACACATTAGTTTCAATCTTCGGGATTGTATTGAGGCGGTTTTGGATATATTTTCTTCCAAAGCGGCGGTAATCGGTCTGGATCTTGTTTACCAGATCAGTCCGCAGGTTCCTAACCAGATCATCGGCGACAGCCAGCGGTTGCGCCAGATCCTGATCAACCTTGTCGGGAATGCGATCAAGTTCACGCATGAGGGTGAAATTCTGGTGATTGTAAAACTGGTTAAGTATGTTAGTGATGACGAACTGGAAATCAGCTTTCAGGTTCAAGATACGGGCATAGGCATCCCGGCAGATAAGCTGGACCGCCTGTTTGTAGCCTTCTCACAGGTCGATTCGTCTCATACGCGCAAGTACGGAGGCACGGGACTCGGGCTGGTGATCAGTCAGCGCCTGGTGGAACTGATGGGCGGAACAATCAGCGTTGACAGCGAGCCTGGCAAGGGAACCAGCTTCCATTTCTCCATCCAGGCACAGGTCAGTCATGAATCCCAGCGGCAATATGTGCATTTCAATACATCTGAAAACGACGGCAAAGCAGTCCTGGTTGTTGATGATAATGAGACCAATCTGCGAATTTTTCATGCACAAATGGAGCAATGGAAACTGGTGCCCACGCTTGCGTCATCGGGAAAACAGGCGCTCGAAATTCTGGATAGCGGCATAAAATTCGACCTGATCATTACGGATCAGCAAATGCCTGAAATGGATGGCGTTACACTGGCCGGGATTATTAAGCGGCGCTTCCCAACATTGCCTCTTTTCCTGCTTAGCTCGGTAGGCGACGAAAAACGGCATACTTTCAAAGATCTATTCGCCGCTATTCTTACCAAACCGGTTAAGCATCAGCAGCTTGGGCAGTTGATCCAGATGGAGCTGAAAAATCAGGGCGACTCGGCCAAGCTGGTTTTACCTGCGGTGCAATCGCTACTCTCGGAGGCGTTTGCTATTCAGTATCCACTGCACATTCTGATTGCGGAGGATAATCAGATTAATGAGAAACTATTTGTCAAAATACTGGGAAAACTGGGTTACAGCCCGATCGTTACCCGCGACGGCGCTGAGGTGGTTGCCAAAACCTTTACCAGAAAGTTCGACGTTGTTTTCATGGACGTTCAAATGCCCGAAATCGACGGTCTGGAAGCCACGCGCCTGATCCGCAAGCAGGAGATCGAGCAGCCTTACATCATTGCCATGACCGCCAACGCCATGAAGGAAGACCGCGAAGAATGCCTCGCCGCAGGCATGGATGATTACATTTCCAAACCCCTGCGCTACGACGACATTACATCATCATTAAAGAGGGCATATCTGGCTTGCATTTCGGCTGGGTAAAAGTGCTTGCAAGTATTCCGCTACGACCAGGCCGTGATCTTTTCGCAGAGGATTATCAATGTACCGGCTAAACAAACTCAGCGTTTTCGGGAGCATTGCTAAACCACCGCTGGCGTTGAGGTTAGGATTTTTATTATCTTGCATTGCGTAGTTGCGCTTGCCCGAAATTTTTGAAAATGCTTGAAAATTTGATTGTATTCCTGATTGACGATGACATCGAAGATCAGGAAATTTTTTCTATCATGCTGGAAGACGCACTTCCTGAAGCCAAATGCGTTTTTGCCAAAGACGGGATCCAGGCGCTCGAAAAACTGGAACAACCCGCATTCTCCCCAGATGTCATCTTCATAGACATCAATATGCCCAGAATGAATGGTATGGAATTTTTAGCAGAAATGAAAAAAAGGCCGTCGCTCATTCATATCCCTGCTGTTATGTATTCGACTTCCGATGAAAAGGCTATTGTTCAGCAATGCAAGGCACTCGGAGCATCAGGGCTTATTAAGAAACACGCCAACACGGATGAGGTAAAGGAAGAAATTAAAAGAATCGTAACGACCCTTTTCTAGTCATTTCATGGTAGACAATGAGTTAAAAAAGCTGGAATTCCTCGCAGGAGGAGGCGAAATGGGCGAACGCATCCGGCAATTTGATTGGGAAAAAACAAAACTCGGCACCCCCGAACGATGGCCGCAAAGCCTTAAAACCTGCGTGCGGATCATGCTCAGCTCCAAACAACCGATCTGGATCGGCTGGGGGGATGAATTGATTAAATTTTACAATGATGCATATATCGATATCGTTCGCGGGAAACATCCCGTCGCATTAGGGCAGCCGGCTTCGGTGGTCTGGAAAGATATCTGGAAAGACATTGAACCGCTACTCTCTCGGGCAATGAAAAAAGACGAAGGCACCTACGTGGAATCCCAGCTGCTGATCATGGAACGAAGCGGCTTTCCGGAAGAGACGTATTATACTTTTTCCTACACACCCGTGCTGGGCGCAGACGGATTTCCATCAGGCATAATTTGCTATAATACAGCTGATACAGACCGGATTATCAACGAGCGGGCATTGAGAACAATGCAGTTGCTCGATACAGTTGCGCAGAAGAAAAACGAACAGGAGGTGTACGCGCAGGCAACAAAAGCGCTTGCAGGGAATCCCCAGGATTTTCCTTTTTCTATGGTCTATAAGGTCAAAATGGATGGCAGCAGCGCCGAGATCGTCGCTTGCTCCGGCTTTGAGGAGGCTCCTGTGAGTGGGTTGATAAACCTGACCAACCCGGAACTAGCCGCTCCCGGCATTACAACGGCCATTCAGGAAAATCATATCGTGGAATCGGTCGTGGATGGTCAGTGGAAAGAGATCCCGAAAGGCGCCTGGGACATTGCGCCGCGGATTTTTGTGGATATTCCTATAAAATCCGCTAACCGCCAGTTTCCATTGGCAGTGCTTACCGTAGGGCTCAATCCATATCGCAAATTCGATGACGCATACCGGAATTTTATTCAACTGATTGCGGACCAGATTGCGCTGGGTGTGAACAATACGCTCGCGTACGAGGAAGAGCGGAAGCGCGCTGAGGCACTGGAAGCATTGGATAAGGCTAAGACACTATTTTTCACCAACATTAGCCACGAGTTCCGGACGCCACTGATGCTGATCCTTGGACCACTGGAAGAATTGCTGAACAAGCCTGCCGGCAACCTTAATAATGCGGAAAGGCAGAGTATTGAAGTAACACATCGGAATGCTTTGCGACTATTGAAGCTCGTCAATTCGCTGCTGGATTTTAGCCGCATTGAAAGTGGCCGCCATCAGGGAAATTTTGTATCGACAGATCTGGCAACATACACCCGTAACCTGGCGGCGAATTTCAAATCGGTGATAGAAAGCGCTGATCTTCAATATAATGTGGAAGTTGACGACAACCTTCCGCCGGTTTATCTGGACCGACAGATGTGGGAAAAAATTGTCTTCAATCTGTTGTCGAATGCTTTCAAATTTACACTGGAAGGCACCATAACAGTGAGGCTTTTTGCCCATGGTGACCATGCCGTGCTTACCGTGACCGACACCGGCGTCGGGATTCCGGAGAACGAGCTGCCGCATATGTTTGAGCGTTTCCACCGGATCCAAAGTACGGCAGGCCGAACATATGAGGGGACGGGGATTGGGTTGTCGCTGATTAAGGAGCTCATTTTGCTGCATAATGGTAACATTGAAGTGGAAAGCGTTGCAGGTGAGGGAAGTTGCTTTACGGTTTCCATTCCGTTTGGCACTAAACATTTATCCCATACCCAGATTCTGGAAGATGACGGCGGCTTGGCGAATGCGGGCTCCAATGTATATGTACAGGAAGCAGCGGCGCTGGTGGACATGCAATCGTTAGTGCCAGATGGTGGCAGCCCAGAGATTGAGGCAGGATCAGGAGAGGCAAATGAACTGGTGCTGATTGTAGATGATAATGTGGATATGCGCCAGCACATTGAGTCATTGGTCTCAACCAGATATGAAACCATTACGGCAACCAACGGCCTGGACGCACTCGATAAAATACAAAAATATAAGCCTACGCTCGTTTTGAGCGACATTATGATGCCGGAGATAGATGGTATTGAATTGCTCAGGCGCGTAAAAGCCAATCCGGAGACCAGCCAGCTTCCTGTGATCCTGATCACCGCCCGGGCCGGAGAAGAATCCAAAATTGAAGGTTATGAAATCGGCGCGGATGACTATCTGGTAAAGCCATTTTCATCCAATGAAATGCTCGCCAGGATTACATCCCAGATCAAAATTCAGCGGGCCCGCAAGCGGATCGAGGAAAGCCAGAAGTTATTTACAGAAGAGTTGGAGCAGCAGGTGCAGCAACGCACAAAGGATCTTTTATTAGCCAATAAGGAACTGGAATCGTTCAACTACATTGCCAGCCACGATTTACAGGAACCGTTACGGAAAATCCAGACATTCATCCATTTAATCCAGAAAAACAAAGCCGACGAGAACGCGGCAGAAATGTATTACCGGAAAATTTCATCGTCGGCACAGCGCATGAGCGAACTTATCCAGTCGGTGCTGACATATAGCCGGCTGGCTAAGACAGGCGACGACCATACTTCGGTGGACCTTAACGAAATTGTAGCGAACATTGAAATCGATTTTGAATTGCTTATTGCTGAGAAACAAGCTGTTATCCTTTACGAGAATCTGCCGGTTATCAGGTCAAATGGTTTTCAGATCAACCAGCTGTTTTCTAATCTGATCAGCAATTCCATCAAATTTTCTACGGAAAAGCCCGTAATAACCATTAAATCAGAAATCGTTGAAGGGGCAGATCTGGTGGCGTATGCTGCCATTAATCACGATCAGCTATTCCATCACATTACATTTTCAGACAACGGAATCGGGTTCGAACAGGAATTTAGCGAGAAGATTTTCAGCCTTTTTCAACGGCTGCACGGCAAGCACGAATATTCGGGAACCGGGATCGGGCTGAGCATTGTGAAGAAAATCGTGGAGCAGCACGGCGGTTACATTTCGGCACATTCAAGCCCGGGTAATGGTGCTGTGTTTAACATCTGGCTTCCTGTTTAGCATTTTTAATTTTCACTATATAAAAAAATCGCCTCCCAGATTAGGAAGGCGATTTTTTATGCTAATGGATCCTTGATCCGTGTTAATAAGTGAGCTTGTATACTTTACTGTTTCCAAGTGAAACGGCATAGTAAGTGTTTGTATAAACTTTTTCGATGTCCGTTGGCATGTTCAGTCCGGCCATAACAACAGCACCGTCTTCACTGGTAACTGTTCCTGTATTTTGCTCAAACATGAAAGCGGATGAGAAACTGGCGAAATGTACAGCCAATGGCTTATTGCTATCTGTTAGTACAACATCCACCAGTGTTGTGAAACCTTTTTTATGATCCGATACATTGCCATGCTGGTCAACAGTTTTGATTTCAGCCAGGCCCTCATTAAAAGGGAAACCTGTTAAAGATGTAACGTAGAACTTGCTGCCGTCCCAAGCGATACCCGTAGGAACAAAATCCACTGTCGGGCCGCCCACAGGTTTTTTAGGATTGTCGAAATCCGGGAAGGTAGCAAATACGCTTTTCGAGCCGTCACTTTTTCTGCGAATGATCATGTTACCCGCTGCGTCTGTAATGAAAAGATCGCCCTCTGGCCCCCATGTCAGATTGTACAAATTGGATTCCGCAGTTGCCGGATCAGGAAGCTGTGATTTTACAAAACTGCCAAGATCTTCAAAACTAAGCTCACTTGCTTTCAATGGGGCGTCGCCAGGGTTCCAGGACGAAACATTTGCTTTGTAAAGCCTGCCTTCCACGCCGTGAAGAATGTACAGCATTCCATCTTTGTATAAAAGGTGCGTAAGGCCGCTAGGCATTTTTTCAACGCTGCTTTTAGATAAAAAGCCGGTGATTGCAGGATAAACCGTGCCATCAGGCCCGATCATGGAAACCCGGCCGTCATAAGTGTCGCCCTTGTCGGTAGCGCTGCCTTGTTCCGTTACCCAAAGTCTGTTATTATCGCCCTTGGTAATAGCGATTGGAGCAATTAGCGCACCTTTTGAAAACTCAGTGGAACTGAATTCGACAGGGTCCGGCGCGTGGTCGGTGCAACTGAGGGCAGAAGCAAAAAGGAAAAAGCTCAGGCCAAGTAAACGAATGGTTTTCATAGGAAAGAGATTAGAGAATTGTGAGTAAAATTAGAAGCGGCAATATTAATAAAACAAGCTGCAAACGGACTATTCCGATATAGAGTTCTTATTTAATGGTAAGGTCACCCAGATGATCAGGCAGTGGGCCAGTTGTATGTAGGGTATGAATGATAATGATTCGTCTTAATAATGAAACTTCTTAACTGATAAAATGAAACTCAAAAGAATACTCGTAGCAACTGTTGCCTTTGCATTGGGTGTCAACACGCTTTTTGCCCAAAAAACAAAACCCCTTTTCCCTGACATGCCGGGGATGGTTTCTTACACTTTCCGCAAGAGCCTGGCCAAAGACCCTGCGGCTACGTTGGATACATTGCAGCAGCTTGGCATTAAAGACATGGAATTTTCAAGTTTGTTCGGAAAAACGGCAGCTGAGCTGCGCAAGCTTCTGGATGAGCGGGGGATCAAATGTTCATCCTTTGGTGTGCAATATTCGGACGCATTGAATAAAACGAAAGAAGTGGGAGAGAATGCTAAAGCGCTGGGGGCGAAGTTCGTACGCGTTGCCTGGATTCCGCATAAAGGCCCTTTCACATTGGAAATGGCTCAGCAGACTGTTGCTGATTTTAACAAGATCGGTAAGCAATTGAAAGAGGAATTCGGCCTCACATTTTGCTACCATAATCATGGTTATGAGTTTGAAAAACATGAAGACGGCACTTTGATGGATTATCTGATCCAGAAAACAGACCCGAAATATGTCAGCTTTGAAATTGATCTGTTATGGACTTTTTTCCCAGGCGCCGACCCTGCTGCACTGATCGCAAAGTATCCTAAGCGCTTCAAATTAATGCACATGAAGGATTTGAAAAAGGGAGTGACCGGAAACATGTCCGGAGGAACGCCTGTTGAAAACGACGTGGCATTAGGAACCGGACAACTCGACATTCCAGCCATTCTGAAAGCCGCGAAAAAATCGTCTATTGAACATTACTATATAGAAGACGAGAGCCCGAGTTACGCTACGCAGGTGCCGCAGACCATTGCCTATCTGAAAAGTCTGACTTACTAAATTAAAACGAAACCGGGCCGCTTAGCAGTCCGGTTTCGTTTTTTAAATGCCTACAGGGCAGGGTTAGCAAGCGGTTTAAAGCTTATTCTTCCGGATCGGCAATGTCTATCCAGGTAGGCGCATGGTCACTCGATTTCTCCCAACCACGGACCTCCTTATCCACACCCGCCGCAAGCAGGCGCGCATCCACGTGCGGACTTAGCAAAAAGTGATCGATGCGAAGGCCGGCATTGCGGCCGTAAGCATTTCTGAAATAGTCCCAGAATGTGTATATCGTTTCATCGGGATGCAATTTCCGGATGGCATCCGTCCAGCCCTGGTCCACAACCTTCTTGAAAGCCTCCCGGACCTCGGGACGGAAAAGCGCATCGTCTACCCACCGTTCGGGTTTGTAAACGTCCAGCTCAGTGGGCATCACATTGTAGTCCCCCGCCAGGACGACCGGCACATCGTAAGCCAGCAATTCCGCAGCGTGTGCTGTAAAGTGTTCGAACCAGCGCAATTTGTATTCCAGCTTCGGCCCGGGCGCCGGGTTGCCATTTGGCAGGTAAAGACAGCCTACGAGCATTCCGTTCACAATGGCCTCAATGTATCGGCTATGCAGATCATCTTCATAGCCGGGAAGCGTTCTGCGCACTTCTTTCAGTTCCAAGCCCCGTGACAGGATCGCTACGCCATTCCAGCTTTTCTGACCATGCCAAATCGCATTGTAACCCGCGTCCAATAGGGCTTTTTCGGGAAATTTCTCCTGCGGCGCTTTTAATTCCTGCAAACAAACGACATCGGGTTTTGTCATTTCCAGCCAGCGCAGCAGCACTGGCAGCCGGCCATTGACTCCATTGACATTATAGGTGGCAATTCTCATAGCAGTCGATCAGTGATTTGATTAAAATATGAATATAAAAATCAGTCCTGGTGAAAGTGAAGTCTGGCCGTTTGCCAGGAGACATTATAAGCCTGGATTTATCAAAAATAGCCTGCTATCGGCCCTAAGCCGGTAGAATAGGGCGTGGGCAAGCCTTTTTTCAATAACATTTACAGTACACAAGAGATGAAAATCAAGTTTTATGCGCCGCAATGGGGCAACACCCTGCCTTTTGACGCTTTTTGCAGCCATGTAAAATCAGCAGGTTACGACGGCGTTGAGATGGCCCTGCCCTTTGAGCGGGAGGAAACGGACGTAATCCTGGAAGCGCTGGCCAAGCATGGCCTCGAACTGATTGGTCAGTATTGGCAGTCATTTGAACGGGACATTGATGCGCATACGGCTAATTATGAAAAATATCTTCGAAATCTGATCGCAGCCAGGCCGGTTTTTATCAACTGCCAGACCGGAAAAGATTACTTTCCTTTTGATCATAACAAGCGGCTTTTTGATCTGGCTGCTTCACTTGCAGCAGAATCCGGCGTTCCTATTATTCATGAAACGCATCGTGGAAAAAGTTTATACGCCGCGCATGTTACGCACGGATACCTTTCACAAATCCCGGATCTGCGCATTACGCTGGACATTTCTCACTGGTGCAACGTGCACGAGTCACTGCTGGAAGATCAGGTGGAAGAGGTCGCATTGGCAATAGCGCATACAGACCACATTCACAGTAGGGTAGGCCACACCGAAGGGCCGCAGGTAAATGACCCCCGCGCACCTGAATGGGCAGAAACGCTTGAAACCCATTTGCAATGGTGGGACCAGGTGGTTGCCTCGCATCACGCAAAGCAGTCGCAGCTCACCGTAACTACAGAATTCGGCCCTTTACCTTACATGCCGTCGTTACCATACGCACAAACGCCCGTGGCGAGCCAGTGGGACATTAATGTATACATGATGAATCTTTTAAAGGAACGATATCGTCAGGAGACCGCCTCTGCGAGACATTGATTGCTATAACATTCAGGCAAATGCATCATATTTTCAGGAACCAAAATCGAGATGGGGCGCTTGTATAATGTAGCATGGACCAGAAATCTTATCACGTAAAGAAAAGCCAGAGAGTCGTCGGAGTGTTAATTGCCGCCGCATTTACAGGTGTAATATCCGCATTGATCGCAGATACGCTTAAAGTGATCACGGAACATTACGAAGAAAATTTGCTTGAAAAGATCCATGAAAACACCTATCTCATTTTTGTTTTGCCACTGATCGGCATCACAACGATCCATTTGCTCAGGCGATTTCTTTTCAGGAATAAGGCCAATAAAGGCATCAAAGAGGTTTTGGACACGATCAATAAAAATGGAAATACGCTTCCCGCATATAAGGTCCCTTCCCATTACTTTAACGGATTCCTGACAGTCATTTTCGGCGGATCAACTGGCATCGAGGTTTCCACAGTCGTTGCTACGGCGTCGGTAGGCGCATTATCCAGTCGCAAAGTGAGTTATCTCAAAAAATACAGGACCGATCTCGTTTGTTCGGGCCTGGCCGCGGGCGTTACAGCATTGTTCAATGCGCCTATTGCGGGTTTTTTGTTTGCATTTGAAGTTTTTACCAAAAGAAAAAGCAAGCTGCATACAGCCAGCGTCATTACGGCCGTGCTGGTTTCTTACCTGTTAACCCGCTATTTCTTTTTCAAACAAATATTCAGTTTCAATGTCTCCGTTTGGAATGGCTACGCCTTGCCTTACTTTGTATTGCTCGGGGTTATCGCTGGGTTTAATTCGGTGTACCTGACCAAAAGTGTCCTCTTTTTCAAACGTTTTTTCAGCTCTTTGAACAATGATCTCACCAAAATCCTGGCTGGTTCTTTGCTGATTTCGTTGCTTGTTTTCTTCTTTCCCAGCTTGTATGGCGAAGGTTATGCCGGGATCAATAACCTGTTGAAACTCACGCCGGACACTGCAATGTCAACCATTTTACCATTGTTGCTGATCTTGCTTTTGAAACCGCTGGCAACCTCCATAACATTAGGCGCCGGAGGCGATGGCGGGGTTTTCGCACCCAGCTTATTCATTGGCGCGTTCCTTGGATTGATCGTTTGTACGGTCTTAAACCACTTTTTCGGTCTCAATCTGATCGCTGTCAATTTCATGGTCATCGGCATGGCGGCAGTGCTGAGCGGCAGCATTCACGCACCCTTCACAGCGATTTTCCTGGTTTGTGCCATCGCTGACAACTATATGCTTTTTGTCCCTATTGTGGTAGCCAGCCTTATTTCCAAGCTGGTTGCACATTACATTTTCCCTTACACCGTCTACACATACAAAGCACCTGCTTTGGCGAAAGTGCAGCAGTAATCATTCGGGAGATATCATAATAAGGTAATTTGTCAGCACATATATTTGACTAATTTTATTGGTCAAATATATCCTAACCTTATGATCCTACGCAGCGCGCCGTTTTGGCTCTGGCTTTCAGTCAGCAGTCTTTTTTCTTCATTTTGTTTTTCCCAAAGTGTAACTGAAATCCGGTCGTTTCAGGTAACCGAAGCAAAGCAGGCTGTTGCCGTTGATGCAGATCATTTTTATGTTATTAACAACAGCACCATAACCAAACATACCAAATCTGACGGCAAGCAAGTTGCTGTCTGGGACGGCTCAAAAGAAGGCATCAAACATTTAAACAGCGGTGTGGTCATTAAAGGAAAAATGTATTGCGCCAACACAAATTACCCTGAAATTCCGATGGCAAGCTCTATTGAGATTTTCGATGTGAAGTCAATGCAACACATTGGTAACCATAGCTTTGGTATTGCCCAGCACGGCTCATTGACTTGGATAGACCAGAGAGATGGCTTTTGGTGGTGCGGGTTTGCACATTATTCCGGAAAAGAAGCCAGCGAAGGCAGGGACACCCGATGGACGGCGGTCGTAAAATACGATCCCGAATGGCGCCAGCTTGAATCTTGGATTTTTCCCAATCATATTATAGCGCTTTTTACGCCGAAAAGTAATTCAGGCGGCGCCTGGGGCGCAGACGGATTGCTCTATTGCACAGGGCACGACGAGCAGGACCTTTACGTCATGCGCCTCCCGAAGTCCGGATTCACGCTCGAACACGTCCGTACGCTCCCCGCACCAATGCACGGTCAAGGCATCGCCATGGACCATTGGATAAAGGGCAAGCAAATCATCTACGGCATCAACCGCGCCGAAAAAAAAGTGATTGCAGCTGAAATCAAGTGAGAGGCTTGCTCCGACGCGGGTGGGGATGGTAAGTGTTGAGTTTCTAACATTTATTCCAAATCCCTAAGCTCGCTTCGAGCGCATGGCTTTTACGGTTTTTAGCTTTTCGTCGGAAGAGAATTTATTATATTCTTTTGATTCCAGGCCGTATAGCGCAACTTTTCCTTCGGCGTTGCTGTGGACGCCCCAGCCGTATCGCTTCGTGAGTGGTGAGGCTCTCAGGCAAGGCTGGCCCTTGGAAAAGAATTTTTCGCGCTCTGCTTCAAGCTCCGCCTCGTCCAGACCCTGGCGAACGGCGTAAGTCTGGAAGAGGACGTCGTCGGATGTGTATTGATAGGGATGGGCGCTGATGATTTCAAACTGAATGTTGGCGACAGATTTTTCGGCCCCCTTTGTTGGCGGCACTTCGCCCGCTTTGGCCTGGCTGTCTTCTGCAACCTGGATGAATGTATCGAAGTAATTAGTTGTATGCGTCTTCATTTGTTCGGAATAGATGTTTTTGATACTAATGTAAACAATATAAAAAGTCGGGAAGTAATTACAAAAAGTTAACTTTGGACAAACAAACTGATATAAAATGAAAGCGACATTTGCATTCTTATTTTTACTGATTTCGGCTCCTCTATGGGCACAACTTCCCGCTGCCGATGATCTGTCGACGTCCAAAGGCCCCCTGAAAATACAGCCGCTCAACCACGCCACCATGTCGCTGACCTGGGCCGGAAAGACAATTTATGTGGATCCATATGGCGGCACGAAGACATTCAAAGGCATTGCTGCACCCGACCTTGTCCTTATTTCAGACATTCACGGCGACCATTTCGATCCGAAAACATTGGACTCTCTGGACCTGAGCAAAGCCATCATCGTAGCACCGAAAGCGGTCATTGATATGATGTCGGACAAGCTGAAAGCCAAAGCCGTTGAAGTTAATAACGGCCAGACAATCAGCAAACTGGATATCTCTATCATGGCTATTCCGATGTATAACCTTCCGGAATCAGCGGATGCAAAGCATACCAAAGGCCGCGGCAATGGTTATGTATTGAAATTTGGTGATAAAACGGTCTATATCAGCGGCGACACAGCCGGAATCCCAGAAATGCGCGCTTTAAAGAACATTGATCTGGCATTCGTTTGCATGAACCTTCCCTACACCATGGACGTGCCCGAAGCTGCTTCCGCAGTCCTGGATTTCAAACCAAAAATCGTTTATCCTTACCACTACCGCGGCCAAAACGGCCTAAGCGACACCGAAGCTTTCAAAAAGCTGGTGAACGCTGGTGACAAGAAAATCGATGTGAGGCTTAGGGATTGGTATTCGATTAAGTAAACATCAACCACAATTGACTCTTGACCATAACTGTGTTATATTTGAAAAAAGCACAGCTATGGTCATCACACGTCAGGATCGAAATATTATTATTGAGGCTAGCGACTCCATCAATATGGGCGCAGTCCAAAAGGTAATTGACTACATTAACATTCTCGAGATAGTTGCCAAGAATCAAGGCTCAGAGGAACAGGCTTCTGATTTGGCTGAATTGGTTAATAAGAGTTGGTGGTCTGAAAACAAATCGCGTTTTCTTCCATGATCGTTGTCATCGATACAAACATCTTATTTAGCGCCTGCATATCTCCAAACAACCGAATTTCCGAAATTCTTTTCAGCCCTCTGCCAAACATAGAGCGGATAAGTTGTTACTATGCAATGGCAGAGTTGTTCAAGCATCAGTCCAAAATTGTTCAGCTCTCCAAGCAGCCGGTAGAAGGGGTGAGCACGTTGCTGTATACGATTATGAAGCAGGTTGATTTCCTGAATGAGAAAATGATAGCAACTGAACATTTTGAGGAAGCGGATAGGTTGACTGCCGGTGTTGACTCAAACGACTTGGCTTTTGTGGCGCTCAGTTTACAGAAAAACGGAATGCTATGGACAGGTGATAAAAAACTCACTAACCACTTAAAAAGCCTCGGGTTCGATCGTGTAGTTAACACGAATGATCTCTATGAGCTGTTGGATATCAGCTGAACTGTAAGGGTCTCCCGCCATCATATATTAAACCAGAATTGTCGCAAAACACCCTGCGATTTGTCGTATAATCCCTGTTGCTTGTGGCGGCTGGGCGGTATTTTTGTTTAGGCACCGACTCTGGTTTGAAAATGGCGACGCGTATCTCTCCCTATCTGACATTCAATGGTAATTGCAAGGAAGCAATGCACTTTTATAAGGAGTGCTTTGGCGGGAAACTCACGCTCGAAACGATCGGCGACACGCCTTATGCCATAGAGTTTCCGGATGACATGCAGCATCAGGTTATGCATGCAATGCTTACGACTGTGGAGTTTACTATCATGGCCACCGATTTCATGGGTGGGCACGTGTTTGTTGCTGATAGTGATGTTTCTATCGCATTGTTATTCGATGATCAGCAGGAGATCATCCGTTGCTTTTCGAAGCTTGCGGCTGACGGAAAGGTTATTTACGCATTAAATCCTGAACCCACCGATTCACTTTTCGGTGTGGTCCAGGATCAGTTTGACATCATTTGGATGTTTAATTATAACACCAAATGATATAAAATCCCTTGCTAAGCAATCACGTTAGCCAGACTACTTTTTGACTGGAAGCATGATCTGCGCCGATGACGTCGCTGTACAGTTCGGGACGGCGTGCCATTCTGTAACGGTGACCGCCCGCCTGGGTCAGTTTCTCCGGTGTGCATGTGGCGATCGCGATGTCATCGCCAAGTGTTCTGCATTCTGCTATAATGTCGCCAAATGGGTCCAGGATCATAGAGCAGCCGTTTTTGAGCTGGTCGTCGTCCATCCCGATCGGATTTGAAAATATAGCATAAATCCCATTGTCATAAGCTCTTGCCGGCAGCCATTTCATAAGCCAGGCACGCCCTTTCAAGCCGTCAAATTCCAGCCGGAGCGCGGTCGGATCTTCATGCCTTTTTTCCCATAAAGCCGGATCGGCAAAGCCAGCGCCGGGGCGGGTGGAGGGTGTCATCATGGTCACGTGCGGCATGAAGATAATGTCCGCGCCAAGCAATGCAGTAGCACGCACATTTTCGACAATGTTATTATCGTAGCAGATTAGTATCCCGCATTTCCAGCCATACAAATCGAACACAACGTATTCGCTGCCCGGCGTGAGGTTGCTGTTGATGAACGGATGCAGTTTTCTGAATTTGGCGATCAAACCTGTTTTGTCCACGCAAACGTATGCCTTGAAAAGATTTCCCGCTTCGTCTTTCTCAAAAAGTCCGGCCAGTACGGCAATGTTATGTCTGGCAGCAATGTCTACGAGTTTCGTTATGCTGGGCCCGTCGGGAATGGGCTCGGCAAGTTCGGTGAGTTGCTCGCGATCGAGCTTTCTGGCGAATGTGTAGCCAGTCACGGAACATTCGTGAAAAGCGATAACCTGCGCGCCGTCGGCTGCTGCTTTCTCCGCCAGCCTGTCGATAGCGAGCAGATTGTAGGCCTTGTCACCGCTTTTGTTTTCAAACTGGGCCGTAGCAATTTTTAGGTTCTGCATACAAATAAGATCTTTTTGTACAAAGCTATATGCTATGAGCATAACTGGAAATAGAAAGCGCCGAGAAGTTGCAACCGAGTTTCTGAACGGTAAATTCCCGGCAGTCTGCATTATTGGATTATTTTATTTAATAATTAGATAAAAAAGTTGCCAGGTAAGGTTTGGTTAATGTTTTATTAATCATTTCTTAATAAGCCTCGCTTTACTTTGACCCATGGTTTGGCCAACCTGCTACACTTGAATTGCTGTCACCGACTTTAAATGACTTTATGGAAAATCAACTTTTATTAAAACGGGAAGTATTGCGAAGCTTCCAGAAATACCTCTTGCAATGCTGCCTGGCATTCGCTGTCACACTGCTGGCGGGGCACATGGCGCTGGCGCAGGAAACCAACATTTCCGGTGAAATCAGGGATGAAAAAAACAGCGCGATCCCTGGCGCGAGCATTGTTTTGCAAGGCACCGCAAAAGGAACTACAACCGACGCAGATGGCCGTTTTTCATTGAGCGTTCCAAGATCAGGCTCCGTGCTCATCGTGAGCTTTCTGGGTTATAAGCGCCAGGAAATTGTGGTGGGAAGCCAAACGAATTTTCAGATCAGACTGGAACCTAGCACCGACGACTTACAGGAAGTGGTGGTTGTAGGATACGGAACGCAGCGTAAACAAACGCTCACCGGTGCGATCTCCAACATTGTTTCCGAAGACATTAAAACCACCACGCATACGAGTCTTGCGCAGAGCCTGCAGGGAAAAGTGGCTGGTGTGCAGATCCGTCAGAACTCGGGGGAACCGGGTTCATTCAGTACAAGCATTAACATCCGTGGGTTTGGCGAGCCGCTTTATGTGGTGGACGGCGTAGCGCGTGACGGCGGTTATGAATTTCAAAAGATCAATCCGGATGATATCGAAAGCATTTCTGTGTTAAAGGATGCTTCTGCTGCGATTTTCGGGATACGGGCAGGGAATGGTGTCGTGATCGTAACAACCAAGAAAGGCAGTAAGGGCAAGCCTAAGTTCAGCTATAACGCGGTTTACGGACGCCAGAGCCCTACGGATGTTCCGCAAATGACTTCTGCATTACAATGGGCTGAAATGCGGAATGATGCTGCCAGAAACCTGGGCGAAACGCCGGTATATACTGCCGATGAAATCGAAAAATTCAGAAAAGGAGCGCCTGGATATGAAGGAACAGACTGGTATAAGACAGTTTTGAACAAATCAGCTTCACAGCAGCAACATTTTCTTTCGGCTTCCGGTGGGGAAGGGGCTGTGTCGTATTTTACGAGTTTTGGTTTTCAAAATGAAAATGGCCTTTTGAAAAGCAAGGATATGGGTTACAAAAAGTACACTTTCCGGGCGAATGTGGGCATTGATCTTACCCAAAACCTGAAAGCAGACCTGATCCTTTCCGGGCTATTTGACAAAAGAGATCAGCCTGGGGACAACTTTTTCAATATTTACAAAGGAACAAGGATTGCACTGGCGACAGAGCGGCCTTATGCCAATGACAATCCAAAATATCCTTCGTTGCTGAGCGGTGGCTACAATCCCGTTGCGCTTGCAGATGGCGACCTGACCGGCTACAATGAAGAAGCGAACAAATTTTTCCAGTCGACCTTTGCATTAACGTATTCGGTTCCGTTTGTTCCGGGATTGAAATTGAAGGGACTGGTAGCTTATGACAGCAACAATTACCGGAATAAATCAGTCTCAAAAAGCTATAACCTGTACACTTACGACGCAGCGACGGATAAATACACGGCGCATTTGCAACGGAATCCTTCACGCATTGGCAATAATTTTTCAGATAACAATCGTGTCACATTTCAGGGCCAGTTGTTTTACAACACAGTAATCGCCAAGAACCATAACGTAGGGGCAACATTGGTTTACGAACAACAGGAATCCAAAAACCGCTGGGCGGGATTAGGAAGGGAATATGCTTTTTATACCAATGACCAGATTGACCAGGCCGGGCTTAACAACCAGACAACCAGCGGCTCAGAAAGCGAATATGCGAGCCAATCGTTTGTAGGAAGATTGAACTATGATTTTAAAGAAAAATATCTGCTTGAAGTTGCTGCACGCTATGACGGTTCTTACCGCTACCACCCGGATCGTCGCTGGGGATTGTTCCCCGTGGTCTCGGCCGGCTGGCGGGTTTCCGAGGAACAATTTATGGACAAGATTCCATTGATTTCAAATCTTAAACTGAGAGGTTCTTACGGGCTTGTAGGAGCCGATGCAGGCGCGCCGTTCCAGTACGTGCCCGGCTTCTCGCTCACGGGCGGGGGCGGATATGAGTTTACCAACGGCAACTATACAACCGGAGCCGCTTCACCCGCCATTGTCAACGAACAACTAACCTGGTTCAAATCGAAAATCAAGGACGTCGGCATTGACATCGGGCTTTGGGACAACCGCATCGACCTGACTTTTGATGTTTACCAACGCGACCGCAAAGGCTTGCTGGCCAGAAGGAATGTTTCATTGCCCAACACATTCGGCGGAACATTGCCGGACGAAAACCTGAACAGCGACCGGGTGCAAGGCATTGAGTTTTCAGCTGCCTATAATGGTCAGATACGAGATTTTAAATATGGCATTTCGGGGAATTTCAATTTTGCCCGCACGATGAACCGCTATGTGGAAAGAGGTGATTTCCTGAACAGCATGGATAAGTGGAAAACAGGAACAACCAACCGCTGGAACGACGTCGTATGGGCTTATCAGTTAGAAGGCCAGTTCCAGAACAAAGATGAGGTGATTTATGCGCCGATTCAGAATGGCGACCTGGGTAATACACGTGAGCTTCCCGGTGATTTTAAATACAAAGATGTGGACGGAAACGGCATGATCGATGGGAATGATGCATTGCCTTTGTTCTTTGGCGGCGATCCGAAAATGTATTACGGTGTGACATTGAATGCTTCCTGGAAAGGTTTTGACTTCACAGCATTGTTCCAGGGATCGGGAAAATACAGCGTGCGTTTCCGCGAAGTATATGCCGAGGTTTTTGCCTTCCGCGGCAACACGCCAGAATATTTTTATGACAGATGGCATCTGGATGGTGATAATGAGTGGATTCCAGGAAAATGGCCTGCTTCGCGTTTTAATTATAATGTCGGTGCGATGTATGCAGAAAGCTCGGCGTGGCGGAAAGATGCTTCTTATCTGCGGTTCAAAAGCGCGCAGCTTGGTTACACTTTCAATTTGGCATGGCTTAAAAAGATCGGTATTGATGACGTGCGGATCTACGGAAATGCGCACAATATTTTCACCTGGGCGGATCCGTTCGTGAAGCCATTTGACCCGGAAAAAATTGAAGGGTTGTTTGGCGCAGGGCTTACTTATCCTGTAACCAGAAGCTACAACTTTGGTATTAATGTTACATTCTAACAGCTGAAATAATGAAATTGACCAAACATATATTCATGCTCCTTGTGCTGCTAACGGCCATTAGCTGCGACAATGTGCTCGATAAGCAGCCATTGGACAAATTGCAGGGAGAAAACCTCTTTTCCAATCCGGAAGGGGTCAAATTATACATGGCGAATTTGTATTATCAATTGCCTATCGAGGATTTTACGTTTTTCAGACAGGGTTTCAACTGGAATACAGGCGACCCCAACAATGGTGGATTCGCACCTGCCATGATCACCGACGAAGCGGTTCACACGGAGTTTGGGGATTTCATCGGTAATGATGATTTTCAATGGTGGGACCAAGGTTACAAGCTCATCCGCGACACCAATATCCTGATTGACATTATCCCTACATTGGATGTGAGCGAGGACGAGACTAAAGCACTTGTGGGCGAAAGTGCATTCATTCGCGCGTATGCTTATTTTGCATTGGCAAAAAGATACGGAGGCGTTCCGCTGATCACGGCTGTCCAAAAATATGAAGGCGATGTGGAAGCGCTGAAAGTGCCGCGCAGCACAGAAAAAGAGACGTGGGATTTTGTCTTAAAAGAATGTGACATCGCCATTGCAAACCTGGCCGATTCATGGCCTGGCGGTGAGAGGCGTGCTACGAAATGGGTGGCTTATGCACTCAAATCCAGGGCTGCATTGCACGCTGCTTCGCTGGCAAAATATGGAGATAGAGCCCCAATTTCCGGCACTGCGGTGGATCAAAAATTGGTTGGGCTGGAAAAATCGGCTGCTGCGGAGTACTATAAGGCTGCCATAGAAGCGTCTGAGGCGATTATCGCATCGGGCAAATTTGCGCTTTACAAGCCTTCACCTGCAAGTCCTGAGGAAGCTGCGGAAAACTATCGCAAGCTTTTCGAAGATCCGAACATTGCGCCTACGGAAGCTATTTTCATCAAAGGTTATGCACGTCCGGGTTCAGGAACGGGACATAATTACGGCATCTGGTTTCAGCCTAATCAAACCGCTAACGGATGGCCGCACCCAGGCCGCATGAATCCGACGCTGGACCTGATCGATGCTTATGAAAGTTATACAAATCCAGGACAAAGTGCATCGGTTACCACGACCGTTGCGGGCAATGATGTGAGCGATTACAATGGTTTTGATCCTGCCAAGAATTACAAACGTTACGACGATCCTGCTGGAATTTATAAAGATAAGGATGCACGCTTATGGGCAACGGCTATCCTGCCGGGGACTGCCTGGAAAGGCCAGAAGATTATCATTCAGGCGGGTTTCATCAAACCGGACGGCAGCGCACAGCTGTTCGGCGGTGAGCCAATCAAGGTTGGTAGCGCGACCATTTATCCATACGGTGCAGCCGACAGGACACAATATTCCGGCTTCGATACCTGGGGAGGAAATAACACCCGCACGGGCGTCAGCTTCAAGAAATTTTTGAATGAGGGCGTGAATGTTGCGCCGGGCTGGAACCAGACCGTTTCTGACTGGGCAGACTTCCGGTATGCCGAAATCCTGCTTAATTACGCAGAAGCCATTGTTGAAAGCGGGGCCGGAACGGCGACAAAAGGGGCACAGGCATTGAATGACATTCGTCGCCGGGCAGGCCATACCAAAGACATTCCTTTAACGATCGATAATGTGATCCGGGAAAGAAGGGTTGAGCTGGCTTTTGAAAACAAACGCTTCTGGGATTTGATCAGAAGGCGTGAATATCATACGCTATTCTACAACCGCGTACGCCATGCGCTTGTTCCGGTGCTGGATCTGCGCGTTACGCCTGCAAAATACATTTTCATCCGTCAGAATATTGCAAGGCTAAACCCGGCAACGTTCGATTACAAGAACTATTACCGCTATGTTCCGGGTATCGGTGCGAATGGATTGGTACAAAATCCGCAGTATTAGGCCGTTCAGCCAGTGATCTGATTAGAAATTAAAACATTGAACTTAAATCGCAAAGATTGTGAAATCACAGATATACGTAAGCGCGCTGGCATTAATGCTCTTTGCAGCGGGCTGTAAAATAGACAATTACCCTGCACCGGATGCGCAGCTTTACGGAACTTTCCTGGATGCGGAAACCAATGAACCGGTGGAGCAGGACATTATTCGCGGGAGTACGATCGAATACATTGAGCACGGATATGCTTCTCAGACAAAGCAAGTTATGCTCGTCAAAAATGACGGAACATACCGTAACAACCTGATCTTCGCGAATCAATACACCATTTCACCGGTGCGCGGAAACTTCGTTCCTACGGAGCCGCAGGAAGTTACCGTTGCTGGCGAAACCCAGCTGGATTTTAAAGTTCAGCCTTACATTCGTTTGAAAGATGCGAAAATCGAAAAGTCTGGATCCAAGGTGATCGCGACGTTCAAAATCCAGCAGACTGTAATCAACAATGTGCGGAAAATCGGTCTTTATGCACACCCTGAACCATCCGTAGGAGAGCCTATGCGGACTGTTCTTTCGGAAACGGAGATCAACGGTGCGACGGATCCCAACAAGGTTTACAAGCTGGAAATTGATATTCCTTCGAACAGCAATAACTTGAAAACGGGTAACCAATATTTTTTCCGGGTCGGCGCGATTATTGATGCCCCGGAATCCAAGTTTAACTATGCGAAGGCGGTGCGGATTGCTTTGTGATGAAGATAAGAGCTGTTGGGCTGTGCGAGGTGAGAGCTGTCAGGCTGCGCGAGATGAGAGCTGTCGGGATGTGCGAGATGAGAGCTGTCAGGATGTGCGAGATGAGAGCTGTCAGGTGTGCGAGATGAGCGCTGTCAGGATGTGTGAGATGAGCGATGTCAGGTGTGGTGTCCCTGGATTAAAATCCAGGGTTAGGTATCTTTCGAGCCTGACGGCTCTTTTGAGACGAAACCTGCTTTGGGTAGAAAAGAGCCGTCAGGCTCGACCATTTACTTGCGATGGATTTCAATCCATCGGCTTGAGATTTTTTAAACCCTGGGTTAAAATCCAGGGTTAGGGTGTCTTTCGAGCCTGACGGCTCTTTTGAGGAGAAACCTGCTTTGGGCAGAAAAGAGCCGTCAGGTTCAACCATTTACTTGCGATGGATTTCATCCATCGGCTTGATGATTTTTTATCCCTGGATTAAAATCCAGGGTTAGGGTGTCTTTCGAGCCTGACGGCTCTTATGGGCAGAATCCTGCTTCGGGCAGAAAAGAGCCGTCAGGCTCGACCATTTGTTGCGATGGATTTCAATCCATCGGCTTGATAATATTGAATCCATCACTTGACAATATATGAATCCATCAGCTTAATAATATTCCAATTCATCCAATAATAAGATTTTTTAAACTAAACCTTTAACCATGAAGTTTTTTCGATTCCTTTTACTCTTGCCTTTTCTTTCATTCGGATGTAATGGTTCGGATGGTGTTAAACAAACTGTTGATCCTAAAACAATTGAAGAAGTTAAGTATGATGAAACCGGTGTGCTTTTTAAGAGCTACAAAGGACTGGTAATGGCCGGTTACCAGGGCTGGTTTACTGCCGAAGGTGATGGTGCTGGCCGCGGCTGGCATCATTACCAAAAAGGTGGCAAGTTCGAGCCGGGTTCCACTTCTATCGACTTTTGGCCGGATGTAAGCGACTATCCTAAAACTTATAAGACTGCCTTTAAATACAAAAACGGTGAAACAGCGCCGATTTACAGCCCATACGATGAAGAGAGCGTCGATCTGCATTTCAAGTGGATGAAGGAGCATGGCATTGACGGCGTTTATATGCAGCGGTTTGTGTCGGAAGTGAAGGGCGAGAGCGGCAAAAAGCATTTTAATAAAGTGCTGGCCAATGCATTGAAAGCTTCCAAAAAATATGGCAGGGCGATCAGCATTATGTACGATCTGAGCGGCTCTACATCTGCGGATATGGATTTTATCGTAAAAGATTGGGAGGAGCTGCAAAGCACATTTAAGCTTTTTGATAACAAAGAAAATCCGCAATATCTGCGCCATAACGGCCGGCCTTTGCTGGCGATCTGGGGCGTGGGATTCAATGACGGGCGCAAGTACACCATTGCAGATATTCAAAAACTCGTTGAAAAAGTAAAAGGGCCGACCAAAAAGGCTTCAATCTTGCTGGGCGTGCCTTATTACTGGAGAAGTCTGGGCAAGGATACGGAAAATTCCACTTTGCTGCATACAGTTGTAAAAAGCGTGGATGTGGTGATGCCCTGGGCAGTTGGGCGCTACAATGCATCCACGTATACGAGCGTTGCGGGACCTAATTTACCGGCCGACATCGCCTGGTGCAAGGCCAACAATGTGGATTACGCGCCGCTCGTTTTTCCTGGTTTTAGCTGGGGTAATTTAAAGAACGACAAATCGCTCTATAACGAGATCCCCCGCGGAAAAGGGGACTTCTTATGGCAACAGATTGCAGGCGCAAAGCTTTCGGGCGCCGAGGCGTTGTACGTGGCAATGTTCGACGAGGTGGATGAAGGAACGGCGATTTTCAAATGCCGGCGTGAAGGTGAATTGCCCGAAAATGCAGGCGGGAAATTCGTAGGGATAGAGGCGGATCTGAAAACGGATCACTATCTGTGGCTCACCGGACAAGGCGCCAAATGGTTTCACGGAGATCCGGGTTTCAGTGCTAAGAAACCTGAAAGACCGAATTAAGTTTGGAAACGGGCGGTCAGGAATGTAAAACTTCCGGCATGTCCTTTTGAAATTCTTCCCCGTAAATCCGGCTGTATTCTCTGGCGAAATTCTCAAAAGTCGTTTTCGCCAGAGAATGCTTGCCCAAAAGCGCCAGCGCCTTGCATTTGATGGTCATCGCTTCTTCATTAACCGGGTCAAAATAAAAGATATAATTGGCAACTTTAATCATAAATTCCGGATCATCCGTGATTTTTACGGAAGTAACATAACGCAAGTAAGCATCGACGATCTCGTTCGAAATTTCAGATTTAAAGCTGTCCAGCCACTCATATTCCAGGTCGGCGAGAAATGTGCCGCGTTTGCTGATCTGCGACAGGTCTACAATGTCCTGCTTCGAAAGCACGCGCTTATCGGACACCAGCTTCAAATATTCGGCATAATCGACGTGGATCTGCTCATAATCAATGTTGACGCGCCAATAACCGCTTTCCTTGGAAACATGGCACCATTTGAGTTTGTCCAAAATCCCTTTCAGCTTCGCAATGTTAACGGCGCGGTTGTTGCGCGCACTCTCAGACGATTTATCTGACCAAAGCAATTCCTTCAATCTTTCAGAACTAATCCCTTCCCGGCGCACGGAATGTAACAGGATTACCAGGAAAAGCTCTTTCAGCAAAGGCGTGAATAACCTTGTAATCTCAGTCCCTTTATCATCAAACAATTGCAGGTTACCAAAGAGCATAATGCTGCTGTGAAGCGGAAGGACCTTCGTTTCAATGCTTTTTTCAGGAATGTCTATGACAGGAACGGTTGCAAGGCCAGCCTCCGTGTTTGAATGTTTTTCGGCAGGAACAGGAAGAGTTGTTTGAACCGTTTCAACGGGTTTACGCCTTTTGTAAAAATATATCCCTGCAACGGCGGCCACCGCCGCTCCGATGATCCAGAACATATTTCCTGACTTCGCGGAAGCCTGCGCAATAGTGGGAACCGTTGCTAATGGTGGGGAGAAGAGGGAGTAGATCGAGACTTTTGTCTGGTTTTTATCTGTCCGGAATAGGGATACTGCGACAAACCTGTCTGTTGATTCATCGAAAAAAAGGTCTGCAAATGATTCCGTATCAATGAATTCGAAAGGGATTTTTGAGCCGACGGCCTTGTATTCTGGCTTCGAAAGCGATCCGGTGATGAGCTGTAACTCAGAGTTGAATTTGTCTTTTGGGAAAATCAGCGCATAATAAGCGTTTTCTTTTTCCCGGACGATCATGGAGTTGGCAAATACAAAATCCTCCTGAGGAGCTTTCAGCTCAAATATTTTTTTAAATGTCCCGGTTTTGGTATTAAAATAAATGAGATCGTACCAGTTTCTCGGGTTCAGAATTTGCCTGCCGGTAATACTGCCATATCCTCCCATCATGTACGCACCACCCGTTGCCTCGCCTGCGGCCGCCAGATAACGCGGCGAAAAAACACTGTCTTGCGGGATCGCTTGTGACCATTGTCCGGTTGCCGGCTTATATTTTTGAATAATGTTTTTGTATTCGAGATGCCCGTAACCGCCTAATATATAAATCGTTGAATCCGTTTTGGAATAAAATTTATTCGCATGCAGGAAATGCGTTTTCAATTCGGCCTTTACATTGTTTTTGTCCCATTTGCGACCGATCGTATCAAAACTGGAAACCTGTTTTTCGTTGATAAAAAGGTTATAGATCCGGTTTTTTGATTTCTCATAAAACACCTGATTGTCCATAAAAAGTGGCTGGTTCTCATGCGGAATGCGCTTTGTCAGGTTGTTAGAAATGCGGTAGGATGTCAATGTATCGGTTCCAACCACGTAAACGATCCCGGTTGACTGGTCGCAGGTAACGCGCGCTGGGCCTTGCACCAGGAAGGTTTGCAATGGCTGCCATTCGTGATGCATCTTTTTGATCCATAAGGGATTCCTAACGAGGCCATCTGTATTTTTTGCAGTTCCAATTGCTTGAACACCAGCCATTTCATCCAAATTCCACCGATATTTTTCAGCGCCGTTTTCGCTGATGGCCACATTCCGGATTTTCATTGGCGGAACGTCCGTCGTATTGAAGTTTTTGTATTTGTTTGCCCCAAAGAGAATCTTGAAACAGCCATTTTTCTCCAAAGCAACTGCCTGCCTGAATTGTTGCGTCCCGCTGAAAACCGTAAGCGTGCCTGTGCTTTTATCAAACACCAGCCTTATTTTGTTCCAATGCTGGTAAAGCGCGTTTTCGCTGATATCAAAGGCAATTTTGGAAAATTTATCACCTATAACCACCTTAAAGCGGTCTTTATTCAAAGAAGAGTTGTCATAGAGAATGTCAATGTTCTTTTGGTCGTTTTCGATAAGACGGACAATGTAGCCGAAGTAATTTTTTTTGTGTTTGAGAAAAGAAACCTCAAAGGACAGCTCGAAATTTTTATCAAAACATAATGTCCCGTCCGGCGAAAGATCCAGGCCGGTCCTTTTATCCTGCACCGATTCAAAACTTTCAAAACCAAGTCCGTAAGACTGGGCAAGGCACAAGTTGATCATCCCGTATCCAAACTGGAATGCAAGCAGGATGACAACGACTTTTAAACATTTACACATATTCAAACGACCACGATCTGGCAGGGTACTAATATTGGCTTAATAAGTAAATATTAAGATTTTTTTGTCTCTATTTTACTTTGCGTCCAATTTATTTGTTTCACCAACAATCCAGCCAGGTTGCCGGGAAGCAAAAAAGGCACCGGAATAAGATCCCGATGCCTTTTCGATATGCAACTTTAAGATTCTATTTTACCGGTTTCTTGAAAACAGCTGCGTCCACAGGCGTGTTTACGGATACTTTGTTGGTAATGAACGACATTGTGCCCATTTGCGCGTTGGTAATGTCCATGGTGTTGGGAAATTTAACGCCTTCCACTTCCTTGTAATCCGAAAGCTCGATCTCGCCGCTCTGCCCATTCATGTCCACTTTTACCTTACTAACCAGGAATGTTTCCGCGTCCAGATATTCGTCCATTGATGTGCCTTCCTTCGAAGTTACTTTCAGGTGATACACATCTTTCTTGTCCAGTTTTTCTTTGCCGACAAGCTCCACTTTGTTGCCCTTTTCCTTATAGTTAACAAGGCCGCCAAACGGGTCCAGGGATGCAATCTGTTGTTTCAGCTGATCGGCAGGCATATCTTCAGGCTCGCCCGTTCCGCCCATTTGTGCCGGACGGATCATCCAACCCTTGGAATCGTCCACAACCTGCACCATTGAATTGCCCATAATAGTCGATTCATTGCGAAGCGATTTGCCCACCACAAGAATCGTTTTCGTTGGGATTTCCATTCCCTGAACAGCCAGTGAACGTTCGGTGATCACCGTGTTAACGGCTTTAATCTTATCCATTCCGCCAAGGGCGGCCACATGCTTATCCACGATTTCATCGACAGTTTGCGCAAAGGTGCTTGCCGAGATCAATGCCGCTGCAACAGCGACGAACAATTTGGTTGTTTTCATATGTAGGTTTATTTGGAGTAAGTATCTTGTTATCTTCTTAAAGTATTGATAGTGAAATTACTACCGGGGTGTTCCGCCACCTGCCGGAGCCGGACCGGATTGCTGTCCGCCGCCTTCGCTTTTCACATCGTCGTTGTTAACCGATTTCGCCTTGCGTTTCGGCGCATCCATGGTCATCTTTCCGATTTTGTATGTAAATGTCAGCCTGATGCCGCGGTTGTACATGTAGATGTCGTTCACCTGATTGAATTCCAGCGATTTTAGTTCCGTGTGCATTTTGAAACGTCTGCTCAGGAAGTTTTCGGCTGCAAGTCCAATGCTAGCTTTTTTATCCGCAAATTCTTTTTTCACACCCACGGTATAAAATCCGAAACCACCCTGGTAACCCTGCAACTGGACCGTATTTCCCTGCATAAATCCAAACGCCTGTGCGCCCCAGCCATTTTTGAATGTTGCCTGTGAGAACAACCCTCCGCTCACCACAAAACCTGTATTCTCCAATTTCCGTGTAACACCTTTTTCCAATGTTTGACCAGTCAGTGTGGCATAATACATGTTGGAGAAGATCCCGAAGCTGATCTTGGAAGTGGCAGCCACGTTTGCGAAAATATTTACACCATAAGCGTGTTGTTTTCCAATATTCTCATAGGTGGTAATAATGGCTCCTTCAAGCGTATCGGATGGCTGACGCACTTGCGAGATGGCATTGTTGGTGACGCGGCCAAAGAAAGTGGCATTTACAAACGTCTTTTTGATGTTTTTACTAACGCCTAACTCGAAGTTGTTTGTCAGCTCGGGTCTCAGTTCGGGGTTACCGATGGTAATGTTCTGCGGGTTGGCCGAGTTGAAGTTCGGGTTCAGTTGCTGTAATCCGGGACGTTGGATCCGGCGGTTATAACCCAGTTTCAATGTTGTTCCTTTGATAGTTTTGGAAGCATTTACACTCGGCACAAGCACTCCATAATTACCTACGCCCACAGTCCCTTCATTGGTGCTGGCATCGATAAATGTATGCTCGTAACGCAAACCTCCTTTGAAAGTATAACGCTTTTTGGTTGTATAAGTGTAGGAACTGTAACCAGCCGCAATGTTCTGGTGATAGGTCAAATCTCCCGCGGGCTGATCCAGTTCGGGACGGAAGTCGCCGGTTGGTTCAGCGATCAGGAAGTTATATGCGCTGGTAACCTCTCTGAAAATAGCTTTTCCACCAAATTCGAGCAACTGGTTTTTCTTGATAGGTGTCTGATAATCAGATTGAAATGTAAACTCCTGGTTGATGCTTTTGTTCAGGTTGCGCTGACGGTTAACGAGCTCGCTGCTGCCATTCAGGATATCTGCGTCAAAGTCGTTGGTCAGATCGTTTCGGCTGTAAAGCGTCGAAATGCTCCATTCCTGCTGTGGTTTGAAAGTATGCAGGTAATCAATGTTCGCATCAATCGTTCCCGAAAGATTCTTCGCATCCACATTGCGGGCGGTGTTGAAGTCCATTTCACCCGTTTTCATGATGCGTGTCATCAGGTCCTGCTGGCTGCGGAAATTCCGGACCCCATAGCGCACACCGGCCGTAATGCTTTGATTTTTGGCCAGGTCATAATCAAATCCAAGGTTGTAATTTCCAAATAATCCACGGCTTGATCCGTCGCCCGTTTGGCGCGTTACCGTGGAAACGTTGTCGACAATGCTGGTCTGTTCGAGGTTTGTTTTCGTGATCGTATTGTACATGCCGCGTCCGAAACCGCCGATGGTGAAACCAGCTTTTCCTTTGCGGTAACCACCATTCAGCGAAAGAATAGATCCTCTGTTTCCAATGCCGGAGTCCACATTCAGGTTCAATCCCTGCAAGCTGTTTTTCTTGGTAATAATGTTAATGATCCCGCCTGAACCTTCGGCATCGTATTTGGCCGATGGGCTTGTGATCACTTCCACTGTTTTGATCTGATCGGCAGGAATTTGCTTCAATGCGTCTGCAACGCTGTTGGCAATGATCGTGCTAGGTTTGTTGTTCACCAGCACGCGAATGTTCTGGCTTCCGCGCAAGGAAACATTACCGTCCAGGTCGACTGTTAGTAACGGCACTTTTCTCAAAATATCCGTCGCATCGCCGCCTTTTGCCGTGATGTCCTTTTCTGCATTATAAACAAGCCTGTCAACTTTTTCTTCTATCAAAGCAGCTTGTCCGGTAACCGTAACTTCGTTCAAAGTTTTCGTATTGGATGACAAAGTGATTACGCCAAGATCCAGTTCTTGGCCTTTCCCGATTGCAATGTTGTCTATTGTTTTATTTACAAATCCAATAAACGAAATCAAGACTTTGTAATCGCCCGCTGCGAGCTTGGATAATGTGAATTTTCCTTTTTCATCGGCTACTGTTCCGTCCACAGCCTGGCCGGTTGCTTTGTTATAAAGTGCAATGCTTGCGAATTCAATGCCTTTTGCGGATGAAGAGTCAACGATTGCGCCGGATAGTTTTGCGTTTCCTTTCGGAGTTTGGTCGCCCGCAGTTCCGGGCAGTGCTTTGGGCTGGGCGGTTCCGGCGGCACCTGGAAATTGTGCAATTGCAGGAGAAACGAGGGTGGCCAGAATGATGATTGAAGCTAGAAAAAGTTTATTCATTTTTATAGGATTGTATTTGCACCATAAAAATGCAACAGAATAAAAAAACCTTATAGTAAATTATGATAAAGGCTTGATTAAACGGGATGGATGAAGCGCTGGGACAGATGGAAGTGTGGGATGATATGCATGCAGATGCATAGCCTGATTTAGACACCTGTATCGTATATATGGAGATTAGAGAAATAATTAGGATTAAACTTTGAATCCTATTTTTAAAATGACTAAAATCGGTATGACTATCTCGGTTAAAGCCATATTATTTGCGTCATGCGTCTTGGGAATGCTGGCTTGCGGACCTGAGCTGCCTCAGGATGTACAGCTTGCGTACGAGGAACTGCCGGAAAAGCTGGATTATAATCAGCATGTGAAACCGGTGCTGTCCGACAAATGCTTCGCCTGTCACGGACCGGATAAAGCCAAACAAAAGGCCGGGTTAAGGCTTGATTTACAGGAAGCTGCATATAGTGATCTTCCGGAAAATAAAGGGAAAGTGGCGATTGACCCGGGCAGCCTGAAAAACAGCGAAGTATTCCACCGCATTCTTTCAGGCGATCCTAATTATATGATGCCGACACCAGCATCGCATTTGAGCTTGAACGCCAGGGAAAAGGCAATTTTGATCAAATGGATCGAAGAAGGCGCTGCTTACAAACCACATTGGGCCTTTGTGAAGCCTGAAAAAGTGGAATTGCCAGAAGTCAAAAATGATAACTGGGTCAAAAACCAGATCGATCATTTTATCCTGGCGAAGCTGGAAACCGAAAATCTCAAACCTTCCGCCGAAGCAGATAAAGAGCTGTTATTGCGTCGGTTATCACTCGATTTGACCGGATTGCCTCCGTCCATTGCAGAAATGGATGGCTTCTTGAATGACAAGTCGGCTAATGCTTATGAAAAACAGGTTGACCGGCTCATGAACTCACCACATTATGGCGAAAAAATGGCTGTCGACTGGCTGGATCTGGCGCGTTTTGCGGATTCGCATGGCTATACGGTGGATCGTCTCCGTGACATGTCGCCTTACCGCGACTGGGTCATCGGCGCATTCAACCGGAACTTGCCTTATGATCAATTCCTGCACTGGCAGCTTGCCGGCGACCTGATGCCAAAACCTACAAAAGAAATGCTGATCGCTACTGCATTCAACCGGAACCATCAGCAAAATATGGAGGGTGGGATCATTGAAGAAGAGTTTCAAACGGAGTATGTCGTAGACCGCACCAATACATTCGGCGACGCAATGCTTGGATTATCAGTAGGTTGTGCCAAATGTCACGACCATAAATACGATCCGATTTCCCAAAAAAACTACTACGAGCTGTTCAGCTTTTTCAATAATGTAAAAGAAGCTGGACAAATTTCCTGGGACGACGCGCTTCCCACACCAACGCTCATGTTACCGACCGATGAGGAGGAGAAGATGCTGAAATTCCTGAAATCGCGGGAAATGGAGCAGCAAAAGGCTGTCTTGCAAATGAAAAACAGTGATCAGGCTGGTTTCGAGAAGTGGCTTAACAGTGCTGGTTTACGAAAATTGGCGGGTGAAAGAATTCCGTCTGCGGGCTTGCAGGCACATTTTCCGTTCAATAGAGGTGCATTAAGCAATAAAGTTTTATCCAATCAGGTCAATCAGGCTGAAAAGGCGGTGATGAAACGGGAGTCGGGCCAGCCTGGCGGAAAGCCGGTTTTTGTGACGAATCGAGACGGTTATGCCATGCGATTTGACGGTGATGTTTTTTTGGATTTAAATCAAACCGGCGTTTTCAGAAAGTCGGAACCTTTCAGCATCGGGATCTGGGTGAATGTTCCTGAGGAAATGAAGGAGGGGGTGATTTTGCATAAGAGTCAGGCGGAGCGGCTTTATAATTACCGCGGCTATCATCTTTATCTGAAAAATAATAAGCTGGAACTGAATATGGCGCATACTTCGCCTTCAAATGCGATTACAAAAGTTTCGAAAGCCAATGTGCCTAGAAATAAATGGATCCAGCTGACTATCACTTATGACGGATCATCGAAAGCGGCTGGCTTTAAGCTGTTTATGGATGGCGCAGAAATGGCGATGGTTGCGGAAACGGATCAGCTGACCAAAGATATTTTATTTAATTCTAATGTGCAGCCCGGCCTTCAAATTGGTGCCTGGTGGCGTGGCAATGGTTTCAAGAATGGTCTGGCAGACGATATAGTAGTGTACAAACGGGCGCTTGCGCCGTTTGAAATCGGCATTTTGGCAGCCAAAAATGATTGGAAGTCGATTCTTTCCGTAGATCAAACCGCATGGACGGACGAGCAGCGAAAGGTGTTGAAAGAATATTATTTATCGGCTGTTTCTCAATCGGTTACCAAAGCGGAAATGGATCTTCAAAAGACCCGGACTGCGCTGGCTGATTCTACGGAGCATATCAAGGAATTAATGGTGATGCAGGAAATGCCAAATCGGAAAAAGGCGCACATTTTGCTGCGCGGAAATTACGATTCTTTCGGGGAAGAGGTTTTTCCTAATACGCCGAAATCAATTTTGGCGTTCCCTGATAATTTACCCAAAAACAGATATGGACTCGCGCAGTGGCTGACGAGTAGGGATAATCCGCTGACGGCCCGGGTGGCGGTGAACCGGTTCTGGCAGAACTTCTTTAGCACCGGGTTGGTGAAAACAACGGAAGATTTTGGTAACCAGGGAGAAATGCCCAGCCACCTTGAATTGCTGGATTGGCTGGCGATTCGTTTTCAGGAATCGGGATGGAATGTGAAAGAGCTTAACAAGCTGATTGTCATGTCGGCCACTTACCGGCAGCGCTCGGACGTTTCGAAGGAAGTGCGGGAAAAAGACCCGGAAAACCGGTTGCTTTCGCACAGTCCTGTCAACCGGCTTACCGCCGAAATGATCCGGGATAATGCATTGGCAGCGAGCGGATTGATCAATAAAAGAGTTGGTGGAAAGAGCGTCAAGCCTTATCAGCCGGATGGGCTTTGGGAGATTAATAATACAAGTTATCAGCGGGATTCCGGCGACGCAGTCTACCGGCGGAGCTTATATGTGATCACCAAAAGATCCGTCCCAAATCCTACGCTCGCCACATTCGATGCCACGTCACGTAGTTTTTGCGTGGTAAGGCGGCAGAAAACAAACACCCCACTGCAAGCGCTTGTCACATTGAATGATCCGACGTTCAACGAAGCCATGAAAGTGATGGGGCAGCAAATGGCTTCAATGAAGAATATAAATGATGCCATTATAATGAGTTACCGCAGATTGACAGGCAGAAAGCCTTCGCCGAAGGAAGTTGTGCTTTTGATGGATCTGCAAAGAAAGCAGGTCGAAAAGTTTAGCAAAGAACCCGGAAAAGCGTTGGGCTGGCTGGCGCAAGGGCAGTTTGTTATTGACAAAAAAATGGATTTGACCCAAATAGCGGCTAATGCAGTTGTAGCAAGCACGATATTGAATTCGGATGCATCCCTAACCAAGCGATGAAGCATGGAAGACCATCATAAAGAACCGTTCAGGATCAATAGCCCTGAATTTGATATACTAAATAAAAAGCTGGAAAGGCGGAATTTCCTGGTTAAAACCTCGCTGGGACTGGGCGCGCTAGCGATGGGATCGCTATTTGGTTCGCAAAAGCTGTTTGGTTCCGGTGCCGCCGCCACCACGGAAGGGGCGGCGGCATTGGAAGAAAAAGTCCTGAAAGCGCTGCCTCACATTGCTCCTAAGGCAAAACGGGTGGTTTACCTTTTTATGGCGGGCGGCCCTTCACAGTTTGAAACATTCGATTACAAACCAAAACTGGTTAATATGGCCGGCCAGAACTTGCCGGATTCAGTCAGGAAAGGGCAGAGGCTTACGGGCATGAGCGCGAACCAGAGTTCTTTGCCGGTGGTCCCGTCGGTTTATGGATTTAACCAGCATGGCAAAAGCGGCACTTGGGTGAGTGAGTTGATGCCCCATACTGCCAAGGTTGTGGATGAGTTGTGTATGATCAAATCTGTTTATTCCGAGGCCATTAACCACGATCCGGCGATCACTTTTTTCCAAACGGGCAATCAGCTTCCGGGCAGGCCGTCAATCGGTTCGTGGGTTAGTTATGGGTTAGGGACCGATAATCAGAACCTGCCATCATTCATTGTTTTGGTTTCAAAAAATGGTGCGAAAGATCAGCCTTTGTATGCCAGGCTCTGGGGAAACGGCTTTTTGCCTTCCAAACACCAGGGCGTTCAGTTCAGGTCGGGCAAAGATCCGGTGCTTTTCCTGAATAATCCCGAAGGCTATGACGGCGCCGACCGGAAGGAAATGCTGGATTATCTGGCAAAGCTGAATCAACTCCAAAATGAGCCCTACGGCGATCCCGAAGTGGACGCGCGCATTGCGCAGTATGAAATGGCTTTCCGCATGCAGACATCCGTGCCGGAAGTGATGGATACCGCCGGTGAATCGGATGAGGTTTTCGATTTGTATGGGTCGGACAGCCGTGATGCAGGGACTTATGCAGCCAATTGCATTCTCGCCCGCAAGCTTTTGGAAAAGGATGTCAAGTTTGTGCAGCTCTACCACCAGGGCTGGGACAACCATGGCGGACTGCCCAAAAGCATTGCCCAACAATGTAAAAACACAGATCAGGCGACGGCTGCATTGATCATGGATTTGAAACGCAGGGGTCTGCTGGACGATACATTGGTTGTTTGGGGTGGAGAATTCGGGCGCACCGTTTATTCACAAGGCAAACTTACCGCCGATGATTACGGCCGCGACCATCACCCACGCTGCTTTACTATGTGGATGGCCGGGGCGGGAGTGAAGCCGGGAATCAGTTTCGGTGAGACGGACGATTTTAGCTATAATATTGTAAAAGATCCTGTCCATGTGCATGATTTTCAGGCAACATTAATGTACTTAATGGGCGTTGACCATGAACAGTTGACTTATAAATTTCAAGGTAGAAGGTTCCGGCTCACGGATGTGCATGGCCATGTGGTAAAAAGCATCCTTACTTAGGCAATGTGCAGTGCAACCGTTTTAAGGGATTTTGTGTCAAAAGTTATGATGTACAAAATTTGCTTTCTGCTTTTAATGATTATTGGCGTTGCGCTAACGGGCTGCAAAACTGCTGAATCGACACTTTTGATCCGGCAGGTCAGAAATTTCGACCCTAACGCTGCAAACCACGTTCTTTTCCTGGATTTCAAGATTAGTAAAGGGAAAGGGAAAATGGAAACGGTTGAGCTGGTTAATGCAGTTTCAGGAAATGGGAAGCTGAAAAATTTGACTGCGCTTGTTCATAGTCCGTATCGGATCCTTGTAATCCCGCGCTATCCGGTTAATAATATGGAAAACGAATTGGTTTTTGAGCATCCGCTTTACAAGTCCGTAGAGGTTGCCAGCGAGAACGGACATTTGACCAAACAGAATTTAAATGCAAAAGAGGGCATACTTTCCGTTCGCATTCAAAACGATAATGGCCTGGAAAAGATCGAATTATTCAGCATTATACCTGGAAAAGAAAACATTAAAATCTACACACTTAACTTAAAATAGATGGCCAGATTTTTTACCCTCGTATTATTTTTGATTTCATCTTTTGCCTGCTTCTCTCAAACGTTTGAGGTCGATACCATCTATAAACATGGCTCCATCGATAACAGGGTTAATGTTGTTATTCTGGGGGACGGTTTTACGCAGGCCGAACTTCCGAAGTTTACGGAAGAGGCCAGGAAATTTGCGGATTTCTTTCTCAACTACGCGCCGTACAATGTTTACCGCAACTATTTCAACTTTTTCTCTATTGCAACACCGTCCAGGGAGAGTGGCGTAAGCAATCCGGGCAATGCACCAGACGCATATCCCGATCAGCCTGTCGGTAAGAAGGACACTTATTATGGGACGACATTCGGCGAATACATTCATCGGCTCGTTGTTGTCCAAAATTATCAGAATCTCACGAATGTGCTGGCTTTCAACTTTCCGACGGCCGATTTGGTCGTTATGCTGGTTAACACACCCTTCTATGGCGGTTCGGGCGGCGGCATTGCCGTCCATACATTGCATTCAGTTGCAAACACCATTGGCGTTCACGAAATCGGACATACATTTTCTTTTCTGAATGATGAATACTGGGCTGGGCCGCAATATGGCTGGGAGGCGCCTAATATGACAGCCATTACCGATCCGGCAACAATAAAATGGAAGAACTGGCTGGACGAAACGAACATTGGTATATTCCCACACGGCGAAGGCGAGGCCGCTAAATGGTTTAAGCCAACGCACGCCAACTGCCTGATGGAATATCTCGACCGACCATTTTGTGCAGTTTGTAAAGAGGCCACAGCTGAGCGGATTTTGCAATATGTAAGTCCGATTGACCAGGTTTTCCCTGAGCCATCGCAGGGAATCGTGCTTTCGGAACAACCTAAAACATTCAAATTAACCCTGGTCGAGCCCGAGCCCAACAGCTTGAAAGTAGCATGGACGCTGGACGGAAAGTTGATCAGGACCGGAAGCGAGATAAGCTTAAATATGACTGATATGAAGGAAAATTCGGGCACCTTAGTTGCCTCGGTGTTTGACTCAACATTGCTAAGCAGACGGGATAACAGGGCGAATGAGCGTACTAAAACGGTTCAATGGACTTTGGTCAAAAGCAATGCGCCGCTTGTCTTTAAGGTAAAAATTTCTGATCCGGACATTTGCCCGGGTGCGTTTAGCTTGCTCACTGCATCGGGCTGTGCCGGAAATGTTTCCTGGTCCACGGGTGAAGCTGGCTTATCCATTAATGTAAGCCCAAAGGCAACAACCGACTACACTGTAACATGCAAAACGCCCGGCCAGCCTGATTCAACATTAAAAGCAAAAGTCATCGTCTTTGACCAGCCAGAAGCCACTGCAACCAATACAGGCCCTTACTTTGAAAAAGAGACCATTGAACTTTCGGCCAACGGAGGCATCAATTATTCCTGGCAAGGACCGGAAGATTTTAAATCCCAAACCCAGACGGCACGGATCGAAAATGCAACTGTCAAAAATTCGGGCGTTTATGAAGTTCGGGTGGTAGATGGAAATGGATGTGCAGACACCGCGACAACGGAAGTAAAAGTGGCGCCGATATTAGCTGTTGAAAATCCAGCCAATGCACTTGTACAGGTTTCACCTAATCCGGCGAGAGGTTTTGTGAAAGTCACTACGAAGCTGGCAGGAACGTCCCTGTTCACGCTGTTCGATATTCAAGGCAGAAAAGTAATGGAAAAGCAGTTCGAGCAGCAAACAGAACTGAATCTGAATAGAACGACGGGATTGTATTTATATAAATTCAGTAATGGTGGGAAAGAGGTTTCCGGGAAGCTGCTGATTGAATAAAGTTCACATCCCCTGTCACACTGAGCGGAGCCGAAGTGCGCCTCTGCTAGCAGCAACGCACTTCGGCTCCGCTCAGTGTGACAGGGGATGTGATCATCTTACTCACTAACCGACTTTGGCTTGCGGCCTACTTTTGTGCGGTTTCTAATTTTGTCTGGTCTTGGGCGGATCTCTTTGTCTTGGAAATACAGCTTTAAGGATTCAAGAATGATATCTTTTTGCGTCAGGCCTTCCCAGTAACCGTAATCTTTCATGTTTTCCATTAAAATGTAGTCACAATCAAATGTTACTTTGGTGGGCGCTCCGTCTGCAACCTCATTGGTTTTGTTGTTATCAACCTCCTCCTGAATGTCAGCAACCCGCGGAAGCGGCGCAAAATCGAATTTCCTTTCCTTAGCCATCGTGTCAGTTATTAATTCGTTCTAAAATTTCTCGTGTCAGTTTGTAATAATCTTCGGCACCATTGCTATTCGGTGCGTAATCAAATATGGTTGTTCCGTTTGCCTGCGCTTCGGAAAGCGCAATATTGTCGCGGATATAAGATGCCATGAAAACATCACCCAATTGTTCTTTCGTCGCGTTGATCAGTTCATGGCTGATTTTCTTTCTGATTTTCGGGTTATATCTAGTTGCAAAAACGCCACCCAGGTTTGTGTTCGGGCTAATCTTTTTGATCTCCGCAGAGTAAACCAAAAAATTCCGAAGACCCTCATAACTCAAAAACTCAGCCTGCAACGGGACATAATACTGGTGGCACGAAACCAGGGCCAACCGCGTATTCCCATACAATGCAGGCGGGCAGTCGATGATCACGAAATCGTAACGGTCTTTGATTTTTTCCAATGCAATTTTCAGGTTGAATGGAAATACGGGAGCCGCCTTAATGGTGTCTTCGCGGTGTATCAATTCTGCCGATCCAGGCAGCACATCAATATCCCCAACCCGCTTTACGATCTCATCAAATTCATATTCGCCGGTGATGAACGAGCCACTGTCTTTTTTAAGTCCTGCATGCTGAATGCCGAAACTTTTGGTAAGACTAGCCTGCGCATCCAGATCAATTACCAGCACCCTTGCATTGGCAAATTTGCTGAGACCGGCAGCAATACTCTGAGCCGAAGTGGTCTTTCCCACACCGCCTTTGTTGTTGACAATACTAATGATTTTCATTTAAAAGTATTATAAGTATAAAAAGATAATAGTTTATTTTCAGTTTGATACGTAAATAAACGTAAAATAATTTTATACCTAATCCCTATAAATAGAAAGTCTCAAAAGTTTTTTGAGTTGTAAATGTATAGATCTTTTTAAAAGAATGATAAGTATTATTTGAATTTATTTTTAGGGAGAGTGTATCTCGTTGATTTGTAAGAAGTAAGCCTTGTCAGCCTGAGCGGAGACGAAGGCGCGTTACCAAGGAGTAGCGTGCCTTCGTCTCCGCTCAGGCTGACAGGCCAAGTTATGATCAGGCTGACAGGCTAAGTGATCGTCAGGCCGACGCGGGGACTAGCGTTGTCCTTGTCCATACCTCTAAGCCTAAACCACAGGCTTCGCCGAATTTTCCGCCGAGCTTGCCAGCAACTTCGCTGTAACATACCGATGAATCCGATACATCAATAATGCGGTCACCACAACAGCAACCACCACCACATTGCCTAATGTTGGGTAATGTTCAATGAATCCTGTGCTGGTTTCTGAAACGATGAACCCTGCGAGGAGGGAGGCGAGGCCGCCTGCGATTTGCTGGATGGATGAGTTGATTCCCATAAATGCACCGCGGTCCTGAGGCTCGGGAACTGCCGTCATCAGCGCCGATGCCGAGATCATTCGGCCGGTTATTCCTACGAATAGGAGCACATTCAAAATAATAATAATCCAAAGTGGTGTCACACTGAGGTTGCAATAAATGAGGGTCATTACACAAGTGATTGCAGAGCCGGCGAGGAAGACTTTGTACTTCCCGATCTTATCGCTAAGCTTCCCGATGAATGGACTGAAGACCAGCATGCAAAGTCCGGTGATCATATATAAGGTCGGAAGTTGTGCTTCCTGAATGCCGAGGTTGTTGACTCCATAAGCTGTCCCGAACGGCATCAGCATGAAACCTCCGGTAGCTAGTAATGTGGTCGCTGCAAAACCCTGAAGATATTCGGGACGTGATAATGTTTTTCCCAAATGCTGGAATGCATTGCTCTGGGTCTGGATTTTCAAATGTGCATTAATCGGTTTCATGTAAGTCACAATAAGGAAACCTACAACAAGGCTTAATCCCACGATCATCAGGAATGGGGCATGCCAGCTGAATTCCTTTGCAAGGTAAAGTCCGATTGGAATACCCAGAACCTGGCTGCTGGCAAAAGCCATTTGTACAAATCCCATTACACGCCCGCGCGCATTGATCGGGAACAAATCTGTGATAATCGCAAAACTGATGGATCCGATCACGCCGCCGAAAAGGCCGGTAAAAACGCGCGCCATGAGCAAAAAGTGATAAGTAGGAGCGATGCCGCATAAAAACGTGCCGATAATGAAGCCCGTATAGAAGAACAAGAGCATCTTTTTGCGATCAAACTTATCAGCAAATCCCGCCGTAAGCAGGCCGGCCGCGCCCGCGCTGAACGCATAGGCCGATACCACGAGCCCGAACTGGCTCGTAGTGATGTCGAGCTTGTCGAGTAAAATGTATCCCAATGGCGAAAGCACCATGAAATCCAGTACGATCGTGAATTGTAATGTGGCTAAAATGGCTATAATAAACTTTTCATAGCCCGAAAATGTGCTTGGTTTAGATTCTGTCATAAGGTTTGGTTGGTTTCTAGTCAGTTAATTCTTCGCAGTTGAATCCCGCGGTGTTCACCAGGTGAATGACCGGTTCATGATGCGGATGCGTCGCTTCAATGCGCAGGACATTGTCGCAATCCGATAGGTCAATGTTCCATTTGATGATTTCCGAGCAGCCGTTGAGAAGCGGAGTCAGGGACTTAACATGTTTTTTGCGGTTTATGTTGGTGCGGAATACCAATATAAATTCCTGTTTGTTGAGATTATTTTTCATGTGAGCTAATGTTAAGACAGCCAAAAGTCGCTGTTTCAAGGTTTTAAAGCTTTGATAACCAGGCCTAGCGTCATGCTTATCTTCTCTTCATCCAAAACAAATAGCGGCCGACCCGGCATACTTGATTTTGCAATGTGAAATTTCACTAATTGATACAGCGGGGCGAAAGCAATCGACCAGTAAATTTCAACCGGCAACGGAATGATTTCATTTCTTTCAATGGCCCGATTTACAAACCGGTGCATCGCATTCAGGAACCGCGTGTCAATATTGGACCGGTCGACCAAGGGCGAATGCTTGACTTGCTCCGTAAAAAACATGCTGTATGGATTCTCGAAGCAATAATTCATCCTGTTAAGCCACTGCACTTTCAAGCCGTCGTCGAAGTGGGATTCGGGATCAAAATCGCGTAACGTAGCCTCCACCATTTTTTGCATTTCCTCGGCATACAGCTGCTGGATCAGATCTTCGCGGTCTTTGAAGTAAATGTAAATTGTCGCCACCGAAACGCCTGCCGCTTTCGCTAACTTATGCATGCTTAAACCTTCAAATCCTTGATCGACGATCATTTGAATCGCCTTTTCCCGAATGACCGTTTCTTTGTTAATGTCTCTGGTTCTCAATTCATAAAGTATGAAATTTCATCACAAATATAAATGAACGTTCGTTTATTTATTGGTTCTTTTACATTAAATAAATTCAATAAAATTCACTGTTTTAAGCTATTCAGTTAAGGTTATGATAAAATTCTCGATGATCTTTTTGTTATAACCTTTATAACCGCCCTGAAAATCTCGACCCGCTACATCGATAAATTCGGACATTCGTGGGGAGTTTAGTTGGGTCAGCAGCACTTCATAATCGCCATCATATTTTATAAAATATCCCGAATAAACAGTCACATCGGGATTTTCATAAAGCACGAAATTCGGAGCGCGGTTCATTGGCGAAAACACGATTTTTTTACCAAATGTGCTGTCTAATCCCTGTGCACGGCCAAATGCATACCATGCAACTGCATTGACCTTCCCATTATCACGACGATCCAGGGCAGGTTTTACTTTAAGAAAATAGGAATAAGTTTGGGGAAATTGTTCTTGAAGGACATTTTCAGGTATAATGCGCTGTTTGCCAGCGGCATCTTTTTGGTAAGGGAACAAAATATATTCTGTCACCGGATCCGCTGAAGATTTCAATTTAGAAGCCTTAACGATGGGTCGGAGGATGTCTTTTTCCAAAACAACCTGCATCCCGTTCTTGTTTTGGGCATAAACGAGATTTGAGTCCTCCCGAATGATCGTAAACAAGTAGTATGCATCAGCTAATGTGGTAAGGCCCACGGAAATCTGACACATGTCGCCTAATCGTTGCCCATTAATGTGCTCAGAACGCTTCACCGACAACTGCCAAGGCTTCGATTCAGCTAGTTCAGAAAAGTTGATATCTCTTTTTTTGTATTGTAAATCGGCGCTTTCACATTGTTCAAATGTGAACTGCGCTTGATCCAAATTTCCAAAGATCACGATCGCCGAATAAGTTGCTGTATTGCCGAAAATGGGAACAGAGCCGTAATTAGTAATTTGCTTGACATTTCGTTCCTGCTGAAAATAGGAGCGAAGCGGTTTCCCCGTTTCGGAGGTTAAGAAGCCATTGGGCGTGATAAATCCACAGATCCCGCCCGGAGAAAGCAATTTTATAGCTAGCTCGAAAAACGCCATATATGCATCCGTAGAGCCTTTTTTACAAAAGGCGTAGTGGGATTGGATAAATGTTCTTTGCGCAATTGGAAGATGCTGGATCCGAATATAGGGAGGATTCCCAAAGATAAAATCGAACTTCAAACGCTTTCGAAATTGTTTGAGCGCATCGCAAAGTTTTAGATTCCAGTTGATATTAGCACCCAACGGTTCGGTCAGTGCATCCAAATTTTTCCTGCAACTTTCCAAAGCATCCGGATCAATGTCCCAGCCATAAATCTGGTTTAGGCGATCAGTAAGTTGGTGCGAAGGAGTCGTCTTGATAATGTGTTCAACGATAGGAACCAGAAATCTTCCATCGCCGCAAGCAGGATCCAGGACTTTTTTGTGGGCCAGATCACCGTCATAAAACCCGGAATCTTGAAGGATTTTTTTAACAATATGAAGCGGCGTATAAACCTGGCCGAGGAGTTTTTTCTTTCCGTAAGTGCGTGTTTGAGAAGCCATTAAAAGTCGATGCCGGGCCTCTTTTTCAGAACCTGCGTCAAAAATTTGGATGGAGCAAGCACCTTGATCGTGCTATTATCTGCCGCCGAACTGAAATCTTTGGTGTTTCCTGTCAGAAGGTAGTCGCAACCCGCCATAACCGCAGTATTGTATTGAAAGCCATCTTCCAGATCTTTGAAACTCGATGTCAGACTATCCATTAAACACTTACTATCTGTATGGCAGACATGCAGGAAGCCGAGATAGAGAATCAGCCTTTTCTTCAACTCCTCGTTTCTAAGGCCGTTTTTCTGCAAAATATATACAAATGTATGAAAGCTACCGGGCGAAATGTACATGGGAATTTCATTTTCCAAAGCCCAGGACAGGATAAACTTTGCTTCAAAAGGCTCGCCTGTTGGTCTTGCAAGCGCATGATCAATCAGGACATTTGTATCCAGAAACAGCTTCATAGCCCGTATTTATCCTTGATCATCAAGTCCTTAATTTCTCTGTCTGTCATATAACGGAGAGGACCATCCTTGGCACATCCGAAAAGTTCGTCGGCAATCGAAGGCTTTTTGGCGATCGTTGTATCGTCTGATTTCGTGTAACTTAAAAGATATTCTTCAAAGAGATTTGATAAAGATGTGCCACGTGTCGCTGCAAATCTTTTTGCTTGTTCAATGGCCGATTTGCGGACACTAAGCGTTAGTTTAACCTTTGGCTCTTTTACTGTTTTCATTTTACACGTGTGTTATTGAATAAAACTATTTAAATATACGTATAAAAATCATTATTTCAACGCACAGATCCGGAAGCCGGGCAACTTCCTGATGTGGTTTGTCATAACGGGCGGATAGATGTCGCGGAACAAAACTTCATATGTACTTTCATAAAATGTAAACGAAGTTCCGTCAGATCGGATGCGTTTTGTGCCGCTTTTATACAGCGCTCCAATTTCTCCTCTTTCTAATGCAACCTTATCAATGAAACCAAGTAGGGAGGCGACGGTGCCTTCGGTGGGACATTGGTGAAATGAAATGCAGAAGTAATGGGAAGTTTTGGAATTGGCTTTGTGCAGTTGCGACGAAGGAATGTTCAGGACATAGTCGGAGCCTAGCATGCCGGTGCGGCGCTTCATGGATTTGATATCGACGGAAAATGAATGTTCCTCGGATTTTATCAAAAAGTCCTGTCCCCAATCCTGCCCGTCTGTTGCGCCGAAGGATTTGGTCGGCCGCGGTAAATGATAGCAATCTGCAAAAATGATTTCACCCAAGCTTCCGGTAAAACGCATCATCCTGGTTTGAGAAAGTTTGTCGTTGTGCTTATCCCAAATATTGGCAACGTGATGGTGGCGCAAAGAATGCTCTACGAGCTCGCGAGCAAAAATCCGCTGATTTTCGCTGATTGAGATTTGAATATACGAGCCCTTGGTCAGAACAATTTGCTCCATGCAAACCTAATCGCTAGTAAAGTGAGAACAAAACCGATCAAAATGGCACTAAACGGAACGTAAGTCCATGCTACTAAGTGGATTCTGTCGACAAACCACATCACACCGATGAGTGCAAAAATCAATGTCAGAAATCCGGAAATTTTGCCAAATCCGGGAATTAACGAAAATGGGATCTTGCTTTTGATTAACATGAGTGTCAAGCCCATTGAAATGATCGGTAGAAACTGCATGATAATGTTTGCCTGCCAAACACTTTGCCTTTCAAAAAGAAAAAGATAAATATTGAGTGTGACAGCGAAAATACCTGGAATGCAAACTGCATAGACGAGCACGGCATAGACGTAACTCCAAAGTTTAACATCCTTACTGCCATCTGCCGACATTCCAATGAGCCAGGCGAGAATGGGTAACAACATGAAATAAATGGCCAGTGGCCAGGGATTTTCCGAAATGGAGTTGAAGAGTTGGGATAGTGTCATGTAATAGGTTTAATAAAAGGGAAAGATAACAAAAGAGGAGGGGAATTTTACATTTGTAAATTTCCCCTCCTCCAAAAATTGCATCAGCTCTTCTCAACTCATAGTCCTAACAAGAAGCCGATTGTAAAGTTTGCATCCCAGTCGAATACAAATTGCTGACAGCCAGTTGCATCTGTTACTGCTTTGTAAATGTTCACACCCGCTTTCGATTTGGCATTCGTCAATTTCGAATAAGCGAGCGGCGCGCTCAATGTGGTGTAGCGCTCTTTTCCTTTGCGCACTTCTTTGGCCATTTCGAAGGGAACGCCGCCGATGATGAAGCAGGTTTTTCTCAAATCCTCAGGAATTTGTTTGGCCTTCGCGCTTACTTCCTGGTATACTTTGGAATCGTCTGTTCCTTCCTGGAAATATTTGGCTCCGTATGATTCAAGCGCAGAAACTTTTCCATTCTCAATCCATGAGATTTTTGTGTTTCCGGAGCCAATGTCAACAACGAACGCTTTGCCAGCATAGTCAGCTGGTAATACTGATTTCAAAGCCAATTGCCCTTCCTGCTCGGCGGTAACCTGGTTCACCACGTATCCGAGCGATTTCAAAACACGCGTTATTTTTACAGTAACATCTGCTTTCGCAGCACCTGAACTCACTACGAAGTGAATGTCTTTGCTGGCCACGCCATAATCCAGCATTCCGCCAATGTATTTTTTCAGACCAATTCTCACGTCTTCGTCCGTTGCCATATTTTCGGTCACAAGACTATTTCCGAATTCTGATTTTTCAAGAGACCAGCGTTTTTCTTTGTCAACCTTAATGATGAATGAGTTGAAACCGCTTGCTCCCAGCTCAACAACACCGCGTAATTTGCCATCCACTGGCTCTGGCGGTGTGTAACTGAATGCTGAAACTTCTGTGGAAGTTGCTTCTGAATCTTCCGCAGGCGTCTCGGCCGAAGGCATATCTGGGTCGGTGTTACTCGCTTCCGTTTGCGGACTTTGCGCACGATCTTCGGCCATTTGGTTCAGGGCTTTTTCGCCGCCGAGATATTTATAACCTAAGAATATGGCCCCAATAATGATAGCGGTAATGATCAACCGGCCTGCAACTGTTAGTCTTTTCATTGATATTTTGTGTAAAATGAATAATGTAAATTGAAGTAAGGAAGAATTTTAATCCAGTAACCCTTTGTAGCTGGAATCTTTCGGAGTTCCTGCCGAACGGTTCACCGGCTGCGGATTATCGAGCTGGATAAGTTTGAATTGTCCGGAGTTGTAAGCTTCCAGCATGGCTTGTCCTTTGTCTGAAAGCAGCCCGTTCTGAACGTCCACGCCGTTGATAAAGTCCAGTGACAAGTCCATCGCGCGCTTCATTTCTCCCAGTTTCTGGCTCATATCGTCCTGAATGTATTCCATCGACTCATCGAAATAGAACTTTTTGTCTGGATTTCCTTTGAAAATGCTGATCGCCGTACGCAATGCATTAGAGCTTTCTTTAACAATTCGGTATTCCGCTTCTTTAAGTTTGACCTTGATTTCTGTTTCTTTAATAATGTAGTCAGCGCTTTTATTCACTTTTTCCATAAATTCCAGTACGGTTTTCATGTTTCGCTGCAAAGGAAATAGCTTTTCATTCATCTCCTGTAAACCGGCTCCTTCAATGGTTGCCAAAGATGCTGTTTCCTTCATTCCCGGCCGGTCGAGCATGGTGCTTGCTTTGTTTGCTTCCGCAAATTTCTGCTTGATCTGCTCATTATTCTCGTTAATGTTCTTGTTCAATTTCACGAGCTGGCCAGCGAGCGTATTGATCTGACCCTGCATTTTTTCCCTTTTCTCTTTCAGGTCATCAATATAGATCTTCATGATCGCGATCGGATCCAGCTTGATAATCAGGCCGGTAATGTTGCGCATGAGTGTTTTGAAAAGGAAGAAAACCGCCGTCCTTACATCTTTGCTGGTGAACAGAAAGATAAGCAGCGCGAGTACAGCCATTAAAAAGCCAAGATAGAGTGTGTTTTTAGTTACTTCTATCAGGAAAGCTGCGATTTTATTCCAAAAATAAAGGGTTATGGCCCCGGCTCCCCCGATAAAAAGGAGTGAGGTTATGCCTTCGGGTTTGCTCCAGTATGATCGCTTCGATGGGTCTTCCTGCGAGCCTCCGATTTGTGTAAAATCTGGTGTAGCCATTGTTGATCGAAATGTTAGGTTATTTAAGATATTGATTGATTTTATTTAAATCCGACTTGATCTGATCTACGAAACTCAGATAGGTGATTTCAAAACTATCCTTGTTTGCATTGATCTTCGCACTTTGTTCTGCCACTTCTCCCGAGATCTGTCCGAGTCGGTTCTTGTTATCGTCCATCTTTTTTTGCAGATCCGCAATCTGCTGGGCAATGGCCTTATTGGAATCTTCCAGCCGCTTTTCCTCATCCTGCAGTGCGCCCACGCGATCATTGATCGCCCTTTCGACATCTTTCAAAAACGAAGCCCGGTCCTTATCCAAAATCCCCAGGTATTGATTGGCAGAAGTGTTCAAAACCGTTGTTTCCTTCACACCACCCATCGCCTTGAAACTTGCCCAGGCCGCCTGGAACTGCTTTTCCTCTCCTAATCCCAGGCCTTCCATACTCTGAAGTGCCTGTTTGTATTCGAAATAATCAGGTCCCGGAAGGTTGGCTTTTTCGAGCAGGCTCACGAAGTGTTCTGTGAATTTCTTGTCGATGTTGCCCGTGCCCGCAGCATTCGGGGCGGTATTCGCGATGACTGGTTTGGGAGCTTCCGGTGCTGCCTGAGCTGCCGTTGTTGGCGCTGCTGCTGGCCTGATCGGTTCCTCACCCTCCTTGATAAAAAAGCTGAGTATCTTCTTTCCGATACCCGGTTCTGAATCTGCCATATGCGTCTAAAGTGTTGATTTTGTTAGATCAATATTACTAAAATTAAAAGGATTTCGTACCGTACGATAATTACCAATGGTGCCCTGAATTGATGAAGCCTCGTAAAATTTGGATAGAATTGACGGTGATTCTTGAATGCCGCCGGTTTTTTAATGAAGTTTGCCTCAAAAACTAAATCCTTATGCTTAAACTAGGTTTTAACAGCGCCATTCTGGGCGATTTTGGCTTCGAACACGTGGTTCAGTTTGCGGGTAATCACGGTTTTTCTTGTGTAGAAATGATGTGCTGGCCGTCAGATAATGCGGATAGCAGAAGATACGCCGGCGTCACGCACATTGACGTAAACAACCTCACACCCGAGCGGATTGCAGGGATCAGGCATACATTAAAGGAAGCAAATATTACCATTTCGGCGCTGGGTTACTATCCCAATCCGCTTGATCCGGACGAGGAGCGTTCCGGTTATTATATTGAACACATTAAGCAGGTGATCCGTGGAGCAGCGAAGCTTGGTATTCCTGTCGTTACGACATTCATTGGCCGTAATCCGGCGAAGAGCATTAAAGAAAATCTGGCCAAATTTGCGGATGTATGGCCGGCAATCGTAAAGGTTGCAGAGGAAAATAATGTCAAGATAGGGATCGAGAACTGCCCGATGTTCTTTACAGACGATGAATGGCCGGGTGGAAAAAACCTGGCTATTAGCCCTGCAGTTTGGGACAGAATGTTTGAGATCATACCAAGCCCGGTTTTTGGTTTGAACTATGATCCTTCTCACATGATCTGGCAAATGATGAGTGAGACCAAGCCGATTTATGACTACAAAGACCGCCTGCACCACATTCATTTAAAGGATGCAAAAATTTACAAAGACAAGCTGGATAGGGTAGGCATTATGGCGAATCCGCTGGAATATCATTCCCCCAAATTACCCGGCTTGGGTGATGTAAACTGGCGCGCCTTCTTCGCGGCTTTAACGGACGTGCGTTACCGGGGTCCGGTTGTCATCGAAGTAGAAGATAAGGCTTATGAAGGAAGCATTACAGATGTCCAAAGCGCAATCCTGACGAGCAGAAATTACCTCCGCCAGTTCCTCGGGTGAAACTCAATGGCTCGTCTAACAGCCAAAATATGCATTCCGCCTGGGGAAATTTTAAAAACATCTTAAAGCAAAAAGGATAGCCTCTCGACTATCCTTTTGCTTTACTCAATAACCCTTAATTATTGGATCAGCTTGGCTTTTGAAGACAGGAATGCTGTTAATGAAGCGAGTATGCCCACAATTCCGAATGACATTCTCAAATCGGCAAACTGAGCGACAATCCCGATCAACGGAGGTCCGATAAGGAAGCCAATAAAGCTGATCGACGAAACCGCAGCAAGCGCCATTCCGGCTGACATAGTGGTTGATTTTCCTGCTGCGCTGTAAACCAATGGCACAACGGATGAAACACCAAATCCTACTAAAAGGAAACCGAATGTTGCCGGAACCAGGAATGGGAAAAACACAGCAATAGCAAGTCCTGATCCCATCAAAGCGCCGCTTATCTGCAACATTTTCTTGCGTCCGATGCGGTTAGCAAGCCAGTCACCTGCAAAGCGACCGCCAGTCATGGTGCCCATAAAGGCTACATAACCAAGTGTTGTCAATGAGGCAGGCACGTGAACGGCTTCCTGGAAGTAAACACCGCTCCAATCGAACATTGCGCCTTCGCAAACCATGGCACAGAATCCGATCAAACCTAGCATTAGCAAATCACGGTCCGGCTTTACAAACATGGGTTGCGCTTCGCCTTCGTTCTTCTCGCTATCCGGCATTGTATGCTTGTAAGCCGTGAAAATAATGATGAATGCCGCCAGCGCGATCACGCTAAAATGAATATGAGGAGGGATATTAACCGAAATAAAGAAAGAGCCAATCATCGCGCTCACAAAGCCAGCCAAACTCCAAAGCCCGTGAAATGAGGCCATGATGGATTTTCCGTAGACCTGTTCCACCGCAACAGCTTGTGTATTTACAGCAATGTTGGTCAGGTTTCCCCAGAGCCCGAATGCGAACAGCGCAATGACAAGCTGCTCGGTCCTGGTTACAAAACCTATAAAAGACAATGTGACCGCATACAAAATGGCCCCGATCAGCACCATTTTTTTACTTCCGTAATGTGTCACCATCCAGCCTGAGATGGGTAAGCTGGCCATTAAGCCGATGGGGAGTGCCAAAAGAACTGTCCCCAAACCGCCTTCGGTCAGGTGCAGCATGTTCTTGATATCCGGGATCCGGCTCGCCCAGGCCGCAAAACTGAGGCCCTGAACGAAGAAGAAAGCAGCGACGGCCAGGCGCAGATACTTTCGGGAGTCGGAGGGAGCGAAAATTGAATAATTCATAGGAGAGAAAAATTAATGACAGATGTGTACAGCACTATCAATTCGTATTTATTTGTTATGATTTTTTTAAGATGCGAAATTTTTAAGATAGTGAAAAACAAAGATTGCTTTTATTGTGAATCACTCTCCGATGCAAAAATAACGGATTATCAAACATTTTGATTCACCGTTGTTGTACTTTTTAAATAATATTAAAAAGTATGTTTTGTACAAAAGTAAGAAATAGCATTTTCTGATTCAGCTTTTTTCAAATAGCGTAATCCATTTTGTAAATTGACCTTTCAGCCATCATAAAAATCATTGGATTAATGAAATTTGCCTTCACATCACTCCTTAATTTTCTGTTATTCATAAGTGCTTTTGGCCAGGAAAACAGCGGCGACCGGGCCGCCAGGATCAAAGCCACATTGCCTGTGATCGAGAAGATGTACAATGAATATGCTGAAAAGAACCACTTTCCTGCTGTGGCATTCGGCGTAGTGGCGGACGGCGAGCTTGTAATGTCCGGCGCGACCGGTTTCTCAGAGATCGCCACGGAGACCAAAGCGTCGCCTGGCTCTCTGTTCCGGATTGCCTCCATGTCCAAGAGCGTCACGGCGATGGGCATCCTGGCCCTTCGGAAGGAGGGAAAGTTGAAACTCGATGATCCCGCCTATCTCTACATCCCCGAGTTGAAAGATATGCCGTCGCTGACCAGTGATGCCCCGGCTATCACCATCAGGCACTTGCTAACCCACCAGGCGGGCTTCCCGGAAGATAATCCCTGGGGCGACAGGCAGCTGGACACAAAGGATGAGCAGCTTATTGAATTGATTAAAAAAGGAATTTCATTCTCAAATGTCCCCGGCGTGACTTACGAATATAGCAATCTGGGATTCGCTATGCTGGGCAAGATCATTAGCAATGTTTCGGGGCAGCCTTATCAGGACTACATTAATGAGGTTGTTTTTAAGAAGTTAGGGATGACTAACACCATTTGGGAGTATACTAAGGCCCCTGCAAACCTGTTAGCACACGGATATCGCTTTGAGGACGAATTATGGAAAGAGGAAGAATTGGAGCATGACGGCACTTATGGCGCCATGGGCGGTTTGATCACTTCTATCGATGATTTTAGTAAATATGTTACTTTTCATTTGTCGGCCTGGCCGCCAAGCAATGATCCGGAAATGGGCCCGGTTTCGAGAAGTGACGTGAGGGAAATGCAGATGCCGTGGAATTTCAGCTATTTGAATGCACAATATAAATATCCCAATGGTCGTCCCTGTGCGATGGCTTCCGCTTATGGTTATGGATTGCGTTGGAGCCGCGATTGCGAAGGACGGACTGGAATCGGGCATACAGGAGGCTTGCCGGGGTTTGGGAGCCAGTGGCAAATCCTGCCTGAATATGGCATTGGAATCCTTGCGCATGCCAACCGCACCTACGCAGGCATGGCCAACATTAACACCGCCGTGCTCGACACGATTATTACATTAGCAGGTCTCAAACCGCTTCCTGTGGAAGTTTCTGCTATTTTAAGACAAAGAAAAGATGCCTTACTAAAACTATTGCCGCATTGGGAAGGCGCACAGGAGAGTGGGATATTTGCAGAGAACTTCTTTCCTGACAGATCTGTAAATCATAGAAAGCAGGAGCTGGACGCCATTCTCACGCAAACCGGAAATGTGACCGGATCAACGGAAATCAAGGCTGAAAACCAGTTAAGAGGAAGTTTTCTTTTAAATTGTTCCAATGGCGATGTGCGCGTTTTCTTCACCTTATCACCCGAAAACCCGGCATTGATACAACAGCTTGATTTTTCACTTGCTAAATAATTTCTTAAAAATTTCATGACTAAATAGGGGAGTCGATTTTCTGGATTGTCTGAGAAGAAACAAAATCAGAAAATGATGAAAAAGATACTCTTATTAGCCATCTGCTTAATCGGTATTTCCGCCACAGACATCCTGGCGCAGGAAAACGAAACAATTTTCAAAAGCTCGGGTATTCGGCGATCCGGCGGATATGCGGCGATCTCCAATAAGTTTACAAAAATCAATGGCAGCTATGCCAATATGCCCGGCATTTACGGCGGCTGGTTTATCAATCGCCGCTTCATGCTAGGTTTGGGCTTTGCCGCCACAACCAATCACATCCCCGTTCCTTTGCAGGACCAGCAGTTCCCGGCGAGAAAAATGACCTATCAATACGGGCAAGCTGGCTTAATGACGGAATATGTAGTTGCTTCGACCAAATGGGTGCATTTCAATTTCAACTTGTTAACCGGGACCGGATTTACAATGCAATACGATCGCCGGGAAGTGGATGACTGGGATTTCGATTTTGACGATCACGATGGCGAAGATCCTAAGTTTTTCTTCCTCATGGAGCCGGGTGTACAGGTTGAATTCAATGTCTTGAAATGGATGCGGTTCAGCCCGGGTGTGTCGTACCGGCAAGCGTTTGGTGCAAAAGGAAACGGCCTTACCGATTCCGATCTGAGCAACATTACCTATAACCTCACATTGAAATTCGGCAAATTTTGACCGTTTTTAATGGATTACCGGGATTGGGTAATAATGCTCCATTCAGTCCCCACATTACCCTATGAAAAATTGTCAGGCGGCGTGTAGGACCGTCATATCGCTGATTATCTTTATGGAAGGCAATAGGAACAATAGTTTAGAGTTATATTAGCAACGCACTATTTCGACAGCAAAAAGACATAAAATGAGAGTTTCAGGGTATTTGGTTTTCGGAATGTTATTTCTTTCAGCTTCAATGGTCCGGGCGCAAAATGTATACGACGTGATCGTTGCAGGACGCACCATCGGATCTTTAAAGGTCTTCGATGACCAGGGCAAGGATAATTTGGAGCAGCATCGCATTGAATCGGATTTCAAGGTGATGTTCTACAAGGGTAAGTATTCGACCCAGGCGAATTATTCAGGAGGAAAGCTGGTGTCCGCAACCTGTGCGCATCATGTGAATGGGGATTTGAAGGAAAAAACACTTACAAAAAGTGCAGCAAAGAGTTCTTACGAAGTGTTGTTTTCGGGTGAAGACGGCGAGGATAAGCCAAAGCTATCACTCAATATACCGATTAGCAGTACGATAACCGGCCTCTACTATAAGGAGCCGATCAATATCAATGAAGTTTACTCTGAGCGATATGGGAAAATGTGCAGCGTCAAAAAGCTTTCGGAAGGGAAGTATGGCGTAACACTTCCCGATGGCAAACAAGGAATCTATTCTTATAAAGATGGGCTCTGCCGGGAAGTCAAAACGGACCTGGCTGGATTTAAGCTGCGAATAGTCCTTAATGAGAAAAAGCAAGTCAGTAGTTTATAACCCAAAAATAAAGCCGGTCCATTTGGACCGGCTTTATTTTTGGGTTATAAACGCTTAGTCAACAGTAGGATAAGCTGTACTATCCTGTTTGTTGTAGTAATCAGCCACTTGCGTGTTGTTGCTCGTCGTTATGTTCGTTGGCGTTTTGTAATTCCGCGGTGAAATCAATGGGTTAATATCGACTCCTTCCGGTGTATAACGCTTGGTAACTACCAGCGTCACCGGGCGCGGCGCATACTTGGGCGTATTGCTCACATAACGGCTTCGCTGCTGCTTGCTGTAACTTTCAACTGTATTCAAATTATAAACGACAGCATCATTGCCGCGGTTAGCTTTGGCTTTTGCAGCTTTATTTGGGTGTTTATAATTGTGAACAGAAACTCCCGGATCAACAATGGACTGTGCCTGTGCACCGAACGTAACTAATCCTGTAAGCAATAATATAGATACTAAAAAAGATGACTTATTCATGATATTATCCGTTTAGTCGAGTAACAAAACCTCCCGTTGTACGGGATTTCCATGAATATAAAAAATTTCTTGCCATCCTGCTAGGCGCTTAAATGCAGCCAAAAAGCTTGAAATGCGGATTTTGAGGTAGTTTTTGGTGATTGAATTGCCAAATTATTGTTAGTATGACAATCTTAGGTTTTTAAATGAAGGTGATTATTGAAAAATTTTTCCAAAATCATGAAAACAGGATTAGATTCAATTGAAGAAAGTTTTTGAAAAAATTATCAATTTTAATCAAACTCTCACGGTTTTCTAATTTCTTCCTAATAATTGTGGCATTCTTGACATTATTGCAGCAACGCACGTGTGGAAGTCTGTATACCATTGCAAATGCGCTCCATAGGCAGATCATTGCTGTCTACTCCAAATGGATCCTCGATCTCTTCGGCGATGACTTCAAGACTGGCAAGAATGTAAAACACAAACATTACGAATGGAACAACCAAAAAGTGCAGACTAAAAACGTAGCCGATTGGGAGAGTCAGGCAGTAAATGAAAATGAATTTTTTGATAAAAGAGCTGTAAGAGAGAGGGATAGGCGTGTTCTTGATCCGCTCACACGCTCCACAAATGTTAGTAAAAGCTTCCAGTTCGTGATTTAGCAGAATCGTATGCTCGGGTAGCAAAACCCCTCTTTTTTGCAGTTCAATCACTTTGCTAAAGATCGCAGCGGCAATCTGGTTGGGAATATGATCGTGCACGCGAAGCGTTACTTTTTTATACAACTCTGAATCCTCAAACTCCTCCGACCTGTAACCGCCCTGCAGATGATTTTTCAGAGCAAAAGCATAATTAGGAATCATCTTCATAAAAAATGCCCGCTCCAATTCATGTTCATTTCCAAGTAATGCATTGATTTTCAGAGCAAGGTTGCGGCTGATGTTCATTAATGAGCCCCACTGTTTGCGTCCTTCCCACCAGCGGTCATAAGCCGTATTGGTCCGGAATACGAGCAGCATCGAAATGACAAATCCTAATAGCGAGTGCATCAGGGAAATGTTTTTCAGATCCGTGTTTTCCTTTAATTTGAAATGAATCAATAAGAGATAGGCAATGGCTGTTGAATACACCGCAATGGTCAGAATCAGCGGCATGAGCTTGCGGACCGTATCTCCTTTTTGGAAATAAAATATGTAGCGAAACCACTCCTTAGGATTGTAATCGATCATTTGAGTGTGAGATTGTCAATTAATTTGAAGAATTCTTTCAGGCACTTAGCGGTCAGTCGGGCGTCTTCCAATGCATTATGGGTTTCTTCTTCCCGCTCAAAACCAAAATAGGTGGCCACTGAACCCAGACTCAGCGAGCGGGGAACCGTTTTGCCATTCTTCTCTAAAATTTGAAAAAACAAATAAGATACCGTGTGAAGATCAATCAGCTTATTGGAGAATCCCCACTTCATTTTCTCATTTCGGTATGCATAGCGAAGGAAATTAATGTCGTTAATGACACTTTGGCCGCAAATGATAACATTGGTAAGGTTTGGTTTACCGGCATTTAGCTTTTTAAGCCATTTTTCAAACTCCGGCAAGACATCGTAAATCATAGGTGCATCTTCCAGATCGGCCATTGACAGTCCATGCACTTCTTCCGATTTGACAGAAAAAGCCTCCTCGTTTTCGGGATAGACGTTTTGAAGGTAAGTTCCCAGCGACCGCCAGTTGTCGTCAAAAAACTCTGCTCCAATTTGTATGATCTCATTCCAGCCCGGCTCGGGGCCCGTCATTTCAATGTCTAATACGAGGAACGCCATGCCGTGGTTTTAATTGGTAACATAAAATTGGGACTCTTTTGAAACTCAAACTTATACTTTTGTGTACAAAAATAGAGAAACCTTACATTTTAGCTGATTCATTCATTATTCATTTATATAAAATGCCCATCGATTACAACGAAATCCCGTCGCCTTGTTTTGTTCTGGACGAAACGCTCTTACGCCAGAACCTAAGCCTGATCGATTCGGTGCAGCAGGCGGCCGGTTGCAAGATCATCCTGGCCTTGAAAGGTTTTTCTATGTTCAGCGCATTTCCGATCGTGAAAGAATATTTGAGCGGCGCAACGGCAAGCTCGCTGAATGAGGTGAAGCTGATCAATGATTTCATGGGTTACCAGGCGCATACATACATGCCGGCGTATCTGGATAATGAGTTTGCAGAGATCATGGAGCGCAGCAGCCACATCACATTTAACTCCCTGAGCCAATGGGACCGGTTCAAAGATAGGGTAGAAGCATTCAAAGCTGCGAACCCAGATCGTGAGCTTTCCTGCGGCATCCGCGTAAACCCACAATATTCGGAAGTCGCGACGGATATGTATAATCCATGCGTGCCTGGCTCGCGCCTGGGCATTACGCGGGACAAAATGCCGGACACCTTGCCGGATGGGATAGACGGCATTCACTTCCATACACTTTGTGAGAACGGTTCGGATACATTGGAGCGGACATTGGAAGCATTGGAATCACGCTTCGGAGATTTGCTGCATCAGGCCAAGTGGTTGAATATGGGAGGCGGTCATTTGATGACAAGAGAAGGATACGATATTGAAAAACTAAAAAAATTAGTTAGTAATATAAGGGCTAAATATAACCTGGATGTGATACTGGAACCGGGTTCAGCCATAGCCTGGCGGACGGGTGTTCTGGTTACAACTGTACTGGATGTGATGGACAGTCAAGGCATCGATGTCGCGATCCTAGACACGTCATTTGCGGCGCATATGCCGGATACATTAGAGATGCCTTATAAGCCTGCAATCGCAGGTGCAAGCATGGAAGCAGTCGCAGGAAAACCAACTTACAGAATGGGCGGTATGACATGCCTCGCAGGCGACTTCATTGGTGACTATTCGTTTGATCAGCCATTAACGTCTGGAGTTAAAATCATATTTGAAGACATGATACACTACACCATGGTTAAAACGACAACATTTAACGGTGTTAACTTGCCTTCCATTGGTATGGTGTCAACTGGTAGCGATTTTAGATTGATCAAGTCTTTCGGATACGAGAGTTTCAAAGACCGGTTATCATAGTAAATGCCTGATTTTAGTTAACATTCTCTCTTAAATCGAAAAGCCTCGTTCGAATAATCGTTATAAATACGACAGACCGAACGAGGCTTTTTCTATATCTATTCTCGAAGTAATTTGAATCTGTTTAACCCTAATTTACCTGTGGAAGCATTGGAAACAGTCGCCTGATCTCTTCTGGTGACGGCTGTTTTCCATACTCAGTTATCTCAAAAACTTCCACAAATTTTATCTTCTCAGATTGCTCTTTTCCGTACCATTTTTCAACCGTCAGTTTAATCTCGGGGGTGATAGAAGAACGTTTTTCCGTAGCTGCCAATAGCCACTTTTTTCGCTCTTCAAGACCTTTCGGAACATTAGCAAGATCCTGATTTGTCCAGGGTAACCATTCGTAGAACTGGGAGACATGCGCGTCCAATCCATCGACTTTTTTAGTAATTGCTGTGGTGATTTCAATAGCAATGTCCGGACGGAAGGGTTGGGACGCTGAAACCGATCCCGGAAGTAAAGAAAAACAGGGTTTTTAACCAGCGGAGGCACACTACTAAGAATATTAGGCACTATTACCAGGTAGGATGCATCCTACACAATCACCCCAGTATTGCGGTGATCGGGGTGATAGTCGTTTGTTCTGGGTGCGATCACCACATCTGCATTCCATTCACGGATTTTGCGGATCACTGCCAGCCGGTTTTCTAATGTGGGGAAAAGCTCGCCGTCGTGGTTGTCGAGCACGTCGTATTCGATGCCTAGTCGCTTCGCCACTTCCTTTGTTTCATTAAGCCGACGTTTGGCCAATTCTCCGCCGCCAATATCCTGGTGGCCTGCGTCGCCATTGGTAAGGGAAACGAATTTAACCTTATGTCCCATGGAGGAGTAAATGGATGCGACGCCTCCGGCGCCAAGGTCGCAGTCGTCAGGATGTGCGCCAAACACAATGATTTTGAGCGGTGTTTTGGCAGCGTCCTTTGCGCTTTGTGAAAATGCGGGCGTTAGGCATATCAGCAGAAATGGCAGAAATAAAATTTTTCTCATATTGGTTAAAATGATTTAGGTTGGGATTGATGCAAAATAGGAATTAAAATTTGTAGTTTTTTTTATTCAAAATTTTATGCATTTTATGAAGTCACAAACGCACTTAAAACCTGTGCAAAAGCTTGTTTGGAGAAAATGGGGGCAGAAAAATTTACGCCTGCTAACCTTCCAGAGTAACAAGTGTTTAATGATTTTACGGTAATATTTAAAAAGCCCCCGCTTAGATTCTTCTAATATTCCTGTATCTTTGTATCCCGTAATCATAGAAAAAAAGCAACGTCTTATGGCTTCCAAAGCACGAAAGACCGCGAAGTACATTTTCGTTACGGGCGGTGTAACATCTTCACTTGGCAAAGGAATCATTGCCTCTTCATTAGCAAAACTACTGCAAGCCCGAGGGCTTTCTGTTACGATTCAAAAATTCGATCCATATCTTAATATTGACCCGGGAACCATGAATCCTTACGAGCACGGCGAGTGCTATGTAACGGACGACGGTGCCGAAACGGATCTTGATCTGGGCCATTACGAGCGTTTCCTGAATGTTCGCACGTCCCAGGCCAACAATGTTACTACGGGACGCATCTACCACAATGTCATTACAGCCGAGCGCCGGGGGGATTTTCTGGGCAAAACTGTTCAGGTTGTTCCGCACATTACGGACGAGCTGAAAAGGAATATGCTCCTGCTCGGGCAAACCGGCGATTACGATATCGTTATTACGGAAATCGGCGGTTGCGTAGGGGACATTGAGTCACTTCCGTTCCTGGAAGCAGTTCGTCAGGTTAAGTTTGAGATGGAAGAACATAATACGCTTGTGATCCATCTGACGCTGATCCCTTATTTGAATTCTGCCGGAGAGCTGAAAACCAAACCGACACAACACTCGGTAAGAATGCTGCAAGAAGCGGGGATCCAGCCGGATATCCTTGTTTGCCGCACGGAACATCCGCTTCCTTACGATATCCGCAAAAAGATCGCGCTTTTCTGCAATGTTCAGGTGAATTCTGTTATCGAGGCCATGGACGCGGATACGATTTACGCCGTTCCTTTGCTGATGCTGAAAGAAAGACTGGATCAGCGCGCGCTCTATATGCTCGATATTTACAACGATAAAGACGTCGATCTGGATTCGTGGAAGACGTTTTTGTCCCGCTATAAAAATCCGGTTGATTCCATCCGCATTGGTCTGGTAGGAAAATATGTTGAATTGCATGACGCTTACAAATCCATCGTTGAATCATTCATTCACGCCGGAGCAGCTAACGAGTGCAAAGTGAACATTGAATGGATCCATTCGGAAAGCCTTACAGCAGAAAATGCCGTGGAAAAATTGGAAAGCCTGGATGGTGTTCTGGTTGCGCCTGGTTTTGGTGAAAGAGGGATCGAAGGAAAAATCGCAGCGATCCAGTATGTGCGTGAGAACAACATTCCTTTCTTCGGAATCTGTTTAGGCATGCAAATGGCGGTTATTGAATATGCAAGAAATGTAATAGGCTGGGATGGAGCACATTCTGTTGAAATGGACGCGAACACCGATCATCCGGTTATCCACCTGATGAAAGATCAGAAGGACGTTTCCAACAAAGGCGGCACCATGCGTCTGGGAGCTTATCCATGCAAGATCAAGAAGGACACGCTGGCGAGCCGGATCTATGGCAAAACGAACATTAGCGAGCGCCACCGCCACCGTTATGAGTTCAACAACAAGTATCTCAAAGACTTCGAGGAAAAAGGACTGGTTGCAACCGGAATTAATCCTGACAACAACCTCGTTGAAATGGTTGAGCTGCCCGGGCATCCGTTCTACATTGGCGTGCAATTCCACCCTGAGCTGAAAAGCACGGTGATGAACCCGCATCCGATTTTTGTGAACTTCGTGAGTGCTGCACTTACTTATTCGCTGCAAAAGAGATCTGTTGAATCGCTTAACACCACAATCCACTGATCACAAAAAAGGCCGATAAGCAAAAAACTTATTACCTTTGCCGTCCCCTCGCGGGTTTACTATTTCAATCATTTCAAGTAAATAATGGATAAAAATTTTATCATCGGCTTAGTATTAATCATGCTAATGCTGATTGGCTACCAGATACTGGTTCCAAAACCTGTGGAACCTGCACCTGTGGAGCAAGTAAAACAAGTTACTACAAAACCCTCTGTTCAATCACCAACAGTTTCGGATTCAACCAACTTATCTGCTCAATCCACTGATTCAAATGCGGTAGCGCAAGTCGCTCCGAAAGACCTGGTAATCGAGACTAACGACACGCGTGTCGTTTTCTCTAACAAAGGAGGGGTCATGAAAGAGGTAATGTTGAAAAAATACAAAACCTACGATCAGAAGCCGCTTTACCTGATTGCGGAAAATCATAACAGTTTTCGGATCAACTTCCCGACCACAACAGGTGACGTGCGCTTGACGGACCTGTTCTTCACTACCGAGGCGCAAGATCAGAAAGTAGGGGAAAAAGACTCAGTAATAGTCACTTACCGCGCTCCGTTGAAAGGCAATCAGTTTGTTGAACAAACGTATGTTGTGCATGGAAGCGGTTATGTGATCGATTACGGCATCAAATCAAATGCTACCGGATCAAGTGACAAACTGGTTCAGCTGGACTGGAACAATGATCTGCTGCAATTGGAAAATGATATGCACAAGAACCGTGAGGTGGTCACGATCAACTATTATACCGATGATCTGCAAAGCCTTGCGACGAGCCCGACAGCAACAGAAGAGGATAAAACGGCCGAACCTGTTAAGTGGTTTACAATCAAACATAAATACTTCCTTGCCGGTCTGATCGCGGGTAAGCATCCGTTTGGTAATGTAGCTGTAAGGGCTGACGTGAACCCTGCGGATTCGACCATCGTAAAGACAATGCATGTTTCGGCCGGAATCCCGATGTCCGCCATACAGAAAGGGGAGGCCAATTATCAGTTCTTCCTTGGACCAAACGATTATCACCTTGTCGATAAGGTTAAAGCCGAGAATTTCGACCAGAATGTTTATCTCGGATATGCGTTTTTAAAGCCTATCAACAAGTTTTTCCTCGTTCCACTTTTTAACTTTTTGGAAAAATTTGTTAGCAATTATGGTCTTTTAATCATACTGCTGGTAATTTTTGTAAAAACGATCCTTACACCGCTGACTTACAAGTCATATATCAGCATGGCCAAGATGCGCCTGCTGGCACCCGAGCTGGAACAGATCCGCAGCCAGAACCCGGATGATATGGCAAAGCAGCAGCAAGATCAGATGAAGCTTTATCAGGAAGTAGGCGTAAGCCCGCTGAGCGGCTGTATCCCCGTGCTGGCGACCATGCCAATCCTGTTTTCGCTGTTCTTCCTGTTCCCCAACCTGATTGAGCTGCGGCAGCAACCCTTCCTGTGGGCGAGCGACCTTTCTACTTATGATTCGTTTATCAAGCTGCCCTTTACCATTCCTTTCGGTGTAGGAAACCACATTAGCTTGTTCACCGTGTTGATGACGGCATCCAGCATTGGTTATGCTTATTATAACAATCAGATCACGCCAACGCAGCCTGGCCCTGTAAACATGAAAGTGTTGGGCTACATTATGCCGTTGATGTTCATGTTTGTTCTTAACTCGTTTCCTGCCGGTTTGACATTCTATTATTTTGTATCAAACGTGGTGACGATCGCGCAGCAGCTTTTGATCAAGCGTTTTGTGAATGAAGACAAGATCCGGAACATTCTGGAAGAAAATAGAAAGAAAAACGCGAATGGCGAGAAGAAGCAGACGAAGTTCCAGAAATATCTGGAAAAGTCGCTTCAAGCCGCAGAAGAGGCCAAAAAGAAGCAGGCTGAGCTTGAAAAGCGTTCGAAAAAGAAATAAAAGATTTAATATATCGTAATGTATAGGGCAATGTTTCCAACCGGAAATATTGCCCGTTTTTTTCTCTTAGACCGGATTTTGTAATTTGTCCGCCGTTACTCAATTTTCACCCACTGTTACGATGAAATCAATTATTGTAGTCATCTTCATACTTGCCGGTTTGAGCGATGCAGCATTTGCCCAGAGTATTGCACAAACGGAAAGCAGATATAAAGCGGCGCTTGGAGATTATAAACAAGGACGTTATGCCGCAGCAATGGAGAAACTTTCGCCATTGACAAGTGTCAATTCAAAAACCACCTTCTCAGCCTACGCACATTACTATTATGCGCTTTCTGCTTACCAATTGAAGCGTTTCAGGGAGAGCAAGCAAATGTTACTGCAATTGCAAAGCCGCTATCCCGGGTGGAACCGTATTGCCGATGCGCAATATCTGCTTGGTGCCATTGCGCTGGAAGAGGGCAAAACGGATGAAGGACTGGCACATTTGGCCAAAATCAAGGATTCCTCTTTGGCAAAGGATGTATTTTCTTTAAAACAACATTATTTCGGCTCCATTACCGATCTGGCTAAACTGAAAGGACTGCAGAAGCAATATGCGGATGATCGGGACATTGCATTGACCCTGGTCCACTTTATAGAGACTTCCCCAAGCTCAACACAAACTGACTTCCAGATCGCGGAGCAGCTTCAAAAGCAGTTTAAATTTAGTAAAAAAGAAAAAGTTGCCGTAGCAGAAGAAGCGCCAAAGCGCAGCATTCCAAAATCCGAAGGGCAGTGGACAAAAGGTTACTATGATGTTTCTGTGCTCCTTCCGTTTCGCTTGGATGAATTCAGCACGGGCAGGCGCCGTTCGAACCAGTTTGCTTACGACTATTACCAGGGCCTTATAATGGCCAAAGAACAGCTTGCCGCTGAGGGAATAAGCGTAAACCTCTGGGCATATGACGTGGGAGCTGATGCCAAAACGGTTGAGCCGATTGTCGAGAATAAGAATTTTCAGCAATCTGATATGGTGATCGGACCCTTGTATCCTGCCACATTCGAGGTCACTTCCAGCTATGTTGCTAATGGAAGGGCTATCATGCTTAATCCGCTTTCAACCGATGGCAACCTCTTGAAATCCGGCTCTAATATTTACCTGGCGCATCCGTCTATCGCTTTTCAAATGCAAAAAGCTGCGCAATGGATGAAAACGCAGGCGATGGGATTGTCCGCGGCGATCTACTACGGTGGAACGTCAAAGGACTCTGCAATGGCATTTTCATATGCCAATGAATGGAAGAGTAAGGGAGGGAAAGTGCTGGAAATGCTTAAAATCCAAACATCCCGGGAGTGGCTGGAAAACAATCTTTCCACCTTTGAAACTACAAAACCATCTCACATCGCCCTCTTCTCTACCGACGGATCTTCCGGCGCAATGTTGATGGAGGTGTTGAACCGACGTAAACTGACAACAACTCCGGTCCTGAGCACATCCACAAGTTTCAGCGCGCAGCAGTCCAGACTTAACCGCTATGCATCCCGGCTTTACCTGATTGATACGGATTATGTAGACCGTGAAAAGGAGAACATTCGTGAGTTTCAAAAGAATTACTGGAACAAAACGAACACTTTCCCATCCGTTTACTCTTATCAGGGATTCGACCAGCTATTGTTTTTTATGCGTATGCTTGCCAAGCATAAAGATAGGTTTCAGGACGGCTTGCAATCCGCACGGCCGGCAGGTGATGAATATCTTTTGTCAGGATTTAATTTTACAAAAGCAAACGAGAACCAGATTACACCTGTTTTGAAACATAACGGCTCCAAATGGACGCCAGTAGACAGGTAACCCAAATTAGCATATCCAATGAACATTGCAACGAGTCAGCATCTTTTTGAAAAAGCACAACATTTCATTCCTGGTGGCGTAAATTCTCCCGTCCGCGCTTTTCGCGCAGTGGGCGGTTCGCCCGTTTTTATCAAGTCAGCCAAGGGGCCTTATGTTTACGACGAGGATGATAATGAGTATATAGAATTAATCAATTCCTGGGGCCCAATGATCCTGGGACATGCTAACGAATTGATACAAAAGGCAGTTTACGATGCCATTCAGCATTCATTCTCTTTCGGTGCGCCAACGCGCCGGGAGGTGGAAATGGCTGAGCTTATCGTAAGTATGGTGCCTTCGATCGAAAAGGTAAGAATGGTAAATTCGGGCACCGAGGCTACAATGTCTGCGATCCGGGTGGCCAGAGGTTTTACAGGAAGAGATAAGATTATCAAATTTGAAGGCTGCTATCATGGCCACGGCGACAGCTTTTTAATAGCTGCGGGCAGCGGTGCCGTCACTTTCGGCACACCGGATAGCCCGGGCGTTACAAAAGGTGTGGCAAATGACACATTAACAGCACCATTTAATGATCTTGAAGCAGTTCAAACGCTCGTAAATGCCAACAAGAATGCAATTGCAGCATTGATCCTTGAACCTGTGGTTGGTAACATGGGCTGCGTCCTTCCTGCCGAAGGTTTTTTGCAGGGTTTGCGTACAATATGTGATGAGGAAGGAATCGTCCTGATCCTGGACGAAGTAATGACAGGCTTCCGTTTGGCAAAGGGCGGAGCACAGGAAAGATTCGGAATTACACCCGATCTAACAACGTTAGGAAAAATTATAGGTGGAGGAATGCCCGTAGGAGCTTACGGAGGCAGGGCTGACATTATGAACAAGGTGTCGCCAGCTGGCCCGGTTTATCAGGCAGGGACGCTGTCTGGCAACCCGATTGCGATGGCAGCGGGGCTAACCATGCTGAATTATCTGAACGATCATCCGGAAGTTTATACGCAACTGGAAGCATCGGGAGAGAAGTTATCAACTGGTTTCAAGGCATCCATGCAGAAGTTGGGTTTAAACTATACATTGAACCACATCGGCTCCATGTATACGCTCTTCTTCACCGATCAGCCCGTGACAGACTTTCCATCTGCAAAGTCGTCAGACCTTCCATTATTTGGCAGATATTTCCACGCTATGCTAGACCGGGGCATCTACATGGGCCCATCCCAATTCGAAAGCATGTTCCTATCCACTGCATTGGAAGACAAGCATTTAGACAAAATCATAACGGCTAATGAGGAATCACTAAAAGAGATTCTAGATCTATAAAAATCGGCGACCATTCATTCATCGCATCCGCGACTGCTCATTCACTCATTCATTCATTCAAAATTATTTAATGCGCCAATACTCCATCATTATCCCTGTCTACAACCGTCCAGACGAGTTGCAGGAATTGCTGGAATGTCTTGTGCACCAGACTATTAAGCATTTTGAGGTGATCATTGTGGAAGATGGCTCAAAAATCATGGCGGATGCGGTTGTAAAATCTTTTGAAGATAAACTGAACATTAAATACTTCTTCAAAGAAAACGGGGGGCAGGGCTTTGCCAGAAACCACGGTTTCGAGCGTGCTTCGGGGGACTATTTTATTCTGCTGGATTCAGATGCGCTGGTTGAACCTGACTATCTGGCTGTTGTCGAGCAAAAGCTAAACACGGACTACGTCGATCTGTACGGTGGTCCCGACACAGATCATCCTTCTTTTACGCCTATACAAAAAGCGATCAGCTATTCCATGACCTCCGTTTTCACGACGGGAGGGATCAGGGGAAGGAAGAATAACATGGGTGGGACTTTCCACCCTAGAAGTTTCAATATGGGCCTTTCCAGGCAGGTTTGGGAAAAAACAGGAGGCTTTTTAACAAGCCGGATGGGAGAGGACATTCTGTTCAGCATTGCTGCTCTACGGCTCGGATTCCGCTCTGCATTGATCCCGGATGCATTCATTTATCACAAGCGCCGCACGCAGTTCATCCCGTTTTTCAGACAACTAAAATTTTTTGGAAGAGCCAGGATCAACATTGCCCGGTTTTACCCGGATGAACTGAAACTCGTGCACACATTCCCGCTGCTTTTTACCTTGGCAGTTTGCAGCATTCCCCTTTGGTTCCTGATCTTCAAGCCATTCTTCTATCTCGGGCTGATTGGATTAGCCACATACATTGCCCTTCTTTTTATAGATGCATTCAGAAAAACAGGCAGCGCTGAGGTTGCATTTCTGGGCATAGGAGCCGCTTTTGTCCAGCTTTTCGGCTACGGAATCGGCTTTCTGGAAGAGGGATGGAAACGGCTTTTCGAAAAAAAATCGCACCGGGAAACCGGCGCGACCATCGAATATCCATCATAACATTGGCTTCCAAATTACCGGGATCCCGGGGTTGAAACCCCGGGCTATAGTATCTATCATATCTGACGATATTATTTAGGGGCTCTGGGATGGTGATTATATCATAATCATTCAGATATTATAACCTGGGGTTTCAACCCCAGGATGCCGCCGGCTCGCTACCGTGCTGGTCCTTCGTCCGTGCCTCGCCGGCTCGCTACCGTGCTGGTCCTTCGTCCGTGCCTCGCCGGCTCGCTACCGTGCTGGTCCTTCGTCCGTGCCTCGCCGGCTCGCTACCGTGCTGGTCCTTCGTCTGTGCCTCGCCGGCTCGCTACCGTGCTGGTCCTTCGTCCGTCCTCGTCGGCTCGCCACCGTGCTGGCCCTCAGTCCGCCCTTGCTGGCCCGCTGCCCGCCGCCTGCTGGCTCGCCGTCCGCCGGTCCGTGACCCTGCTAGAACATCGTCGGCCTGTCAGCCACCTTGCGGCCGCGTTACTCGCTACTCCGTCCGCCGTGTTGATACGACGACATCACAACGCCTTCTGGCAAAAATAAACGATCTCCTCACCAGGCAATGCATATCTTGCAACCTCCGCTTTTGTCAGCTCATCCATCACAAATCGGTCCTCCTTAACAGTAAAACCACCTTTCTCCAACTCGCGACCATAATTTCGTCCAAATAGCCGCAAATGGTCATTTTGTAAAAAGTACTTTTCCCTTTCCTTGGGATCTGTAATCGTGGCATCTTCATAAGTCACTTCGTACTTCATGTCCTGTGGCGATTGGATCAGTGCCCAGCCGCCAGGTTTTAGAACACGATGCAGCTCGCTCATGGCCAGAATATAATCGTCCACGTGCTCCATTACGTGATTGCAGAAGGCAACATCAAATGTATTTTCCGGGAACGGAATTGAATGAATGTCCATCTTCACCTTCGCCAGTGGTGACTCAATGTCAGCTGTAATATAATCCAGGTTTTTCATCTGCTCGAAGCGATCTATGAAGCAATATTCTGGTGCTACGTGCAGGACTTTGAGGTTGGCGGTAAAGAAATTGGTCTTTCTTTTAAGATATAGACCCATTAGCCTGTGTCGCTCTAAGGAAAGGCAACTCGGGCAAAGTGCGTTCTCACGGCTGGAAGTGTTACGGCCGTAAGGCAGGAATTTCCGGTAACGGCTTTCGCAAACAGGACATTCAACCTGATTACCAATGTAAAAAATGCTGAGAAAACGGGCAACCCAATGTCCGACCAGTTGCAGATACGGCCGGGGAATATACCTTAATACTAAACTAATGATGGATTTCATTAAATCAATTAACTAAAAATTAATAATTTTAGGATCATAATAAGGAAAAAAGTAATAAATGATTCCATCAATCGATCCGAAACCACCTGGCAAAAGGCTAATTAAACGAATGTCAACGCGTACGAAATGGATGATATTGGCTCCGTTCGGCTTGTTGATTTTCAGTTTTGGCCTGACCGTCCTGAGCGAGGCAGCACACCAGCGCCGGACAGGAGTTCCTACGCAGGTTTGGGTTGTATTGGGATTGTATAGTCTTGCGCTGATCAATGGTGGCCTCATCATGTTTGGCGAAGCCCTCCGGTTCCGGATACTACTGGATGTCCGCAGGGAAACCCGGCGCAGCATGCGTCAGCTTGTTCGGAAAATCAACATTAAGTCTGCCAGCAAGCATAAACCCGGTAAAAAAGCAAAAAGCCCTACCAAAACAGATTGACAGGGACTAGTTGAATTCCTTTTCGTAGATGCTAAATTATTTTTTATTAGCTTCAAACTGAGCCTTTATTGCTTCAACATCAACGTTGCGTACTTCTGGCTTGCGTAAAAGATCTTTGATTTTCGCTGTGCGGTTATTAGCCACTGCTTTGTTTCTGCGACTCTTACGTTTTAATTCCGTAACTCCCATTGTAAAATATTGTTTTGTGAAAGAGCCGCAAAATTAATCATTTTCATGTAAATAATGCAGACAATAGTCACAAATATTGCCTAACCTGCCCTAACTTTACGGTTAAATTGGCCTACAAGCCAAATTAATTACAAATACTGACACCAATTGACGTTCGATAGCCGGCAAACTTCACTTGCCGGTTCATCGCTTTCAGGTTCCGGTGCGCAGTAAATTTACCGAATGAATTCAATGAGTAAACCATCCCTTGCCCGCGGAACCCGAGACTTCGGTCCCGAACAAATGGCAAAACGTACTTTTATTTTTGACACCATCCGCCGCTCTTTCCAACGATATGGATTTTTGCCTTTGGAAACACCAGCCTTCGAAAACCTCTCGGTTCTTATGGGCAAATATGGCGATGAAGGCGATCAGCTTTTGTTCAAAATACTGAACTCCGGAGATTTTAGCGGAAAGCTCACCGATGCCGACTGGCAGGAAGGTTCCAAACCATTAACTTCGAAAATTTCTGAAAAAGGACTGCGTTACGACCTTACGGTTCCCTTCGCCCGTTATGTGGTGATGAACAGGGGAACATTGGTAATGCCTTTTAAAAGATATCAGATCCAGCCTGTCTGGCGTGCAGACCGTCCGCAAAAAGGCCGTTACCGTGAATTTTACCAGTGCGATGCAGATGTTGTGGGAACCGATTCGCTGCTTTGCGAAGCGGAGATCGTTTTGCTTCTGCACGAGATCTTACCTGCATTAGGGATCAATGATTTTACCGTGAAGATCAATAACCGGAAAATCCTCACGGGCATTGCGGACATGATCGGTGCCCATGGGATGGAAGGCCCGCTTTGCGTTGCGATTGATAAATTGGATAAAATAGGAAAGGATAAAGTCGTTGAAGAGCTCGTTGAACGTGGCTTTTCCAGCGACAGTGTTACGCAACTTGACCCAGTTTTTAGTCTTTCCGATGGTGACGAACCTTTTACGGCTTTGAAAAACTGGCTGGGGAGTTCGGAAATTGCAATGAAGGGCGTGCAGGAGTTGGAAGAAGTTTGGGATCTCATAAAAAACCTCGGGCTGGAAAACCCGAAGATCCAATTTGATGTAACATTGGCGCGCGGCCTTTCCTATTATACAGGAGCTATTTTCGAAGTGAAAGCGAACAATGTTCAAATTGGCAGCATTTCCGGCGGTGGTCGTTATGATAATTTGACGGGCACTTTTGGCGTTCCAGGCATTTCCGGCGTGGGCATTTCGCTCGGCGTCGACCGGATTTATGATGTCATGGAAGAACTCAATCTCTTTCCTGAAAACCAAAAGACGGCAACTAAGGTTATGATTTCAAACTTTGACCAGCCAGCATTCCGTTTCGGGTTGTCTATCTTGCCAAAGCTGAGGGCAGCGGGCATTAATGCTGAAATTTACCCGGATTCGGTAAAACTTAAAAAGCAGCTGGATTATGCCGACAGGAAGAACATTCCGTTCGTTATTTTGATAGGGTCGGATGAAATGGAAACGGGTCAGCTGACTTTGAAAAATATGAAAACAGGTGAGCAGCAGAAGCTGAATAGCGACGACATCATTGCGTCACTCGCCGAAAACAATAACTAAACTTAACTTACAGACCAAACCGTTGCTTAGCGGAAGCCCACAACACGATGAATGACAACATATTAAGAATTGCAATACAAAAATCCGGAAGGTTGAGTGAAGACTCTTTAAAATTGATCAAAGAGTGTGGGATCAGGTTTGATAATGGTGCCGGAAAGTTGAAAACCGACGCTACAAATTTTCCTGCTCAAATCCTTTTCCTGCGGGACGATGATATTCCTGGATATGTTGAGGACGGCGTGGCGCATTTGGGCATCGTAGGTGAGAATGTTTCTGAGGAGTCAAATCGGGACGTGGATACGGTTCACAAGCTGGGTTTCTCGAAATGCAGATTGTCAATCGGCGTTCTCCGCGAGCACGATTACAACAACGTATCTGACCTGGAAGGAAAGAGCATTGCTACGACTTATCCGCGTTTGTTGGAGAAATATCTGAGTTCGAATAATGTGAAAGCCCAGATCCACGAAATTAGCGGATCGGTTGAAATTGCGCCTAGCATTGGTTTGGCAGACGCTGTTTGTGATATTGTAAGTTCCGGCAGCACACTTTTGAGCAACGGCTTGAAAGAGGTGGAAACGATTTTCCGCTCCGAGGCGGTCATGATTGCAAGCAAGCATCTTTCGGAGGTGCAAAAGGATCTTTTGGATCAATTGCTTTTCCGTATCAAGTCTGTTCAGGTTGCGAAGAATAACAAATATATTTTGCTCAACTGCCCCACCAGCGCTGTGGAGAGCATTACCAAGTTCTTGCCCGGCATGCGTGCCCCAACGATCCTGCCGCTGGCCACAGAAGGCTGGTGTTCTTTGCATTCGGTGATCAATGAAAATGAGTTTTGGGAAAATATCGAGAAAATCAGACAGGCTGGTGCAGAGGGGATTCTGGTTATTCCAATTGAAAAAATGATCTTATAATTGTATGAATATTATTCCATTTCCTGAAAGAGACCAATGGCCCGCATTGCTGGCCCGCCCCGTTCAGGAAGCACAGGATATCGAAGCAAAAGTAAATCCGATCCTCGATAAGGTAAGGAAAGAAGGTGACGAAGGCATTAAGGAACTGGCGCTGAAATTCGATAAAACAGTGCTGGATAACATTGCTTTCACAGAAGCAGAATTAAGTGGCGCTGCTGACAAGTTGGATGAGACCTTGAAGGAAGCCATCGGACAGGCTTATCAGAACATTTACAAATTTCACGAAGCCCAGCTCCAACCCGCCGAAAAGATTGAAACCATGCCCGGCGTTACTTGCTGGCGTAAAAGTGTTGGGATTGAGAAAGTTGGAATATACATTCCCGGCGGTTCCGCGCCATTGTTCAGCACTGTATTAATGCTTGGAATCCCTGCCAAAATTGCGGGTTGTAAGGAAGTTGTGTTATGCACGCCTTCGGATCATCCGGCTATTTTATATGCAGCGCAGTTAGTGGGCGTTACCAAAGCATTTCGGATAGGAGGGGCGCAGGCGATTGCGGCAATGGCTTATGGAACGGAATCTGTTCCAAAGGTTTACAAAATTTTTGGGCCTGGTAATCAGTATGTTACCACGGCCAAAATGCTGGTCAGCAAGGAAGGCATCGCCATTGACATGCCTGCCGGACCATCGGAAGTTGCCGTTTATGCGGATGATAGCGCCATTTCTGCATTTGTAGCCGCTGATCTTTTATCCCAGGCCGAGCACGGTCCGGACAGCCAGGTGTTGCTTGTTTCGACCAGCAAAAAGCTCCTATCAGCTGTCAATCTCACATTATCCTCACAAATGGACAAGCTGCCCAGACGCGATCTGGCTGCTCAATCCATTGCCAACAGCAAAGCCATTCTGCTCGACAACGAGGAGGATGCCATTGATCTGCTAAACCAATATGCAGCCGAACATTTAATATTAAGTGTTGAGAATGCAGAAGCGGTTTCAGAACAAATAGTCAATGCGGGCTCAATATTCCTGGGCAATTATACACCGGAATCATGCGGTGATTACGCCTCAGGCACCAATCACACATTACCCACCAATGGCTACGCACGTGCATATAGCGGCGTCTCGGTTGATAGTTTTGTGAAAAAGATTACCATTCAGAACATTACTAAGGAAGGAATCCAGCAAATTGGCCCCGTTGTGGAAGCCATGGCAGCAGCCGAGTCACTGGATGCACATAAGAAAGCAGTTAGCATCAGGCTGACAAGTCTTTTGTAGGAAGGAATTTTTAATGCTGGAAAAATGTCTTAAATTTGGGGACATTTTTCAACTCAATCAAAAGAGCGATGACAGCATACATGGTTAATGAACGGCTCGGAGGTTATGGCATTCTGAAGCATGCTGTAAAGAATGATTTCGATCTTGCTTACCTTGCAGCAAATGGCGTGCCGAAAGCATCCATTCAGCATCTGGCGGATTCAGTAGGCATGGATGTGAAAGATATCATTGCATTATTGCCTGTAACATCCCGCAACCTGCAACGTTACAATGATGTGGATCTGCTTAGCAATGTTGTTTCAGATCATCTCATTTCGCTTGCAGATCTCTTTTCAATAGGAGTTCGGGTGCTAGGTAAAGAATATTTTCTGGATTGGCTCAACAATGAAATTCCTGCTTTGGGGCAGGAGAAACCCATCAGTTTTCTGCGTACACACGCAGGCATAGAACTGATTAAAACAGAGTTGGGACGAATCGAACACGGTATTTTTGCTTAATGGAGCTATTTAGGATTACACGCACTATTTATAAAGACGATTTGACTGGGATTGGCGCTTTTCACCATGGTGGAAGGTGGAACTCGCCCGGCAGACCAATGCTCTATGCGTCCTCGCACAGGTCGCTTGCTATGCTGGAAGTGCTGGTTCATGCCAGCCGGTCCACGCCGCCTCCGGACTATGTTGTTGCGGTGCTTTTTGTGCCTGATGACATTAAATCGCTCGCTGCATACACTATAGAAGACTGGAAACAGGATCCGCAATGGAGCAAGTCGGTGGGTGACGATTGGTTGGAAGACAGCAAGTCGTTGCTATTGAGAGTTCCGTCGGTGGTGGTGAATTCGGAGTATAATTATTTAATCAATCCGTCGCATCCTGCTGCCAGTGAAGTGAAAGTGATTCATATTGAGCCATTTGAATTTGACAAACGACTATTCTTTTTTTCAAAAAAGTAAATAACCGCATCCGAGCGATATAAAACGGACCGCATGAAAAATACATTTGACCTTACTAAAATTCTTCGTCCGCATATACTTTCACTAGCGCCCTATTCGTCGGCAAGGGATGAATACACAGGACATTCAGGTATTTTCCTGGATGCGAATGAAAACCCTTACGGCTCGGTGACGGAAGAAAATTACAACCGTTATCCCGATCCTTACCAGTCAGAAATCAAACATAAGCTTGCGCCAATCAAGAACATTGATATCGACCGTATTTTCCTGGGAAATGGAAGCGACGAGCCGATCGATCTGCTTACGAGAGCGACCTGCACACCCGGTCAGGACCACGTTATTATCTTGCCGCCTACTTATGGAATGTATGAAGTAAGTGCTTCCATACACGACGTCATCATTGATAAAGTGTCATTAACGACAGATTATCAGATTGATGTGGAAGCAGTGCTTAATGCAGTGACGCCGAAAACCAAGATTATCTGGATCTGCTCACCGAACAATCCAACCGGCAACGTTATGCAGGCCGATGCCATCACGGCTATCCTCGAAAGTTTCGACGGGCTGGTGGTCGTGGACGAAGCTTACATTGATTTTACAGACACGCCTTCATGGATACAACACCTGGATCAATACCCGAATCTGGTGGTGCTCCAGACATTCTCTAAGGCATGGGGATTAGCCGGGATCCGCGTGGGAATGTGCTTCGCCAGCCCGGAGCTGATCCGCATTTTGAACAAGATCAAACCGCCTTATAATATCAGCCTGCCAGCCCAGAAAGCGCTATTGGAAGGTTTGGAAGGAATTGATAAAAAAGATAAAATGATCGCAGAAATTCTCAAAGAAAGGACTTCTCTGTGTAACATGTTAACGGATTTATCGTTGGTGATAAAAGTGCATGCAACTGATGCCAATTTTCTACTGGTGCAATTCGATGAAGCAAAGGCAATCATGGATTATCTGATCAGCGAAGAGATCATTGTCAGGGACAGATCCCGGGTTCATCTTTGTGACGGTTGTTTGAGAATTACAGTTGGCACGCAGGAAGAAAATGAAGCATTAATCGACTCTTTGAAAAAATATCAATCAAAAAGCGTGACGGTGTAGCACGCTTTTTTAGAAGAGCACAAAAATTCAATATCCCCGATAAAAACTCATTATGAAGAAATTAGCCTTAACGTTTGCCTTTATCCTCAGCTTTGGTTTTGCACATGCTCAATATGACAACTGGGCAGTTGGTTTTAAATTGGGCGAGCCAACAGGGATCAATATCCGTAAGTATTTCAACAACATTCATGCACTAGACGTAACGATAGGGACTTATGGCGGAATCTTGTCCAACGACCGTAAGTACAGAGGAGACGAAGGAATTTACAAAAACGCCGGCGTTTCCCTGCAAGTGCATTACTTATGGCATACGCCGCTATTCAATTCCGAAGCTGTGCATGTTTACTATGGATTGGGTGGACAGGTCAACAGCCGCAGATCTTATCCAAAACGCTTGAATGGCAATTATGAAAAAGACATTTCACTAGGCGGATCGGTGCTGGGTGGAATTGAATACTACATTCCTGATAACCGCATTTCTGTTTTTCTGGAAGGGGGAACATATCTTGAACTGCTTCCAAGACCATTTTATTTGAGCCCTAACATTTCGGGAGGCATTCGCTTCAACCTGTAAGGTGTTTAAGGTTTATAGTTCATCGGCAGGGTCAGGGAAGACGTATACGCTTACCAAGGAGTATCTTAAGCTAGCCCTGCACTCCAATTCAGATACTTATTTCAGGCATATATTAGCTGTCACATTCACGAATGCGGCAGCTAATGAAATGAAAGACCGCATCCTGCTTATGCTGCGGATCTTTTCAGATTTCTTCAATTCGGATGCCGATCCACATCCCATGCTCCGTGATGTGGTAACGGAAATGTATCCCGATACGCTTCAAGATCAAGAACTTTTACAAGGTGCGTGCCAGTTAATCGCAGGCCGCGCGCAACTCGTTTTCAGACAAATCCTGCATCGCTATTCCGATTTTTCGGTCATGACGATCGATAAGTTTACACAACGGCTTATCAGCAGTTTTACCGATGAACTTGGGATCCCATTTATCTTCGAAACACAACTCGACAGTGATTTGCTGGACGACGCCGTAGACCGCTTGCTCGCACGTATTGGGCAGGATGGCGAAGAGGTGCTCACAGAGATCGTTGAAAGATATTATCGCGAAAATGCCGAGGAAGGGAAAAGCTGGGGCACACTACCCATGCAAATCCGCGGCACTGCCGGCACTTTGCTGAGTGAGCAAAGTTACATGCAGATGAAGCGGGTGGAGGATCTTAAAATGCAGGATTGGATCGCCATACGCAACCAGATGCGCGCATTCGTTCGCGAGCGTGAGGCGCATTTGGCGAAACTTTCGAAGCATGCATTTGAATTGATACAATCCACTTTTCTTACTGAAAAAGATTTTCACCAGAGCGGGAGAGGCATTTATGGTTACTTCCGGGACAGGGCCGAAGGGAAGAAAATTTGGGCAGAACCAAATTCCTATGTTTACAAAACCATCGGAGAAGGGGTTTGGTATGGCGCCAAGGCCCCAGTCTTAATTAAAGACGAAATTGAGAAGGTAAGGACAGACCTGGAAAATTATTTTCACCAGATCGAGAACATCCGGACTTCCGAAACACAGAAAATTACGCTTTACGGACAGCTTGACAGGCACATTTATAACCTGTCGCTGCTGGGTGAGATCAGGAAGGAATTTGATGCGCTTTTGAAACAAAATAACCAGGTTCACATTTCAGACTTCAATCGAAAGATCGTCGAAATCGTTGCCAGGGAGCCTGTCCCATTTATTTTCGAGCGGTTAGGAGAGCGCTATAACCATATTTTGGTCGATGAGTTTCAGGACACATCCAAGCTGCAATTCGCCAATTTGCTTCCGCTGATTGAGAATGCATTATCAGGCGGTTTTTTCAATCTGATCGTAGGAGATGCCAAGCAATCAATTTACAGGTTCCGGGGCGGTGATATGGACCTTATTTTACATCTCGCCACCAGCCAGGTGATGGCGCTGGCGAATGTGTTGGGGAACAGTTCGTATAATGCCGAGCGGTTACTCAGCCTGGATAATTATCTGGATGTAAATCATTTGAAAGTCAACCGGCGCAGCCGTCGGGAGATTACGGATTTCAATAACAACTTCTTTGCCTTCGTTGCCGAAACGGTCGGCGCGGAGAATGTGCTTATCCAGGATGTCTATGATCAGAATTTCCAGCAGGAAATTCCAGATAATGTGCCGAATGGCGGCCATGTTGAAATTGAGTTTCTCGAATTGCATGAGGAAAACGACGAGACGGAAGAGATCGGAGCCACCGACAGCATTGTCAGGCGTTCTTTGGAACTGGTAAATGAGTTGAAAATGCAAGGTTACGATTGGCGTGACATGGCTATTTTGTGCAGAAAAAAAAGGGAAGCAACTGCCCTGGCCAGCACACTTAAAGAAGCAGGATTACCCTTGATATCGGACGATGCGCTTTCCTTAGGCTATTCCAGATCGGTGCATTTTATCATTTCCTTTATGAAAGTGCTGCTAAGCTCCGACCACCGGTTGGCGCGTTACGAGGCAGCTTATTTATTTCATCAGGTCGTCAGAAGAGAGAATCCGGCAGCGAGTGAATACGAGCAGATACGCATTTTGTGCGAAGAGAGTGGTTTGGATACATTTCTGGAATATTTTAAAAAATGGAACATTAACCTGAGTTCATTCAGAATGCGGCAATTGTCCGTGTTCGAATTGAGTGAGCAGCTGATGCAGCGTTTCGGATTGTTTGCAAGCCATTTCGAGAACGAATATCTGTTCCGTTTCCTGGATGTGGTAATGGATTTTGGAAACAGAAAAAGCAATCACCTCGGCGATTTCCTTACTTATTGGGAGTCGGCAAGGCATAAGCTTTCTATTACAATCCCAGACGAAACCAATGCCATCCGCATTACCACCATTCATAAATCGAAAGGTTTGGAGTATCCTGTGGTGATCGTGCCCTATGCACATTGGAAAGTGACGCCTAATGCCAAGCTCGACCGCCTATGGCTCGATCTGGATGATGTCGATTATGATGAACTTGCATTGGCCAATCAGCCCGAAAAAAAGCTAAGGAGCTCAATGGTCTCAGTCGTGAAAGACCTTGAAAACACCGTCGTTGCCACGCAGTATACAGATGAGCGTACACGCACATTGGTCGAAAATCTGAATTTGTTATATGTCGCTTTCACGCGTCCCGTGCAGCGATTGTATATCCTGGCCAAACGCGAAAGAAAGTGGGAATTGGGGCAGCAGGTTAGCAACTGGCTGCAAAGTTATCTGGCGCAGGAGGGTGTTGAGCCTGCCTGGAATGAAAGTGAGTCCAGATACGTCATCGCTAATGGCCATAGCGAACCCATGCACGCGCATAGAAAGTCTGATGCACAGCCATTTGTACTGAATCACATTCTTAGTAATGACCGTACGGAATCCTTGCGCCTCAGAAGAATGGCAGACAGGATCTTCGATGTGGAAACATTCGAACCCAAACATGACCGTTTACAAAAAATACGTTACCTCTTAACCCGCCTCAAAACCATTTCCGACCTGCCACTTGCCTTGGACCGGCTGGTAGGCGAGGGGATTTTTACCAAGGCAGAATCAGCAGCGATTGAGGCACAAACCAGGGATTTATTGAGCGATCCCGAACTGTCAGATCTCTATCAGGATACGGGTAAGGTGCAGACAAACAGAGAGTTACTAATACCAGGAGGCAAGTTACTGCACATTGACCGGGTTGTAGAGCAAACGAGCGGCGAGTTCATTTTCATGTCGTTCGTCGGGGGGAGCAATGCCGACGAGCCGCGCAGGCATTTGCGGAAGCTGATCAAAACATACGATGGCGTGGGCAAGAAGTCTCGCGGTGTGCTGATCACGCTGGAAAATGAACTGGTTGAATGGGTTACCGCAAAATCGAGCGAATAGGACAGTTCGAAGTAGAAGTAGTTTATATTTAATATCCGCTGAAATTCTATAAAATAGTTAGGGGAAACGCTTCATATCAAGAGGGGTTTCCGTTTTTTTCCTGATATTTAGCGGAAATTGCTCAGCCAGTCCATTCCGCTATTTGTCGTTTATGCGCCTATCTTTCCAACAACAGATTTTAATTGGTATAATCTTCTCTATTGTTTTAGTTGTTGTAGTAGGGCTTACGTCTTACAATGCGATAAAGATGCAGCAGGAAAATACCGGCTGGGTGAACCATACCCGGGAAGTAATGGCCATTTCAACGAATGTCCGTAACAAGCTGCTTACTGCGGAATCCAATGTCCGGGGATACGCGCTTACCAATAATGTACAGTTCGAAAACAATTACCGGCAGGCCGCCGACAATGTATGGCAGCAATTGGATGCCATGCGGAAATTGGTAAGGGATAATAGAATACAAATCAGCCGGTTGGATTCACTCATGCCGATCATGCAAGTGCGGCTGGACCTGATGGATCAGCAATATGAGCTGCTCAAAGCCGGAAACGTCAAGCCCGACACCATTAAAGCGATCGTCTTAAAAGGGAAAGTCCTTTCTTCACAGATCGATTTTGTTTTTAAACGCATTGAAAACCAGGAAGAAGGCTTGCTTGCAGAGCGTGAGCAACTTGCTGCCGGCAGCTCATCCGAGGCAACACAATACATTGTTTTTGGAACGCTCGTGTTCCTATGCGTCGTTTTCCTGCTATACTATTTTATCAGAAGAACCTATAATGCACAGATCGCTTCCGAAAATGAAACGATTAATGCTAATAAGCAGCTCGAAAAGTTGTCGCTTGAGGATCAGGAAAAAAATTGGATATTAAACAATGCAGTTAAACTTGCAGAGGCCATTCGCGGAGAGCCTACACATCGCGAACTGGCGCGCAAATTTTTAAATAAGCTTGTAGAGGTCACCGGCTCGCCGGTAGGGACCATGTATCTGGTCAACCGCTCGGGAAATCTTTTACAGCTCGCCAGCACTTATGGAATTGAAAACGCTGGGTCAGTTCCGGATGAAATCAAATTTGGTCAGGGTATGCTGGGGCAAATGGCATCTGACCAGGTAGAACTGAGGCAAGTGGAAGTCCCGGCTGCATATTTTAAAATTGCGAGCACGACGGGAAGTACCAACCCTGCCATGGTTTATATCAAAACTGTTTCATTTGAAGGTGCGGTGACGGCGGTTATAGAAGTGGGTTATCTCAATGATCCCGGCGATAAGGTTTCCAAATTGTTGGAAATGGTTTCGGACAATGTTGCCGTTGCCATCGTGGCTGCACATGCGCGTGAGACCACCAATGAGCTGCTTGAAAAAACCCAGCTGCAAGCGGAAGAGCTCGAAAGCCAGCAGGAAGAACTGCGGGTTACGAACGAGGAACTCATGCGCCAGACGCAGCTTTTGCAGGTTTCGGAAGAAGAGTTGCGGGTGCAGCAGGAAGAGTTGAAACAAATTAATACTGAGCTGGAAGAAAAAGCTTTTATGCTGGAAGAGCAAAAAAGCACCATTGAGGAAGCGCGTGATCAGATACAGATCAAAGCCGACGAACTCGAAAAAAGCGGCAGGTTCAAAAGCGAATTTCTGGCCAATATGAGCCATGAGCTCAGGACCCCATTGAACAGTATTCTCATCCTTTCCAGAATCCTGGGCGAAAACAAAGGAGCGAGGCTCAACGAAGAAGAACAGCGATATGCTTCTGTAATTTTTAATTCTGGCAATGATCTGCTGACATTGATCAATGACATTCTCGATCTTGCAAAAGTAGAATCGGGTAAGATAGAGCTGATGCACGAGCATGTAAGCACCGAACTTTTGTTATCCGAGGTCAGAAACACATTTCAGAAAATAGCGGAGAACAAAGGACTGGAACTGAAAATTGAAAAATCGGAATCTTGCCCTGACACACTGTTTTTGGATCAGGTCAGATTGCTGCAGATCATTCGGAACCTTGTTTCCAATGCTGTGAAATTCACCTCGGCGCCGGGCATGGTTTCGTTGAATATCAGACAAGAAGCGTCACATTTGTTTTTCGAAGTTTCGGACACAGGCATCGGGATCGCGCCTGAAAAACAGCAGTCCATTTTCGAAGCTTTCCAGCAGGCCGACGGCTCTACCAGTCGGAAATATGGCGGAACGGGACTGGGACTTTCTATCAGCCGTGAGCTCGCTAATTTATTCAAAGGCTCCATTTCTCTAAGAAGTGAAGCAGGAGTAGGATCAACATTTACATTAAAAATTCCCGTACAAGATCAGGAGCCGACTTCGGAAGCCGCAGCGATGCCTCTTGAAATGGTTGAAATCCAGAAGCCGGTGGCAAAAGTGCCGGAGGATGACAACGGCAAAGAATACCGGTTGCTATTGGTTGAAGATGATGAGATTTTTGCGGCGGATATGTCGTCCAAAGCACGGGATAGCGGATTTGAAGTAGTAGTAGCCGACACGGGCAGGAAAGCCATGGAGCTGGTGCAGAGTTTCCGGCCCACGGCCATCATTCTGGATATGCATTTGCCCGATATGTCCGGGGATGAAGTTTTGAAAGAACTGAAAGCAGACCCAAAAACAAGTCTCATTCCTGTTCACACGGTTTCTTCGGGTTCCTATCTGGACATGGATATGGTCAAGGAAGGAGCAATCGGATTTATGCAAAAGCCCGTGGACGAGCAATCGGCGGAGCATATATTTACTTTGCTGAAACTGGAATCCGGCAAGACCGAAAAGCAAAAGATCCTGCTCGTTGAAGACGATCAGTATCAGAGCAAGTATCTGGGAGATTTCCTGACTGCGAACAACATTTTTGTGCTATATGCATTTTCAGCAGCCGAAGCATTAGAGATACTTAATACAAAAACGGTCGACGGCATCATTCTGGATATCCGGCTTTCGGACATGAATGGCCTCGATTTGCTGGACGAGATCAAGAAGCATTCAGTTTGGAGCGCAGTGCCTGTTGTGATTAACACAGCGGAGGATCTGGACCAGGCGGACCTAACACGTGTAATGAAATACGCGCATCCGGTCGTGATGAAAACCAAGAAGTCGAATGAGCGGTTGTTGGATGAAGTAAAATTATTCCTGAAAAACATTCAGCCCAAAACATTCAAAGGACCTGAGAAACGGGATGCATTCAGCAATCCGGTAGTCCATTCCGAGAATGTTTTTGTAGGTAAAAAAATACTGGTCGCTGACGACGATATGCGCAACATATTCGCTTTGAGCGCGGTGCTCGAAGAGTCGGGTTTCAAGATCGAAATCGCTACGAACGGCCGGGAAGCCATTGAAAAACTGGAAGATACACCCGAAATTGATCTCGTTCTGATGGATGTAATGATGCCGGAAATGGATGGGATAGAGGCGACGAGAAAAATCAGGGAAGTGCCCAGATGGGCTAACCTGCCCATCATTGCGGTAACGGCCAAGGCGATGCAGGGTGATAGGGAACAATGTCTTGCGGCAGGTGCCAATGACTATATTTCCAAACCTGTGGACGTGGATAAGTTGCTGGCATTAATTAAAGTGTGGCTGCATTCAGCCTGATATATGGTTGTTTTAGAATATTCACAGCTCGAAGAATTGATCGTCCGCATCCGAGAGATTTCCGGTTTCGACTTTTCCGGTTATGCGCGACCATCGCTGCTGAGAAGAGCGGGCCGTTACCTGGCTAAATATGGCATGGACCTGGACGAGCTCATACAGCACATCGAGCCCGGCGGAAGCATTGTATACGACCTGATCCAGGAACTGACGGTCAATTATTCTGAAATGTTCCGCGATCCCGAATATTTCAAACGGGTAAGGACGGAAGTATTTGGTTACCTGGAATCTTACCCGTCATTGCGGTTCTGGGTGGCCGGATGTGCATCGGGCGAAGAGGCGTTTTCAATGGCAATCCTGCTAAAAGAGGCCCAACTCATGAGCCGTTCGCTGATCTATGCAACTGATCTGAGCAACAAGGTGCTTACTTCGGCCAGGGAAGGGGTTTTTACTTTGGGAAACGCAAGATCATTTTCCGAAAATTATCTCCTGGCGGGGGGGAATGGCTCATTGTCGGATTATTATCATGTTGCTTACAATAAAGCCGTTATATCCCCGGAATTGCGGAAAAATATTGTTTTTTCATTGCATGACCTTACCGGTGACGGGGTTTTCAATGAGTTTCAATTTATAAGCTGTCGCAATGTAATGATCTATTTTACGCTCGAACTGAGGCAGCAGGTTTTCAAGCTTCTTTACGATAGTTTGAGCATGTTAGGGTTTCTTTGTTTGGGAAAAAGAGAAACATTGCGTTATTCGGGGCTTGAAGCCCATTTCAAAATAATTGACAGTGCACTGAACATTTATCAGAAAATCAAATGAACAGCGCGAAAGATGAATCGCTGAGTCTTGTACTAATGGGCGGCTCGTCGGGAAGCTTTGTGATCCTGGAAGACATTATTAAACTTTTAAAGGTACCGATCTCGTTTGCCGTTATTTTCGTATTGCATAGGGGAAGATACAGTTCATCGGTGTTGCCTGATTTATTTAAAACAAAAACCGATGTTCACATGAGCGAACCGCATCATCTTGATCCGATTACCTCGAACACGATTTACTTTGCATTGCCGGATTATCATCTTCTGGTCGGAGAGGATCATCGGTTCTACTACGATCACACAGAGCCGGACTTTTTCTCACGACCGTCCATTGACGCGACATTTATGTCTGCGGCAATGTCAGGCATTCCCCTGAAAGCCGCTATGCTGTTTTCAGGGTCAAGCCAGGATGGAGCCGAGGGATTGAAACTCCTGGCCGAAAAGGGCTGTCCGACCTATGTGCAAAGTCCGGCGTTTGCGGAATTTCCGCGCATGCCGGAAGAAGCATTATTAAAATATCAAAAACACAAGCTGTTAGAGGAGAATGGGTTTTACGAAACGATCAGCGATCTACTTTCATAGAATAAATTAAGATGGAAAACACAAAAATTCTGCTGCTCGACGACCGTGAAGAAAACCTCATTTCGTTGAAAGCGATTCTAAGCAGGGATGATATCGAGATTTACTCCACAACTTCTGCCAACGAAGCATTGCGCATAGTATGGGAAAATGAGATTGCGGTGGCACTTGTCGACGTCCAGATGCCTGGTATGGATGGTTTTGAATTTGCAGAAACCTTGCTTTCCAATCCGAAGACTAAAGAAATTCTGATCGTTTTTGTGACCGCCATTTCGAAAGAAACAACCTATGCGGTGCGCGGGCTCAAAACCGGAGCGATCGATTATCTGTACAAACCGCTGGACCCGTATATAACCAATGCAAAGGTCGACTCGCTGATCAGGCTGGCCAGGAGCCAGAAAGAGATCCGTGACAAGAACAAATTACTTGAAAATTACGCAACAATCATTCTCAATTCCCCCGACATTATTGCAACCGTTGAACCGGAAACGGGCAACATTATTTCCATTAACCCATCAGTTGAAAAAATTCTTGGAATATCTCCCAGTCACCTGGTAGGAACCACAATCCTGGATCTGCTGGTAGAACCGGGGAATGCTTCGTTACGTGAAGTTTTGGTCAGGAAGAGCTACGTGGGTGGGGAAACCATCGTTGTGGAAGACCGGTTCTTCGGGCGGTTAAGACAACCAGTCTGGCTCGAATTGCGCATTATGTATAAAAACAGGCTCCTGTTTGTAAACCTGCATGATGTAGAAAAAAGGAAAGAGCATGAAAGAGCATTAATCGACGCACAAAGTCTTGCCGAAAAAGCCCGGAAGGCGAAGGAATCGTTTCTTGCCAACATGAGCCACGAAATACGTACACCGCTTAACGGTATCATCGGGCTCGGGAATCTGCTCAGCGCAACACCCCTCGACGCATCGCAGCGCGACCTGATCGATATGCTGCGCCAGTCGTCCGGATCCCTGCTCAACATTCTCAATGACATTCTGGATATATCCAAAATTGACGAAGGGAAATTCTCTATTATCCCGACGTCCACTGACCTCCGTGTGCTGGGAAAAGGGATTATTGACCTGATGCGCTTTAAAGCAGATGAGAAAAAGCTGAACCTCAGCCTGGCTATCGACCAAAATCTTCCGGAATGCGTCATGGCCGACGGAATGCGCCTGAACCAGATTTTGCTTAACCTCGTGGGCAATGCATTAAAGTTCACACAGGAAGGCGGAGTCGTTTGCCGTGTGGATCTGATCTCAGAAACGCAGTTTGGCCACAAGATCAAATTCAGCGTCGACGATACCGGCATAGGCATGTCTGAGGAGCACCTTGCCAATATTTTCTCGGAGTACGGACAAGCTTCTGAAAACACGTCTCATCAATACGGAGGAACGGGCCTTGGGCTGACAATTTCTCAAAAGCTCGTGCGGCTGATGGGCAGCGAGCTGGAAGTAAACAGCAAATCCAATAAGGGAAGCCAGTTCTTCTTCACCTTAATCCTGCCGGATGCCAATGAAAAAAGCGTTGAGCCAAAACCTTCGGTAGCATTCCAGGATTTGCCGCCATTTACGGGGAAGACAGTCCTGGTAGCCGAGGATAATCCGATCAACGCACTGCTTTTGAAAAAATACCTGAAAACCTGGTTATTGGATGCGACCATGGTTTTGAATGGGAGGGAAGCCATTGATGCATTAAGGGAAAAGAAATATGACCTGATCATTATGGATACAAGAATGCCCGAAATGGATGGCTTTCAGGCTGCAAGCTTTGCCCGGAAGCAGCTGATGATTCAAACGCCTATTTTATCGCTTTCGGCCACGGTGTTGCCTGAGGAAATTCAGCAGGCCCTGGCATCGGGTATGAACGATACATTATCCAAGCCATTTGAGCCGGAAAAATTGCACCGGAAGATTGCCGCCTTGCTGGGAGAGGAATAGCGTTAGCGGAAGATCAGCCGGAAACATATTTCCCAAATGTGGAAAGTCTTATTCATCGCGACGATTTCATCGCGACGATTTATTTCAGTTTGCAGTAATGATTGGTTGAAGGATTTCGTTTATTAATTATTCATAATCGTTACGCTTAGTTAAAATGAAAATCATAAAAAACAGTTGGTGTCTATTGCTGCTGGCTGCCCTCGCTGGATGTAGTTCCTCAAAAACCATGACATATGAGTCGAAATGGAACGCGCCTTTCTCGTACGTGGATGAAGTCAAACCAGATCAGCAGGATCAGAAATCAAGGCTCAGATACGGAATCATTAATGATGAACATTACGTTTATCTGACCCTGAAAACGAAGGATCCGACCACCATTCAAAACATCCTTTCCAGCGGCCTGAAAATCTCTTTCAGCCCCGACGGACAGAAAAAAGACCAATACTCACTGCTGTTTCCGGTTGTAATGAAAGAAGACAGGAAAGCGCTGAAACGCGTGGATACTGATCTCCCCAACAGCCTAGGACTCGACCTGCTTCTGGATTCGTATAATAAAGAAGCCGTTTGGAAAGACAAGCAAGGCCAGCATTTCATCAATCTGGTGGCACAGGACGGCAGCATTAAGTCCAAGATCCTGATGGACCAGAATGGAGAGCTTACAGAACAGATTGCAATCCCGTTCAGCCTCATGGGCGTGAACGCCAGAGAAACCGCAATGCTTGGTGTTAACATTAAAGTGGACGGACAATCGTCACAATCCGGATTCAGCCCACGCATTGGCATAGGTTTAGGGGGAGGAATCGGAATGGGAGGCGGAATGGGTGTAGGCATCGGATCGGGCGGCTATAACTCGCGTTATAACGGCAACGACCGTAATGTGGACATCAAGCTTGAAGTTCAGCTTGCCCGTGCTAACTAGCATTGAAAATGAAGTCCGCCGGCGTCCCGGCATTCCGGCGGACCAAAACGGTAAATTGTGAACAAGAGCAACATTAAGAGAGCATTCGGTTATTTAAAGTTCAGAAGAAACTTCATCAGATACAGCCTCAATAAAGCGCGCAGTTACGAAATCGTGCTTTTTTGGTTGAGAAGTGTGCTCACAAGATCTCAGTTTTTGATCCTGTCGGGTATCCTGGTCGGCATCACGTGCGGCCTTGCGGGCGTGATCCTCAAATCGCTTGTACATTACATTCACTATGTAATTACCTACAAGGTCTACTTCGAGCAGCAGGTTTTCTTTTATATTTTGTTTCCCTTTCTCGGCATCGTCATCACGACGCTGGTTGTGATTTTTATATTCAAAGGGCAGGACAAAAAAGGCATCCCCGTAATCCTGTACGAGATCGCGCAGAATTCAAGTGTGGTCTCGTCGGTCAAAATGTACTCACAGATCGTTCAAAGTGCGATCACCGTAGGGTTGGGAGGGTCGGCTGGTTTGGAGAGCCCTATCGCAGTTACAGGGGCTGCAATCGGGTCTAATTTCGCTCAGACATACAAGCTGGATTATCGCGAGCGGACATTGCTGCTTGCAGCAGGCGCAACGGCCGGTATTGCCTCGGCGTTTAACGCGCCTATCGCAGGGATGATGTTCGCCTTTGAGATCCTGCTGGTAGGCGTCGTTTTTTCTGATTTTATCCCCTTGGTCGTTGCGGCAGTTTGCGGAAGTCTTATCTCAAAGATCTTGCTGCAGGAAAATGTTTTATTCCAATTCAAGACGCGCAACCCATTCGATTATCACAACATTCCGTTCTATCTAATTCTCGGCGTTCTGTGCGGACTTTACGCCCGGTATTTCGTTTTAATAGCCAAATACATTGACGAGTTTTTTCACGGGCTGAAACTCACGCGGATCAGAAAAGCCATGCTCGGAGGCGCGATCCTGTCGGTCTTGTGCGTGCTCTATCCGCCGCTCTTTGGCGAAGGTTATGACACTATTAAAGCCATCACCAATGGGCAGATGCAGTCGGTAATTGAGAACAGTTTGTTCCGCTTCATCGGTTACCGCGAATGGGTCGTTGTGGTCTTCGTTGCGCTGATCTGTTTGCTCAAAGCATTCTCCGCCTCGATCACCATTTTCAGTGGCGGGAACGGTGGGAATTTTGCGCCGTCTCTTTTTGCGGGCGGGTCGCTCGGCTACGTGTTTGCGCTCATCTGCGTGCAGGTCGGCGCCACCGATGTGCCCATCAATAATCTTGTGATCGTAGGCATGGCGGGTGTCATGAGCGGCGTACTTTATGCGCCCTTAACCGCGATATTTCTGATCGCCGAATCCACCTCCGGTTACGATCTTTTTATCCCGTTAATGATCGTTTCGGTCATCTCATATTTAATGGCGAAATGGTTTTCGCCGATCTCGCCCGACCTCAGAAAACTCGCAGAGCAAGGCAAGATTTTCACCCGCGAACACGACCGGAATTTACTCTCGCTGCTGCACATCCTGGACCTCATCGATAAGGACATTCAGACGGTAAGCCAGTACGCAACACGCGAGGAGCTGGCTGAGCTGGTGCGGGTAGGAAGGCGCAATATGATCTCGGTCGTGGACGAGGATAAGAACCTGGTTGGTACAATTTCTCTGGACGACATCCGGCCGCTGCTTTTCAATCCGGAGCTGTATGATATGCTCACGATATCAAACCTCATGAAAGTCCCGTCCGTAGTCATCAGCGACTTCGACAGCATTGTAAGTGTTGTCAAAAAGTTCGATGAAACGGGTGCCTGGAACTTACCCGTCGTGAAAGTGTCCGGGGAGTTTGTAGGGTTCATTTCCAAGTCCGCCATTCTGAACAGTTACCGCCAGTTGCTGCGCGCACATTCGGGGTAAAAATTCACGCCTAAGCGCTTCATAAACTACCTTATTACGCATTGAAATCCAGTGCGTAACAGGGCAGGTTATGCCATTGCTTAACGATCCACGTGAAACATTTCCGAAATCCCGCTCAGAGGCATCAAAAACCCACTTTTTCATTCATAATAATGCAAAGCATTGTTTGACAATGTGTTAAACTTGCTATATATTTGCATAATACTTGAACGATCAACGTTATATCAACAATAAAACAAATATAACTCAATCATATGTCAACCATTACGCCATCATTAAAATTGTTCCTGAACCTCACCACAGTGCAGGCCTTGATTACCAAGCGATTCGATGCAAAACTGAGCAGTCATGGCATTAGTCTCAATGAATTTCTGATCTTGTTTCACCTCGGAGAAGCGCCCGAAGAGAAGATGCGCCGCGTTGATCTCGCTGAAAAAATCGGCCTGACAGCCTCAGGAATTACCCGGATGCTGTCGCCCCTGGAGAAGCTGGGAATGGTGAAACGCGAAGCCAACAGCCGCGACGCGCGGGTGTCGTATGTGAAGCTGGCAAACGCTGGTAAGCGGATCCTTACCGACGCAACTGCCACATCGGAGCTTTTGTCAGAACAGATTCTTTCAACACTAAGAACAAAAAAACTGGACGACCTTTCAAAAATGCTCGTAGAAATGGGCGGCACAATTGAATAGACGCAGGCCATAATGCATGCATATTCGTACATCAAAAAGAAAACCCGCCGCATTGCTTTTCAGCATCGGCGGGTTTCTGCTTATTAGGGCTTTTAAAGGCGGTTTTACTTCGCTTTTCGCACGTAAATATTGCCATTCATATTCTTCATCATAATTTCGCTTCCGCCGCCATTGATCTTGCCTTTCACCCAGTCATCGATCGAAACCTTATACATTCCGTCCTTGCCCGAGCGCGTGGGCTGCGGAGCGCTTTTGTCCACGTCCACATCGAAGTCGCTGAATATTTCGCCCCGGTCTGATTTCAGTTTTACATCGAATTTTGCAGTCGCCGGAATGGTCACATCCACGTTGCCGTTCAATGTCGAGAATGCCATGGGCGAGGTGTTGTCGATGGTCTTAAAGTTAGCTTTCAATGTTCCGTTGATGGTGTTCGCAACGGCCGATCCGGCAATGTTCGTAAGCGTGATATCGCCGTTCACATTCTGGATTTCCATCTCGCCGGACACGTTCTCAATGACGATGTCTCCGTTGTTTACAGTACCAACTTTGAGGCCAAATTTCTGGGGCACTTTGATCTCCAGAAGCATCGTTGTGTTCACCATTCTGGTCGTCAATTTGACAACATTATGCTCTTCGGTTGCGGTCAGTTCAAGGCCTCCGTTTCGGGTGATCCGCTTCATGCCACCGGCTGCTTCGTCTTTGGGTTTGTCCGGCTTTTCCGAGCTCTTAACGACCGCGTCAATGATAACCTGGTTGCCCGAATAACCCGTCACTTTAATGGTCCCGTTTATCAGATTGACTTGTAAAGATCCGGGTTTCGCAGGGTCAGTAAGCGGCACCACGAGTTGTTCTTTCGTTCCCGTCTGAGCCTGGGAAGGACTCGTGAAACAGGCTAGCAAAGCGGCAATCGAGAGGGTCAATAATGGGTTGGTTTTCATTTTTGTTATGATTGTTTTTTAATATAAATATTCCCGTTGAATGTTTCAAACTTATAGGTCGGGCCGCCTTTACCAATGCGGATCCTGGTTTCCGTGCTGAGTTTGTAGACCGTTTTATTGGTTTTGTTTTCTTCATTTTTTACCACTTTCACCGGCAGTGATTCGGTGTTTGGAAAGTCTGTATAAAATTCCCCGTTAAAGCTTTTGAACTGGCAGTCGGCCGAAAAATCCGACGGATAGCTGATCTTGATATCACCATTCAATGTCTTGAAATCCGATTCGCCCGGAGGAAGTGAAACATAGTTGGCGACAACATTCCCGTTAATGGTCCGCGCGATAGCCGCACCTTTTGCATTCACCAGCGTAATGGCGCCATTGACATTGCTGACGCCTAATCGGCCCGTAACATCCTTCACATCTATGTCGCCACCGTTTACCGTCGACACATGCAGGTTCATGGCATAGGGGACTTTTACAGTGAAATCCAGCTCAAAATCGTACTCGATCCTGGGGCCGTCATTGTTACGCCTGCCGTGGTTGGGGCGCGAGTCAAATGGTTCGGAAATGTAAGCCGTAATGCTGTCCGCTTTCTGATCGAAATTCAGTTTAAACTCCTGCTTTCCCTCATCTACGATGGCGTTGGTTTTGCCCGTAATTTTCTTGTCCACTTCAATCAAAACCTTACTTCCGTTATAGCCCTCCACCTTTATGGAGCCATTAATGTTGTAAATGGCCAGCACATTGGCCGATGCATTCTGAGATAGGGTAAACTCTTTACTCACGCGCTCCTTGAATTCAAGCTTTTGTGCGGGCGACTGGGTACAACAAAGCACCGCTCCCGCTAATAAGGGGATTGCAAAAAATTTCATAGCTAATTGTTGGATTATGGTTGTAATTTAAGATAAGTCCTTGATTGACTGCTCAATCTTGTTCTTCACAAGGTCATTGAGCCCCTCTCTGTTTAGCAGCTTACGCAGTTCTTTCACAGAGCCTTTTTCCTGCAATTTTACCATCACATCGGCCAGCGCAACCTGAACCATTGGTGAATCCTGCACAGCCAGCGATTTCACCAGGCCTTCCCGCACCACCGCATTCGTGGCAAATTGCGTAAGCGCTTCCAGTGCCACCAGGCGCACATTCACATTTGCATCGTTGTTCAATGTTGAAAAAAGTGCGTCGATCACCTTCTCGTCGGCGTGGGTAATGTCGCTTGTATAGCTCACTGCACGTAGCCTTTCTGTTGCCGAAGGGTTGTCGATCAGCGCCAGCATCATGGTGCTTTTCATCTGTTCCACCTGCGTTGCGAGCGTTTCAATTTGTTCCTGATGTGCGCTCGCAGACACATTATTTTTGCTTGTCTTATGGCCGATCACCCAGCCTAAACCCACCAGCAGCAAGCTGAATGCGACCTGAACTGACCATTGCGGAAGTGCAAAATCCCTGAGTTTTTGGATAAATGTTTGCCAAGAAAACGGCGTGCTGGTTTCCTCCGTGGCTTTGAAATTATCGAGCATGGCGTAAAAGTTCACTCGCATTTCCTCGCTTGGCTCCGGGACTTTCATCTTACCCAGACTTTCCCAAAGCTGCTTGTCAGACGCGAATTCCTCCTGGCAATGCACACATTCGGCAAGGTGCCGCTCCATATTTAGTCTGTCCGCCTTGTCCAGATCGTTGTGAAGCCAATCTTCCAATTTATCTTTTGCATGTTCGCAACGCATGTCCTTATAGTCTTTCATTAGTAAAAAACTTTTTTTTCAATTCCCCCAGAGCTCTGTGCACCCGCACCTTCACCGTCCCTTCGTTAATGTTCAGAACCTTGGCAATCTCATCGTATTTCATTTCCTGGAACCGGCTTAATACGAGCACTTCGCGGTAATCGTCACTCAATCCGGCCATTGCTTTATGCAGGAAATCGGCATTTTCTCTTTTCTCAAATCCTTCATCTGCCAATGTGCCTCCACCGATCTTATCAGCCATTTCATTCACATCATAATGATCTTTGGAGCGGTTTTGCCTGGCGGAGTCATTCAGGATATTCCTGGCCAGATGATACATCCATGTCCTGAATTCACCTTCACCCGTAAACGTATGCTTGTATTTGAGCATCCGGTAAAACACATTCTGCACGAGATCTTCGCTCATGTCCCTTTTATGCGTCATATGATAGAAAAACGCAAACAAAGGGCGGTTGTACCGTTCAAAAAGCAGGCCCATCTTGTCCAGATCCCCGGCCTTAACCCTCAGCATGAGTGAATTATCTGTCAGCGTATTCAAACGGTTCGTCTTTTGTGGTGATCCTGATGTGGAAACCTGGCGTGCGGGAAAAGGTTACAGGAATTTATAAAAATAAATTTGAAAAATCCGTATCCATCTCTTTACTAATGTATTATAAACAAACAAGACCGGTTTCCCGGTCTCATTATGATCAGTCTCAATGTCGTCTTGCACCCAATGAAGTTTATTCCGACCGAAGCGATTTTACCGGGTTCATTAATGCTGCCCTAACCGATTGAAACGACACTGTAAGCAGTGCAACCGCCACCGAAACCAGGCTTACCAGTGCTAAGGCCCACCATGAAACGTCGATTTTATATTCAAAATCTTCCAGCCAGCGGCTCATCAGCCACCAGGAAGTGGGCAGTGCAATCACGATTGCCACCACAACGAGTTGGAGAAAATCCTTCGACAGCAGCGCAACAATGCCCGCTACCGACGCGCCCAGCACTTTGCGAACGCCAATCTCTTTGGTCCGTTGCTCCGCCGTAAAAATCGCCAGCCCGAACAGTCCCATGCAAGCGACCAGTATGGTTAATCCTGCAAAAATCGCTAATATCTTACCCGTTTTCTGTTCGGTTTTGTAGGTCTCATTAAATCTTTCATCCAGGAATGAATAGGTGAAAGGCATATCAGGTTTAAAGCTTTCCCACTGGTTTTTCATTTTGGCAAGCAGGCCAGAAACCTCTTTGTTTTTTGTCTTAATGATCATCCATCCGCGGTCCTGGCTCAATGTCATCACGAGCGGTGAAATTTTCTCGTGCAATGATTTGAAATGGAAGTCTTTTACAATGCCTATCACGTGGTAAGCGCTGCCTTTGCCGTCATTATTCCGCCGCGAAAGCGTTTTCCCGATTGCATTATGCTGCCATCCCAGCGCTTTTGCAGCTGTTTCGTTCAGGATAACGGCGGTTGAATCCAAGCCATAAGCTTTTGAAAAATTGCGTCCCTGTGCCATTTCCATGCCCAATGTGGCCAGGTAATCGTAGTCCACTTCGTAACGGAGCGTTTTGAGAAGTTGCGAGGGATTGTCTTCCGGCGTGATCATATAATTGTTGTTATCGGAAGGCCCGGCAGGCACAAAGCCCGACAAGCTGACGTTGCTTACACGCGAATCCCGCATCAGCTCGTCCTTGAAAACCGGCATATTTTTGCCCAGCGCCCAGGCCGGAACAACCAAGACCTGGTCTTTTTCATAACCCAGTTTTTTGTTTTGAATAAATTTCAATTGCTGATATACGACCGTCGCACCGACCATTAATGTGATAGAAACGAAGAATTGAAAAACCACCAATCCACTTCTCAGGCCAACATTTCTACCGGATGAATTAAGTTTAACCGCTGCGTTGCCGCCCTTGAGAACGGCAATAGGCTTGAATGACGAAAGGAAAAAAGCAGGATAGCTTCCTGCAAAAATGCCGACAAACAGACCGAAGATCAGCAAAGCGGGAATCAGCGCGGGAAGTGCTTCCAGGCTGAAACCGAGATTCTTACCCGAAAGACTATTCAGCAACGGCAAGCCGGCCAGACAAATGAGCCCTCCAAACACCAGTGCAATCCCAGTCAGTAAAATGGATTCCATCAAAAACTGCGCGACCAGCTCGATCTTTTCCGATCCCATCACTTTCCGCACACCCACTTCCCGGGCACGCTTGGAAGAACCGGCCGTGGATAAATTCATGAAGTTAATGCAGGCAATGAGCAGCATAATCACTGCAATGGCACCAAAAATGTACACGTATTTCAAATCCCCATTAGTACCCAGATCATACTGAAAATCTGAATGCAGGTGAATTTCGGTCAGGGGTTGCAGATAAAGGCCGAGGTTATTTCCTTTCTTTTTGAATTCAGCAAAGGTAAGGCCGAGGGCTGTTTTGAGCTGGGGGCCCATGTATTTCTCCACGGTTTGCGGGAGTTTCGCATTCAGCTGCGTGTAATCGTAGCCCTCAGGCAAAAGGAGATAAGTGTAAAACTCGGAGATCATCCAGGAGGTCGATTTGGCATCTTCCAGGGAAGCCATGGATGCCAGCATATCAAATTGAATATGCGAATGTGCAGGCATTTCCTCCATTACGCCAGTTACCTTATAAGGCGTTTTCCAGTCCTTAAATGTGATTATCTGACCGACAGCATCTTGTTTTCCAAAATACTTCTCAGCCAGTTTGGTTGAAATAACAATTGTATTAGGCTGTATGAGCGCCGATTTTACATTCCCTTCTACGAGCGGAAATGTGAAAACTTGCAGGAAATTAGAGTCGACGAATGCAAGCTCATCGTCCGTATAAATTTGTTGGTTGCGTAACACCATCGGAGCGCCTCCTCGCCTTAACCTGGTGGCTTCCAAAACCTCGGGATAGTCGGCTTTAAGGGCTGCGGCGGTGGGAGGCATTACATGCGCTTCCTTCATCTCACCGCCTTGCATTACACCTTTGAAAACCACCCGCACGATCCGGTCGCCGTTCTCATGAAAGCGATCGAAACTGAGCTCGTCCAGCACATAAAGGCTGATCAGCAGGCAGGAAGCCAGCCCAATGGCCAGGCCCGTAATGTTGATAGCAGAAAAGGCACGGTTGCGGAGCAGGTTGCGCCAGGCGATTTTGAAATAGTTTTTTAACATAACAGCAGGAGAATGAGAGCGGATTGTATTTTATTTTTATGGCTAACAGATCGGTACATTGTATAACATAGTTCTTTGTATAAAATATATGCCAATTTACTTAACGGCTCTTAACAAGCCGTTTACACGCATCTCCATTTTTCAAAATGTCCGCATTCGGACACTTTTCGTACGAAAATGATCAGCATCACAAAGGCTCGCGCGGCACGGCGCTTGGCGGTTCGGAGGAGCGTTGTTACATTTGATATAAAGCAAATCACCCATGACAGAACTGGAAAACTATCTGCAATCTTATTTTGAGTTCGAGCCGGGCGATCTGACCACCGTCGCTTCCTTTTTTAAGCCCGAATTTGTCAAAAAAGGCGATTATTATCTCAAAACCGGGAAAAGTTGCGATAAATTAAGCTTTCTCCAATCGGGCCTGCTGCGGGTTTATGTGGATTTGGAAGATAGGGAGGTAACGCAGTGGATTTCTTCAAAGGGTTATTTCATCACCGATCTTTCCAGCCTTGTCTTCGGCAAACCTTCCCGCTGGAACATTCAGGCGCTTACAGATACGACATTATACACCATCGATAAAGCGGATTACGACCGGATAGGGGACTTCGTTCCAAAATGGCACCAAACAGAAAAGTTGTTCATTGCGCACTGCTTCGTCATGCTGGAAGAACGCGTGTTCTCATTCCTGTCTATGACCGCTGAGCAGCGCTATAATGTCCTGTTCGAAAGCAGCCGAGAGATTTTCAATCAGGTGCCGTTGCAATACATTGCCTCTATGCTAGGCATGACGCCCGAAACGATCAGCCGCATCCGCCGAAAGCAGCTCATTTGATTTCTTGACATAGGTCAAGTGGCGTTGATTGTGCCGACTATACTTTTGTACAGTCATTAATCAACCAGCCATTTGTATGTTTATAGGTCATTATGGATTAGCATTCGGAGTTAAGAAAGCAGCTCCCCAAATATCGCTTCTGACATTGTTCGTAGCCGTCGAATTTGTCGACATTCTCTGGCCGTTCCTGCTGTTGTTTGATGTTGAGCAGGTGAAGGTTACGCCGGGCATTACGGTTGTTACGCCATTTGATTTCGTACATTATCCTTACACACACAGTTTGCTGATGGGCATTGTGTGGGGAGCATTGGCAGCATTGGTTTATTGGTTTTTCAAAAAAGATATCAAAAGCGCTGCGATTGTAGGCCTGGCGGTGCTGAGCCACTGGTTCCTGGATGCCGTAGTGCACATTGCCGATTTGCCGCTGACTCCTTTTTCAGATACGAAAATCGGAATGGGGCTTTGGAATTCGCTGGAAGGGACTCTCGTTGTAGAAAGCATCATCTTTATGATAGGCGTCGCGCTTTATTACAGGGGCACAAGGGCTATTAATAGCAAAGGAAAATGGCTTTTCTGGCTGCTCGTTGCCTTCTTTATCATTATTGACATCTTCAACATGTTTGGCCCGGCACCGGAAGATTCGATTCCTGCATTGTTTGTTTCCTTCGCAGTGTTGCAGTTAATCGTCCTTTCATTGGCGCATTTCGTGGACAAGAACCGTGCTTCCTTATAATTTGCAAGCGACGTATTGCCGCCAACATTGCTTGCTACCAATATTACATGCCTCCGGCATTTTTTGAACTGTGTGCTTCGTTTTTTTCTACCAATATTGCATGCCTCCGGCATTTTCAAGCCGTGTCCGTCGTCTTTTTTCTACCGATATTACATGCCTCCGGCATTTCTGGATTCGCGCGTTTTGTTTTTTGCCGCCAATATTACATGCCTCCGGCATTGCCTTAAAATCGCGGAGCGATGCAATATTGGTAGCAAAAAAATGAATGTGCAGGAAGCCTGAATGCCGGAGGCATGTAACGACCAGCACTCCGTACCCTGCTATTTCGTTTTGAAAACGTATTCCTTTCCGGCTTCGGTTGGAAAATCAAATGCCAATCTTCCGGCTTTTACAAGGTTTGAGCTTGCTGGCACTGTTTGAATGTTTTTATAAAATGCATTTGAATTTTCACCTTTTGCAGCCTTTAACGCAACCTTCGAAGCAGCCTTCACAGCCCCAGGAACGCCTATGCGGCAATTCCCTCCCAGCTTGGAGCGAACGATTAGCTGAGTGATTTTACCATTGGCCCAGGCGATGTCGAGCTCGAAACCGCCTCTGGCTTTCATGCCTTTTACTTCGCCGCTTGTCCAGTTGTCGGGGATGGCAGGAAGGATGTTGATGAGGCCGTCGTGGCTTTGGAGCAGCATTTCGGTGATGCCGGAAGTGCCGCCAAAGTTACCGTCGATTTGGAATGGTGGGTGAGCGTCCAGCAGGTTAGGGTAGGTTCCTCCGCCTTTTGCATAGTCGGTTCCTTCAACGCCTGTCAGTTTCAATTGCTCGCGGATCAGCTTGTAAGCGTGATTTCCATCGAGTAGCCTCGCCCATACATTGATTTTCCAGCCTTTACTCCATCCTGTACCGCCGTCGCCGCGCAACTCCATGGTTTTTCTGGATGCTTCTGCAAAATTTGGCGTCGTTATCGGTGAGATCTGGCGGCCGGGGAACAAGCCGAATAAATGTGAAATGTGGCGGTGTTCCGGTTCTACATCCTCCCAGTCTTTGTACCATTCCTGCAAGTTTCCCTTTTTACCAATTTGCATGGGGAACAACTTGCTGCGCTTTTCAATAAGCATTTGTCTGTATTCCGCGTCGATTCCTAACCTTTCGGAGGCTTCGATTAAATTCGTGAAAAGGTCCCAGATAATGGCCATGTCCATGGTGGTGGCAACCGAGACCGAACCTTTAAAGCCTTTCTCTGTTAAGAAAATGTTTTCAGGAGTCGTGGATGGTGCGGTTACCAGCTTGCCGTTTTTATCCTCGATCAGCCAATCCAGACAAAACTCTGCGGCTGATTTCATCAAGGGATATGCTGTTTTGGACAAATATTCTTTATCACCGCTAAACTGGTAGTGTTCCCACAAATGCTGGCATAACCAAGCGCCGCCCACCGGCCAGTTGGCCCAGGAAGGGCTTCCGCTGACCGGATTTGTCGTTGCCCAGATGTCCGAATTGTGATGGAGCGTCCAGCCTTTTGCGCCGTAAAAATTTTTGGCGGTTTCCTTTCCGGTCACGGCAATGTCGCCAATCAGGTTTATTAATGGTGTATGCAGCTCCGATAGATTGGCCGTTTCTACCATCCAGTAATTCATTTGTGTATTAATGTTGGTTGTGAAATTGCTGCTCCATGGCGGGCGCACTTCGCGGTTCCATATGCCCTGCAGGTTGGCAGGAATGCCGCCGGGACGGGAACTTGAAATGAGCAAATAGCGGCCAAACTGAAAATAAAGCGATTCCAAACCCGCATCTTTCGCACCCTCGGCATATGCTTTCAGGCGTTCGTCCATAGGAAGCTCCGTCTTTGGATTGCCATTAATAACAAGGCTTACGCGGTCGAAAAACTTTTGGTAATCGGTGATATGGTCGCTTTTCAGGGCATCGTAGCTCTTCGTTTGTGCTGCTGTCAGATATTTTTCTGCGATCTGCGACTCGTCTTTTCCTTCTTTGTCAGGACATTTATCAAAACCATTGAAGCTGGTTGCTGCCGACAAAATCAGAACAACTTCGGTCGCGCCCGTAATGTGCAAGCCCTGCGCATCGGCAACCGTTTTGCCATCCGACTCCTTTACTTTCATACGCAGCTCAAACCGCATTCCCCGGCATTTGGAAGGATCATTATAGATCACCGGCTGCTCCATGGTTTGCATGTAACTGGGATCCGTATGCGCAGGCGCCTGTCCCTTCATCGCCACCTGATCTTGCCCGATCGCTACATTATTATATACAAGCTGGCTTTGTGTGCTTGCAGTGAAATTCAACGCACCCTTTTTGCTCGCTTTCAGTTTCACCATCATTACCTGATCCGGCGCTGAAATGAAGATTTCACGCGTGTAATCGACGCCGTTTATCGTAAAAGAAGTGGAAGACAATGCATTGGAAATGTCCAGGTCACGCTTGTAGGCGGTAGGCTGGCCTTCAAAGTCGTGCTTAATGATCAGATCACCCAGCGGCTCGTACGATTCTGTGAAAATGCCTTGCAGTTTTTGCGTCAGCTCCTCGGCCAGTTTGTAATCTTCGTTGGCCAGTGCCGTCCGGATTTGCGGGAGATAGTTCTTCGCATTTGGATTGGGATTTGTGTTCACCGGCCCGCCCGACCAGAGCGTTTCCTCGTTTAGCTGGATGATTTCTTCATTAACCCTTCCAAAAACCATCGCACCAATGCGGCCATTCCCGATGGGCAATGCTTCATTCCAGTTTTTGGCAGGTTGTTTATACCAAAATTTCAGATAGGATTGCGCGAAGGCAATGTTGCAGGTATGAAGGTAAATGAATGTACAAATAGAAAAGCGGAGCGCCCTTCCCGCACCGGAAAGTCGGATTTTGGTTAATCTCATAAATGGTTTTTAAAGTATTTCAATTGGGACAGGTTAACAAGATTGTATCGTTTATATTCTACTATTCTATTTGAATTTTGTAACTTCGCTTCATGGCAAATTCAGAAACACTCGAAGAATTTTATCAGCACAAGTTTAACTGGCTGCCCGATAACCTCCAACAGGACATCGGGCATTTCAATGTATTTCGTTTGGAAGACTGTATGGGCCCGAATTCGGCACCTATCCAGTATAGCCGTAAGGATTTTTACAAAATTACCCTTATCCGTGGAAAGAACATTTACCATTACGCGGATAAAAGCCTCGAAACGGACGGTGCAACGTTGATTTTCTTCAATCCGCAGGTACCATATACCTGGGAAGGGGGCCCTGACAGCATTTCAGGTTATTTCTGCATTTTCACAGAGGGCTTCTTTTCCGGTCGGATCAGGGACGGATTGGGTGATCTGCCGATGTTTACACCTGGTGGAAAACCAGCTTTCCTGCTTAATGAAGCTCAGGAAGCACATATAGAAGGGATATTCAAGAAAATGCTGGAAGAAATTGATTCGGATTATCAATATAAATATGATCTGCTGCGCAACTATGTGACCGAAACAGTCCATTACGCAATGAAAATGCAACCCTCCGAGTCGCTGTATCAGCATCCGAATGCCAATTCCAGGATCACAGCTGTATTTACGGAGCTCTTGGAAAGGCAATTTCCCATTGAATCCCCGTCTCAGCGTTTTACTTACCGATCGGCCAATGATTTTGCACAGCAGTTATCGGTTCATGTGAACCATCTGAACCGTGCCATCCGGGAAACAACGGGAAAAACAACCACTACGCACATTGCAGAACGCATTGCCAGTGAGGCCATTGCACTTTTGAAGCATACCAACTGGAACATTTCCGAGATCAGTTATAGTCTGGGATTTGAGGAACCTGCGCATTTTAACAACTTTTTCAAAAAGCAAACCAGTCAGACGCCCACTTCTTACCGCGTTGTTTGAATTTTGCAATCATCTGTTTGAACCGCGCAATGCAGGATTTTACCCGGTGACCTAATTTTGTTTCATCAAATTAAAACAAACAAAAAAATGGAAACTGATAAAATTTGGTTCGTAACAGGTGCTTCAAAAGGATTGGGGCTGACATTGGTTCAAAAACTCCTGGCTAATGGCTACAAAGTGGCTGCTACTTCGCGGAGCCGGGAAGATTTGCAAAAAGCGGTAGGCAATGACAGCCCGCAGTTTCTGGCGCTGGCAACTGACCTGAAAAGCGAGGCGAGCGTGCAGGAATCGATCGAAAAAACCGTTGCGCATTTCGGCCGCATCGATGTGGTTGTGAACAATGCAGGTTATGGTTTGGTAGGAAGCGTGGAAGAGCTTACCGACAGCGAAGTGCGCGATAACTTTGAAATCAATGTATTCGGGGTGTTTACAGTCATTCGTAAAGCGATGCCTTACCTGCGTGCGCAGCGCTCCGGCCACATTCTGAACATTTCATCCATAGGAGGTTTTATGGGCGGTTTCCCTGGGTTCGGTGCTTATTGTGCCACAAAATTTGCGGTTAATGGCATGTCTGAGTCGCTGGCGGAAGAAGTAAGGTCGTTCGGCGTGCATGTGACGGTTGTGGAGCCGGGCTATTTCAGGACCAACTTCCTGACCGATTCATCCATTGGCCTTCCCAAAATTCAGATTGAGGATTACAAAGAAGTGCGTGATTCTCAAAATGCACATCAAAACGACATTAACGGAAAACAGCCCGGCGATCCGGAAAAAGCTGCTGACGCCATGATCCGCATCGTAGCAGAAGCCAATCCACCTATGAACCTCTTCCTGGGCAGCGACGCATTTGCCATCGCAAACGGCAAAATCGCTGCCGTTCAAAAAGAACTGTCAGACTGGAAAGATCTGACAGTTTCTACGGACTTTTAACATTAGAAGCTGAGGACATATCTTAATAAAGGGCAGACTGCTTTGCGGTTTGCCCTTTTAGCATTATCCCCTCAACATTGAACGGGCAACTCGTGTGAAACGGCTGCCTGATTAGTAAATTGGCAGAAAATAATTACTTTGCTGTTAAATTGGCATTCTTCAAAACGCAAAAAACAGCACCGTAAAACCTGCATGGATTATTTTCTCGTTTCGTTTTTCCTGATCCAGTACGTCCGGTCTTCATTGCAGACAGCCACAAGCCTTCCGGAATGGGACCGCAAATTGCTGATCGGCCGGTACACCAGTATCGCGTTACTTGTTACGTATTATGTGACGGACACGCCGGACTGGTTTTCCTGGCTCTGGCATCTATTTATGATTATAGTCCTGCTCATTCTTTTAACTAAGGATGAGTTTCTGCAGATGAAATCGGTTTCGCAGTCGGTTGTCCCGTTTGTAGTCATTTCTATTATAAATGACGTCGTAGACCTCGTTGCTCCGAAATTCCACGATCAATATCACGACTTTCTGGACATTGCGGTCGCTTTCGCATTCATACTCTGCTTTGTGATCTGGTTCTATGCCCGCAAGCAACAGAAAGTATTGTTAAAAGAACGGGAGGATCGTTTGCGTGAGGAACTGGCCAGTAAAGCACAAAAGGAATCATTGGAATATCTCGTTGCCGAGCGCACAATGGAACTTACGGCGCAGAAAGAGGAACTGCAAAAGGCAATTGAAGACCTGAAATCTACACAAAACCAGCTGATACAGAGCGAAAAAATGGCTTCGCTGGGTGAGCTTACTGCCGGGATTGCCCACGAGATCCAAAACCCGCTGAATTTCGTCAATAACTTTTCGGAGGTGTCGGTGGAGCTTTGCCAGGAATTGGAAGAAGAAGTGGATAAAACTTCAATTGCAGACGAGGATAAGGATTATATCAAAGGCATTATCGCCGATTTGAGCCAAAACCAACAGAAAATAACGCATCACGGCAAACGCGCCGACTCTATTGTAAAAGGGATGCTGCAACATTCCCGCGCATCGTCCGGGGAGAAAGAAATGGTGGAAATCAATGCGTTGGCTGATGAATATATGCGCCTCGCTTACCACGGTCTGCGCGCTAAGGACAAGGAATTCAATGCAGCGCTGGTTACGGATTTTGACCCAACTATTGGTAAAGTGCTGGTCATGCCGCAGGATCTGGGAAGGGTTTTTCTGAATCTTTTTACCAATGCATTTTACGCCGTTGCGGAGAAAAAACGACTGCTCACAGAGGCTGGCAAGCTGGACGATTACAGACCGGAAGTCAAAATTTCCACGAAAATGTTTGCCGGTAAGCTTTATATAAGGGTGTCAGATAACGGCACCGGCATGCCGGATCATGTGAAGGCGAAAATATTCCAGCCTTTTTTCACAACCAAACCAACAGGCCAGGGAACCGGATTGGGCCTTTCGATGAGCTACGATATCATTACCAGTGGGCATAACGGAACGCTGGATGTGGAGACTATTCCAGGGCAAAAGACAGAGTTTAAAATTACAATTCCTGTTGCCTGATTCACGCGACAGTTTCACGCGACAGTTTCGCGCGACAGTTTATAGATTTGATATGAAAATACTTGTAGTGGACGACGAGGAAGACGTTAAATCCCTTTTTGAACAAAAATTCAGGAAGGAAATCCGCAGCGCGCAGTTTGAATTTTCATTCGCGTTTTCGGGCGAGCAGGCTTTGGCATTTCTCGCCGATCATCCTTCTGAGGTCGTTATGATCCTGTCGGACATTAACATGCCCGGCATGAGCGGCATTGAGTTGTTGAAGACCATCCGTAAGGATTTTCCTGCCGCGCCGCCGCAGGTAATGATGATCACGGCTTATGGCGACAGCAACAACCACGATCAGGCGATGCAGCTCGGAGCCGACGATTTCCTGACGAAGCCGGTCAATTTTGTTGAATTAAAAGAGAAATTGCTTAAATCCTTATGAAAGCCAAGATACTGGTAGTGGATGATGAGGCTGACCTGCAGTTACTGATCAAACAAAAATTCCGTAGACAGATCCGCGAGCAGGAATACGAATTTATCTTCGCCGAAAACGGCTTCAAAGCCCTTGAAGCACTCGTGCTGCATCCGGACACGGACATGGTGTTAAGCGACATCAACATGCCCGAGATGGATGGTTTGACGTTGCTCATCCGGCTGGGCGAAGTGAGCCCGATCCTCAAATCGGTCATCGTGTCGGCTTATGGGGATATGGACAACATTCGTACAGCCATGAACCGCGGCGCGTTTGATTTCCTGACCAAACCCATTGATTTCAAGGATCTTGAAGTCACCATGGAAAAGACGCTCACCTATGTGGCACAACTCCGGGAAACCCTGCGCGCCGTTCGGGAAAATGATATTTTAAGAATGTATGTCGACTCGTCCGTGCTGCAATTTATGACTCAGGACGCATTCGAAAAGTCATTAATGACCAGCGAGAACATTGAGGCGACGGTCGTTTTCATGGATATGTGCGGTTTTACCTCCATTTCTGAAAAAGAGCCGGCCGATCTGGTTGTGAAGCTCATTAACAAGTATTTTGATGTGATGGTGAAAGAGATCATCGCGCAGGGTGGTCTGGTCGATAAGTTTATGGGAGACGCTGTGATGGCCGTTTTCCGGGGTGAATATCATTTGGACCGCGCCATTGAATCTTCACTGGCCGTAAGAAACCAGATCAACAATTTTAAAGAGGAACCAGAAGGGCACACAGGCTATTTTCCTAAGGTTTCCATCGGGATTAATTCGGGAGAAATGGTTTCGGGGAACATTGGTTCCGCAGCGCTGAAACGGCTGGACTACACTGTCATCGGCGATGCCGTTAATGTAGCTCAGCGCCTGCAGAATGCGGCAAAGCCCGGCCAGGTTTTACTTCCGGAGTCTGCTTATCTTGCTGTAAAGGAGGCATTTAATTGTAATCTGGTAGGGGAGGTTGTTTTGAAAAATAAGGCAAATCCTGTTAAGATTTACGAAGTGTTGGAATAGCCATGAATGTTCAGGAAGCAGAAATTTACATCGTTGACCAGTTTCGCCGGAAATTACCCGACACATTGTATTATCACGGCCTGCACCACACGCTGGACGTCACTAATGCAGCATTGCACCTCGCCAGGCTTGAAGGCGTAACCGATCCCGAAGCACTTGACCTGCTCAGAACAGCCGCTTTGTACCACGATTCAGGATTTATGGTCACCTACCACGGCCATGAGGAGGCCGGATGTGACATTGTGCACCAGTCGCTGACCCGCTTTGGTTACAATGCGGATCAGATCGAAGTCATCTGCGGCATGATCATGGCCACCCGGATCCCACAGAGCCCGAAAACACATTTAGAAAAAATCATTTGTGACGCCGACCTGGATTATCTCGGCCGTGCAGACTTCGAGCAGATCGCCGAAACATTGTATCGGGAGCTCAAAGTCCGTGATATGGTTTCCGACATTGAATCATGGAATGCTTTACAAAAAACATTCATTAGCGGTCATGCTTACTGGACAGAATCGGCACGGCGCCTGCGGGACATTCCCAAGCAGGAGCGCTTGAAAACCCTGTTATAACAGCCGCATTTTCTCGTTCTGCACGCGGATCCGCTGGCAAAGGATACGCAGCACATTTCTCAGGATCTCATCACGCTCTTCCATCAGTTCAAAGAAATCTTCCTGATCAATGCGGAAAACGAGTGTGTCCGTTTCAGCAATTGTTGTAGCAGATCTGGGCTCCGTATCGAGCAACGCGAGCTCGCCAAAAATCTCTCCCTTATCAAATAATGCAAGCTGTTTCTTGCCGTCGTAAATCCCGATTTGCCCCGTATATATAATGTACATGGAATCGCCGGGATCTCCTTTTGCAAAAATTTGCTGCCCGTCGCTGTAAGTGATTTCCTTCATGATCGGCGCAATGGAGCTCAGGACATTCTCGGGGGTCTGGGCGAAAAGTTGGGTGTTTTTTAGAACAATCACTCGCTCCATTTCCGAAATTTGCTGTGAAGTTTCTGCGTGTTTCATGGTTGTTGTTGTGAGATTAAGGCCTGTAGCTTGTGTATTCGATACGCCCAATTTCAACCGCGCGGCATCCCTGATGAGCCGGGAAGTGTGGCTGGTGAAGCTTCCGATGAGCGCGATTTCGTTGTCCGTATGGCTCTTGTTAATCGCCAGCGCAATGGTCCATTCGGTAAATAATTTTTCTTTCTGGGTCAGAATGTAAGGCACTAATGATACGCCCGATTCCTGGTTGCCCATGTACTGGCGCAAAGCTTCCCGTTTCTTTTGAATAGGGATATTTTCAAACAATGCGTGCAGCGACGGATACAGCATGCGCGGCAAAAGGCTCTCGATCATTTCAAGAGAATTGGCCCGCTTCTCGCGGGACGCATGCCGGATTCCCTTCCAGGCATTTTGCACAGCGTCCTTATCATACTGCATCATGAAAAGGTAAAAAAGACGCTGACTTGTCAGTTCCAGTTCGTAATCCAGGGTGTTATTCCAGCGTTCATCCGCTTCATGCTCATCCATCCCGTTCAGGAGCATGGAGGCGTGAAATAGTTCTTTTTCTACAAATTCAGAAATAATGTGCTTATAATCAGCCATTAGGGAATAATTTGTCAATGCTTTCAATGCGTCCCGGTGAATATAAGTGTCTATATTATTAGAATGTATTGAACTTTCTGAGTTAACTAAATTTATATTATGGTAAATATTTTTAATAAGTTTAAAAAGTATTTGAAGTATAAATTCGTGTTTCGTTTTTTCGGCCACCTTAATGAGCGTTTGCATACGCTCTCGGGAAGGATCATTTTGCAGCCATTCCTCTACAATACCAATGCCCGAGTCGCCGGATTTAATGAGCGACGCAACGGTTTGCCGGTTAAGAGAGCCGGTAAGCGATGGCTTCAATTCACGTAAAAGTTGCGGGGAACCCACAGTTGCGGCTACTTCCAAAGCATAGTTCCGAACCTTTTCCGACCCACTCCGCAGGCACATTTTGACATACTCTTCATGTGCTTTCAGACCCGTAATTTTGACACAGTCCAACGCCACCAGTTGTGCCTGCTCACCCTCCGAAAGAAACAGTCGACGCAATGTCCCATGGATCAGCGGCAACGCTTTTCCGGCCTCCCAGCTTCCCAGGATCGACCCCTTCACAATGTCCAGATCTTCATGCGCTAGGAAACGCGCCAGCTGCTCTTCGGTAAGCTGCGATTTGGATGCTGCAATCCTGACGGCCAGTGTCTGGCAAGCTGTGTCAGGTTCAGTCTCAATGTATTTTAAAAACGTCTCCGAGAGCTCCGGTTTTTCAAGTCCGGCGAGCGTTTGTAATGTTTTCAGGCGAACTGCAGTAAACGGATTTTTCAATAGGAAATCTACATTCTTACGGAAGACAGATTCCTTGTTCCGGGCCAGCCAGTCAATCGCATTCAGCACTTCCTCTTTCCTGTCGCTCTTTAAGTTTTCAGTAATAATGGGCAATGCTTCCGACGGCGAAGCCATTTCGCCGCTGCGGATGAAACGCTTGCTGATCGCGCTTTTCAACTCCTGAATGTAATGGCCATAAGCTTTGCGGAATATGATCAGCGCCGCCACCGCGAATAGGAGGGAAAGGTCGAATGTGAGGCTGATATTGCTAAGCTTCTGCGTGTAAATGATCCATAGCAATGCGCCGGCAATGAGCATACCCAATGGCTCAAACAGCCCCTTCGCCAATGTATGTCCCTTCAAGCGGGTCTTGGTGGAAAGCGGCTGAAACAACACCAGGAAAACGGGGTCGAAAATGGTTCTTCGCACCAGTTCAAACAACAGGTAAGCGGCACAATAATACACCAGCAGCGAAGGCTCGTCCTTTCTGAAATAGGATGATATGAGCAGTCCGAGCGAGATAACAATGGTCGTCAGCGGCAACAGAAACAGCGTAAGCCTAACCCCGAACCGTTCCACCGTTTTACCCGAGAAAATCAATTTTACAAATGTAGCAATGATATAAGTGGCTGCGAGCAGCGTTCCCACGAACACGATCACATCGTGCTGGCTGTGGAATTTATATTTTACATTCACAAAGAAATGATACTCAATCCAGGTCGCGGCTGCCGCAACGAACACCATACCCAGACAAAGTGACGTAAGGAGCTTATTTCCGCCAAAGTATTTTTCAATGATCCTGGAGTCCGAGGCGGTGATTTGTCTTGGCCTCGCGTGGTGCGGATTCGGGATTTCGGTGAACCGGAAAGTCAGGATCTGGGTGTAAAATGCGAGGGCAAAAAATACGAGCGAAATGACCAGCAGGATCATTAAAACAGACGGAGAATGGATCAGAACCGCCAGAACCGCACCCAGCGCCTTAGCAGGCATATCGCCCGATCCGATGACGCTGAACAGCCTTTTACTTTGGCGTACATCAAAAACCAATGCAGATAGGCCCCAGAATTCCAGGTTAATGAGCAGGTAAATGATCCGGTAACCCACCATAATGGCAATGGCCGTAGCAATGCCATGACCCGCCCAGAGCAGGCCCATCACCACCAGGACCATTAGCAGTGAAGACAGCATCGTACCCAGGCTCAACCTTTTCAGAAGCAAATGGTGCTCAAAATATTCGTACACTTTCCCCGCCGCCATAACCGCAAGTGCTGCTGCTACATAGGCGATGGGCAGGGAATATTCGGGATGATTTTCGAGCAGAAGAACGTTGGCCGAGACGTAGACCAGCGTTGTCCCAACATTGATAAAGAAATTATGAAAGAAAAAAAGGATCGTCTGGGGATTGATAGAACTGAAAATCTTGCTATTCTTAATCTGGGATATCATATGTTCGGAATGCTGTCGTCGCTTATGTAAATTAAACACTTATCCCCGCACGATCAAAACGGATGGGCAGTGCGATAACCAAAGGCTGTGCGACTCAACGGCCTTTTTCCAGCTTTCCAGACTGATGATCATCACGTCTTTTTCGAGCAGGAAATCCTTTTCCAGGACATTCTCGTTATACAGCGTGACCCTGTCATTACCAAGTCCGTTTATGGCGTCCAGCTCTGCCTGGATATCAGGCGATTGGCTGGCAGCATTGGTGGGATCCATGACGGTAAGCTTCACATTTTCGTGCAACACGAGCTTTCTGACGAATTGGAACAAAACCTTGTCATCCGGTGAGAAGATCGGCACAAATATATTGTCAGCCCTTTCGAGCTTATTCTCGATCAAAATGCCCACCGGAATCCTTACGGACTTGATAATGTGCGTCGTGCGTTCGTCAAAAACACCCGAGTGGAAAAGTTTTTCCTTGCCCGTAATGGTGTCAAAAAGCCTTTCCCTATTGATCATCCTGGAAGTGAAACCCAGGATTTTTCCTAAAAATGTGCCTTCGAAAACATTGCGTCCGATCCCGATCATCAGCATGTCATAGTCTCCGCCATTGGCCGTTTCGATAATGTCGTGCTCGATGTCCTGCGATGGTTTCAGCACCGTTGCTAATGTTGCACCCAGACTGGCCGCTTCTTCGGTAATGGGCCGGAATGTTTCCCGCTGATATTCTTCTGTGTTCACCTGGTTCAGGTAACTGCTCGGTGACAGGTGCAATGCTGTAATGTGGTGTGATTGAAGTTGTTTTTGAATAAAATGATAAGCAATGCGCATCATTTTTCGTCCTCCCTGGGGACTTGCAAATGCGATCAGAATGGAAAATCTGGATTCCTCGATGACTGTTTCTGATGCCTCTGATTTATTTTCAGGCAGGAAACGGTCGATCAGGTCCAGGGCAGGGCCGGTCATACAAGTAGTTGCAAGAGCCATAATGACCATCATTGCAAAGATTTCAGGCGATAGCACGCCTATATCATAGCCAATGTTCAGTACAACAAGCTCCATAAGCCCGCGGGTGTTCATGAGGGAACCGATAATTAAGCTGTCTCGCCAGGATTGATTTACAAAACGTGCCGCAACAGCACTGCCGATAAACTTTCCGGTTGTCGCCAGGAGGATGATCAATCCCGTGATTTGCCAGAGGTAAGGATCATTCAGCAGGCCGATCTGCGTTCGCAAACCCGTAAAAACGAAGAATAACGGCAACAGCAAGACCATGGAAACGTCCTCCACTTTTTCGATAAACAGATTTCGGAAGCTCTGGTTCGCAGGCATGATCACCCCCGCCATAAATGCTCCGAACAAGGCGTGAATGCCGATGACCTCAGTGCAGTAGGAAGAAAATATCAGGACAAGAAAAAACAAACCGACCACCGGTTTCGTCAATCCTTCGCGGTAGGAGTAATGGTCACCCAAGCGTTTCAGAATGGGTTTCAGCACTTTCAGCATGAAAAGGACATAGGCAGCCGCCAGAAGAATTGTATATATGGAGCTCACAAAATCACCTGCTTTGACAATAGCGATTACGGCGGCCAGAATACACCATGCGGTAATGTCGTCGGTGGCAGCGCAAGTGATTACCATCATGCCGAGCTTCGTACGTGAAAGCCCACGCTCCTGAACAATTCTGGCCAGAACCGGAAAGGCCGTGATACTGAGCGCTATACCAATAAAAAGGGAGAAGGATAGGAAGCTGATGCCGTCCGGGGCAAATTGTTGATATAAATAAAATGCAAGCCCTACACCGAGCGCAAATGGCAGGATTATGCTCGCATGACTGATCACGACCGCTTCCTGTGCCTTGGTTTTGAGGACTTTAAGGTCCAGCTCCATGCCAATGATAAACATGAAAAGGATCAGCCCCACCTGGCTCAGGAACTGCAAGTTACCCAGCGATTGCGTAGGAAACAGAAATGTTGAGAACTCGGGAAAATACATGCCGAGCAACGACGGGCCGAGGAAAATACCTGCGGCTATTTCACCAATAACAGTAGGTTGCCCGATGGATTTACAGATCCAGCCAAAAATCCGCGCGACCAGGATGATCGTAATGATCTGCAAAAGCAGGGTAGCGAGCGGGTGTGTCAGGTTATGACTGAAAGTGTCTGTGAACTGGTCCCAGGACGACGCTGTGGAGGCTGGGTTGTTGGCTAGTAAGTCTGCTTTTTCCAGGGTTTGGCCTTGCCGGATAAAGAAGTAAAGCAAAGCGGAAAAGGCACCAATTGTAATTGTGTAGAAAAGTATATTGCGAATGCTCTTCATTGTCAGTAATGAGTGTAAAGCACGCAAAATAGCGAATAAATGCTGAATGCGGGTTTCCAGACCGTTAAGAATGGAAACCCGTATTTAGATTTTCAGCTCCATAAGCGGTCGTGAGAGCGCTTGTCGTTCCAGTCCGGCGTAGGGGCGAAGAAGCTTTTGTCCTTCGGATTCAGGTGTTTTTTAACTTCTTCTTCGTTCAGTTCAATACCAAGTCCGGGCGCTTCCAGCGGCACAGGTGCATAGCCTTTGTCAATCAGTTTGCGACCGTCCGTTGTCTTCACCAGGCTTTCCCACCAGGGCACATCCACGGAATGGTGTTCGAGGGCCAGGAAGTTCTGCGTGGCGGCTGCACAATGCACATTGGCCATGAAGCTCACCGGTGTGCCCGCAAAGTGCATGGCCATCGCAATCCCGTTGTCCTCGGCATAGTCTCCGATGCGTTTGGTTTCCAGCAAACCGCCCGAAGAAGCCAGGTCGGGGTGTACAATGTCCACGGCGCGTTTTTCGATCAATGCTTTGAAACCCTCTTTCAGGTAAATGTCTTCGCCGGTTAATGTGGGAGTTTCCAAAGCGTCGGAAATGGTTTTCCACTGGTCGGTATATTCCCAGGGCACCATATCTTCCAGCCAGGCGAGGCGGTATTTGTCCAGCGCCTTACCCAGCCGAATGCCGTTATTAAGGTCAAAATGGCCATAATGGTCTGTGGAGAGCGGGATTTCGTAACCTACAACGCTACGCACATCTTCCACGACCCTGGCCATTTCGTCCAGGCCTTTCGGCGTGATCTGGATCGCTGTAAATGGGTGTTTCGTGTTGGCATAGGAATGATAGTCGCCAGCCCACTGGGAAAATCCGCCGCCCCATACCTTATTGTTCACAACGCTGTTTTCACTATTCCGCAGCATCCCGATCGAAACATCCATTTTCAGCCAGGTATAGCCCTGATCCTGCGTTCTGAATTTGATCTTTTCTTTGAACTCATTGATGTCATTGGACTCCGGCGTATCTGCATAAAGGCGCACTTTATCGCGATAACGACCGCCCAGAAGCTGCCAGCAGGGCACATTATAAGCCTTTCCGCAAAGATCCCAAAGCGCCATTTCAACGCCACAGACGCCGCCTGCCTGGCGACCATGGTACCCAAACTGCTTGATCGATTTGAAAAGCTGCTCGACATTGCAGGGGTTTTGTCCCAATAAATGGCTTTTCAAAAACAATGCATAACGTTCGTCCGCACCGTCGCGCACTTCTCCCAAACCATAAATTCCCTGATTCGTATCAATGCGGATAATGGGCGTGCGGCCAACATTCTGAACAATGCAGTAGCGCAAATCTGTTATTTTCAGTTCGGAAGGTTTTGAAGCGCGATTGACCTTTGAAGTGGCTTGTGCAATGGTGTCTTCGGTTGACATGGACATAAAGCCGCCCAGCGCGATCCCACCGACGGCTGTTTTGCGCAGGAAGTTACGTCGGCTGTCTTTGGTGGTGGGATTACTGATCTCGGCAGCTGCGGCGACTTTCTCCGCTTGTTCAACTTTTTTGTTAGAAGCAATAATGTCTGTTAAAATGCTTTTCATAAGTGTTGGTTTAGAAGTTAGCAATTTGGCAATCGCCCTTAGTAATTCCTTTCTTTGAGATAATCGTCCAATTCCTTCTTGGTCATAGGCAGTTTGCCCGGATAGTTGTTGACCCAGTTCAAAAAGTCCTTTTGAATTACGGCAGACCATTTTGTGTCAATTTCACCAGGCGTATATTTTCCTTCTTTGAGCCTTAAATGTCCAAATTCATCACGCAGCGCAGTAACCTCGGAGGTTAGCACGAGCTCCTCCGCCAGATGGGCCGGAATGAAGATCGTCCCATACTTTTTAGCTAAAACCACATCACCAGGCAGTACAATAGCACGACCGATGCGGATGGGCGTATTAATGTTAGTAAGCATCATTTGCTGAATATAAGATGGGTCCTGGCCCTTCATCCAGGCATTGAAGCCTTTAATCTCACTCAATCCTTCCACGTCACGCACCGAGCCGTAGAAAATGACGCCGCGTTTGGACTTAGCGTAAATGGAATTCCCCAGATTATCACCGATCAATGTTCCGTCAGCGATTTTGCCATAGCCGTCCGCTACGTAAACGTCACCGTCTTTGAGCACATCAATAGGCCAGGAATTGGTGCCGCCCGTTTGTACGCGGCCTTCCTTTTTGCCCGTTTCCTTTACTAAGGCCTCCAAATCGGGGCGGGAGGGAACATATTGGGCAGTTACCACGCGCCCGGTCATGGCGCTGTCGGGATAGATCAGCTGCCATTCGCCTTCGAACTGATTGTGATAACCTTTGTTCCGTAACACGCCCCATGCTTCTTCCATGGAAATGTTTTTCAATCTGGCCAGGATCGCATCGGACACTTTCGGCCGGCCATCCGGGGATCGCTCGCCCTTCCACGCCGACGTGTAGGCTTTGATCTGATCAGGAGTAGGTGAGATAGCTTGCGCCGTGGCTGTAAGACCAAACAGCACAAGCGCTCCCGCAAGCAGGTTTTGTTTTAGCATAAGTAAAAAATTAAGGGTTAGTAATTTTATTTGTCCCAAAAAATAGGCGTTCCAAGCTCGTCAGGGCCCATTCTTGCTACTGCTTCTTTGTAGTTAGCTTCATTCACCGAACGTTCGCGCACCGGGTAAACCAGTCTTTTGATAAAGTCCTTTACCGAAGGATCTTTACCTGGGTACATATTGATTGGCAACACAGGAAAACCGCTTCTGCGGAAATTAGCCCAGGCCTCTGAGCCATTCAGGAACGAGGAAACCCAATATTGCCAATTGATCTGCTCCAAAGCTTTCGCCGGAACGAATGGGTTGGCAGTCAGATACGCAGTCTGGGCAGCCTCGGGAATTGTTGCGGACACATCATAAGTTGCCATTTGCGCCATGTGAGCCTTTACACCAGCCTCATAAAGTGCTTTTACATTTCCCGTTGCCCAGCCACGCTGCACAGCTTCTGCTAATAGAAGCGAAGTTTGGGAATAGGTAATAAAAAACTCGGGTGCGTCGATTTTTCCGACCGTTCTGCGATTAATCTGTGAGTATTTAAATGCAGAGCCAATTTTTCCGGGAAATCCGGCCACGCTAGTAATGGTTGATTCGTTGTAACCATACGGCATTCCTTCCTGGTTGGCGGGGTTGGTATCTTCTGCGCCAGCCGTTGCGATCGGGTTGCCGGGCGCTTCGTACTTCACGGCGATCACTTTGAGGCGCGGGTCGGCAGTCGTTTTCAGATAATCAATAAATGCTTTGCCCATATACACATTACCACGCTCGGTTCCCTGAAAATAGCCGGCAAGCGGATGATTGAATGTGCTGTTAAACGCGATATAGGCATTATCAGCATTAGAATCTTGCAAGCCTCCGTTGGCCGGATCAACCGCAATGGCAACAAATTGCTTCGCTTTGGCAGGATCCAATTTTGTGTAACGCATGGCAGCACGAAGCAATAGCGAATTGCCAAGTTTTTTCCATTGTGCAATGTTGCCTTTGAAGAAAAGGTCTCCGCTTTCGATCGGTTTTGTAGCGTCGAGCGCCTTTGTTCCCTCTGTCAGTTCTTTTAGGATATCTTCATAAATCAGTTTTTGATCATCATATTTTGGCAAATTGATACCTTCCAGAAATGCTTTTCCCGCTTGGAAATAGGGTACGTCGCCGTATGTATCAACCAAAACCATAAATACATACGCCTTCCAGATTCGTGACATGTTGTACAAATTACTCCGGGCCGCATCGTCCTTGGTCTGTGAAATAACTGTCGTCAACAGGTTTACAGGGCCATTTTGCAGGTATAGCGAATTGAAATTGGCATTCGAATTGGGATCCGAAACGACATTATGATTTCCGCCTTCAACGACACCGGTAAAGGGCGTATTGATCTGCTGTACAATTTGCATTTGATAGTTATGCGTTGCAATGGCAGAGGAAAATTCAGCATTGGAGAAAAAATAGATCGGGTCGAGGCTGGTAGCCTGCACCGGGTTTACGTTAACCTCTTCAAAACCCTTGTCGCAGGAAGTTGCCAGGAGGGTGAGGATGATTAGATATTTGGGTAGATGTTTCATATTAATTTTGAATGAGTGACCGGGTCGCCGGGCGATGAGTGACCGGGTCGCCGGGCGATGAGTGAATGACTGAATGACTGAATGAGTGAATGGTCGGTTTGTTAGCATTCCTTTACAATTTCAAGTTTAAGTTGAGACCGTAGCTTCTGGTGGTTGGGAGCGTGTGGGTTTCAATGCCTTGCAAGTTGTCGGATGAAGACACCTGGGCCTCAGGATCGAGGTTGTCGATGTATTTTTTGATCATCAGCACATTGTTGCACATGGCAGAAATCGTCAGTCCTTTTATGAAAGTTTTTTCTTTCACAAACCGTGAAAGATCGTAGCCGATCGTGATAGACCTCCACCGCACAAACGCGCCATTGTAAACAAATGGTGATGCCAGGTTAGTACTCCTGTATGCCGTGTAAAACTGCTCTGCTTCCACTTTCGTATCATTCGGGGCACCATCTGCTTTTACGCTTTCAAGCAATACACCGCCTTCACGTCCGGCCAGGGATGATTTCGACAAACCTTCACGCAGGAAATTAAGGTTGGAGTTGGAAAGTATTTTGTTACCCGCCTTGAAATCGATCTGCGTGCCTATCCGTAGTCCTTTCACATTGATTGTGTTCACCCAGGCGCCAACCCATGTCGGTATAGCGCTTCCGAATGTGGTGAGGTTACCTTGCTGGGGCAGGCCGCCTGATGTGATAATTCTGCCTTGTGCGTCCCTTTTGTAGTCAAATCCGCGAAGCGAAGCCAATGGCTTGCCTACTTCGTGCGAAACAATTCCGAAAAATTCTCCGGTTCCTACATCGAATCGCTGCTGACCAGCTGCCAGCTCGATCACCTTGCTAATGTTGTAGCTTCCGTTGAAACCGGTTTCCCAGGTAATAGCATCGGTTTTCACAGGAACAATCGTCAACAAAAATTCAACGCCCTGGTTACGCAGCTTACCCACGTTCACTTTGGTCTGGCTGAACCCGGAAGTATTTGAAATGTCTACATTCAGGATTTCGTCAACCGTGTTTTTTCGGTATAATGAAAGATCAATGTTCAGCCGGTTATCGAAAGTTTTCATTTCAAGACCTACCTCCGTTTCTTTCACTTTTAGTGGTCTCAAATTCGCATTCGGGCTCACCGTCGACGGAAAAGTGCCTAACGCAGTGCCATTGAACGGGTTTGCATTGATACCATAATACAGGTTGTTGGAATAGGGATCTGTATCACCACCTACTTCGGCATAAGCTGCGCGCAATTTGCCATAATTCAGCCAGTTAGGTGCATTGGCAAATGCCTGACTGAAAACGAAACTCGCGCTGACAGATGGATACAAGTAACTGTTTGACTCCGGGTTCAGCGTTGAAAACCAGTCATTACGCCCTGTTACATTCACGTAAAGAAAGTTTTTGAAAGAAAATTCAGCAGCTCCGTAAATCGAGTTTACTTTCTTTTTGCTATATCCATAATTTGGCGTTTTAACCTGACCATTTGCTATGGTATACAGATCCCGCACGTAGAAGTTGGTGACCGCCGTCGAGACATTGTCGCTCACTTGTAGCATTTGGTTGCCACCGAGGGTGATATCTATACCAAAATCACCGAAAGTACGGTTTGCGCCGATCAGAATGTCCAGGTTTCGCTCACGGAAAGTGGCTACATCCTGATAATAATAACCATTAAATCCTGTCGTAACGGCACTGATCGAGCGCGTTCCGGTAGGACGGTTGTAGTTGTATGGACGGGTGTAATAGTCTTGCCCAACGCGTCCCTGCACAAACAGCCAGCTTGTAAAATCATATCGCACGGATGTGTTTCCAAAAATCCGGTCGCGGCGCACATTCTCAAAGCGGTCGTATGCCACCCAGTACGGGTTATTCCGGTTTGTAAAACGCGCCAGTGGCATTTCATTTCCATTTGCATCCTTGCGGTTTTTCAGCCAGTCGGAATTAATGCTCGTTGCCATCGTGTAAATGGTCGTATTCGCATTCATATCCTGGATCCCGATCTGGGGTGGGTTCTTGTTATGCTCATTCGAATAGTTCGCATTCAGCTGTGCAGAAAGCTTATCCGAGAATTTGTAATTCAAACCCAGGTTAAAGATCTTTTTATGGTAGTCAGAATTTGGCATGATGGCATTCGCGTCCGTGTTTGCAAATGACAATCTGAAATTTCCCTTCTCATTCCCTCCCGAAAGGGCAACCGAATTTGTGAAGCTGGTTCCGGTGCGGTAAAAGTTCTTGATACGATCTTTATTGGGCGAGTAGGGCTGTGTGCTACCGTCGAATTGCGGCGTAGGCGCGCCGTCCATTCTTTCTCCGAATGCAAATACGCCTGAGCTTTGTGCCTCTGCGGTTGATGTGGGCCGTTTTCCAAACTCGCCCTGACCATATTCGTATTGGAAATCGGTGTAGTCCAATGCTTGCTGTGCCTGGAAATTGGAATTCACCTCAACGCCGATGCCCGTTGTTTTGCTTCCGCTTTTGGTTGTAATAATAATGGCGCCGTCCTTTGCTCGGAAGCCGTAAAGCGCTGCCGCAGCCGCACCTTTCAAGACGGTCATGGACTCAATGTCGTCCTGGTTAATGCTTTGTAAACCATCGCCGCCATCCGACGAGCCTCCCGTTGGGTTACCCGTTCCGTTTCCGTTCGATCCGCCCGCAGACACGCTGCTATTATTGATAGGAATGCCATTCACAATGATCAGCGGCGAGTTATTTCCTCCGAAAGACGACTGGCCTCGAATACGGATTTTAGTCGATCCGCCCGGTCCGCTTGCTGGCGGCGTTACATTCAAGCCGGCCACTTTTCCCTGCAAGCTGTTTCCCAGGTTTGTCGTGCGGTTTGTTGTAAGTTCCTCTGTATTAACGGTTGCAGTGGAATAACCCAGCTTTTTTGCATCCCTTTTGATGCCCAGGGCCGTAACAACAACCATTTCCAGATTGCGTTCGTCAGGTTTCATGGAGAGATCATAAGTGGTCTGATTTCCGATGGTCACTTCTTCTGGCGCGTAGCCCACATACGAGAACACCAAAACGCCGCCCGCATCCGGAACGCTTAGTTGATAAGTCCCTTCTGTATTGGTAGCAGTGCCCACTTTCGTTGACTTTACCACAACGCTTACGCCTGGAAGCGGCTGGCCTTTTTCGTCTGACACTTTTCCCGTAATGGTCCGGTCAATGGAAGTACGATTGTCTGTGATGCCTGGAATCACGCTGCCAGGTTCTGCATTGCCTTTGGTCAGCACAATTTGCTTGCCTTCAATCTTGTAGGCAATGTTAATAGGCCTGAAAAGCTGGTCGAGCACGTCCGCCAGCGTTTTATCAACTACATTGATCGAAACCTTTTGCTGTGAGCGGATTAGCGCCGAATTATACGTAAACCGGACCTGCGTAAGCTTGTTCAACTTGTTAAGCACCATCTTAATCTCCTGGTTGTTCACCTGGATCGTGACCTTCTGGTTCAGCATATCCTGCGCGCCCACAACCCTCGCAAGCGAAAGGTGTGCAAAGATAAAGGCAATTAATAATTGGTAAAGTGACATTCGCATCGCGCTGCAAACCAGCCGGGACAAGAGTCGATGTTTGTTCATACGTGTAATGGTTAGTTTGGTACTTGAAAAATTGGCACTAAAAATTCACTGAGGGCGCATGATGCCACAGCCTATGGCATTAGCAATGTTTGTTTAGTTGCACCCTTTGCTGGTGATGACAACTTTGCCGTTCACCATTTCATAACCAGCGTCAATTGCCTGGCAAATCGCACTGAGTCTTTGTTTAAGGTTTTCATCATTGAACTGGGCACTGATGCTGCAATTCGCGAGCATATCATGATCATAATCAATCACAATCCCGTACATGTCCTGTAAAGCTTTAAAGACATGGGACACAGGCATATCATCGAAAATCAGCTCCTTCTGGACCGAAAGCTCGGATAGTAGCTGCCGGTTGATTACCATTCCTTTTAGTAGTTTGTTCTCTTTCCGGTTAAATACGGCCTGTTGATTAGGATCGAGCACAATCATTGAAACCTTCTTATCCGGTTTCTTTTGCAGCGTCTCATATTCTGTTTTTGGGTAAACAGACACCCGGCCGGTCCTGACCAGCACCATCACCGTATTTTCCTGATCCAATGCCTTCACCCGGAAGCTTGTTCCCAGCACTTTGGTTACGGTTTCATTGGTATAAACCAAAAATGGGCGATCAGGATTTTTGGCCACATCAAAGAATGCCTCGCCGGTTAAAACGACTTTTCTTTCTCCGTGTGCAAATGTGACGGGGTAACATATTGTGCTTCCCGGCGACAATGTTGCCACGCTATTATCACTCAGAAAAACCGTCATTTCTGTTTCAGTGGCATTTTTTTGCACGATTATAGAGTCAACCGAGCTGCTTTTCGAGCTTACCAGGGCGGGAACATCCGGGCGATTGTGCGTTTTATAAAACCACAGACCCACTGCCGACACGAACACAAAAATGGCAGCGACACGCCAGAGTGGTTCTGCGAGTAATTGGTTAAAGCTTCTGTGCTTGTGTGTATGTTTTTGACGCTCGGCCAATCTGCAAATTTCTCCGATTTCATGTTGCAGCATTGCATCGCTCAGGTTATCCTGATACATGTCGGATACAGTCAGCACGAGTTCTTTCGCCATGCCGATTTCTACGGCCTTATCCGGATTTTCAGCGATCCATTTCATCCAGAATGCACTGATTTCCGGAGTAGGGGCTATCACCCATTTCCGGAACCTTTCATCTCTGGCGAAGTCTTCAACCGTATGATGGCGGTAACCCATAAATAAAGCGTAAGGTCTTTAAATATGTATGTCCGTTTTTTGGATCGATATAACCAAAAAAATGAAAATATTTTTTGAAATAGTGATAAAACCGCTTACAGTAGCGTGAATGCGCGGTTTAAGGAAGGGATGCGAAAACAAATAAAGCCCATACAAATTGCGCGGGTGCCCATATCTGCCGGATATCTTTCAATGTGCGGTGCAAAAGATTAGAAACGCTTTGACGTCCCAAACCCATAATATGGGCAATGTCTTCGTTGTCAAGGTTTTGATAAAAACGCAGGTAAATGATTTCCTGCTGCCTTTTGGAGAGCAGCATAATAATGCGTTGCAGGTGACTGGACCGGAAGTGAGCGCTTTCATCCGCAATGATCTGCGACTCGACAGGCGCATCATCCTGCACGATATCAAAATATTCCTGACCCGGTTCCTGAAAGCGTTTCAGACGGATGCTTTCTTTGATCAGCTTGTGTCTCAGCGCTTTGAGCAGATAGGATTTTACAAATGCGGTTTCTGAAAGATGCTCGCGGCGTTCCCATAATTCGAGATATAGTTCCTGGATAGAATCGCGGATGAAGTCGGGATCAGATGAAAATTTGGTGGAGTAGTTGTAAAGAGCGCGGTAATGCACCTGAGCTAGCTGCCCCAATGCGGCAGAGTCGCCAGCCTTGAAACGCTGCCAGAGCTGGATATTAATGTCAGAAAGGTTTGATATGTTTGCTTCGTTATTCAAAACTTTGAACCATTAACATTGTTTTAAAATTTCAATGAATTATGCTATTGAAAGCGGCACGTAGTTTTATTCTTTTTTAATATTTCAGGAAGTGTGATTTTAATAAAAAATGGGAGGAAGAACTTGGAAAAAGATGGCTGTGCTGAACAGGAATCTGTGCAGCACAGCCATTTACTCGGGATTTGAATCTTACTTGGTCACTTTCAATTTGCCCTGCATTAATGTGTAATGTCCTGGGAATGTGCATACATACTGGTAAGTGCCAGTCTGTTTTGGCGCAACAAAATAGATGCTTTCGGATTTTTCAGGCTCCACAATGTTGCTATGGAACAGAACGTCGCTTGTTCTGGGAACGTAGTTCAATTCCGAGCCTTTCAAGCCCAGATTAAGTCCTGCCTCACCAACCGCATTGGCAGTTCCAGGCTTGGTAATCACCAAGTTATGGAGCATATCGTCATTGTTATTAAAGACAATTCTAACACGGCTCCCAGCTTTCACCTGAATTTCAGAAATATCGAATTTCAATCCTGGAACGGTGCCGATCGTAATCGTCTGATCCGGGCCGTTGGTCCAGCTTGCAGGCATTTCCACCACACGTTTTGCGGACGGTGCCGAATTAGCCGGTTCTGCGGATGCACTGGCAGCAGTGTGGGCACTGTGGTCAACCGCAGCTGCCTTAACCGTTGTTGTAAATGCCGATGCATTCACCGGATTGCCCGACGCGATTTCATTTAATGTATAATAACCGGTTGCATGCAACAATGAATTGCCATCCGCACCTTTCACGCCTTCCGCCTTGATTTCATGAATATAACCCTTGCGAAGCAGGGCCGGATCAAGCACCAAACGCACTTTCAAGCCATCTTCTGAAACTACAATTCCCTTCAAAGGCACTTCCTGCGTGTTAACGATCGGGCTGCCGTAGGTTTGGTGGTATTTGTAAGTGAAGCTGTTGAGCTTGTAAGCATCCTGGTCCGCAGCCGCTTTTTTGTCGACCGGGCTTGTGAATGTAATTTCAAAACCATCCGGCATAGAACGCACGTTTTTCATTTCAAATGGCATCTTACCTGACCATACCAGTCGCTGAATGCCGAATTCCTGCTTACCGGTTGCCGACCAGCCACGGCTCGTCTGGCCTACAAACATAGAGCCATCCAATCCCCATTCCATCCGTAAAATTCCGGACATAAACCCTTCACGGAAAGGGAAAACGGTTCCCTGCCATACGCCATTCACTTTTTCCAGATCCACGCGCGTAATAATGCTGTGTCCCTGATCCCCCACGAACATTTGTCCTGCAAACGGACCAAACGCGCCGTTAGTAACATCTTCCTTGAAATCCGAAGTGGAGATTCCCACGAGCGTGTGCGGGAACCAAACGGCCGGCGCCTTCAAGCCAGGCAGTTTTTTGGCAACATCATAAAGTGGCTCGCCTGTGTTCGGGACGTCGGAAGGAGTCAGTTTCACAGGTGAACCTTCTTCCTTGCTCCAACGCAAACCAGCCGGGTTTCCTGCAAAATCGCCTTTTTCCAGATGCGTCATACGGCCGGAGCCAACCCAGTCGCCCTGGTTTTCAGTATAAAAAATATCGCCTTTGTACGAACCGAAGCCGGAAGGGGAGCGCAAACCTGTTGCATAGGGGGTCAATTTGCCATCTTCTCCCAATTTTAGCATCCAGCCTCTCCATTTAGACTGGCTCGCACCGCGTCCTACCCAGTCGAGGTTCAATGTTACCAGCAGCTCACCATTTGGCATGGGCACAGGGCCGTAGGAATATTGGTGATAATTGCCTGATAATGGCCATTTTGCAAAAGAATCATAAACGTCGGCAATGCCATCATTGTCCGTATCCACCAGACGCGTAACTTCTCCGCGTTGGGAGATGAGGAAGTCTTTTCCACGATATAAAAGCCCCAACGGCTCATGCAAGCCCGATGCGAAACGGTGGAACGATGGCTGTCCGTCGCCTTTCAGATAGGGGTTACCGATCATCCAGACTTCACCGCGGCGCGTAGACGTGGCAAGGCGGCCATCGGGAAGCACTTGCATGCCGCCAACTTCCATTTTAATGTTCTCGGGAATTGGAATGGTGATGATCCGGTAGAAATCATCCTCTTTATTTTGCTTGGATTGCGCATACGCCGAGACACATCCCAGTGAAATCAGCGTCGTTAATAGTATATTTTTCATTGATTGAGATCTAAGAATATGGTTACCAGAACATCGTATATGTTGCCGAATCGGACACTGGCAACACCAGCTCCTGATTATCTCCCGCAGGCCTTACCATAGCCTGTGCCTTCTGGTTTACCTGAACATAATAGCGGTTATCGATCTGGAAAAGGCCGTTTTTGAGGTCGGTAATCTGCTTTCCTGAACCCAGCAGTGAGTAAATGGCTCCGTTTGGCTTGCCTTCAACCGTGAATGTACGGGACATTCCTTTGTCATTGGATATGATCTGATCACTTACGGTTGCAGAACCAATGGCGTAGCGAAACACAGGAAATCCTTCCGGGTTGATTTTATAGCCCAGGAAGTTAATGTTTGAAGAATCCGGCCAGGTCGTTGCTTTATCGGCCAAAACGGCCAGACTGCTTCTGCCTGAAACATGCACAGCTAGTCCAGCAGGAGTCAGCAATTGCGGCTCACCTCTTTCGTACCACATTTCGGTAACATTGGCAAAATTCCCACGCCAAGCCTGCAACATGGCGCCGCGGTTCAAGTCGATCGTGTAGCTCCATCCCTGCGGACTTCCTACTGAAATGCAATGTGTGCGTTTGTATTTCTCGCCATCGATCTGGATAAATGAACGCACCATTTCAGGTTGTTTGTCGGGCGTGACGCTGATATAAGGCTTTGGCTCGGGTTCAGGAAGCGATGAAAGCACATGCAGGTCGTAAGGACGAATGCCCGCCTTCTCCACGCGAAGTCCCAAAGCAGGTTGTCTCCACGGAAAACGTGAGTAATGTATTTTAAACTTATGTGCTCCCTGCGTCAAGTTAGCAGAACCTGTATGCGTTTCCTGTGAAGTGCTTTCACCCAGGCTCATCACACTTTTTCCGTCCACCTCAAAATCGAACATCGGTCCTGAGTAAACGCTTGTGAAAATGTATTCGCCAGCTTCCTGCACATCCATATCGCCCTCGTAAACCAAGTGAAACTCACGCATCCCGTTCGTTACTTCCTGCGTTAATGCGGGTGACTTGCCTTCATGTGAAAGCTTGCTGTATTCCTTCGCATCCCACTTGTCGGAGTAAACTTTGTAGGCAAGGTTGTTCAACGTCAATGTCTTACGGCTTGCCAGCAACTGGTAACCCAGGTTTTTGAAAGCAATCGTTCCTTTGTTTACTTCAAATGAAAGCGGCTTGCCTTCGGCAGTGGCTTGTGAATTCGGGAGGTAAACTGTTTCAAGGACCGTCACGCCATTCAGCGAAAGCAGGTTCAAACGTGCCGAATTGGCAACGCCCGGAACAGCTGCATCATAAACGAGTTCAAGTGTTTGCCAGAGCCCGGGTGCTTTTGAAGCGTTTTGTGTTGGAAATTGTCCGATAAAACCGGAGGTGGATGCATTGGCATCGCGCTGCTGGCTGCTATCCGAGATTCTTACTTTTTGTCCGCCGGGGAGTACGATGTAACCTTCCGCGCCTGGCGAAACCATGAATTCGGTTGAAAGGCGCATATCACCCGCTTTCAACTTGGTTGTGAGGGGTTTACCCGGACTGCCGATCAGGATGCCTTCGCCGGATTTGGTTTTGGGTTTTGCGTTCCCCGTCGGGTGAATTGCCACGTCGCTTTGCACGGACCAGTTGGGGCTGGCGCTTTCAAATGAGCTGAGGTCTTTTAAGGGAAGCAGGGAGTAATTTCCTTTCGCTGTCTGGCCCATAACCATTATGGGACAAGTCAGAAAAAGCATGGAAACTTTCTGAATCAAATGACGCATTGGATATATTAAGTGTATTGTTCACAATTAAAAAGCGAAGTTCGCATTTTGCTACTAATATATCCCGTTAAATTGTAATTAATTTTTAAATAAATAGGGTTTTCTTCATAGAGCTAAAACGTCAGGTTTGCCGTAAATAGCAATGCCAATCACTTCCATTGCATTTTTATTAAAATAGTTGGTTGGTAACTTCGCTTTCAACGCATCGAAGTCTTCATTTTTGACGACGAATTCGACGCTTTGTCCGGTCGCAGGATCATTGAAGATCAGCGCCGAGCGCAGGAACAACACTTCATATTTCCCCGACTTTAAATCAGGCGACTTTGCCTCTTTTTTCTGAAAAATTTTAATATTTTTCGGGCTTGCTGCCCCATTATGAAGCGTAATCGACAGTTCCCGCTGGTCCTCCACATCTTTCGCAGCAACGTCAACCTGGCCAGCTTTTGTATAAAATCCATTGTGTTGGTTTGCAAGGTTTGCAGCGTCATACAGGAACGTTTGCTGTGCAACGTCCCTGGTTGCTCTGTTGCAAGAGAACATGGCCAGAATAAGAAATAAAAGCATTAAAGCACGGATTGGGGACGGATTTTTCATGGTTTCAGATTTGAAGTTAGCTTACCTTGTTTGCAATGGAATGCATGATAGGAGGAAATAACTGCTGATCAGCATTCTGATTTTTTAACGGCTGGTATGCCTTATCCTGCGTAGTGAATTTACAGTTTGCGGGAAAACAAAAAGACCGCTTTTTCAGGGCGGTCTTTTTGTTAACAGGAGTGAAAAAAAGATTATAGTATCATTTGTCCCACCACACTTTGGTGTTGTAGTTATCGGCGCCTTGTCTTGCTACGGCTTCGGCCAGGCTGGTGGGGTTTAATGTTTGTTCGCTTCTTGGATAGGCGAAGCGGACGGGGACTTTACCGCTGTTTACGTTGTCGACGCCTGGGGTGATGGTTGGGATGCCGGTCCTTCTCCAATCGAACCAAGCTTCCAGGCCTGTGAAGAAAAGCGCGATCCATTTTTGAGTGCCGATCAATGTTAATGCATCGGTTTCGGAATAGGCCGAGCCGGGAGTTGTGAGGTAATTAGCTGGCATTGTGATATTTGCGTAGCCAAATGCAGCTTTAACGCCTTCTTCGTAATGCATCTTTGCCGTCTTCGGCGATTTTACCAAACCTTTCTTCACAGCCTCAGCTAAAATGAATTGCAGTTCCGGATAACCCATAATGTAGCCCTTGGCAACATTCAAGCCTCTTTCTGTGATCGAACCTTTGTAGAATAATGATCCTGCACGCGACACATTGTTGGGGCCGCCGTTATAGTCCAGGGCTGCCACTTCATTCAGGCCGTTGGGGACGCCTACGTATTTGGGCGCGTTGGCAGCAACGGATGCGTCGGTGGGCTGTGCAAAAATGGCGATGCGCGGATCGGCCAATGCGGTGAGCTTGTCTCCGAGATTTTTACTTAAACGAAATTCATCAAAAGACCCCTGGCGCGCCGTATACAAGGGAAATTGGTTAGGAGCGGATGTAAGATAACGCAAAACTCCGTTGTCTTCGTTCTTGTTGGCATCGCTGAAAACAGGGTTTGCAGTTGGGTTGTCAATGATCGCCTGCATATCCGCTTTCACATCCTTTACATTGGAAATCCGCATCAGATAACGCAGGCGCAGGCTGTTTGCCAGTTTTTTCCATTTGCTTACATCACCATTATAAATCAAGTCTCCCACAACGACTTCTCCCGGTCCAAGAATTTCGTTGGCGGTTTTCAAATCGGCCAGAATGCCGTTATACACTGCTTCCTGCGTTTCGTATTTGGGTTGCAAAATGCCAGTTACCCCTTTCGTTGCTTCTGAATAGGGAATGTCTCCGTAAGCGTCTGTCAGCAAAGAGTACATCCAGGCGCGCATAATGAGCGAAATTCCTTTGTAATTATTGGCTTTGTTGCGGTCACTGATCTCGATGAGCAGCTGCACATTCCGCAGGTTGTTATACATATTCTCCCAAAGTCCGTCGCGGTCGCCCCAGGTGTAACGGTCTTCTGATACGAACTGTATTTTGGCAGTATGCTGAATCACAATGTTGCCTATGGACCAGCTTTGGTCGACCATCTGGTTCACAGCTGTGCGGATAATGCCCGGCAGCAGCAGATCCGGCGTTACGGCCGTGATGGCGTTGGGATCTGTATTTTTCTCAACAAAATTGTCTGTACAAGCCGGCAGAAAGAAGGCGGCGGCCAGGATCATTAATGTATATTGTCTTATCTTTTTCATATCCTTAAATGTTTGCCTCAGTTAAAAAGTAAATCCAAGATTGAAGCCCCAGCTGCGTGTGGTAGGCATTCCAACTGATTCAATACCAGGAACGATGGTGCCGCCGCTCAGCGAAGAAGTTTCCGGATCCACGTGCGGCACTTTGCTCCAAACTGCAAGATTTCGTCCCACAACGGAAACATTAAGTCCCTTAATCTTTGCGCGTGACAGATATCTCGCTGGAATAGCATATCCCAAACGAACCTCTCTCAATTTGGCATAGGAAGCGTTGAAAATCCCGCCTTGCGGAATGTCGCGATTACCCGTGCGTGACTGGTGATATTCCCTGGCAGTGAGTTTCACATCATTCACGCGATAGCTTCCGTCCGCATTTTCGATCACACCTTTACCAATTACGCCGTTGCCAGCCTTGGTAATGTCGTAGCCATCGGCACGTCCTTCGAGTGTCTCTTCCAGCTGTCCGGCTTCCAGACCTACTACAAATGTTTCGGAGAAGATCTGACCGCCGTGACGGATGTCAAGCAATCCGCTCAGGCTGACGTTCTTATAGGTGAATGTGTTCCTGATTCCGGCCATCCAGTCGGCGTTGTAGTTTCCTACTTTTACCAGCTTGCTGGTGCCCATGAAACGTCCCGATTCGTTAAAGATCTGCTGTCCGAAGTAAGGGCTGTTCTTGTCTTCCACTTTCTTGAAACCAATGGCATACATATCACCCATGCGCTCACCTACTTGTGCCCGAATGGATACGCCATGGCGTTCAGCCATTTGATAATCAGTCACTTCTCCATCAAATTTCACAACCTTGCTTCTGTTTGCCGACCAGTTTACATTGACATCCCATTTGAAATCCGAAGTCTGGATAGGAGTGCCTGTAAGCATTACTTCATAACCGTAATTCCTGATCTCACCCGCATTTACGATCCTGTCGCCAAAACCGGAGGTAATGGAAACCGGAACGGATGGTAGGATCTGGTTTTTTGTATTAATATTATAAAAAGTGAAATCAAGTCCGGCGCGGCCTTTCAGAAAACGCCATTCTGTCCCGATTTCAAATGACGTGCTGATTTCCGGTTTCAAATTGTAGTTAACAAGCCTGTTGGTGGAGTTGTAAATCGGATAGTCTCCCCATGGATTATCGCGGCTGTAACCGGAAGTAAAGCGATAAGGATCCGTATCATTACCAACCTGTGCCAAACTCGTGCGGACCTTACCAAACGAAACCCATTCCGGCATCGTAACTACATCGCTCACCACGGCGCTCAATGATGCCGATGGATAGAAATAGGAATTGATCGTTTGCCCCAGTGAATCGGCTGCCATAGGAAGCGTTAATGCCGTTGACCAGTCGTTACGCGCTGTTACGTCGAGAAAAAGGAAATTCTTATAACCAAACTGCACCGATCCGTAAACGCTGTTAATGACCTTGTTAATGTCGTCAATGGAGCTTACAAGTGGGATTCTTGTATTGTTAAAACTAAAAATACCGGGGATAAGCAACTGGGGAGCAGTTACTTCCAGGTTATTCGTGTTGCTGATCTGGCGGTTAGCGCCGAGGTTTGCACCGAATGTAAAATCCTCGCTGAACTCCTTATTAGCACTTAATAAGAAGTCAAAGTTGGATTCACCGTTCCGAACGCGCTCTTCACGATAACTTCCGAAAGGGAAACGCTGCGTACTGAATGCCCTGCGACGTTTTCTGAGCTCGTTATTAAAGTCCGTTCCGCCGCGTAATTGCAGGCTCAACCAGCTTGTAAAATCATATTTAAGAGAAATATTTCCGAAAATACGGTTGGCATTCTGGCTGTTTGTATTCTCGTAAAGGTTGAAATACGGGTTGTCGTGATAGTTATAGTTGAAGTTATATTGCTGTCTGTTTTCCATTCCGGGAATCCAGTAATCCTTCAAACTGTTCAGATCCACGTGCTGACCCATCCAGCAATGCAGGAGATAAATGATGCTTTCCGTTCCATAAGTCAGGTTAGGGCGGTTGTCGCTTTGGCTGTGCACGTAGTTTGCTGAAATACGCACGCTTAATTTCGGGGACAGGTTATAGCCCGAGTTCAATGCAAATGTATTGCGTTTGATGTCGGTGTTGGGAATGATTCCCTTTTGGTCCAAAAGTGTGTAAGAAAGACGGAAATCGCCCTTTTCGTTCGAGCCGGTCACCGAAACGTTGGTGTTGTTGGTAATCCCTGTTTCGTAAAAGTCTTTCAGATTATTTCCCGGCACGAAAGGTGTTGGTGTAATGGTGCCGCGTGCTGCCAGGTCGGCAGGGGAGCCCAAAATGCCGTCATCGACCAGTGAAATGTCGCCGCCGCGGTAACCGTTGGAAGTAGGAGAGTTGGCCTGTGCAATCAGGCGGCCGTCCATTTGCGGTCCCCAGCTTTCGTCGACGCCGTCACGGGTCCCACCGCCGCTTCCGTCTACAAACGAAAATTCACCGTTATTTCCCTGGCCATATTTACGCTGGAATTTCGGCAGGATCAATGGGTTTTCAAAAGTCACGCCCGCATTCACCGAGACGCCCAGCCCTTTGCTGTTTTTACCTGATTTCGTTGTGATCACGATCACACCATTTGCACCTCGTGATCCGTATAGCGCCGATGCATTCGCACCTTTCAGCACAGTCATGGATTCCACATCGTCCGGATTAATCAGCGATGCACCGTTTCCATAGTCCAGTTCCTGAAAATCGCGGCCGCTCGACCCCGTCAAGGCATTGGTGATAGGCACCCCGTCGATCACGAACAATGGTTGATTTTTATTGATATCAAGTGACTTGTCACCCCTGATGGTTATACGTGCTGATCCGCCGATGCCGCTTGGGCTGCTCATGACCTGCACACCTGCCACTTTTCCGGCCAGTCCGCTGACGAAGTTCGTCTCGCGCGCCTTATCCAGGTCGCCGCCCTTTATTTCCTGGACGGCATAACCCAATCTTTTCGTTTCCTGCTTGATACCCAGGGCCGTAACTACCACTTCGTTCAGGTTTCTGGCGTCGGGTTTCATAAGAATGTCGATAACTGACTCGCTGCCAATTGCCACTTCCTGCGACAAATAGCCCACATAAGAGTAGATCAATGTGGCTGCATTGTCGGGCACAGTAACGGTATAGCGCCCTTCCGAATCGGAGATTGTGCCGGATGTTGTTCCTTTGAGCACGACGCTGACGCCCGGCAATCCCAGGCTGTTTTCGTCATTGATCTTTCCGGTGATGGTTCGGTCGGGTTTGGCTGCATTGGCCATTGGTGCTGCGAAAGTGGCCAGGAAAATGAGCAGCATTGCTAATCCTTGCTGGCAGAGCCGCGGAATTTTCCGGCTTTCAATTAGTGGTAAAAGTTTGTTTCGCATAAAAATGAATTTTAACGGTTGTTGAACTAAAATTCTGCACCCTATATACTGCCATTTGCGCGTGTCGGGCTAGTAAGGTATCGGGTGCTCCATTTCGGGTGCAAAAATCGGGAGATTCGGATCGTGCGTTGTGAAGTATTTGTAAACAAATTGTTATCTGTTAAAACAGAAAAAAGCCGTCTGCACCAGGAGTTGTGCAGACGGCTTTTACTACGACTCAGGTCAATTTTAATGTGCTTCGAGCCAGTTGGCGCCGATGCCGATCCCGGTTTCCATTTTTACAGGCAGCGGAATGGCGATGCGCATGAGCTCGTCCACTCTTTCTTTTAGCAGATCGATTTCGTCCCGGTGCGCGTCAAAAACCAATTCATCATGCACTTGCAGGATCATGCGTGATTTGAGTTTCTCCTTTGCGATAAAATCATGAATGTTGATCATCGCCACCTTGATCATATCGGCCGCTGAGCCTTGTATGGGCGCATTGATGGCATTTCGTTCGGCATAACCGCGGTTGGTCTGGTTCCTGGAATTAATGTCCGGCACGTAGCGGCGCCTGCCCAGGATGGTTTCCACAAATTCCTTTTCCCGCGCATCATTCACCACTTTGTCCATATAACCTTTCACGGCAGGGAATTCTTCAAAATATGCCCGGATGATTTCGCCGGCTTCACCCCGTGGAATAGCCAGTCTTTGAGCGAGCCCGAATGCTGAAATCCCGTAAATGATACCAAAATTGACCATTTTCGATTTCCTGCGCATGTCCGAGGTCACTTCCTCCAATGGCACTTTGAAAACCTTACTGGCCGTAGTAGCGTGAATGTCACGCCCCTGATTGAATGCTTCGATCATACTTTCATCCCCGCTGAACGCCGCCATAATGCGCAGCTCTATTTGGGAATAATCCGCAGAAAGGATCTGAAATTCCTCGTTATCAGGCACAAATGCTTTCCTGATCTCCCGCCCCCGCGGTGTGCGGATCGGAATGTTCTGGAGGTTGGGATTCGTTGAGCTCAACCGACCGGTTGCCGCAACTGCCTGGTTGTAAGATGTATGAATGCGGCCTGTACGACTACTTACCAGCAAAGGCAATGCGTCCACATAAGTCGATTTCAGCTTTTGCAGTTCCCTGTAATCCAGGATTTTACGTGCAATTTCATGACTGTTTTCAAGCTCCGAGAGAATGTCCTCGCCCGTTGCATACTGCCCGGTTTTGGTTTTTTTCGGCTTCTCAATCAGTTTCATTTTATCAAAAAGCACCTCACCCAGCTGCTTCGGCGAGCTGATATTGAATGATTGACCTGCCGATGCGTAAATCTCACTTTCTGTTTGCCGAAGATCCAGTTCAAGCACATTGGACATCTCTTTCAACGCGCCTATGTCGAGCCTTACGCCTTTGCTTTCCATGGAAGCGAGCACTTTCAAAAGTGGCATCTCAACTTGCTCGAACAGTTTGAATGCATTCACCTTCGGCAGCTCGCGCGAGAAGATCGTGTTCAGCTGCAATGTAATATCGGCGTCCTCGCCTGCATATTGCGTGATCTCAGGAATGGAAACATCGCGCATAGTGCCTTGTTTCACCCCTTTTTTGCCAATCAGGGAAGTAATGGAAACAGGTTCGTAATTGAGATAGGAAGCGGCCAGAATGTCCATACCATGGCGCTTGTCCGGTTCCAGCAGGTAATGTGCCAGCATGGTGTCGCTGAGTTTGCCATGGATTTCAATTCCGTAACTTCTCAGCACCAGCAGGTCATATTTTATATTTTGCCCGATTTTTTCAATGGATTCATTTTCAAATACTTCCCTGAAATTTTCAAGAATTTCAATGGCTTTCTCACGATCGGCAGGGATCGGGATGTAGAACGCTTCTCCGGGCAGATAGGCGAATGAAAGTCCCACAAGTTCAGCATCAATGGTGTCCAGCGATGTGGTTTCCGTATCAAAACAAAACGATTCCTGTAATGAGAGATAGTAAGCCAGGCTTTTCAGCAATTCCGGCGTATCCACGGTATGGTAACGGTGGAATGTGTTGTCGATGGTCGACTTCGTTGTCGGGATATGCAGATCCTCGTATGACTGCTCCGGCGCGTCGTCGTCTGCGATCCCTTCGCTGATGATGGCTGGCTGTTTACCCAGTTCCTCGGTTGGATTTCCAAATAGATCGAGCTGTCCGGCCTTCCCTAGCCCCGGCTTTAAAGCCGGGGTAATTGTTTGGGCTGATGAGCCCAGGATCCTTGTTTTTAGTGTTTTGAATTCCAGCTCGTCAAACAGCTCGATGATTTTATCTGCATTGGCTGCACAAACGGTAAGGTCTTCGGGATCAAACGGGACCGGAACTTTAATGTCGATTGTTGCAAGCTGCTTGCTCAGCACCGCCTTATCAATGTTCTCACGCAGCTTTTCGCCTAATTTGCCTTTTACTTCGTCGGCGTGCGTGATGAGGTTTTCAATGGTGTCGTATTCCGCGATCAGTTTTTGAGCTGTTTTTTCACCCACACCCGGCACACCCGGAATGTTGTCCACCGCGTCGCCCATCAGTCCCAGAATGTCAATTACCTGATCGATACGCTGGATCTGCCAGCGGTCGAGGATCTGCTGCACGCCGAGCACTTCGGCACCTTTGCCCAGGAAAGCGGGCTTATATATGTACACATGCTCTTCCACGAGCTGACCGTAATCTTTGTCCGGCGTCATCATAAAAACTTCAAAACCCGCCGCGGAAGCTTCCTTGGCAATGGTCCCGATAATGTCATCCGCCTCATAACCGTCCAGAACGAGGATCGGGATACACATTGCTTCCAGGAGTCGCTTTACCAGTGGAATGGCCACTGTAATATCCTCCGGCTGGGCTTCGCGCTGCGCCTTATAGGCCTCATATTGTATGTGCCTGAATGTAGGCGCGGATGTGTCGAATGCAACGCCGATGTGTGTAGGTTTTTCCTTTTGCAAAACTTCAAGCAATGTATTGGTAAAGCCAAATACAGCACTTGTATTCAATCCCTTTGACGTGATCCTGGGTGCTTTGATAAATGCAAAATGCGCACGATAGATCAACGCCATCGCGTCCAGCAGGAAAAGTTTATGAACGGGTTTATCCATGAGGTCTTTTATTTACGAAACTCAAATATAATGTAAGTGTGCCGATGAAATGGATTGCTGACGGTTTTTTGTAGATTTAAGGCAGCCATTGCTGCGTATCGACAGCATGCTTTCCCTTTATGTACATTTTTATATTATAATACTTTTTATATTAATAATAAAAATAAAATGTATAAATATAATTGTACTTTATAAACTTTAATATCTTTTTATAAATATTATATTAAACCTAATCAACGTGCCTGATGCGAATCATTTTACCTTTTTTAGCTGTTATCATTTTTTCCTGTAACCAAAATAAAGACGTGAACGAAGCATATCAATGGCCGGAAGCAACGCCTCCCGTAGCAGAAATGAAAGACCATGAAACCGGAATGCATGGCGACAAACGAAATGATGAGTATTACTGGATGGCCGATTTTTTCAGGAAAGGCCCGGACAGCAACAGCGTTGTGGATTACCTGAAAGCGGAAAATGCTTACACGGACACGATGATGGCGGCCACAAAGAAATTCCAGGAAGATCTTTTCACCGAAATGAAAGGACGTATCAAGGAGAAAGACGAGTCGGTGCCGGTGTTCAGCAATGGATATTGGTATTATACAAGAAGCGAAGAAGGCCAGCAATATTTCAAATACTGCCGCAAAAAAGGATCGCTGGACGCGCCGGAAGAGATGCTTCTGGACGTGGACAAAATGGCGGAAGGACATCCGTATTATTCCGCGGTAGGTTTTAATGTAAGCCCTGACAATAAATTACTGGCTTATGGCGTGGACACTGTCTCGCGGCGCCAGTATACAATTTATATAAAGAACCTGGAAACGGGCGAATTGTTTAAAGACAAGATCTTCCCGGCAAGCGGCGGATCGGAGTGGGGGAACGATAACAAGACATTGTTTTACACGGCAACGAATCCCAAAACGCTGCTGAGCGAAAAGATCAAGCGGCATACATTAGGGGCCGATAGTAAAAAGGATGCGGTAGTTTATGCGGAGAAGGATAACAGCAATTACATTGGTGTTGGCAAAACCAAATCCGAAAAATACATCATCATCGCATCTTCGGCGACGATGTCATCGGAATACAGGATCCTGGATGCGGACAAGCCGGAAGGCGATTTTGAGGTTTTTCAGCCAAGAATGAAGAATGTCCTTTACGACATCGATCATCAAAATGATAAATTCCTCATCGTTACCAATAAGGATGCGCTGAACTTCAAGCTGATGGAAACGCCGCTGAATAAGACGGGCGTGGAGAACTGGAAGGAGGTTATCCCGACCAGAAAAGATGTTCTTTTGGAGGGAATTGACGTCTTCAAGGATTTCCTGGTCATTACTGAGCGTAAAAACGGACTGTTACAATTGCGTATCCGCAACATTAAAACCAATGCGGAACATTATGTGGATTTTGGCGAGCCTGCTTATATGGCTTATGCCAGTTCTAATCCTGAGTTTGATAGCAAAAATCTGCGTTATGTTTACACCTCGCTCACAACGCCCAATTCCGTGTATGATTACAACATGGAAACAAAAGGGAAGGAGCTGAAAAAGCGCCAGGAAGTGATTGGCGGATATGATCCGGAGGAATATGTGACGGAGCGCTTGTATGCAGAAGCACGCGACGGAGTAAAGGTCCCGATCTCGCTGGTTTATAAAAAAGGCACTGTGAAGAGCGAAAAGACGCCATTGTTACTATATGCATATGGCTCGTACGGCAACAGCATCGACGCGGCATTCAGCAGCACCAGGCTCAGCTTGCTCGACAGGGGCTTTATCTACGCGATCGCGCACATACGGGGCGGTCAGGAAATGGGGCGGCAGTGGTATGAAGACGGTAAGTTGCTGAAAAAGAAAAACACATTCTACGACTTCATCGACTGTGCGGAATATTTGATCAAGGGCAAATATACTTCACCTGCACACCTATACGCAGAAGGTGGCAGCGCAGGAGGCTTGTTAATGGGCGCCATTTCCAACCTCCGTCCGGACCTATGGCGAGGCATCATCGCCGATGTGCCATTCGTAGACGTGGTCACAACCATGCTCGACGAAAGCATCCCATTAACCACCAACGAGTTCGACGAATGGGGTAACCCGAAGGATAAGGAATATTATACATTCATGAAAACATATTCCCCTTATGACAATGTCGAGAAAAAAGACTATCCCAACATGCTCGTAACCACCGGCCTGCACGACAGCCAGGTCCAATACTTCGAACCTGCCAAATGGGTCGCAAGGCTCAGAACCCACAAAACAGATAAGAATGTGCTGCTGCTAAAAACAAACATGGAAGCCGGCCACGGAGGAGCGTCGGGTAGGTTTGAGTATTTGAAAGAAGTAGCGCTGCAATTCGCGTTTATGTTCGCGTTGGAGGGGATTCGGGAGTAACCTGGCCTGTTGGCCTGACCAATGTTAACAACCAAGCCCTGTCAGCCTGAGCGGAGACGAAGGCGCGTTACCCAGGAGTAGCGCGCCTTCGTCTCCGCTCAGGCTGACAGGGCTGGTTAACATTGTCTCCGCTCGGGCTGACAGGCTCGTTAGCTCACCTACAACACCGCGAACGCTGCCTCTATATCTGCTATAATATCATCTATATGCTCAATCCCTACCGAAACCCTTAGCTGCGTTGGGTGTACACCTGCTGAAACCTGTTCGATTTCGTTTAGTTGCGAGTGGGTGGTGGAGGCTGGGTGGATGATCAGGGTTTTGGCGTCGCCTACGTTGGCCAGGTTGCTGATCAGTTTCAGGTTGTCTACGAATTTTTCTGCTTGTGACCTGTCCCCTTTGATGGCGAATGATAATACGCCTCCGAAACCTCTTGTAAGATATTTCTTTGCCAGCGTGTGGTATTTGCTGCTTTCGAGACCGATATAATTTACGCTTTCAACTTGTGGTTGAGCTTCCAGCCATTGCGCCAGTTTCAATGCATTTTCTCCAATCCTTTCGACGCGTAATGAAAGCGTTTCCAGACCTTGCAGGAACAGAAAGCCGTTGAATGGTGACAGGGCAGGGCCCCAGTCGCGCAGACCTTCCACGCGGGCGCGGATGATGAACTGAATGTTGCCGAATGGTCCGCCGATGCCAAAAACATCGTTCATAACCAGGCCATGGTAACTAGGTGATGGCTCGGTGAACTGCTTGAATTTACCGTTGCCCCAGTTGTACGTTCCCGCGTCTACAATCACGCCGCCGATGGAAGTCCCGTGACCGCCGATCCATTTTGTTGCCGACTGCACCACAATGTGCGCTCCGTGCTTAATAGGCTGAAATATCGCGCCGGCTGCTCCAAATGTATTGTCAACCATTAAAGGCAGGTCATATTTGTTGGCCAACGCTGCAAATGCCTCAAAATCCGGAACGCTGTAACTCGGGTTGCCGATCGTTTCCAGATAAATGAATTTGGTGTTTTCGTCGATCAGCTTTTCAAAGCTGCTTACGTCGTCCCCGTCTGCAAAACGCGCTTCGACGCCTATGTTTTTGAAAGAGTTCTTAAACTGGTTGTGCGAACCGCCGTATAGGAACGATGTGGTAACAAAATTGTCGCCAACTGTCGTAATGTTATTGATTGCTATAAATTGGGCTGAATGTCCGGATGCAGTAGCCAATGCCGCAACACCGCCTTCCAAAGCAGCCACTCTTTTCTCAAAAACATCATTGGTAGGATTCATGATCCTCGAATAAATGTTTCCGAACTCCTTCAATGCGAACAAATTAGCTGCATGCTCGGCATTGTTGAACACGTAAGATGTGGTTTGATAGATGGGAACCGCGCGTGAATTGGTTACGGGGTCTGGCTGTTGTCCGGCGTGGAGTTGTAGGGTCTCAAATTTCATCTTTTTGAACGTTGTTTAAGGTGGATAGAATTCAAATGTATTAAATAAACATATAGTAGATAGAAATTATAGTCTTTTATTTCAGACACAATTTTTATCATTTTACCAATAAAAATACTTTTTTCATATATGTCAATGGGTCAGCTTCTCCGAAATCTGAGCCAGCAATGCCCTTACTTTGTCTTTCAGGCTCTCCGGTTCGAGAATGCACGCGCTTGTGGCGAGCATCAGATACCATAGTGCGAAAGCGTCCAGCGAGGCGGACAAAAAGCTCATTTCAATGCCATCGTCGGTCACGGTCTCGGAAACGAAACCGTAATAATACTTTTGATTGCGAATGTAATGTGATTTGTTTTTGTCGATTTTGATCCGGATCAGCCGCAGGTTTTTGGTGTCCCATGACTGCGAAAGAAAATCCTTTAACGGCGCGTGCTTATGCTGAAAATCTTTGTCGGTCAGTTCAATTTTAAGGATACGGTCGGAGCGGAAATTGCGGTAATTGTTGCGTAAATGGCAATAGGCGATGGTGTACCAATAATCATTTTCATGGTAAATCCCGACCGGCTCGATAACGCGTTCCGTCAGGTCCTGGAAGCCGAGCGAGTTGTAATTGATTTTGGTAATCTTCCTTTCAGTAATGCTTTTAAGCAGAATGTCCAGCGTGTTGCTGTCTTCCCCATAAAACGGCTTGGCCGATTGCCTGACCTCAATATGGTTTTCAAGCGTTTCCACCATTGATTTTTCACTGCTCCGCAACACCGACTTGATTTTGAACATTGCCGACTGATATTGCGATTGCGTCGAAAGGTCCGTGAATTTTTCCATCAGCTTTTCGGCCGTGATGAATGTCCGCGCCTCCTCTTTCGTGAACATGACAGGAGGCAGGCGGTAACCATCCATGATAGAATAGCCCACGCCTGCCTCCCCGATAATAGGCACGCCTGCCTCTGCCAACGAGCTGATATCCCGGTATACGGTCCGCAAACTAATTTCAAACCGCTCTGCGAGATCCTGCGCCTTTACAATTTTGCGGGATTGGAGCTGAATAAGTATGGCAGTAATGCGGTCGAAACGGTTCATTTTGTGGCTGGCTAACGGATTTGCCACAAAAATAAACTTATTGGACCGGTTCTCTCAAATTAAATGCCTCAGAAATTAACTCAAATGACCGTATGCGGTTTTCATTACTGTCGGCCATGGTGGAGATGATAATTTCATCCACATCAAAGTCGCTGGCAAGCTTGGTAAGCTGCTCTTTGACGTCGTCTTTTGTGCCGGATACGATCCTTCCGCTGTTGTAACGGAGTCGTTCAAGCTCGCCCTCGGTAAACCTGTATTTTTTAACCGTTTCCACATCCGGGAAAGGCCCGAATTTTCCTTTCTCAAATTCGATCAGAATGTAATCCATCATTTTGCGCATTTCAAGCGCCTTTTCCTCTGTTTCGCCGCAAAGGACAAATACAGAAAGCAGGGCATGCGGCCGCGCATATTGATCCGACGGACGGAAGTTTTTGCGATAGGTTTCAATTACATCCGGCTTGACGAACCCATTGATAAATTTAGCCACAGCCAATCCCATCCCAAATCGCGCAGCAATGTTGCTGCTGCCCCCGCTGGAACTCAGGATCCATTGCATAGGAATGGTAGGGGACTGTGGGGCTGCATAAATAAAACTACGTTCCGTCCCTGCCGTATCCCGGAAGAAATGCTGTAAATGCTCCAACTGACGCAAATAACTACTTTCACTGAAATCGTTGGAGGGATTCAAGAGTGAGGATGTGATTCTGTCCGTGCCAGGCGCGCGGCCCATTCCCAGGTCGATGCGCCCCGGGAAAAGTGTTTCGAGCATCCGGAAATTCTCGGCCACTTTCAATGCACTGTGATTGGGAAGCATAATGCCTCCTGACCCGATGCGGATATGGTTTGTAGAATCCGCCAGTTTCACCATCAGCACTTCTGGTGTGGATCCTGCTATAAATGTTGAGTTATGATGTTCGGAAACCCAGAAACGGCTGTATCCAAGTTCTTCGGCAAGTTTTGCAGTGGCAATGGTCTCATTGATGGCATCCTGGACCGTAGCGCCCTGTCTCACAACAGATTGGTCCAATATCCCTAATTTTATATGCTTCATAAGCGTGATGGCTATTTATTAGAGAACATCGGGTTTACCTTTTGTATTCCCTTAGAACACATTAGCGACGCTTTCCTTGCGGATAGCAACGCACCTGTGAAGGTTAAATATCCATGCCATTGCTGCTTACAGCACGCGTTCCCAATATGTGGAACGGCCCAGCAGCGGAATTCCTACGTAGCCGCGGATTTCCAGTTTTTCAGTTCTGAGTTTCATCAGGCAGCTGTATGTTTTCCCGCTTTTGGGATCATACATTTTCCCCTCATCCCATATTCCTTCGCTGTATATGAAGTCGTGTAAAAGATCAATATTCAGAACACTTCTCGTCCGAAGTTTTTCATTGGTATTATTGACATCCTTGCGTTGCGTCTGACCGTCAGCTTCCATTAATTTTTGCGCCCAAATGAGTTTCCCGGAGTAAGAATTTCCGTTTTTATAGATCTCAATGCGCGTGTCTTTTTCTTCATTCACCCATTCCCCCAAAATTTTATCACCTGGCGCAGATTGACCAAAAGCAAAAGATACGACAAGCGCAAAAAATATTGTAAAAGTAATTTTATACATTGGAATGCTGATCAGTCTCTAAATGGTTCGTTGATGTCAGAAGTCTTAAAATTATACTAAATGCCTTAAAAGTAAAATTTTTGTAACTAAAAGAGGTTTTTTGTTGATAATGCCTTTTTGGGCTTATATTGGCACAATTCGATTAACGGTAATTATTCTAACATTGTTAAATATGCAGGTTAACGCTGTTAGATTTTTAATTCTAATTTCATGACTAGAATAAATCACATTACTCTTTCCCAGAGCCAGGCACAATATACAACACTTCATCCATATGTAAAACTGAATTATTCCAAGACGTAGCAAACTGGTTTGAGGCCAGTGACATTGTAGCTGTATCTTATCAGCGGGTTAATTGGGTGATTGCAGGTTATGGATATAAAAGTCGTGCTTGGCAGCTTCTGTGTTATGAGCTTAGTATTAATACTAGTCAACTCACGTTTTGTAACTATATTCGAAGCAGTAAACCAGCCTAATATTTATTCATGGAAAATCGACCTCCTGTTCCGGAAAACGAAATGGAAAGGTTATTCAGCCTTTCAGATTTTGACCTTGATTATTCGGATCACCAAGACACATTTAAAGACCTGGCCAAGCTTGCGGCCAAAGTGACGGGAACGTCTATTTCGCTGGTTAACCTCATCGATTCATTGACACAATGGACCATTTCCAACTATGGTTTGGATCTGGATCAGATGCTTCGTGAGGATTCGGTTTGTCAGTATACCATCATGGAAACAGAGCAGTTTGAAGTTGCGGATCTTTCTCAGGACGACCGGTTCAAGGATAAATTTTATGTAACGGGAGGTCCGAGTGTGCGTTATTATTACGGCGTCCCGCTTAAAACCAGCAAAGGACTGCAAATCGGCGCACTATGCGTACTGGATACAGAACGGAGAGCGCTTGATCCCGAGAAAGTTGAGCTCATGAAGATCATTGCTGATGAGATCGTGAGCCGGCTGAAAACGCATAAGGTGCTGGAAGACCTTCGTGCAAAGCTCACCGAGGCGAAACAAACCCAGAAAAAAGTCGCACACGACATTCGCGGGCCGCTGGGCGGGATCGTTGGACTGGCTCAGATCATTAAGGACCAGGGTGATGAAAATCAGATGGACGAAGTGCTCGAATTTGTAAATCTGATCCATAAAAGCGGAAATTCGATCCTCGATCTGGCCGAAGAGATCCTGGATTCACATAAAGAGAAGAAGACGGCTGTTCCCGAAGGCGCCGTCCTGGATACCAACCGTTTTAACCTGATTCTTTTTAAAGAAAAGCTTCTCAAATTATATGAGCCCCAGGCTAAACATAAAAAGGTCTTTTTGAATGTTGAAACTAGCAGCCTGACGGAAAATGTAGCATTCTCTAAAAATAAATTGCTGCAAATAACGGGTAACCTGATCTCGAATGCCATCAAATTCACGCCGGTTGGCGGCACCATCACGGTGGATCTGAAACTCGCTATAACATTGGAAATGCCCACTTTGCTCATATCCGTAAGTGATACAGGTGTAGGTATGACCGCTGCCAGCGTGGAGAGTATCATGACCGGCAATGCATCCTCTACGGGCGGCACCAGTGGTGAGCAGGGCTTCGGATTCGGATTAGCATTGGTGAAACATCTCATCGACAGCCTGGAAGGCGAAATGGAGATTCATTCCATCGTCGGAAAAGGCACCACGTTCGATGTTAGATTGCCTCAAAACATCTATTAGTAATATTTGTGAAGTTGGACAGCATTAAACTGATTTTGAAAACTTCTTTTCGAGACTTGACATGACGTGTGTTGCCGTTAATCCGTGCATCGCGACAGAGAGCAACACGATGAATGATACGGTTGACCATAGTTCCTTATCCATTAAAAACGGCTCTTTACTTAACGCGAAAGCAAGATAATAGAAGGAACCAACGCCGCGGATGCCGTAAAATCCTATGCCCATTCGTTCCTTGAAATGCAAATTTGTGCCAATCAACGCTATTAATGATGAAACGGGCCTGATGATCAATAAGAAAAATAAGGATAGCAATGCATATTGCCAGGTCAGATGATCCAAAATTCCGTGTACAAGGCTTCCACCGAAAATGAGCAGCACAATAGCAACCAGGATTCGTTCCGTCTGGTCTGAGAAACTATGAAGGTCTTTGTGGAACTGGTGGTTCAGCTCGTAGTTACGCATCGTTACAGCAGCTACGAAAACGGCAATAAAGCCATACCCGCCCAGCAGCTCGACGATGCCAAATATCGCCAGCGCCGCAGCAACAGCAATAAAGCCATCATTGAGGTCAATTGACTTGCGCTTTTCGGAGAAATTAAAGATTATATAAGCCAGGATCCTGCCGAGCAGTAAGCCTAATCCGGTCCCAACAATGATTTTGAAAGCAAAGTCAACCCTAAACCATTCCCAGGTAAATTCGCGAAAATCACCCGTTGCAGACCCAGCGAGAAAAATAGCCAGCCAGGTGAATGGGAAAGCCATGCCATCATTCATTCCGGCTTCGGCAGTAAGCGAAAAACGCACCTCATCCCTAACTTGCTCCATAGGCGGCCCAACCTGCACATCGGCCGCCAGAACAGGGTCTGTGGGCGCTAAAACCGAACCCAACAGCAATGCGGAAGCAAGATCGAAACGCAGGAAATAGTATGCAATGAAGGTTACGGAAGCAATGCAAAGCACCATTGTGATGGTAAGCATGCGAAATGGAACGGCCCAGGATTTGAAAGAGAAAGGCTTATCGATTTTCAAACCGGTACCCATAAGCGAGATCACGACGACCATTTCAGTCAAATGAATGGTCTGCATATTGAAAATCACCGGATTAGGTATGGGCAGAACATCGAGAAGCTGATAAACGATTACGCCCAGCACAACATAGACGACGGAATCCGAAATCCCTGTTTGCTTTGTGAAGGAAGGCATCCAGGCCATTCCAAGGACCGCAATCCCAATAACTGTGAGCGTAATGATATAGCTATCCATAAACAGAAGGGTTTAAAAACCATGCCTTTGCATTCAAATATTGTTTTGTACGCAAGACATTGCCAATTTTACCGCTTCAAACGAGCATTTGTTTAACCCGGATATTTTGAAACTATATAAAGGATTGGTTGCCGCAACGGTCGAAGCATTGCAGCACATATTTATTAAAAACCGCCAGGCTGACCGCGTGGTGGAGCAGCTTTTGAAAACAAATAAGAAATGGGGCGCCCGGGACCGTGCTTTTATCGCAGGTAACACCTATGAGATCGTGCGCTGGTGGCGCCTTGTAAAATTTGCAGCGGACATTGAGAAGGTTTCTGAACCCGAGGAATTCTGGAAAATTGTGGGCGTTTGGCAAATTATAAAACCCCTGCACCTTCACACGGAAGATGACGGCCAATTGCCGGAATGGCCCGAATTTGAGGATATTAATGCTGAAAATGTATTAATGCGATATGAAGAAGGACTTACCGTACGAAAAATTGCGCAGTCTGTTCCCGACTGGATCGATGCCATTGGCGAAGCGGAACTGGGAGATGACTGGGATGCAGAACTGGCTGCACTGAACCAGCAGGCCCCAGTTGTGATACGGGTAAATACGCTAAAAAGCAATGTTGCTGCCGTCAAGGAAGTTTTCGGTGAGGACGGAGCGAACGAAATTACAGGCATTCCGGACGCCTTGGTTTTGAAAAAACGCCAGAACATACTGAATCACGATGCATTTAAGCAAGGGTTTTTTGAAGTTCAGGACGCTGGATCACAATTGATCGCGCCTTATCTGGACATTCATCCCGGCCTTAGCGTTATTGATGCTTGCGCAGGTGCCGGCGGGAAAACGTTACACATTGCGTCGCTGCTGCAAAATGAAGGTTCTATCCTTGCGATGGACATTGAGCATCATAAGCTGCTCGAACTCGAAAAAAGAGCGGGCCGGAATGGCGTCCAAAATCTGCAAACCATGATGATCTCTTCTGACAAGCTCTTTGAAGCGCTTGCGGGAACGGCAGACAGGCTTTTGCTGGACGTTCCGTGCTCCGGCCTAGGTGTGTTAAGAAGAAATCCCGACTCAAAATGGAAGCTGAAACCGCAATTTTTGGAAGAAATAAAAAAAGTGCAGTGGCAAATTTTGAACCATTATAGTCAAATGGTGAAGCCTGGTGGCAAGATGGTCTACGCTACCTGCAGCGTGCTTCCTTCGGAGTCCGAAGATCAGGTAAAACGGTTTATGAAAGCCAATAAGCGGGAGTGGAAGTTCATCTCGGCGCACCGCACATCCGTTGCTAAGGACGGAACGGATGGATTTTATATGGCCCTTATGCAAAAGAAGTAAACATCACGCGGTAAGGCACGGTTTTTTGCAATGTCAAAGCAAATTAAACTGATCATTATGAAATCCCAGACAGACAAACGGGAAGAGAAGCTCGACGATGAAACGGTCGACAGACAACCCAGGCAGCAACCGGTGCCCAGTTACGGTGAACCAGGTCAAATGGGCCCTATGAATCCAACACCGGACGTGCCCGGCGCTGATGCCCCCGAGGTAAGCACAGGCAACAGATTTGATACCGACGAGCCCGCCGAGGAAACGGACGAGCGGGAAGTAGGGGAGATCGAATCCGAAAATCCCTGATATCCAGTTCTTTTCGACCAGCTTTTTAATTCCTGCAAGAATGGGGTTTTTACCTTAACCATTGTTGCAGGAATTTGCTTAATGTATAAGTGTTAATTTCCATGCTTTTTGTTCTTCTGCCCCAGCCATAGTATGCTGTTCAGTATCAACTGGTTCTGAATGGGATTGTCAAAAGTAAACGAGAGTTCCTTGTTTGTTTTGTTCTCGTAGTCAATGTCATTGTGCCCCATATTCATATACACCATCTTATATTTTTTATTTGTCCAAACCACTGGATAATAGCCGCTATGCCAGATTTCGTGCTGTTTGGGACCGGTTCCGAGCGGAAAGCTGGCCAGGTCAATTGATAGCAGGATCTGAATGTCCGGGTTCGCTTTCAGCTCTTTTTCCCAACGATACCATTCGTTTGGCGATGCTTTAAATGTCCCAGGCAGCCTATTTGTGACAGGGCTTTTGGCATCCTCAACTTTTAAAATAGCAGAAGTAGGCCGCCAGGTGTTGCTTTTGTACTGTCCGGAACCAAGGAATTCGTTGTGATACCAATCCCAGTTCTGTGGATAAGCCGATGGCGTCAATGCGAATGCCGAAAAGTGAAAACCCAGCCAGCCACCTCCTTTTTCCATATATTTTTGAAAAGCCTGCCGCTGTTCGGGCGTCTCCGGCCTTGTGTCTAAAAACAAAACAACCTGGTAATCAGCCAGAAATGATGCATTTAAATTGTTCCAGTTACTGGTTGTATCATAAGTAAAATGATTCTCCCGCGCCATTTCAGGAAAGCGTCTGTTAGCCTCACCAACAAAACTGATGTGCGCCTTATCATTCTTTCCGGTGAAGAATGCGATTACTTTGAAATCAGATTGTGCCTTGGCAAAAAATGGCGCTAATGTAAGGAGCAGCAAAAGTGAGCTGGCGCCATTTCGGCGCAGGAATTCCATGAAAACGGGCATAGGGTAGGAAAGTTAAAGTCACTAAATCTACGAATATCTGCTTTATTTGCGGAAAGAATCTTCGAAAATCGATTTCACAAAAAGCGTATTTCAATCCAATGAATTTCCCCTATATAGCCCAGCAGACGTCCATTTCTGAGAAACAGGTCAAGAATACCATTCAACTTTTTGAGGAAGGGGCGACGTTACCGTTTATTTCGCGTTACCGGAAAGAGGCTACGGGTGGGCTGGATGAAGTGCAGATCGGTGCGATCAAAGATGCCTGGCAAAAGCAGCTGGAAGTTGAAAAAAGGCGTGAAGCTATTTTAAAAAGCATCGAGGAGCAGGGAAAACTAACCCCGGAGCTTCGCAAGCAGCTGGCCGGTGTGTTTACAATGGTCGAACTGGAAGACATTTATTTACCCTACAAGCAAAAAAGAAAGACACGGGCAGGCATAGCTATCGAACGTGGTTTGGAACCGCTTGCGCAGCTGATTTTTACGGGTAAAGAGTCGGATCCGGAGCGGAAGGCAGCTTCGTTCCTGAATGACCAGGTGCCGACAGCGGATGATGCCTTGCAGGGCGCAAGAGACATTATAGCGGAATGGATCAATGAAAACCCGGATTCGCGTACCCGTATTCGTAATCTTTTCCAGCGCGGTGGGGTCATTACTTCCAAGGTTAAAAAGAAAAAAGAAGAAGAAGGCGTCAAATACCGCGACTATTTCGATTTTTCCGAGCCATTGTCGCGAATTCCTTCGCACAGGTTGCTGGCAATCCGCCGGGGCGAAGAAGAGGGAATTTTGAATGTGACGATCTCGCCGGACGAGGATCAGGCCATTGAAGCGTTGGACCGCCTTTTCCGCAAAGGCCCGCCAGCTGTTTTGACGCAAATGGAGCTGGCGATTTCAGATAGTTACAAGCGACTTTTGAAACCATCCATTGAAACAGAATTCGCCAATCTTTCAAAAGAGAAGGCGGACATTGCTGCTATACAAGTGTTTACCGAAAACCTGCGACAATTGTTGCTTGCGTCACCGCTGGGACAAAAAAGTGTTTTGGCGATTGATCCGGGTTACCGCACGGGCTGCAAAGTCGTGGTGCTGGATAGCCAGGGAAATCTGGTTGCAGACCTGGTGATTTATCCTTTTGACAAACCCGCAGATGCAAACGGGAAACTCTCGGACCTGATCCAGAAATGGAAGGTCGAGGCGATTGCAGTCGGCAACGGAACAGCCGGGAGGGAAACGGAGGATTTCGTGCGCAAGCTTTTGACAAATGCAGGCAAGTCGGACGAGGTTGGTTTGTTCATGGTAAGCGAGCAGGGTGCTTCTATTTATTCAGCTTCGGATGTGGCGCGTGAAGAATTTCCGGACAAAGATGTAACCGTTCGCGGTTCTGTTTCGATCGGCCGTCGGCTGATGGATCCGCTGGCGGAGTTGGTTAAAATTGATCCTAAATCGATTGGGGTTGGTCAGTATCAGCACGATGTAGACCAGAATTCATTGCGAAATGCTTTGGATACAGTCGTGGAAAGCTGCGTAAATTCCGTAGGCGTAAATCTCAACACGGCAAGTAAGCATCTTTTGCGTTATGTATCGGGCCTGGGAGCGTCCCTGGCGCAGAATATCGTGGATTTTAGGTCCAAAAATGGCGACTTCAAATCGAGGCAGCAATTATTGAAAGTGCCGCGCCTCGGAGCAAAAGCATTTGAGCAGGCTGCCGGCTTTCTTAGGATCGAGAATGGTGCTAATCCATTGGATAACAGCGCAGTACACCCCGAACGTTATGACGTTGTGGGTCAAATGGCTAAGGATGTCGGTGCCAATGTGAAGGATCTTATGCAAAAGCCTGAATTAAGGAAGCAGATCAAACCTGAAAAATATATTTCTGATTCAGTAGGGCTGCCGACATTAAAGGACATTCTGCTGGAACTGGAAAAACCCTCACGCGATCCGCGCGAGGGCATGAAGCAATTTGAGTTTGATAGCTCAGTCCGCAAGCCGGAAGATTTGAAAGTAGGAATGGTCTTACCTGGCATTGTTACCAACATTACTGCGTTCGGCGCATTTGTCGATGTTGGTGTGAAGCAGGACGGGCTTGTTCACGTCTCGCAGATGGCGGATAAATTTATTAAAGATCCTAACGAAGTGGTGAAGTTACAGCAGATTGTGAGTGTGAAGGTAACTGAGGTGGATTTAGCAAGAAAGCGCATTGCTCTCAGCATGAAGTTATAGAAATGCTAAGCCAATCCGGTTTGGATCAAGCCGGACTGGCTTTTTGCTAATGCTTTATAGGACGTGTTTCCGTTCGCCTTCGAGGATTCGTTTGATCTCTCCGACTACTTTCATCCAGTTGCCCTCAGCTGCAACCACTGCTTCTTCGGTTTCCAGATTATCCTGTGTAATGGTAAGCGTCGTTTCGTCGTCGTATTCTGAAATGTGATACGTTACATGCGCGTAGTTGTCCTCAAAATCATCCGTTCCGGAGAGCGGGCTCCAATATGAGAAGCTTAAAACGCGCTCGGGAATAATTTCCAGGATCGCGCCTTTATCTTCATAAGGTGTGCCGTCCCACACGCCCCGGTAAACGATCGGGCTTCCAACGTGCCAGTCAGAGTACACTTCCGCGCCGTACATATATTGTTTAACAATTTCGGGATCTATTAAAGCCTTCCAAACAGCCGAAGGACTGGCATAGATGGATGTGGATGTAGTTGCAATCAGTTTTCTGTTCATAATTTCGGAATTAGGTCATGCCAAAACACAGAGAAAATCATGCCAACAAACCTTTTTTTGGTCTGATACGCGTATTTTAGCGTATGTAGTTTTGGATAAATCAGATATCACGTGCAAGAATTATATTTCAAACAAAATCTTCCCATTTCGCTCGACGAAGCCTGGTCGTTTTTTTCAAATCCGGCTAACTTGAAAGAGATAACCCCCGCCAAAATGGGCTTTGTCGTAACTTCAAGGCATCATGGCGGCGAAATGTATGCGGGTCAGATCATTCGTTACATTGTAAAGCCCGTGCTCGGTATTCCTTTAAAATGGTGCACAGAGATTACACATGTAGCTGATAAGCAGTACTTTGTGGACGAACAGCGTTTTGGCCCCTATGCATTCTGGCACCATCAGCACCGTTTTACAGCTATTCCCGGCGGTGTGATGATGGAAGATATCCTGAATTACAAGGTTCCTTTTGGTTTCATTGGAGATTGGGTTAATTCGCTTTTCGTAAGAAATGAAGTCAATCAAATCTTCGAATATCGCCGGAAAGTGCTTACAGAGCGCTTTGGAAGCTAGAAATTATACTGCACCCGGCAGGTGATAAGATCATCTGAGACATCCGTTTCAAAACCTTTTAACGCAGATTTTTCGTTTCTTACAAAATCGTAATAGAAGGTAAATTTAAGCGATTCGTTGGCGGTGTATACATAACCCATCCCAATCGTATCATAGCGGAGATCAGACTTACTAAAACCCCTGGCGTCTGTTATGTCAGTGCCCGAAACGCGCTTATTAGGGTCATACCAGTCATATTTCATCACAAACTGATGTTCCAGGCTGCCCAGATGCTGTAAAAAGTAAAAGTAAGCGCCGTCAAAATTCCGGGTATAAAGCGGGTCTTTTATTCCGTTCGTTACCGGATAAACGCCGGGTGTTTCGCTGCTGGCAAGTGTGGCCGTCTGATCACCGCGAATGTATTCCAGCCGGAACTCCGTTTCGCCTTTTCTGTTCGGGAAAGAGATCTGAAAATCGGCGCCGGCATAGTTTCGCGGCGCAACCTTATAAAGATTCCTGTCTGATGAGTCGCGTACCATCGCGTATTCGCCCGCATTCGCCTTCGTACGATATAATATGGCAGACTGACTGGTAATCCCACCCGCATAGCCGGAAACTGCTCCGGAAACAATCGCGCTGCCCAAGCCGCTCACCTTCGAAGGTTTGACGCTGAGCCGGCCGATGACATCTTTATGGCTGTCGTAATCCACCGGCCCCGACATTCCCTGGCCGTTGAACACGCCCAGGTCTAGTTTGAGTCTCTGCTGCCAGGTCACCGAATTGCGGCTCGTCACGGTCAGCATGGCACCAATGTCCCGCTCCGTCCGCATGAGTATCTGGGACATTCTTCCGCGCTCCGGCGTTTCCCGGGTGGCAGACGAAAGATTCACCTCATAGCCGAATGGCCTGGCGAACATGCCCGTGGTCAGCGCAAATATTTTGAATTTGTTCTCATAAAATCTTCCCCAAAAATCCCGGATCGCCACGCCGCGCTCCGTACCGTCAAACTGGAAAACGAAGTATGAAGTCGGTTCATTCTTTTTATTTAGGTGCGCATAATCTACCCGAAGCCTGCCCCGACGAAGCATAAATCGATTATTGGATTGGCCCGAAAAATTACCGCCGCCATAAGTTTCCGCACCCTTTTTTGAGATGAATTGAAACTGCGGCTGAATGTATCCGCTGATCCGCACGCGATTGTAGCGCTCGTAAATGGACAACATTCCTCTTCCCATTTGGTTGGTCGTGTCCACGAGGTCCATCAAGAACCGTTGTGAGTAGGCCTGCGAGTTGCTTAATAGGGCAATAAAAAATAGTAAACCGGTAATGCGGTATTTCATTGGAACGAAGTTGGTGTCAGCAAATGGGGTACAAAGAACTTTATTTTCCACTAATATTCTTGCCCAAGTGCCCTAACTTTTCTTCAAAACCAATGCTGGTTCGTTCGCCTTATTGCACGAGAATATGTGAGCTCAATCGTAAAATTTGCGCGCTGGTAAACTGGATATTTTTAAGGCACATTAGGAAAGGAAGCGGAGATAAATGTATTATGAGGTTAGATCTTTCAGAAAGGATGTAATGTATCGGGTAAATAGAAAAGTACGATTGTTATTAGTTTTAATTAAATGTATTAAAAGGTTAGTCTGTTTAATACTTTTAATGTTTGTTAAATTGTATTGAATGTATAGATAGAATTAAATGCTATTTACATAAGTTAATACGAAACATTTTAAACTATCTATACATTATAATTGCTAATATTCAGATTATGAGCTAATAAGCAACTGTAAACCTTTGCTTGATATGCTTCGGCGTTTCGATCTCATCCACAACGGCAACCGATAAATCTTCTACTGAAATGATACTTCTTCCTTTTTCATTGAAGACGGGTGTGTCCAGAGATGTCCTGTATGTGCCTGTTCTTTTGCCCGATGTGCCGGGATGCATTTCGATAGCGGGGCTCAGGTAAGTCCAATCTAATTCGTTTTCTGATTTAATCTCACCCTGGTATTTTCGCGCTGCTCCTGCACCCGCTTTGTATTCTTCCGGGAAATCAGGTGTGTCGATCAATTGCAATCCTGGTGCTACTTCCAGACTTCCTGCACCGCCAATAACCAGAAATCTTTTTACGCCTGCCTGCTTTACGCCGGTCTGAATGGAAGCTGCTCCTTCGAGATATTCAGCATAAATGTTGGGGTTGGTCCAGCCCGGATTGTATGCGCTTATAACGGCGTCAACCCCCGCAACGGCTTGCGATACTGCCTCGGTGTCGAGCACGTCAGCCTGTTTGGGGACGATCAGCTCGCTGTCGGTTGGGATCTTTTCAATGTTTCGGGCAATGGCGACAACTTCATGGCCACGGGAAATTAATTCTTGTAAAAGCGGTGCGCCTACAAAACCTGTTGCGCCGATTAATGCTACTTTCATGCTTGCGTTTGATTTAAAATGATAATTGTTTTCGATAAAAAAGGAGGACGGTTTGGGCATTGGTAAATGACTAAATGGTGAGCTTTTCGGTCTCGAAATTTAGGCAGAAATCTGCCAGCGATTTCTTTGCCAGATTAGCCCTCAATGCGAGCTCAGCTTCGGTGTAAAGTGCGTCCAGATATACATTGATTTGCCGCCCTACATGGCACTCCGGATTGGGCGCATTAATACTCTTTCCGAGCAGATCATTCTGCCGTATTGCGTCGTAAATTTCGGATAAAAAAATAGATTCAGCCGGCCTTGCAAGCTTGCTGCCACCTGCCTTGCCTTCCTTGCTAACGACGAGCCCATGGGTGCGAAGATTGCCTAACTCCTTCCGGATAAGGACAGGATTAATATTAACACTGCCTGCCAAATACTCAGAAGAAATCCATTCGTCACCTTCAAAAGCGAGTAAGGAAAGGATATGCACCGAAATACCGAACCGTCCGTTGTTCATGTACTGTAATGTTTGTTATTACAGTATAAAGGTTGTGAGTTTTAATTTAGAAAGCAAAAAAGATTAGCTTAATCGGCATTAACACCAATTGCTATGTTTTAATAGGCTGATTATCAATAATAATGAATCTATAAATTTAATTAATTAAGTACTATACAAATGTATTATAAGTATCAAATGTAATATTTGAATAATATTATATACTCTTTTAAAATGTATCTAAATAACTATTAGTTGTTATACTATCTTAGGTATTTAATTTATAAAAAGTACAATACTAATTATATTTATAGAAAGTGCTAAATTTATTAAATTCTTATCGAGTATAGTTAATATATAATGTAACCAACATTCCTTACTAGTCGATATATCTGAATGTATCAGCCATATCGAATGTTCGTTACTTACAGAATGTTTGCAGCCTCTATTTAAGAATGGTTAGCCCGCCTTTGAAAGACTTTTTTGTATACTGCACGACGTAGTAATAGTAGCCTTGGGAGATGCTGGCAGGGCACCAGTTTTTGCGGATTTTTGAATAATAAACCTGCTTTCCCCAACGGTTAAAAATCGTTACATCTTTGAACTGATTGACACAATTATCGGCAGGTAAATCCTCTAAGACAAAGCAGTCATTTTTGCCGTCATTGTTGGGTGTGATCACGTTTGGAAATTCGGGAACGACGTCCGAAGTGTCATCCTTCACAATGACCCTGACCGTCGTTGTGTCGCTTGCTGCAGCGCAGCTTTTGTCTTGGGTGATGAAGTCGATCATGAAGGCTTTTTCGGACTGCCCATCGAGCATGGAACACTCGGGTGACCAGGCGTAGGGAGAGCTTACTTCTTTGACACCGGTTTTGTTGGCGAACTTCATTCCGGCATCCCCAATGCTGAATCCGCGCCCGGCGGCCGCCAAGCTGATTGTATTGGTGTCGGGATCTGTGGCCAGTACGTCGAAGACTATCTCGCTGCTGCTTCCGATGGTGTAGGTGATCTCTGGTGTTGCCAGCGATGTTTCCACCAGCGGCGGGGTGTTGGGCGATTCATTAACGACAAAATACACCGGCTTCGAAACCGCCAGCGGATTGCCGACACAGCGCATGTCTTCCACCTTGAAATCCACAGCCAGCGTATCACCTTTTTTTGCATTACACGGCGGCGTCCATTTGAATGTTTGCTGAATCTGCGCCTTGCCGCTGATGGCTTTGAAATCCATAGCCACATCGACCATATTGAAATCCTGTCCGCGACCGGAAAGGGCAATGCTGTCCTTGTCGATGTCCGTGCCATACACCGTGAAAACGACCGGCACACCGGCTGTCACGTGCACATACTGGCCGGGCAGGGAAGTGGTCACTTCGGGCGATTTGTTGCTGCTGCTTTCGCGACGGATCAGAATGCTGAGCGTGTCCATCAGCGGAACCGGGCAGCTTTCGTCTTCTGCAATCAGCTCGATCTTGATCGGGCGTTCGTCGTAGGTTACAAAGCATTCATCCAGGCAAACTTCAAATTTGAGCGTGTCGTTGGCAACTTTCGTCTTGAATTCGGCTGGCAGAATGGTGAAATAGTTTTTCGAATTATTAACGGCCCGGCCATTGATACGGATGATCTGGTTGACCGTGGGATCGGTAACCATTACTTCAAAGCAATTCGGATCGCCTTTTTTGACGGTAATAATTTCGTTTTCCCTGTAGTAAGTGTTTTTGCCTTTGGGTTTAAACAACAATTTCGGAGCGTCCATTTTAGGGCAATCCACGACTTTAAGTTGAAAATCCCGTGTAAGGGTCCCGATTTTCACACCGTTCCTGAACTCATCCACCTGCACGGCGAACACATAAAGGCCGACATTGCCCGGCGTCACGGATAACATTCCTGTTCTTGGATTAACAGTCAAAGGTTTTGGCCCGGGAATAATGTTGGCCTCCGATATGCCTGGAAGCCACGTAAGGCGCGGGTAATTGGAGGAACCTCGGGCTTCAACACTAGGATTAGCCTTGTCTGAAAATCCCTGCATAGGGGTGATCAGCTTGTAAGTAAGGCTGTCGCCGTCGGCGTCCTTTCCACCAAAATCAAAGAAAAACGGAGAATTCACGCAGGCATAGTCGCCTTTTATTGCCGGGAAGATGGGGGAGGAGTTCCTGAAATTTGCATTGTTCTTGAAAAGCGGGGGAAATTCAAGATAAAAGAGGCTGCCGGCGTCACCCGGTGCCTGAATGTTCGTGATCGTTCCGTTCCGGCAGCATCGGTCCCAAACCATATAATAACCCTGCGGATCACTGAAATCGTTGGGTTCCAGCCGTAACGACGAGCTGTAAGTGATCATATATGTTTCGAGCGACGATATTCCGCACTGCGGATTAGCATAGGTGACCGATTTTCGTTCTATTTTTGGGGCTTGAAGATAGCCGATGGGCTGGTTGTCGCGTTTTCGGAAGACGTAAATGTTCACAGCCGGGTCCTCAGCACCGGGATTGCCATTCAGCGCATCAAAATACATCGTTAAGCCGATGTTATAGTTGTAATAATTGTCTTTGTTTTCCGTAATAAAGAGCTGGCCGCCAACAATGTGTGTTGCATAGGTTCTGGTAAAGGCAAACAGCATCAGCATGAACAAGATGTACCGTTTTTTCATGGCTTGACAAGGGAGTAGAAATTGTCCTATAGGATTTGGAATTTGAAATTTAAAAAAGAAATATGGTTAAGAATATCAAGTATGAGTACGTTGAAATTACCGATTTTGCAGCAGAAGGCAAATGTATATTTAAATCAGATGACGGCGTAATATTTGTAGAAGGAAATGTGGCTCCCGGTGACATAGTTGATTTGCAAGTAGTAAAAACCAAAAAAAAACTCAAAGAGGCGATCGTTACGAAGATCCATTCAAAGTCGCCTCTCAGGACAGACCCATATTGCCTGCATAACGTTGTATGCGGCGGTTGCAAATGGCAACATATTGCATATGAGCATCAGTTGAAATTTAAAAGACAACAGGTTGTAGACCATTTCCAGCGGATCGGGCACATTAAGAATGTGAGCATCAACGAAATTCTGGCTGCTCCAAAAACGGAGTATTATCGCAACAAGCTTGAATTCACTTTCTCCAACTGGCGCTGGCTTACGAAGGAGCAGATGGATTCCGGTGCGACATTTACCAAGCATGCGCTCGGCTTTCACGTTCCCAAGCGTTTTGACAAAATATTTACCGTAGACCATTGTCACCTGCAACCGGACCCGTCCAACACGATCCGCAATTCGTTGCATCATTTCGGTGAGCTGCATGACATTCCTTATTACGACGTCCGCTTCAACAGGGGAACGCTCAGGAACCTAGTGGTGAGAACCGCCAATTCGGGTGATGTAATGGTGATTGTGCAGTTTGGTGAGCAGAATGATGAGGCCATTGAGCAGGTGATGCAGTATTTGCATAAAACACACAGCGAAATTACTTCCCTGAATTACATTGTGAACCTGAAAGGAAATGACTCTTACCAGGATCAGGAAGTGATCCATTATGCTGGCGACACCACGATTCGTGAGACGATGGAAGATCTTACCTTCCTTGTCGGTCCGAAATCTTTTTATCAGACCAATTCAGAACAGGCTTATCAGCTTTTCAGCGTAGCGCGTGAGTTTGCGGGTTTGACGGGCAATGAGTCGGTCTATGACCTTTATACGGGAACAGGGACCATTGCCAATTTCGTAGCGCGCAGGGCAAAAAAGGTCGTGGGTGTTGAATATGTGGAAGCAGCAGTGCAGGACGCGAGAAAAAATTCGGAATTGAACGGCATTACCAACACAGCCTTTTTTGCGGGCGATATGCGGAGCATTATGAACGAAAGCTTCCTGCAGGAACACGGCAGGCCGGACGTAATCATCACCGATCCGCCACGCGCGGGAATGGACCAGCCTGTTGTGGAAACGATCCTGAAAGCAGCCCCGGACCGCATTGTGTATGTAAGTTGCAATACAGCCACGCAAGCAAGGGACTTGGCGCTAATGACGGAAGATTATGAGGTGACAAAGGTGCAGCCGGTAGATATGTTCCCGAACACGCACCATGTGGAGAATGTGGCGCTGCTGGTGCGGCGGCCCGGACTTCGGCTCCGCTCAGTCTGACAGTGGCTTTGGGTTGGGACTTCGGCTCCGCTCAGTCTGACAGGGGCTTTGGGCTGGGACTTCGGCTCCGCTCAGTCTGACAGGGGCTTTGGCTACGCTCGTTGTGGCTTGGACTTCGGCTCCGCTTAGTGTGACAGTGGCTTTGGGCTTGGACTTCGGCTCCGCTCAGTCTGACAGCGGCTTTGGCTATGCTCGTTTAGACCGGACTTTGGCTGTGCGCAATATGATAATAGCAATACGTTACTGTCAGACTGAGCGGAGCCGAAGTCCTAACGCTACTGTCAGACTGAGCGGAGCCGAAGTCCTAACGTTACTGTCAGACTGAGCGGAGCCGAAGTCAGAACGGCGGCTCGCTATCGGGGCCTTTGTAATCGAAATTACTCAGATCATTTGCTCTGCTCCTGAGCGTTCCGCCTGCGGGGGCGGGCTTGCTTTGGCTTTCGAATGATGCGATGGGGTTTGTGGTTGGGATGGGCCGGTCTACCGAGAATGGTGCCGGGGTGAATTGTGAGTCGAGGTCGGTGAATTTGGTATATTTTCCAATGAACCTTAACTGAACCGTATCCAGTGATCCTGCACGGTTTTTGGCAACGATGACCTCACCGATCCCGGCAACGGAATTTCCTGATTCATCTTCTGTAATACCGTAATATTCAGGACGATATAAGAAAAGAACCATATCAGCATCCTGCTCGATCGATCCTGATTCCCTTAAATCCGAAAGCTGAGGCCTTTTTTCACCGCCACGCGTTTCAACGGCCCGGCTAAGTTGAGACAATGCGATTACCGGCACATCCAGCTCTTTCGCCAAGTTTTTAAGCGAACGCGAGATCATGGCAATTTCCTGTTCCCTGTTTCCTGCGCCTTTGCCGCCCGTATCTCCCGTCATCAACTGGAGATAGTCAATCACGATCATTTGAATGTCGTGCTGGGCTTTCAGACGGCGGCATTTTGCACGCAGTTCGAGAATGGAGAGGGCAGGGGTATCGTCAATGTAAATCGGCGCATTGGTAAGCCGGTGAATGCGGTGGTGCAATTGCTCCCATTCGTGCGGCGCAAGGCTTCCTTTCCTGATTTTTTCGCTATCGATCTCTGCCTCAGCCGAAATCAGACGATTAACCAGCTGAACCGAGGACATTTCGAGTGAGAAAATGGCAACGGGCATATTAAAATCCACGGCAGCATTACGGAGCGAAGAAACGACGAACGCCGTTTTTCCCATACCCGGACGAGCCGCTAGGATCATTAACTCCGTTTTCTGCCAGCCTGAGGTAAGTCTGTCAAGGGCGCTGAAACCGGATGGCACACCGGTAAGACCATCCTTATTATTCTTTTTCTGATCGAGTTCTGCTAATGCCTGTCGCATCAGCGCGCCCATATCAGCGTAATTTTTCTTAATGTTTGATTCAGAGATCTGGAAAAGGCTCTGCTCGGTTTTGTCCAAAAGCCTGAAAACGTCTGTGGTGTCTTCAAAAGCCTCGCGCTGGATTTCCGAAGCCACTTTGATCAGCTCGCGCTTGATAAAAGCCTGGGAAATAATGCGCGCATGAAATTCAATGTTGGCGGCGGAGTTCACTTTTGAAGTCAGCTCCATGATATACGGCGCACCGCCTACCAGTTCGAGCTCGCCGGTGCTGCGCAATTTGGAAGTCACCGTCAGCATGTCAATAGGCTCCGAATCAGCAAATAGCGTGATGATGGCGGTGTAGATCCGGACGTGTGCTTCCTTATAAAAACTGTCTGGGCGGAGAATGTCCGCAACAGCTGTCAGCGCATCCTTTTCAATCATTAATGCACCCAGAACTGCCTCTTCCAAGTCAACCGCCTGAGGAGGTAACTTGCTGAAAGTCTGATCAGTACCGGGCGTTCTGGCGCCCATTGGCTTGCGCCCCTGATTGTTCTGTTTAAAGCCTGATTTCGAGAAATTGCCGGATGCCTTGTCGTTTTCCATGTTACTACAAAGTTAAGGAAAGCATGACCCGTAAGAAAGCAGGAAAGGTTAAGTTCAGGCAAAAATTTTTTTTCAGGAATTGATCCATTTTGTCCGGCTCTGATAATGAAAGAGTTGATTAAAATAAGGTCATTTTTCGTTTTCAAATATCAAATCATAATTGTATTTCTCATGTTTTGTATTACAATTGTTCGTTATTATTACTAAATTTTAGAACAAATAGAAAAACACTAAACTTTAATTCATTTGCTGGAAAAAATCATCACGCTCGAGGACGTTTCAATGGTTGATTTTTTGGGTATTCACAATGCGAATATCAAGGAAGTTGCAGCCGCTTTCCCTGGAAGCAAAATTATTTCACGCGGAAACGAGATCCGCATTCAGGGCACCGCTCCTGAAATTATCCGTATCACCGATGTAATGGATTCATTAATAGCCCATTACCAAAAATACGGCAAGGTTACCAATGACAATGTGAAAGGTTATTTAAATGGCGTTGTTAAATCGCCCGTTGCCAGTGCAGAAGATGATGCGGATGTGATCATTTATGGCAATAAGGGGCTGGTTGTGAAGGCCAAAACGCCAAACCAGAAACTGCTGGTGGAGCAGGCGGAGAAATTCGACCTGGTATTTGCAGTAGGACCGGCCGGAACGGGAAAAACATACACCGCGGTGGCCATTGCCGTGCGGGCTTTGAAAAATAAGGAAGTCAGAAAAATCATTATAACACGTCCGGCTGTTGAGGCAGGCGAAAACCTGGGTTTTTTGCCGGGTGATTTGAAAGAAAAAATTGATCCTTACCTGCGCCCGATCTACGACGCGCTGGATGATATGATTGCACCGGAAAAGCTGAAATTGTATCTGGAAAGTCGCACTATTGAGATCGCGCCGCTGGCTTACATGCGCGGACGGACATTAAACAATGCATTTATTTTGCTGGACGAAGCACAAAACACGACGCCCATGCAAATGAAAATGTTCCTGACCAGGATGGGCCCCAGTTCCAAAGCCATCATTACCGGTGATAAATCTCAGATTGATTTACCTAAAAACCTGAAATCAGGGTTAATTGATTCATTAGCAGTCCTGAAAGGGATCAAAGGGATCAGTTTTGTTGAGCTGGATGGTTCCGATGTGGTGAGACACCGTTTGGTAAAAGATATCCTTGCAGCTTATGATAAAGCCGAGCAGTAAGCTTCTGCTGACCTTTTTACTGTTGATTATCTCCAAAGCGTTCGTGCTGGCGCAGGACAGCGATTCGTTGCTGAAACGCTGTGCCAGCACAGAACTGGACGCTTTGACCATTTCCAGATTTCCTGCTTTACAGCAGCTCAGGATCAAGTCTGAACAAGCCATCCAGAAAAGAATCCAGGCCAACCGCACTTCGCTCAGGACGAATGCGGACGAGATCATAACGATTCCGGTCGTGGTGCATGTGGTTCATAGTGAAGAGGATATGAGCATCGGCGGGGCGAACAATGAAAACATCACAGAAGCCCAGATCCAGAGCCAGATCGATGTTTTGAACGAAGACTATGGCAACACTTCGGGTTACAAAGGTTTTTACACCGATTCCCTGGGGGTTGATACGCGCATCCGCTTCAAACTGGTAACAGTATTACGGACTTACAATGAAAAGAACCAATTCAGTCCCATTACCGAAGCGGACGATCTGGCTGAAATTTCGCCTGCTTGGGCAACCAGCCGTTATCTAAATATATGGGTCTGCCGCCTGGCTGACCGCTATCTGGGCACTTCCCAATTTCCGGTTGTTACTGAGTTGAATGATCTTACCACAGGACTTTCTACTTCCGAAGATGAGGCGGTCAGGGCATTAACAGACGGCGTCATTATCGATTTCCGCTACTTTGGCAGAAACTCACCGGCCATCACCAGCTCCGTTTATAGTCTGGGCCGTACCACCACGCATGAAGTGGGACATTGGCTGGGATTGATCCACATCTGGGGAGACCGGAACTGCGGGACCGACCACTGTGATGATACGCCGACTGCTTTTACCAAAAATGAAACAACCGATATTTCCTGCACACCCGTATTTTCCGAATGCCGGGGTGTTACAACCCGCAATATGATTGAGAATTACATGGATTATTCTCCTGACGGGTGCATGAGTGTATTTACCAATGATCAGAAAGAGCGGATGCATGCCGTCCTCGAACTAAGTCCCAGGAGGGCCAAACTGGTGGAATTTTCAAAAATCAGCGGTGAAGATCTCCTGGTTGAATTGTCTCCAAATCCAGTGAGTGAGACATTAACGGCCAGCGTTTTTACGCCAAATTTTCAACTTTTCACGGTTGAAGTTTTCAATCAGCGGGGCCAGCTTATCACTTCCGGTGCCACTAATCTCAGTTATCTCGACGTTCAAAAATTCCCAAGCGGACTCTATTATTACCGGGTTTCATCCGGCGGACAAACAGTCACCAAACGGTTTGTAGTTCGTTAATATGCTGACACGGTCGCCATTCGTCGGGATTGTATTGTCTTACATTACCGGCATTTTGCTGAGCGAAATCATTCCTCAGTATGCAGGGACACCGACGTTTCTGCTGCCGCTGGCGCTTTTCTTTCTAGCCGTCTGTTTTATTTTTTATATCAAAATCCTGAAAACAGCATTCGGGATTGCATTCGCACTGTTTTTTGTTTCGCTGGGCGCATGGACAATGCAAACTTTCGAGCAACATAATGAAGCGAACATTAAAGTGCTCGCAAATGCTGGATATGATGCTTATGAAGCGGAAATTAAGAGCTTACCAGAGAAACGAACAAAAACACTTCGCTATGAAGCACATATCACGCGGATAAAGGTGCGGGAGAAGTGGAGTGAGGTTGATTTGAAAGCATTGATCAACATTAGCCAGGACGCCAGCAACATTCCCGAACCCGGCAATACGATTATAGTCAAAGGCACATTAGAACGCCCGATGGAAGCCGGAAATCCAATGCAGTTTGATTACCGGCAATATCTGCGAAACAAAGGAATTGTATGGACCGATTATCTGACGGAGCGTTCGTTTCAAATCATGCCCATTGCTGACCATTCCTTTTTTCTTAACCATTGGAGCAACGGCATTTCGAAATGGGCTGCGCAAACGTTCAGGAAAAATGTGGACGATGACGAAGCCTACGGGTTGATTAAAGCCATGTTATTAGGGAGGAGAGACGATCTCCGCTCTGACCAGATCAGCGACTACACGACATCCGGGACCGTTCACATTCTTTCGGTTTCGGGCATGCATGTTGCGATCATTTTTCTGGTAATCAGTCATTTGTTGGGTTGGATGAAGCGCTGGCGTGTTGGTAAGATTGGTTATTTAGCGCTGATGATCGGGTTGCTAGGCTTTTATGCATTGGTAACAGGCTTGCCGCCGTCGGTGCAGCGGGCAACGCTCATGTGCATTGTGTTTGTTGTTGCGGAGGTTTTTGGCCGGAAACAAAACGCCATGAATACGCTTGCATTGTCTGCATTGTTGATCCTGCTCATGGATCCGGCTGCGCTTTACGATGTAGGGTTTCAGCTTTCTTACCTGGCCATGAGCGGAATATTCCTGCTTTATGAGCCTTTGAATGCCATTTTTACGCCGCAGAATAGGGTCTTAAAATTTGTATGGCAGATCTCTGCATTGTCATTCGCGGCACAGTTGGCTACATTCCCGCTCAGCTTGTTTTACTTTCATCAATTTCCGACTTATTTCTGGCTGGTTAATCCATTCGTGATCGCCTTTACAAACGTCTTGTTACCGGCTGCGCTGATGCTCCTGCTGGTGTCGCCATTGAATGTGCTTTGGCTACAAGTGGTTACCAATAAAATAGTTTGGCTGTCGGCTTATCTGACAAACATCGCCGTTTCTGTGCCCAAATCCTTGCCCGGGTATTTATTGGAAAACCTTAGTCTGGATAAAATTGAGGTAGTTTTGTTATATGCGCTCCTGTTCACAATCTGGTATGCGTATCACATAAGATCTTATCAATATGTAAAAGTTTCCTATCTGCTGGTCATGCTTTTTACAACCTATTCTGTTTCTAAAAGCATTCAGACTCGCGATTCGGACCGAATGGCCGTGCATTGGATTCCCAAGCACGAGGTTGTGAGCATTAAGCAGGGGAAATCGCTTTATATAGTGAGTGACCGGGCTTTTGCAAAGGATTTGGACGCATATAATTTTTACGTTAAAAATTACGCGACGAGCCAGGAAGTGGAAGAGACGGTGTTTATTACTGCGCAGTAATGTCCTATTGAACGGCGTAAACCGCCGAAATCTCGCCAGCTATTTTGCGGTCCCATGCTGCTTGCGCCCCGGCATTGAGGCCGTGCCCGGTTTCACCATCATAACGTTCCTGATCGGTGTTCATTTCGCGAAATGCTTCCAGGAATTGATATTGGATCTCGCTGTCGTAATCTTCAATGGTAAGGTCGGCTTTGAGCAGTCGGGCTTTAAATTTCTCAACTACGAGCCTGGTAATGTCAAAATGGATTTGTTCGTGGCGTAATGTGCTTGCATTCCTGGACTCCGGCCGGCCCCATGACATGCTTTTTACCATGAATGTTTTCAGCCCGATTTCCACCACCAGATCATCGTCTTTGGGATAGGAGCGTCCTTCGTAGCCAAAACTGGTAAATACCGCCGCCGCATACCGGCTGCCCGGCTTTGCATTCCGGACTTTGAAATCGTCCCATATCAGCGGCCTTTTCGGAGAATAAAATACCGTATCAGGGTTATTATTACTGATTTCCTTAAAAACCAACTGAATGTTCCTGGCAAGCGCGGGATTTTTTCCGGCATTCAGCGTCATCCATTTTTGAAAGTGCGCGATAGATTGGTCTAACAGCTGCTTTACGAGCTTTTCATAGACAAAATCCCTTTCCGGTCGGGTATAGTTTGCTGCTGTCTGATAATTTGTGAGCTCCACAGGCTGCATGTTCCGGTACCAGCGGAATTTTACAGAGAGCTTCACTTCGCCGGTCACCTTGTTGGGGCCAACGCGCTTTTCGTTTAGCGAAAGCTCTTTGATGCTGATGTAAAGCGGAAGGTAAGTCTGCTGGTTTTTGGGTGCTGCGAAGGACCAATAATTGAACAGTTCTTTATCCACCTTGCCCGGCAATGCAACAGGCGTTTCCTTTCCCAGCACAATCACTTTTCCCAGTCCAGAACCGGGAATAATGCGCTGATCTTCAACTTCCTGGACAAAAAATTTATAGCTCTTGACTAATGATGCCTGATCCATTGCAAGTTTCAACACAACCTTTTCCTGTTGTGAAAAACCAGGCAGGCATGTGAAAAACAGCGAAAGGACTAGCAAAAAACTTCTGATCATACTTCGAAATCTTATGTTGAATCCCGTTTTCAATTCGATAAGTTTGTATAAAAATTATTGAAGAAACGAATGACATTACCTACAACGAAATTGCGCCCGGAATTTGATGATATCTACATGGAATTAGCAAAAAATCTGGCGTTGCGTTCACATTGTATCAAAGCACAGGTGGGTGCGGTATTAACAAAAGACACCCGCATCATTTCAATCGGTTACAATGGTCCTCCTGCCGGCACGCATAACTGTGATGAAGAATTTCCGGAAGTGGGTTGCCCGAGAGATGCGAAAGGAAGCTGCTCACTCGCATTACATGCAGAACAGAACGCTATCTTATTTGCAGTAAAAAATGGCTCAAATATCGAGGGTTCGACGCTTTTCGTAACATTAGCGCCGTGCATTGCCTGCGCCAGGGTTATTTATACAATGAAAATCAAAAAAGTAATTTTCCTGCATTCATACGCCGCTTACAAGGGAATCGCAGTGGAGGAAGGGGTAGAGTTTCTGAAGCGTTTCGGCGTGGAGGTGGAGCAGTATGTTATTAATGAATAAAGACCGGGCTTACAAGCCCGGTCTTTATTCATTAATGGTGATGCACCCCACCAGCACCATGCACATGCCCGTGGCTGATTTCTTCTGCTGTGGCTGGACGGATTGAGATTATCTGTCCTTTAAAATGCATTTCTTTTCCTGCCAGTGGGTGATTGAAGTTCATGACAACAATGTCGTCTTTGATCTCAACAACCTGACCATGCATTCTTTCGCCATCTTCGTTGGTCATCGGAATAATGTTACCGATCTGCAATAATTCGTCCTGGTTAACGTCTTCCATCTGGAAAACTGCTTTTGGCAATTCGACAATGGCTTCTTCGTCAAACTCGCCGTAACCTTCTTCCGGGGCCACCGTGAATTCGAATATATCACCTGCAACAAGTCCCTCGATCTGGTTTTCGAAACCCTCGGGAAGGCCGCTGATGCCTTGTATGAAGTACATTGGATCTTCTTCCGTAACCACTTCAACGACATCTGTTTCGCCGTCTGTGTCAGGAATTCTCAGGCTGTATGTTAACGCTATCACGTTATTTTTTTCGACTTTCATTTGCTAGTTTGATTAAAATAATTGTTGTTGTAAAAAATTGTTCCAAGTAGAGCAGGGAAAACAAACGTACGGCAAATTTGCCAAAATGCCATTTAGATGAATTTTTTAGCACACATTTTGCTATCAGGAAATAAGGAAGGCGTGGTGATGGGCAATTTTGTGGGCGATTTCATAAAGGGCCGTCTGACGGACGAAAAGACGGCCGAATGGGACCCGGATTTTGTCACCGGCTTGAAGCTGCACCGGCACATTGATTTTTTCACAGACCAGCACGAAATTGTCCGTGAAGCCACGCACAAGGCTGCATTGTCGCAGGGAAAGCTGGCAGGAATTGTGATGGATATCTATTTTGATTATTTTCTTGCCCAGCATTTCGATCAGTTTCAGGCTGAGCCGCTATTTACCTACACCCGCAATATTTATGCGCTGATCAGGAAGAATGAGCACTTTATTCCCGAGCATATGACGCGTATGGTGCAGGCCATGATCCGTGAGGACTGGCTTACAAGCTACGCCACGCTGGAAGGCGTGGAGCTCACCTTTCACAGGATGTCCAGGCGGGCTACTTATCTTGCGCCGCTGCGGAATGCCATGTTGGAGCTGCGCGAGAATGAGGAGTTTTACAGGGATAAATTTTTACGCTTCTTTCCGGAACTTCAAAAACAGTCCGAGGAGTTTATATTAACACATTAACATTATTGCCTACCGGCACACCCTATGGCCCAAACACCGGACATTGTCCTGAAAGAGATCAGAAGTAAGAAGTTCAGGCCTATTTATTTTCTGCACGGCGATGAGCCTTACCACATCGATTCCATTGCCGAAGAACTGGAAAAACGTGTTGTTGCTGAATCTGAAAAGGGTTTTAACCAATTCGTTCTGTATGGAAAGGATACGGATGTGGCTGGTGTGCTAAGCTATGCCCGGCGGTTTCCTTTCATGGCCGAAAGGCAGCTGATCCTCGTGAAAGATGCAAATAAGCTGGGCGGGATCGAGCAAAAGGAACAGCAGGCCAGGTTAGAGGATTATGCACTCAATCCGCTGAACAGCACGGTGCTGGTTTTTTGTTTTCATGCCAATGCGGATGAGCGTAAGACATTCATCAAATCCATTAATACAAATGGGGTTGTGGTGCAGTCTAAGAAGATGTACGACAACAAGTTACCCGAGTGGGTAGCTTCATTTTGTCAGCATGAGGGCGTCAAAATAAGTCCTAAGGCTGTGCAGATGCTGGTCGATAACATTGGAAACGATCTGAAACGATTGTCGAACGAGATCCGGAAAATCCTGGTTAATCTCCGCGTAGATGAGGGAATTGATGCCGCAGCCATTGAAAGGTTTGTAGGCATCAGTAAAGAATATAATGTGTTTGAATTCCAAAAGGCACTGATGACGCGCGATGTCATGAAGGCCAACCAGATTGCCACTTATTTTTCCCAAAATTCCAAGGATAATCCGCTGGCTCCTATCCTGATCATTTTGTTTGGTTTTTACACAAAAGTGCTGCTTGCACACGCCAGCAAAGATAAATCAGAAAAAGGGCTTGCTACCGAATTGGGTGTTAACCCTTACTTTGTAAAAGATTACCTGCTGGCTATCCGCAATTATCCGCTTCCCAAAGTGGCCAACATTATACATTATCTTCGCGAATGTGATGCAAGGCTGAAAGGGCTCGACGGCGTGAGCATTCCGGAAGGTGAACTGCTTAAAGAATTGGTTTTCAAAATTGTACATTAAGGTCATCATGCAGCAAGAAACAGGTTTTGGCTTGTTTGCAGTTGCGGTATATTTGGTAAATGAATAGTGAGCATAAGGTCTTAATCCCCGTTCCGGCGCTTTTTAGTTTTGAAGAATGTTTGTGGTTTCTTAACAGAAATTATGATGATTGCCTGCATATCATTAAAGGCGATACCATCTTTAAGGCACTGGAAGTGGGAGCGGAAATGCTGCTGGTGTCCATCCGCGAGCATTCGGGTTTCCTGGAACTGGAAATTCTCAAAGGAGAAGCAACGCAGGAAAATAAGTCCTATCTTATTGGTTATGTGCGTGAATGGTTTGATATGGATACGAACATTCAGCCGTTTTACGACCTGCTGAAAGCTTATGGACGCATTGCCTACATGGCCGAAGATTATAAAGGCCTGCGGGTGATTGGCATTTCCAATCTTTTCGAAGCCATTTGCTGGTGTATTATCGGTCAGCAGATTAATTTGTCTTTTGCCTATAAAGTGAAGCGGCGGCTGGTGGAACATTATGGCAAGCGAATCGACCATGAAAATGAATCTTACTACGTTTTTCCCGAGCCCGAAGTGCTGGCAGCAGCTGATCCGGACCTTTTGAAGGAAATGCAGTTTTCGAAGCAAAAATCGGATTACGTGATTGGCATTGCCAGGGCTTTTGCAAACGGGAGTTTAGATAAAGAAGCAATTCGCGCATTACCCGACTTTGCAGCACGTAAAAAAGCATTGACGGATCATAAGGGAATCGGTGTATGGACGGCTAATTATGTTTTAATGAAGTCGTTGCAGGAACCTGGAGGCATTCCGCATGGTGATATCGGTCTGTTGAATGCACTTTCCAATCACAACATTATCCAGGATAGAAGGGAAACAGGCAAGATCGATACACTTTTTCAACAGTTTGCAGGCTGGGAGAGTTACCTGGTCTTTTATCTCTGGCGGAGCCTTACTTTCAAGGTTTTACCGTAATGTGCTGTTTTAGTTTCCACTTCGAGTAAGCTTCCCGCATACAATGTCCGCATGGTCGGAAACCTCGCGACATCGCCTCTTTCTCAGAATTGAAAAAGACCCGGTTTTTCATTTTCATGCGCTTTCCCGAATTACATTGCAATGTTCCGTAAATTTTGAGACGAGCATTTCCGCCATAACAGATTACGTGATCGTCAGTTAGTTTCTTCAACCTTCTGCTCGTTTGAAACGACGGAGGTCCGAGGTCCGAGTGCCTGATCATGGCTTTCAGCTTAGTGCGTCGTGGAAAATGATTCCCAGCGTGAAGCGGTTCCCGGAAGTCACTTCGGAAACGCCATGCTTCATATTGACGCGATAGTAACCTTTGGTTCCCTTCACGGGTTTGAAATTGGTTGTGAAGACCAGTATGTCTCCTTTCCTGGGTTTCAAAACGATGGCTTTCGACTGAGCGCGCGGTGTTTGTTGGGTCAACACAAATTCTCCTCCTGTATAATCATTTTCAGGGTCGCTAAGGAAAATAACCAGCTGAATAGGAAAGAACAGATCTCCGTACAAGTCCTGATGCAACGTATTATGCCCGCCTTCACCGTATTTCAGGATCAGCACGGTTGGCTTTGTTTGCTGCTTTTCGTGACACTTTGTCTGAAAATCCTGGAAATCAGCAGGGTAATGTTGGTCAATGTTGAGGACTTGCATCCATTTATTAGCGACCAGGGCAAGTTTTGAATAAAAGCTTTGTCGTAAATGCTGGATCAGGTCTGGCAGGGGATATTGAAAATATTTATATTCTCCTAACCCAAACCGGTAACGCTCCATCACGATCGTCTTCCGATAATGTGCTGGTTCATTGTAAGATGCAATCAGCTCATCACATTCCGAAGGCGAAAGAACCTGTTCTATTAATCCGTATCCTTTTCTGTGCAGATCGTCCGTAATGTAACTCCAATCCAATGTTTCAATGCTCTTCATTCGTCTTATTTCTGTTTGATCCAATCTAATATTGACAGGACAAAAATAGGCGCCGAAGGACCGCTGAAAAACCTGAATCTTGCTAGCTTTTGGTTATTGTATACATTAGGAAGAAAGCACCGACTCGTCCTTGCGCTCACCGATCTGCTGGCGCCACATGGCATAATACAAGCCTTTTTCATCAAGCAAAGCATGATGGCTTCCCGTTTCCACTACATGCCCTTTTTCCAGGACATAAATCCGGTCTGCATGCATTATTGTAGACAGCCTGTGCGCTATCATTACCGTAATATGCTGACGCTGATCGGTAATGTTGCGGATCGTGTTGGAAATCTCTTCTTCTGTCAGCGAATCCAATGCAGAGGTTGCCTCATCGAAAATCAGCAAATGCGGCTCACGCAGCAGCGCACGGGCAATGGATAAACGCTGCCGCTCACCACCCGAAAGTTTCAACCCGCCTTCGCCGATCACCGTATCAATCCCGCTTTCAGCTCTCGACAGCAAGTTATAGCAAGCCGCTTTCAGCAACACATCGTTAATCATTTCATCCGTTGCACCGGGGTTTACAAAAAGCAGGTTTTCTTTTATTGTGCCTGAAAAAAGTTGCGTATCCTGCGTTACAAAGCCGATTTTGTTCCTGATTTCATCAAAATCAATGTTATTACCATCTATGCCATTGTAATATACAGCTCCCGAAATGGGATGATAAAGGCCCACAAGAAGCTTGACCAATGTCGTCTTTCCCGAGCCGGACGGTCCAACGAACGCAATGGTCTCGCCCCGTTTTACGTCAAAAGAAATATCTTCCAAAGCCGGTCGGTTCGCAGATTGATGCTGAAACCTGACCTGTTCAAATCGCAGTTCTTCGATGTCTGTAATCACCTCGGGATTTGCGGGCTTGCGTTCGACGGGCCTGGCCAGCAATGTTTGCAGATTGTTCAGCGACGCTTCGGCCTCGCGATAGGAGAGGATCACATTACCCAGTTCCTGCAAAGGCCCGAAAATGAAGAACGAATAAAACTGCATCATCATCATTTGCCCGACGGTAATCCGGTCCCGGAAGACGAAGAACAACAAGGCGAACATGATACATTGTTGAAGGAAATTCACGAATGTGCCCTGAATAAAGCTTATCGAGCGGATGCTCTTTACCTTTCTGAGTTCCAGTTTTAGGATTTTGAATGTGGTTGTGTTCAAGCGGGTTATTTCCTGATTCGTCAGGCCAAGGCTTTTGACCAGTTCAATGTTCCGCAGCGATTCGGTCGTGGACCCAGCCAGCGCCGTAGTTTCTTTGACAATGTTCTTCTGGATTGACTTGATTTTTTTGCTCAAAACACTCGTCAGAACTGCCAGTATCACCGAGCCAACCAGGTAAATAAGCGGCAATGAAGGACTGAGCTTAAAGGCAACGACAACCACGAACACAATTCCTACCAATGTGGCAAAGAGCACGTTAACGAAGCTGGTAATGAATTTTTCACAATCCGCCCTAACCTTTTGCAGCACCGAGAGTGTTTCACCGCTGCGCTGGTCTTCAAAATCCTGGAACGGGAGGCGTAATGCATGGCGTAACCCATCTGTGTAAAGGTTTGCGCCAAACTTCTGGATCACAACATTGACGACATAATCCTGAAATGCTTTGGCAATCCGCGAAACCATGGCAACACCGATGATCATCAGCAGGCCGATAAGGATGCCCTTGAAAAAAGCGTCATCAAGGCCATTATCGCGGTAATATTGTGCTTTGTTGGCGTAAGGGTCGATGAGGTAATTACCGAGAATGTAGGGGTTCAGGAGCGAAAAGACCTGATTGATGGCTGCGAGTACAAGCGCCAGTAAAATGAGGGCTTTGTACCGGCTAAGGTATTGTATTAATAATTTCATGGTGAATGAGAGGCGAACCAGCGTTAGACTATTATGGGAAACCGAAAATCCGGTAATTTAATTCTCGCAGAACGCAGAAGAATGCAGATAGGGCAATAAAAAAGACATCCGTTCGGGATGTCTGATCTTTGGTAGCGGGGAGCAGAATCGAACTGCCGACCTTAGGGTTATGAATCCTACGCTCTAACCATCTGAGCTACCCCGCCGTGTTATTGTGGTGCAAAAGTATGTTAAAAAAAATTAAAGTCCAATGCGTTTTTTCAATTTTCGCCCTAAATTTTCGTTTGGATAAAAGAGCAAAAATTAACTTTGATGACATTTATTGTTGAATTATGCTATATTACAGCTTTTAAAATCAGCATATAAGGCGGTACTGTTGTGGTTAACCCTTTTTAATTTTAGTTCATATGGAAAAATATAAATTTGTTACTGAATTTGAATTGCGATCCTCTCCAAAAGTACTCTTTCCATATATATCGACGCCCTCGGGACTGGAACAATGGTTTGCTGAAAAAGTCACTGTATTGCCCGATCACCGGTTTGACTTCCAGTGGGACGGCGACAGCCACATTGCTAGACAGACCGGTTTGCGTATTAATAAAGCAGTAAGATTTGATTTTGAAAATACAAGCGATGATAATCTGGACAACAATCACGTGGAACTAAAACTTGAAGTTAGCGAGTTAACCCAGACAACATTCCTGCGCGTGACCGACTATTCGTCCAACCGCGATGAGCGGGAGATGGCTTCGCTTTGGGATGGCTTTATTGATAATTTGAAAGATATCGTTGGTAGTTGATGAAAAAGCTTGATAAGCTTATATTAATGTCCTTTTGGGGGCCTTTTGTGATAACAATGTCTGTCGTGGTTTTCGTCTTTCTGATGCGGATCATGATTTTTTACATAGATGATTTCGTTTCCAAAGACCTTGGGATAACGGATTACGCGCAATTATTCTTCTTTTTTAGCTTGATAACGGTTCCTACCGCGCTTCCGCTGGCCATGCTGCTGTCATCGCTGATGGCATTCGGTAACCTGGGTGAATTCTTCGAGCTGACAGCCATAAAAAGTGCAGGAATATCGGTTGTGCGTGCTATGGCGCCGCTTTTCATTGTCGCAGTTTCCGTCAGTGCCTTCTCATTTTATTTCAATGACCGAATTTCTCCGTGGGCCAATTTAAAGGGTTACAGCCTTTTATATGATATTAAGACCACGAAAGCCACTTTGAAGATAAAGGAAGGGATTTTTTACAATGATCTCCCTGGGTTTAGCATTAAAGTGGATAAGAAGGAAGAGAATGGTAAGTTGAAGGGAATGGTGATCTATAAGCATAGCAACCGTTCGTATGAAGTGGGAAACACCGAAATCATACTGGCGGACTCGGGCCGGATGTATTCCATCAATGATAACCGTTACCTGGTGATCGAGCTTTATAACGGAACGCGTTACACGGATGAGGTGAGTTCCGGCACTGCGCGGCCTGCGTATATATCTTCACCGATAGGTGGGGGCAGCATGCCGAATTACTCCAATTTCAGTCGCAATTCGTTCAAGCACTTCCGTTTGACGGAAAGCCTTTCGTCGTTTGGTATGAAGCGCACGGATGAAGGACAGTTCAAATACCACGAGTTTATGAAGAACATCAGCGACCTGACTTCAACGGCAGATTCGCTCCGTAACTCCTATAATGAGACGCGGAAAAATCTCGTGGCCGGCAGCCAGCAATATTATTCCTACAATTATCGCGAAGGAACCGATAAAACGCTGAAAAAAGGCCCCTGGATTGATTCTTTGCTGAATAAGCCAGTTTCTGACAGCTTGAAAAAGGAGATTTTAATGAATACGAAAAGCGCTGCGAACAGTATGCTGAGTTACACCAAATCCCAGAAGGATTACTTGCAGACGAAGCTGAAAGATGCAACCAAGTATGAATTGGAAAAACACCATAAATATACCAATGCATTATCCTGCCTGATCATGTTCCTGATTGGCGCGCCACTGGGTGCCATCATTAAAAAAGGCGGGTTTGGGGTGCCTGTCCTGGTATCCATTATTTTCTTTATCCTGCTTTATGTCCTGACCAACCAGGGCGACAAATGGGTAAGGGAAGGCATGCTCGCTGTGCCCGTAGGCGCGTGGATGGCTAATACAGTGCTGCTTTTGACCGGATTATACTTTATCGACCGGGCGCGGAGTGACTCGCGGTTGTTTGAAAAAGATGTCTATTTGATGTTTGTCAAAAGAATAAAAGAAAGATGGGCAAGTAGATTTGGCAAAAGGGCGCTTATTCAATCATAGTAAAATTATATTTTTATTTCAGGCCGAAAATCGTAATTTTGCGTCCTTATTTACAGCAGGGTGCTGTGAAAAGTCCAAAAATAATTAATCTGTTGTTACAATTATGTATTTAACCGCGGAAAAGAAGACCGAGATCTTCGAATCAAAAGGTTTCAAGAAAGAAGGCGGAGACACTGGATCTGCTGAATCACAAATTGCTTTATTTACGTATCGTATCAATTATTTGAACGAGCACTTAAAAACGCACAAAAAAGATAACGATACAAGACTTGGTCTACTTAAAATGGTAGGTAAGCGCCGTAGATTGTTGGATTATCTGTACAAAAAGGACATTAACCGCTACCGTGCGATTATTGCCGAACTGAACATACGTAAGTAATTTAGAATCAGGGAACTTCATCTACATGAAAGTTCCCTGATTTTTTGCGGAATTAACAAATTTGGAACGTCAGGATGGCGTTTCGCAGCTACAAAAAACAATATTTTATGCTCTTTAATATAGTTACCAAGACTATACCCTTGCCAGACGGAAGGGAAATCACCATTGAAACAGGGAAATTAGCAAAGCAGGCCGACGGTTCGGTTGTAGTTCGTTTGGGCAACACGATGTTGCTGGCGACAGTTGTAGCTAATAAAGATATTAAAGAAGGTCTTGACTTCTTGCCATTATCAGTTGACTATCAAGAAAAATTCGCATCTGCGGGACGTATTCCCGGAAGCTTCCAGCGTCGTGAAGGCAAGTTGTCTGATCCGGAGGTTTTGACAAGCCGCCTGGTAGATCGCGTTTTGCGTCCGTTGTTCCCGGATGATTACCACGCAGAAGTTCAGGTTAACCTTATGCTGATGTCGGCTGATGCAACTGCATTGCCTGATGCATTGGCAGCTTTGGCAGCTTCTGCTGCACTTGCCGCTTCCGATATTCCTTTCGGCGGACCGGTTTCAGAAGTTCGCGTTGCGAAAATTGATGGCCATTACGTTGTTAACCCGGGTTCAGTGGAACTGGAACGTGCAACATTGGAGCTGATGGTAGGCGCAACCTACAATGACATCGCGATGGTGGAAGGTGAAATGAGCGAAGTGTCGGAGGAAGAGGTTGTGGAAGCATTGAAAGTGGCTCACGAGGTTATCAAGCAGCAATGTCTTGCTTTGAAAGAGTTCGAAGCGGCAGTTGGCAAAACAGAAAAGAGAGAATACGTAGGCGATGCAGCAGACGAAGCGCTTGAAGCTCGTTTGAGAACAATTGCATACGATAAAATATACAAGGTAACCCAGCTGGGCTCAACCAACAAAACTGTTAGAAAAGAAGGTTTTAAAGCAGTTTGGGAAGAGTTCATTGCTTCGGTTCCTGAGGATGAAGAAGGTTTTGACAAATCCCTGGCAAAACGTTATTTCAATGACCTGGTGTGGGAAGCATCACGCCGCCTGGTTTTGGATGAAAGGATCCGTCTTGACGGCCGTAAACTGGATGAAGTTCGTCCTATCGCTTCTGAAATCGACTTCTTGCCAAATGCACATGGTTCTGCCTTGTTTACAAGAGGAGAAACGCAGTCATTGACAACGGTAACATTGGGTACGAAAAATGATGAGCAGATTGTTGATACGCCGATGAAATACGGTTACAGCAAGTTCATGCTGCATTACAACTTCCCTGGATTTTCAACCGGTGAAGTGAAACCAAACCGTGGTCCTGGCCGTCGTGAGGTAGGTCATGGTAACCTGGCTTTGCGTGCATTGAAAAAAGTATTGCCCGTTGCTGAGGACAATCCATACACAATCCGTATCGTATCCGATATTCTTGAATCAAATGGTTCGTCTTCGATGGCAACGGTTTGCGCTGGTTCTCTTGCATTGATGGATTCAGGTTTGAAGATCAAAGCACCGGTTTCAGGAATTGCTATGGGTCTTATTTCTGATGAAAAAACAGGCAAATATGCCGTTCTTTCGGACATTTTAGGTGACGAAGATCACCTGGGCGATATGGACTTCAAGGTAACCGGAACTGAAAAGGGGATTACGGCTTGCCAGATGGATATGAAAGTAAACGGACTTTCGTATGAAGTTTTGACAGAGGCGCTTATGCAGGCGAAAGCAGGCAGATTGCACATTCTGGGTGAAATGAACAAGACGATGACTGAAAGCCGTGCCGATCTGAAACCACATACACCACGTGCTGTCGTGATCAAGATCGACCGTGAAATGATTGGTGCCGTAATCGGGCCTGGCGGTAAGGTTGTTCAGGATATCCAGAAAGAATCCGGCGCTACGGTTTCTATCGAGGAAAAAGATGGAGCAGGATTTGTAAGTATATTCTCTGCTGATAAGACTTCGATGGATAAGGCGGTTGCCCGTATCAAAGGAATTATCCTGGTGCCGGAAATCGGAGAGATTTATTCTGGTAAAGTGAAATCAATCATGCCGTTTGGCGCGTTTGTTGAATTCTTGCCAGGAAAAGACGGCTTGCTTCACATATCCGAAATCAAATGGGAACGTCTTGAAAAAATGGACGGTGTGCTTGAGGTAGGAGAGGAAGTTCAGGTTAAATTGGTAGAAATCGATAAGAAAACTGGTAAGTATCGTCTGTCACGGAAAGTATTGCTGCCGAAGCCAGAGAACAAAAATGATTAAAATAGTGTTTTTGGAAACAAGGGCAATATTTAATGTCGTTATATATAAAAATAATAAAAGATAGATGAGACAGCTAAAGATCAGTAAGCAAATTACCAACCGTGAGAGTCAGTCGTTAGACAAGTATTTGCAAGAAATCGGGAAGGTGGATTTGTTGACGCCGGACGAGGAAGTGACGTTAGCTCAGAAAATTAGGGATGGTGATCAGCTTGCATTGGAAAGACTTACCAAGGCGAATCTTCGCTTTGTAGTGTCTGTGGCCAAGCAATATCAAAATCAGGGCTTGTCATTGGGCGACTTGATTAATGAAGGTAACTTAGGTTTGATTAAAGCTGCTCAGCGTTTTGACGAAACAAGAGGTTTTAAATTCATTTCTTACGCAGTTTGGTGGATTCGCCAATCTATTCTGCAAGCGCTTGCTGAGCAGTCCAGGATTGTACGTTTACCCCTCAACCGTGTAGGTTCTTTAAATAAAATATCAAAGACTTTTTCAGAACTAGAGCAGCGTTTCGAGCGTGAGCCTTCTCCTGAGGAATTGGCAGAAGTGCTTGAAATTTCTTCTTCCGAGGTTGTTGATACGATGAAGATCTCTGGTCGTCACGTATCCATGGATGCTCCATTCGTTCAAGGTGAAGAAAACAGCCTTCTGGATGTGTTGGAGAATGATCTGGAAGACAAGCCTGATTCCGGTTTGGTGAATGAATCATTGCGTAAGGAAGTGCAGCGTGCACTTTGCACATTGACACAGCGTGAGGCGGACGTTATCGCATTGTATTTCGGTTTGAATGGCGAGCATGCCATGACGCTGGAAGAGATCGGTGAGAAGTTCAACCTTACCCGTGAACGCGTTCGTCAGATCAAAGAAAAGGCGATCAGAAGATTACGCCACGTATCGAGAAGCAAAGCATTGAAAACATACCTGGGTTAATCTCAGCTTATCATGTTGCAATTAACCAGTGATTTGATACAGTATTAATTAAATAGCCTCTTAAATGAGGCTATTTTTATTTACAGATATGGCCATTTTACAACCTTTGGTGGATCTCGCCGCCATTTGCTACGCACAGGGAATCCGGCACGTCGTGGTCTCTCCTGGCTCCCGCAGCGCTGCGCTTACGCTCGCATTTACGCGCTTCGGGCGCTTCACATTACACGTGTGCATGGATGAGCGCTCGGCGGGCTTCTTAGGGCTGGGAATAGCGCAGCAAACAGGCGTTCCAGTAGTGTTAATATGCACATCCGGCAGTGCAGTTTACAACTATGCGCCAGCTGTCTCTGAGGCGTTTTTTCAGCAAATTCCGCTGGTTGTTATTTCCGCCGACCGGCCTAAGGAATGGTTGCATCAATATGATGGGCAGACGATCTATCAGAGCGAAATATTTGGCAAGCACATCAAGCGTTCCTTCGAATTCTCGGCTGATTATGCGCACGCAGATGTGCAATGGGCTATTAACAGGATGTCGAACGAAGCGGTAACGCTGGCAGCAACGGTTCCGGCCGGTCCGGTGCACATCAATGTTCCGATCAGAGAGCCATTCTATCCTGCGCCGGGTGATGAAATGATTCCGTCTCCGAATTTGAGGATTATCCAGCGCCAATCGGCGGAGAAAACCCTTGCCCAGGAAGAATGGAATGCATTGCTGGACGAGTTTGAAGACTGCCCGAAAATACTGATCGCTGCCGGTCAGCAAATGCCCGATCAGGAACTAAGCGATGTGCTGAATAAGATCTCGGAAGAGTGGGACATCCCGGTCCTGGCCGATCATATCGCAAACATTTCCGGAGCGAAGATCATCCGCAACCACGATCTCTTTCTGGGAGGAAGTGATGTCGAACAACTGGCGCCCGACCTGCTCATTACGTTCGGTTTGTCATTCATTTCAAAAGATTTCAAACAATTTATCAGGAAAAACCCACCCAAGCTGCATTGGCACATCGGCGAAGACACATTTTTGGCCGATCCAACGCAATCTTTGACAAGAACGATTCCTGTTAATCCTCGGTACTTCTTTAAAAATTTGTTCGAAAAACTTGACTACCAGCTGTTTGTGCAGAATTCAGACCCTGAAACGGACTCAGCCTACCTTAGGCGTTTTGCAAGCAGTGATGCATCAGCAGCTAGTACAAGAGATAAATATCTAAAAAATCTATCTTTGATATCTGATTTAACATCGTTAGATTTACTTTTTAAATATACCAATAATAATTTTCAGTTACATGTTGCGAACAGCATGTCTATCCGATACGTCAATTTGCTCGACCTTGGCAGTAGGGTCAATGGCGTGTTTTGCAATCGGGGAACGAGCGGAATTGATGGTTGTGTGAGCACTGCTATTGGTGCCGCGCTGGTCAACGGGCAGGACACATTATTAATTGTGGGTGACGTTGCATTCATGTACGACCGCAACGGTTTGCTCATCAACTCGCTTCCGCAAAATCTTAAAATCGTGGTGATCAATAATGCCGGTGGAAATATATTCCGGATGATCGACGGGCCTTCCGGCTTGCCCGAGATTGAAACTTACTTCGAAACCAGACACGCACTTTCGGCCAGGCGCACTTGCGAAGATTCTGGCATTGCCTATTTCAGTTGCAATGAAATTGAGACAATGGATACAGCTATTAATGCGTTCTTAGAGAACAAAGGCATCAGCTTGTTGGAAATTTTTACTGATCCTTACGAGAATGAAAGGGTTTGGAAGGCATTGAAGAAGTTGGGTAAGGAATAATAGGTGAGAAGTATCTTACAAATAAGGTTAACGACAGTTTTTTGCTGATTGCACCATTGAAATAGAGTCCTTCAACACAGCGCCTTGCTTCCAGATCCTGCAAGCTTCCGTAAGGTTCTTTTGCTGGAAGTAAGCCTGACCCGCAAGTCCGTAAAGCATATCGACCGGCTCCGCAATATCGATGGCTTTTGTGAATGCTTCAATCGCCTTGTCGTGCGCGCCTGACTGCTGATAATAGATGCCGAGATTACGAAAGGCGTATCCGTTTTTGGGGAGCCTGTCGAGCGATTTCTCGATGAGTTCTTTCGCTTGCTCAGGCGAACCTGTCTGCAACAAAACATAGCCTTTGTTGTTGAGCGAATAAGGGTCGTTTGGCGTTGCTGCCAGAACCTTATCAAAATAGGAGAGGGCCATTTTCCAGTTCCTTTCTTTTGTCGCAATTAATCCCAGATTGTTGAGCGCTTCGGGTTGAACCGGATTCAAAGCCAGGGCATTTTCAAAATCTTCCTTGGCTGCTTTCCAGTTTTTAAGGCCGTAGTATATAGCTCCCCGGTTGACGTACGCTTCAACATTCAGCTTCTGTAATTGGATCGAGCGATCGTAGTCGGCAAGTGCAAGGGATGCATTGCCTTCCGCACCCAGCAGATTTCCACGCACAAGGAAAAACCGCGATGAATCCCTATAATCTTTTTCAATTTGCTGCAAGTCCTGCTTTGCTTCGCGCAAACGCCCCAAATCAAGCCCTGATTCTGCCCTGACGAGATTTGCCTGTGTGAGTGTAGGGTCGATTTTAATCGCTTCTGTCAAAATCTCATGGGCATCTTCCGGCCTGCCCATTTTCAATAAACTTATCCCTTTATTGAGGTATGCGTCCGAAAAATCTGCATTTTTGGCAATTGCTTCGTCATATAGGCGTAATGCTTCGGCATAGTTCTTTTGACTAAGGGCTTTGTTTCCTTTCAGAAAGAAGTCAGCGGCATCTTTCTGATCCTGACCAGAACAAGCGGAAAGAATTAGCACTAATAATATTAGTATTCTATTTAGTTTAATACTGATAACCATAGAGTTGCAACAATTTATAAAATGAGATATATTAAGGATATACCCAACGACAAATTTAAGATCGGCCTTTATCAATGGAACAATAAATACATTGTCAAAATTGAATCCGGCATGTATGAGCAAACTTACAAAATCGATGACTACGAAATTGAAAGTCCGGCAGAAATAGAACGCTGCATGGACGAATCATTTATTGCTGCAATTACCTCCCGTTTTGATGCAATGCATGATGATTTTTCAGAGTCTTTACGGCGTAACGAAGTGATCTTCTGAGGTTATAAATAATGCCTTTACTATCAACGTATACGGTTTTAGTACACTTTTCGTTAGATAGCAAACAATTTTAAGAGGTAAGAGCGCACCAAAATACTCTTTAAAAAGATATGGTTAATGACATTAATTCAAATCAAAAATTCACCAACTCAGTCTCTATGGTTTTTAAACACGGCGCCTCCACTTTCGGAATGCTTTTATATGTTGGCGCATCTTCGGTTTTTGCTCAGAATACATTAAGCGTAACCGAACCGGAAGCCCATTTTCGAAATGGCCTGGAATATTATGAAAAGTCCAACTACGTGGCAGCCAGGCAGGAATTCAACGAGTTTTTAGGAACGGATGATAAGTTGCTGAGCACCACGGACTATAACAAGGTTACGGCGGAATATTATGTCGCAGTTACCGGCTTATATCTGAACTATCCCGAAGCGGAAGTGCAAGTGGACCGTTTCGTAAAAAATCATTCAGAACATCCCAAAGCACAGCAGATTTACGGCGATCTGGGCCGTTATTACTACGAGTCCGGGCAGTATGAAAAGGCCATCACTTATCTGGATAAAGCTGTTAACGTAGGAGGAAGCGGCGCGAATAAGCTGGAAAGCACTTATCAGTTGGCTATGTCTTATTACAACACGCAGCAACTGGATGCAGCGCTGCCGTTGTTTAACCAGGTTAAAACGGAGACTTCTTTCGCAAATGCGGGCGATGCTTCGTTTTATGCCGGTGTGATCAATTACCAGAAGAACAAATTTGAAGAAGCCTATCAGGATTTTCAGCGGATCGAGGATCATCCTTACTATAAGAACGAAGCGCCCAACTGGATTATATCATCCTTATACCAATTGAAGCGTAATGATGAGCTGCTAACTTACGGCGAGAAGATCTTGAAATCGCAGAGAGGCAATACTAAACTGGATGACGTTGCTTTGTATGTAGCAGAAGTGTATTACGAGAAAGGCGACTATGCTGCTGCTGTAACTTCTTACGAGCGTTACAAGCGAATGAAACCAGGCGTTGTGCCTCCGACAGTGGCATTACATTATGGTCATGCGCTGTTCAGAAGCGGTAACTATGAAGGTGCAATAACAAACTTAAAACCCATCGGACCGGGCAAAGATTCTGTTTCGCAGTACGCCTCATATATACTGGGAATCAGCTACTTAAAGACTTCTAAATTAACTTATGCTTTAACAGCATTTGACAATGCCGCTAAGCTTGACTTTAACCCTGTCGTTAAAGAAGAAGCCGCTTACAACCATGCAAAGGTTCAGTTGGAGTCGGGGAACAACAATGAGGCCGTAAAGGAGTTTAACGACTTCATGGCAAGATATCCTGAAAGTAAACATACCGAGGAAGCAACTGAATTAGTAGCCGAAGGATATGCCAGCGCAAGCAACTCGGTTGGGGCAATAAAGTACATTGAGGGCCTTTCCAAGCGGAATGCTAAAATAAATGGCACCTATCAGAGGCTTACTTATAACCAGGGAGTCCTCGATTTCAATGCGCAGAAGTTTGATAATGCTATTGTAATGTTTGATAAGTCAATCAAGTTTCCTATTGATGAGCAACTTTTCATTTCTGCAACATATTACAAGGCGGAGTCGACATATGGTTTGAACAAAGTAGATGAAGCTGCCAACCTGTACTCGCAGATCTCAAAAAATCCGAAGGCAGGCATTTATGCAAGAAAGAGCTTATATGCTCTGGGATATATTTACTATAACCAGAAAAAATACGCTCAGGCTTTAACATACTTTAAGGAGTTTACGAACAACATTGAAGGCATCGAGCCGGCGATGATCGAAGATGGCTTTTCCCGGCTGGCGGACTGCTATCTGGCTGCCAAGAATTACAATGAGGCGATCAAGACCTACGAGCAGGTTTCGTCCAAAGGTAAAGTGGATAAGGATTACGCTTTGTTCCAGAAGGCCCGTGCTTATGTATACATGAACCGGGAGCAGGAAGCGCGCAGACAGTTTGATCTGCTGATCAGCCAATATCCGCAGTCGAGATATCTGGATGATGCCTATTTCCAGCTGGCCGACATTGATTTTCAAAAACAGAGCTATTCTGCTGCTGTGAAAGGTTTCACGAGAATGATCAACGAGAAACCGAAGAGCAACGCAATCCCCGCAGCATTGCTTCGTCGCGCGCAGTCGTACTATAACTTGCAGGTGTACGAACAAGCGATCGTCGATTTCCGTAAGATCTTGACTGAATATGCAGACTCTCCATCCGCAAACAGCGCTTTGGAAGGGATTCAGGAAGCCTATACGGCTGTTGGACGTCCGGAAGAGTTTACGCAGGTGCTTGGTGTTGTAAGGAAAAACAATCCGGGTAACGAGAAGCTCGAAGAAGTGGAGTTCGATAACGTGCGTAATCTTTATTATGCAGAGAAATATGAGAATGCGATCAATGCATTGCAGGGCTTCATTCAGAGTTACCCTGCGAGCAAGCATCAGTATGACGCAAACTATTTCATTGCTTCTTCTTACGACAAGAGCGGCAAGGTGAACGAGGCATTGCAATATTTCAGTAAAGTGGTTCAGCAAAACAAATCAACGTTTGTTGCCGCAGCTGCCCAACGCTCCGCAGAACTGGAAATCGCCCGGGGTAATTACAACAATGCGGTTTCAAACTTCCGGGTGCTGCTCCGCAATTCGGAAAGCAAGAAAGAACAGGCGCAGGCTTGGGTTGGCTTGATGGACACTTATTATACATTGAAAAGCTACGACTCCACATTGTATTATGCCAAAGAAGTCATCAATAGTGGCAACCTGATCCCGGGTGCAGTTGGAAAAGCCCAGCTTTATGCGGGTAAAGTGCCCTACGACCGCGGGGATCTGACAAAGGCAGCCGAAGAGTTTAAAAAGATCGCTGCAACGTCAAAAGATGAATACGGCGCTGAGGCCAGTTACTGGGCAGCAACGATTCTTTTCAAAAATAAGAAATTCAAAGAGGCTGAGACGGCGATCATTGAGATGGGCAAGAATTTCGAGGGATATGATTACTGGCGTGTAAGGTCTTTTATACTGCTTGCTGAGGTGTACGTAGGATTGAACGAAATGGGACAGGCTAAGGCCACATTAACCTCCATTATCGATAATTCCGACGATAAAGAAGCAGTTGAGCTTGCTAAGGAAAAATTGGCTCAGATCAGTAAATAATAAGATTCATTCCTGCGGGACTAACAGAAAATATTAAGACTCATGACGAAATCCACCGCGATACGTTCTTCCTTATTTCTATTGACACTTGGCTTTTCTTCCCATTTCGCTATGGCGCAACGGGGCGAGATTGAGAGCCAGACTTACGAGATTGTAAAAGAAAAAAGCATTGAATTCGCACCTGCAAACCGGGTTTATGATAAAGTTGATCCGATAAAAGGTGAAACGGGCAAGAAAAAAGTTGATTACCAGATCATTGATCCGCAAATCGACCTTTCGTCGCCGAAGCTGACGCCGAGCGTAGCAGCATCATCGGAAGAACAGAAACGCAAGGACGAACCGGATGTGCTGAATAATTACGTTAAGCTTGGCGCTGGTAACTACGGCCGTTTTCTGGGTGAAGCATTCGTAGGCGGTCGTCCTTCCGAAGATCTGGTTTTTACCACGCAGCTGAAACATTTATCCGCCGCCAATGGTCCGGTTGATAATAAGAACTCGGCTAATGCGTCAACCAATTTCAGGATAGGCGGTAAATACATTCGGAGCAAGTACAAGGTGGAGGCAGCGCTGGACTATGATCGTAAGAACTACTATTTCTACGGTTATCAGCCACAGCCCGAAACTGTTCAGGTGAACAGGGACAGCATCCGCCAGACGATTAACAGGTTTGGTGTAGCATTGGGTTTTGAAAATACAGATGCTTCTGTACTTGTTGATTATTCAGTGAAAACGAGCCTGCATACATTGCGGGACCGTTATGAAGCTTCCGAATTGGATTGGGGAACCAAGTTAATGGCTTCCGTGCCGTTATCCGAATCGTTTCATGCATTACTGGAAGCGGATGCATTTATAACACAGCGTGTCGACCGCTTCACTTATAACAGGAATCTGTTCCGGGTAAAGCCTACATTCAAATACACATCCGACCTGTTCTCGGTAACCGCGGGGATTAATGTAGCCAATGAAACAGACAGCGAATTAGAGATCAACAGAACGAAAGCATTCCCGGTTCTGAACATTGACGTTGCACCTTTTGACGGGCTGCACGTTTTCGCCGGCTGGAATGGAGATATGGTGAGGAATACGTTGAAAAGTATGCTCGGCGAGAACATGTGGCTGGGTCCCAATGTTCAAATACTTAACACTGATAAGGACTCTGAAATCAGTGCGGGCGTAAAAGGTGAGGGACTTGCCGGTTTCAATTATGAAGGTAAAGTTGCTTACACGCAATACAGAAATTTTTATTATTTCAACAATTCCCTGGCCGACACATCGCAGTTCTCGATCATTTATGATCCGGGCAAGACAAAAGTGCTGAGCATTTCCGGTCAGGCGGGTTACAACTTTAATGATCTGTTCAAAACGTCTGTTAAAGTAAACTTCTTTGATTACTCAGTTGCAGACCTTGAAGAGCCCTGGCACCGTCCTGATCTTACGTTAAACTGGTTTAATGCGCTTGCAATCAGTAAAAAATTGTTCGTAACAGCGGATTTTTATATGCTGAGAGGAATAAAAGCAAAAAATTTCCAGAGCGGCGAAGTGACCAAACTGCCTGTGATTGCGGACCTGAATTTCAAGATTGATTATCTGTTAACCAGGAACTTCTCTGCATTTGTGGCCCTCAACAATGTGTTAGGTAAGCAGTATCAGCGTTACCAGTATTACCCGCAGCAAGGACTAAACTTTATTGGAGGATTATCGTTTTCTTTTTAACTTCGCTGAGTTAACTGAAAAAACATTCATGATAGCAGTCGAAACAGTCATCCGAAAACTTGTAGGTGAATATGAATTTGTAATCATTCCAGGATTCGGAGCATTGCTTTCGCACCAGATCCCGGCTGCTTATGATTCGATGTCGCAGACTTTTTCTCCTCCTGCTAAGAAGCTGGCGTTCAACGAGTTCCTTAAACTGGACGATGGACTTTTAGCCAATTACATTTCGCGTCATGAAAGCTTGTCGCATCTGGAAGCGGTTGAATATGTAAAAGGTTATACGGATGAACTTCGCCATAACCTCGAACAACTCGGCCGGGCGCAGATCATGGGGATTGGGGATTTCAGCAAGAATATCGAGGGTAAGCTGGTTTTCGAGCCGAACACTGAGAAATATTTCAAGGATGAATGGTATGGTTTTGAGAAGATCAGGGCCAAGCAGGTTGATAAAAAGATAGTTCCGATCGCAGTTGGAGACAATTACATTGCTGAGGAACAGGTTGAAGTTATTGAATCAGAAGAGGATAGAACAGGCACATTCAAGTGGGTAAGATGGGCCGCTGCGGCAGCCATAGCCACATTGATCTGCGGTTTAAGTGTGTTTTTGGTCAATTCAAGAAACGGAGACATTCAAAGCACATTGAACCCATTCACCGAGTTGTTTGCCAAAGCAGAAGCAACGAATGAGGAAAAATCGGAAACGACGGTTGTTGAACCGGAAACTGTTAAACCAACCACACAACCGGTATTAATCACTGATTCTGTTGCTGTAACCAATTTGCCGGTTGAAACTGCGAAACCTTTAAAGGATGATTCAGTTAAAGCAAAAATGGCAATCCTGGCGGTTAAGCCAGAGCCGGCTGCAACCATCGAGCCAGCATCGTCTTCTAAGTTCTATGTGATTGCAGGAACATTTAAAGGGATCAAGCAAGCAAAAGTGCTCCTGGCCCAGTTAAAGGAAAAAGGATTTGAGGACGCCAGCATTTTGCCTCCCGACCGGTTTGGTAAGAAGGTGAAGGTGGCAACGAACGGCTACGGCACCGAGACCGATGCTTACCGCGCCTCTAACAAGCTAAAAGGAGTGATCGGAGAAGCGGGCTGGGTTTACAAGAAAAAATAATCTAAATAAGCATAGAGAAGGAAGCATTAAAGTGCTTCCTTTTTTCGTAACACACGATTTTTTTTAAATTTACGTTGTTGAAACAGTAAAATAATAGCAAATACAATGATTGTATTACAAGCCGAAGATCGTCAGAGAATTGCAGTGTCCTGGGCTATGTCCATCGGGATCACCATCGCAATGCTTGGCATATTTTTCTTCATCAGGCTGAACAGCTCAATACCCAAAGTGGCTCCTATGGAGCTTTTTGTGGAAGTGAACTACGGAACTGACAAGGTGGGCCGCGGCGACGTGCAGACGTTTAACAAGCCTAATGACAGCAAGGTCGCTGAAAATATGCGGGCAGATGCAGATGAGGTGAAAAAAGTTAAGTCTGTTGCGACACCTAAACCAACACCGCCAACTCCTCCGAAGATTGAGCCGGTGAAACCCACAAAAACGGTTGCTGAGAAGCCTGTAATTACGTCCAAGGCTGAGAGCCCGGTGGAAGCGCCTGAGAAGAATGAGAGCAAGAAATCGACCGGTTCCGAAGCTTCATCAGCCCCGGCTGCCAAGCCGACTCCTGAAAAGGCAGTTAATAAGGATGCATTGTTTACAAAATCATCCGGAAGCAAGTCGGGAAGCAATGGCACAAACGGCACAAAAAGCGGCGTGGGTGGTAATAACAATGGCGATGATGCAGACGGCGTTGGTGACAAGGGTTCTAAAACAGGAAGCTTATTTGCCAAGACATACAAAGGTGAAGGCGGCGGTGGCGGAACGGCAGTAGGGTTGAGCTTATCCGGTTGGAGCTGGTCGAGAAGACCGGTTGTGGACGATAATTCGGATGCTACGGGCGATATTACATTCAAAATTACCGTAGATAAGAATGGCCGTGTGAAGAGCATTATCACGCAAAACACAACAGTTACCGATTATTCAGTTGTTAATAAATACAAAAGCGCAGTGCGCGATTTGACCTTTATCCCAAAGTCATCAAACGTGCCAGACGAATCGGTAGGAACGATCACATTTAAAATCCGTTCCCAATAGTCTTCAGAATGAATTACCAGGAAACATTGGATTATCTGTATAGCCGCCTGCCGGTTTTTCAGAACATCGGGGCCCGTGCTTTCAAGCCGGGCCTTCATACTACCCGGGAGCTTTGTAACTTTCTCGGAGATCCCCAAAATCATTACCCAACCATCCATATTGGCGGGACAAACGGCAAAGGGAGCACATCTCATATGCTTGCTGCTGTGTTGCAGCAAGCCGGTTATAAGGTTGGTCTTTACACATCACCTCATTTAAAGGATTTTCGGGAGAGAATCCGGGTTAATGGCCAATTTGTAACAGAAGAATTCATTATCGACTTTATCAGCGAAAATAAATCTAACATTGAAAGATTGTCGCCTTCATTCTTCGAAGCGACTGTTGCCATGGCATTTTCGTATTTTTCAAAAATGGAGGTGGATGTTGCGGTAATCGAGGTTGGGATGGGCGGAAGGCTGGATTCGACGAATATTATAACACCAGAACTGTCCATAATCACCAACATCAGCCTTGATCACACGCAATATTTAGGCGAGACGTTGGAAGAAATAGCAGCTGAGAAGGCTGGCATAATTAAACCAAACATTCCAGTCATAGTCAGTGAAAAGCAGTCCGATTCTATCAGCGGTGTGCTTTCGAATGCAGCTCTGAATGCGGATGCACCGATTATCTACGCGTCCGACCAGTATAACGTGCAGAAGAAAGGTCTTAGGGATGGCTTGTTGGAAGTAGATGTAGTTGAAAAAGAAACGCTCACGAGCATCTTTGAAGGGTTGCGTTTAGACCTTACCGGTGCTTATCAGTTAAAGAACATTGCAGGCGTTGTAGCAGCAATTCAGACATTAAGAAAAAAGGGTTGGACACTTTCTGACTCGCAAGTAAGGGAGGCTCTCTCGGCTGTCATCAAAATCACGGGCTTAAAAGGACGCTGGCAAAAACTCCGCGAAAAACCGGATGTTTATTGCGATACCGGCCACAACACCGCAGGATTAGCGTCCGCGTTGGAGCAATTTGAAAGCGTCGCTACCGGCGCGCAACGATTTGTTGTGGGCTTTGTTGGCGATAAAGACATCACTTCAATGCTTCAATTATTTCCGTCAGATGGGATATTTTACTTTTGTCAGCCCTCCAATTTGCGCGCACTGGATGCCAAGGAGCTGACACAGCTGGCCGCGTCGTTTGGCTTAATTGGAAGAGCCTTTTTGAATGTAAATGATGCATTGGATGCTGCAATCGGCGAGTCCGATCCACAGGACACTATTTACGTGGGCGGAAGCACTTTTGTAGTGGCCGACATTGAAGATTTGTAATAGATTATTGAATAGAATGACCAGAAGAAAGTTAGAACACTACAAGTTTAGCGCCGACGCCGCGAATGTTATTGAAGCAGGAAAACCCTTATACACCCAAATCAAAGGCCATTGGAATAGTTTATACTTTGAAAATGATTATCCGGTTGTCGTTGAGCTTGCCTGTGGGAAGGGTGAATACACCATTGGATTAGGCAAGCAGTTCCCTGAAAAGAACTTTATTGGGATGGATATCAAAGGAGACCGCATCGCAAGGGGCAGTCTGATCGCGACTGAGAACAGACTTAATAATGTTGCCTTTTTGCGGGCAGGCATCCAGTATGCAGACGAATTTTTTGAAGACGATGAGCTCAGTGAGATCTGGCTTATTCATCCGGATCCGCAGGTTAGGGACCGGGACGAGAACAAAAGGCTGACAAATCCTGAATTCCTCGCGCGCTATGCCAGATACTTAAAGGCGGGAGGCATGTTTTACCTGAAAACTGACAGCACCTTCCTATACGAGTACAGTCTTGAAAAGCTGAGCGAATCGGAAAGCTTTACGATCATCGAACATACGGCTGATCTTTACGAGTCGCATCTTCACGACGAGCATTATGGGGTCAAGACACATTATGAAAGCATATTTGTATCGAAAGGATATACGATCAAATACATTAAAGCAGTTGTCTCTTAAACAAAAAGGCCTTTTTATCGATTGATAAAAAGGCCGTTTTCGTTATACTTATCAGTTTATTACTTGCCGATCAGGCTGGCGAAGTAGTAAACTGTTCTTACCAATTGAGATACGTAAGACATTTCATTGTCGTACCAAGCCACAGTTCTAACGATCTGTGTATCACCAACTTTCTGAACTCTTGTTTGCGTAGCGTCAAAAAGCGATCCGTAGTTAATACCGATGATGTCGCTGCTAACGATTTCGTCTTCTGTATAACCGTAGCTTTCGTTAGATGCGTCTTTCATAGCAGCATTGATCTCTTCAACCGATGTTTCTTTTCCAAGAATAACAGTTAATTCAGTCAATGAACCGGTCAATGTTGGTACACGTTGTGCAGAACCGTCCAGTTTTCCTTTCAATGCAGGAAGAACAAGTCCGATCGCTTTGGCAGCACCGGTGCTGTTAGGAACAATATTCTGTGCAGCTGCACGAGCTCTTCTCAAATCACCTTTTGGATGCGGTGCATCTTGCGTGTTCTGATCATTTGTATATGCATGAATCGTGGTCATCAAACCATTCACGATGCCGAATTTCTCTTCCAACACCTGAGCCATTGGCGCAAGGCAGTTGGTTGTACAAGAAGCACCGCTGATGATAGTTTCAGAACCGTCAAGAATGTCATGATTCACATTGAAAACGATTGTTTTCAAGTCGCCGGTAGCAGGAGCGGAGATAACCACTTTTTTCGCGCCAGCTTTAATGTGCGCACTTGCAGACTCCTGGCTTGTAAAGAAACCTGTACATTCCAGAACAACGTCTACCTCATGTGATGCCCAGGGAATTTGAGCAGGGTCACGTTGTGCATATATTGCGATATTTTCTCCATTAACAACAACTGAATTGTCAGTAGATTTTACATCAGCATCAAAACGGCCATGGGCAGTGTCATATTTAAGCAGGTGGGCCAGTACTTTTGGGCTGGTAAGGTCATTGATAGCAACTATATCGATGCCTTCCATATTATAAATCTGACGGTAAACCAGACGGCCGATCCGGCCAAATCCATTGATAGCAACTTTTACTTTAGACATGTCTTTCTAGTGATTGTTTATTACTGACGCGAAATTAACAAAAATGTGCCCTTATTTAAAGGATTTGCATAAAAAAGTCGATCAAAGATCAATACTCTGCCTACTAATCTTATTAGTGAAATTGCGGGAATACTATTTATGCTAGTAATTTCGGGTTTTTACTAAATAAGTTAGTATATATTTCTGTTGAATTTATTTATTCCGTTTGATTTATGTCTTTATATTTGTCTGGAAGGGTAGGGTAGCTGGCTTCACTACGTGGATAAACCTCCCTAGCAGATTTTGAAGTGAAATATTGTCTATTTTAAAGATTTGGCGATAACTCGGTTTTTAAGGGTTTAATTTTACAACATCTCATAACTAACTATAATACAGTACTTTAAAACAATTTAACTAATCCATTACTTGAACATGTTTGTTGCAGAAAAGATTGAGTCTTATTGGTCAGACCGGGAATTATTACAGGATCCTGCTGCCATAAATTACATCAAAGAAGTTATTGAAGAGGTCGATAAAGGCAGACTGCGGGTGGCCGAACCGCAGGAAGACGGATCATGGAAGGTAAATGAAGCGCTGAAAAAAGCCATCATTCTATATTTTCCGATTCAGCAGATGTCTGTTAGCGAGGTTGGCATCTTCGAATATCATGATAAAATGAAATTGAAGACAGGATATGACAAGCTAGGCGTTCGGGTTGTACCACCAGCCGTTGCGCGCTACGGTGCATACATATCAAAAGGTGTTGTACTGATGCCGTCGTACGTTAACATTGGCGCATACATTGACGAAGGCACAATGGTCGACACCTGGGCAACTGTCGGCAGCTGCGCGCAGATCGGCAAGAATGTTCACCTGAGTGGTGGCGTAGGAATTGGCGGCGTGCTGGAACCTGTACAAGCTGCACCTGTTATTATAGAAGACGGTGCGTTCATTGGTTCACGCTGCATTGTAGTGGAAGGCGCGCACATTGGTAAAAGGGCGGTTTTGGGAGCAGGCGTAACAATCACCGGGAGCTCGAAGATCATAGATGTAACAGGCTCTGAGCCCGTAGAATACAAAGGTTTTGTTCCGGCAGACTCAGTGGTTATCCCCGGCACGCTTCCAAAGGAATTTGCCGCCGGAACCTATCATGTTCCCTGTGCATTGATCATCGGGAAACGCAAAGCCAGCACTGATCTTAAAACATCCTTAAATGATGCATTGCGTGAAAACAATGTGACAGTTTAAGTTGATAAATTTATGTTAAGGAAGAGCGTTATCCTGGATAACGCTCTTTTTTTGTGTCTCAGATGTTTGAATGCTCACAAGAAGCTATAAATGAAGCCATTTATTAATGTAAATGGGTTGTTGTTTACATTAATAAATAGCTACCTGAAATAATGTTACATTATTAAACTTAACATTTGTAAATATAAATTACATTTAATAACTTGCATGTAACATTGTAAACTGAGCACTACGTGGATTTAAATGAAAAAATCAAACAAATTTTGGCTGACAAAAATATGTCGCCGTCCATATTTGCTGATGAGATCGGCATCCAGCGATCCAGCATGTCCCACATTCTTGCAGGACGTAACAAACCAAGCCTGGATATCGTACAGAAGATTATCAAGCGCTTCCCTGAACTGGGAACGAATTGGATATTAGATGGTGAAGAGCTTCCAACCAGCTCTTCTGAATTTTTAGAGGACGGTCAATCCAGCCATTTAGAAACCCCTACAGCAGACAAAAGTCCGGCTGCACGGGATGCAAACCTTCCTCTAAAACCAGGCGTAGGCAATAAGAATTTTAATAGAACATTACCGGTCTCAACAAACAACTCTTCCGACACCCGCCGGATTGAAAAAATTCTAATATTCTACTCGGATGGGACGTTTGAGGAAGTAAGATAGAAGCATCTAACAATGTTAGATTTTCTGCCACCAGTATTACAGATTCTATTTAAGAAGGAGAATAGTCCCGGTAAGGCTCGTTTCGGCGGTTTTTATCGTATACGGATAGCTTCCTGCCGGGACTGGCGTGTTGTCTTTGTATTTTCCGTTCCATGGATCCTGATATCCCTGAGAGGCATAAATTACCTGGCCCCATCGATTATAAATTCGCATTTCAAGGATCTGGTCTTTGGCATTAAATATCTCAAAACGATCATTATGCCCATCGTCGTTTGGTGTAAACGAGGTAGGGATGTGCATTTTAGCTATCACATAAACTTCCGTAGATGCTTCTGCCTTGCATCCGTTTTCAGATTCTACAACAATAGTATAACGGGTATCAACAAGCGGGTCAACCACAGCATCACGTTCGTCATTTGCTGAAACCAGGCCATCCGGCGGTGACCACAGATATTTGTATGTGGTCGGTTCGGAAGGTTCAACCTTGGGCTGCAATGTCACTTTGGACCCTTCCACTACGCCCTTTCTTGCAGGGAGCGTTACGGAAACAGATTCTTTTGCTACCAATATCGTATCCGAGCCGGTGCATCCGGTTGCTTCATCTGAAATCAAAAGAGAGTAAGATCCGGAATCTTTCGCTTCCAGTTTGCTCTGCTTCTCATTCAGGACCGCGTTGTTTCTGCTCCATGAAAGTGCCAGTCCATTCTTTACACTTCCTCCGTTCGCAACCAATTTTGCTACCTCACCCTCACAAATGATATTTTTATCCGCCGAAATAGTTGCCTCAATAGGTGGAGCAAGGGTAACATTGACCATTAGTGACGATGTATCCCGCGAACATTTCTGAGTGTAGCTTTTTATCACCGAGTAAACACCCGTGTCACTCACGGCGATGGCCGCTTCCGTTGCACCTGGAATGTTCGACCCGTTGCGCTGCCATTGATATGACCAGTCGGCTGAACTTTCCGTTTGTAAGGTAACGGGCCGTTCAGGGCAAAAGGAAACCTCAGTAACAGGCGCGGCATTCAGCATAATCACCGGCTGCTCCGGCTGATCATCATTGCAATCGATCACAAGCAGCTGAAAGTCTCTCCGGATCACACCGATTTTCTTGCCATTTCTGTACTCTTCAACCTCCACTGCAAACACATACAAGCCCAGCCGGTTTGCGGTCACTGTAAGTTTCCCTGTCTTGTCGATAGCCAGCGGACGCGGGCCAGGAATAATATTGGATAAAGAAATGCCATTTTCCCAATCTACAAGCGGGTAGTCTGATTTTGGCGCGCTATTGCCATTAATCTTATTAGGCGTTGTGTAACCCCGGTAAGGCGTTACCAATGCGTATCGAAGTTCGTCACCATCCGGATCGGACGCTGACATGCTCATTGAAAAGGCGCGGTTACTACATATATATTGACCATTAGGAGCTGAAAACGTCGGAGAAGTATTTCGGGTACTAACAGGTGGAAATTCAAGATAAAACACCATCCCCATCTCCCCGGGATACTTAATGTTATTGACGTCCTTGTTGCGGCAACATCTTTCCCACACAATGTAATAACCTTCCGGATCATTGTAGTCCTGCTCGGGCAATGCTACTGTTCCTTTATATGTGCCAATCACGGTGCTCAACGACCGGGCACTTGCGCATGCTTTGTTTTGATATTGAATGGTTTCAGAAGACAGGTAGCGCACGCGGACCTGCTGCATAAAATTGTTATCACGCTTCCGATAGATGTAAACATCCGCTGCTGCGTCCCTGTTTCCGTTTCCGTCGGGGGATGGTTCCACCAGATTATTCTTGTCCCAGAACTGGATCAGCGTAATTTCAAAATTACCAGCATTTGCAAGCGGACGCATCAAAAGCTCGCCTCCGACGATATGATCGGCATTTACTTGCATTGAAAGGAAAACTAACAGTGGTAGAAACCACAAAATCCTTCGTAAATATCTTGTCATCAACCCAACTGTTAAGTCCCCTACGTTCGCATAAAATTAATGATTGCCAAGCAAATGATATAACAGACAGCCAAAAATTTTGATAACGGGAATTTCAAATAAAATATTTCTCACGTCCAATTTTAATGCATTACCGGACAGTGCAGGACAGTATGAAATCGAATTACGCATACTATTGCGATTAATACAATTCGAATCATTTATTGCATTTATTATATAAAAGGATCATGTTTAGCAGCAGATCAACCAACCCTCCAATCAAGATTTCATAAGTCGTCTCATCTTTTCAATCCTTAAACACCTTAGCGTATGAATGAAATTCGACAATCAAGACTGGGCGTTTGTCTACGGCTATTTGGGAAAATCGCACTAAGCCAAATGCTGGTTGGCGCTGCCCTAACCAGCAGCTCAGAAGCAGGAACGGCCTCGAACCACTTGAATGGCCACATTGCTATGGTAGCAGACCGCTCCATTAAAGGAAAAGTGGCCGATGACAAAGGACTGGGCCTGCCCGGAGTAAGTGTCATCCTCAAAGGTTCCAGTACCGGAACCGTAACCGATTCGGAGGGGAGTTATAGTCTGAACATTCCGGAGACCGGGGAAAATGTTTTGGTCTTTTCCTTCGTCGGGTACGTACCAAAAGAGGTGACAGTGGGAAATCAGTCTGCTGTCAATGTGGAATTGCTAGTTGATACCAAGGCATTGGAAGAAGTGGTCGTGGTTGGCTATGGTACGCAACGCAAGCGCGACATTACTTCGGCGGTGTCAGTTATCAGTATGGAGGATATTGGCGAAGTGCCTAAGTCCAATGTTACGCGTATGCTGCAAGGACAAGCTCCGGGTGTTATTATTAAGCAGAAAAGTGGAACGCCGGGGCAGCAATTTGAAGTGAAAGTACGCGGGATCAGCTCATTAGGAGCAGGAAGTGACCCGTTGTATGTGATTGACGGATTTCCCGTCGGCATATCAGCCGGGCAGAACCTGAACCCCAACGACATTGAAACCATATCGATCCTGAAAGATGCAGCTGCAACCGCCATTTACGGCGCACGCGGTTCCAATGGCGTGGTTTTGATCACAACTAAATCTGCCAAGGATGGAAAGACAAATCTCAACATATCAGTAGATTATGGCATCCAGAATGTTCCTGAAAGCCGCAAAACCAAAGTGTTGAACGGACAAGACTTTGCGCAGTTTAAGCGGGAAGTTTTCATAGGGCGATATGTATTGGCTAATAAAAAACAACCCGAAGAATCGGAGATTCCCATTGATTTCAGAAATCCCGCAGATACCAAATATTCGACCAACTGGTTTGACCTGATTTTGCATAATAATGCACCTTACAAAGACATTAACCTGACATTATCGTCCGGAAAAGGTCCGATCAAGTCTGTTGTTTCTGCCGGTTACTACAAGGAAGATGGTGCTTTGCAGTACACAGGATATGACCGCGCATCGTTACGCACCAACCTCGCCGGTGAAGTGAACAAGTTCATTACCATCGGGATGAACATTGCCGGAAGTTACTCCCGGTCCAGTTTGTCCAGCACCGACGGCCGTAATGCGCAGGTTGGCTTAACATTGATTGCCGATCCACGCTATCCTGCCTATAATGAAAAGGGTGATCTGATCCCTTATTACAATGGCGTTGGTGACATTTTCGGCTTTCCTAACCCGCTATATATGCTCAAAAACATCAACCGGAACAGGAACATTGCAGATGTGCTGGCAAGCGGTTACGTAGAACTCAACATTGCCAAAGGACTGAAATTCAGGTCTTCTGTGAATGCGAAGATCAACTACAACACCTACAAGGAATACATTCCTTCGACAATCGGCTTGCCCGTGCAGACCGGAACAAATGGTGCGCCTCCGCGTCTGGCGACCGAACGGGACGACTCGGAAGAGTTGAAGAACTACGCTACTGACCAGGTTTTGACCTACACACCAACCCTAGGCAAAGATCACAGCCTGGAAGCAACAGTGGGTTATTCGGCTCAGCAGGAAGTGGTTAAAGGCTTATATGGATCCGGAAATACATTCCCGGACGACCTGACGCCGTTTTTGGGTAGTGCCACCATTCGTTCGTCCAATTCTATGGAGCGTAAATGGACGATGCTCGCCTACATTGCGCGCTTAAACTATGCATTCAGGGACAAGTATCTGTTTTCCGCCACATTCCGGCGCGAAGGCAGTTCCAGGTTTAGCGAAGGACATCAATTTGGCAATTTCCCGGCCGCTTCTGTGGGATGGAGAATTTCGGAAGAATCATTTATCCCGAAAACACCCTGGCTCACCGACCTGAAACTGCGCGCGAGCTGGGGTATGACAGGAAATAATACGTATCGTGTGAGCGCGAACAACAATTTTGGTGTCGGTCAGAATGCAGGTGATGACGGGAATTATGAAAGTTTGTCATTCCTCGGCGTGAACAACTACATTCTCGGCAACACATTGGCCTCCGGCAAAACAGTAACGCGCTTCGCTAACCCCGAGCTTACCTGGGAAACTTCCAACCAGCTGGACATCGGTTTGGATCTCGCAACATTCGATAACAAGCTGGTTTTTACTATCGAATATTATAAAAAGATCACAGATGATATGCTTCTCGGATACAGCATTCCAGCTGTTTCCGGATTCACGTCAACACTGAAAAATCTGGGTAAAGTGGAAAACCAGGGCATTGAAGTGGCTGCTAATTACCGCATTAAGGTAGGTCAGGTCAATCTGAGGACAAACGCGAACATTACATTCAACCGCAACAAAGTGCTGGCCATCCGCGGACAAAATGATTTTATCCTGCAAGGAAGCCAATACGGCGGTTACAACATTCAGCAGGTAGGCCGTCCGATCGGGATGATCTTTGGTTATCGTAAACTGGGCATCTTTAATACACAGGCTGAAATCGATGCGGCACCATTGCAGGAAGGTGCGGTGCCAGGCGCTATGATCTTTGCGGATCTGCATGGCGCAGCCGACGGCGGACCCGATGGCATTGTGTCGTATGATACAAAGGACATGACTGAAATTGGTAACCCAAACCCAAAATTCAACTGGGCCTGGACCGTGGGTGCTGATTACAAGCGTTTTGATGTGAGCGTTTTATTGATGGGTGCCTATAAGTATGACATTTACAGAAACATCGAGGCGTCTACCATGAATATGGATGGTGTTTTCAATGTTTTGGAAAAATCCAAAGACAGATGGAGATCTCCTGAAAACCCTGGCTCAAATCCGGGCGCTAAAAATTCACAGGGCGGAACGGACTATTTCAAATGGTCACGCGAGAGCAGCGAGCGCTATGTGTATGACGGAACGCATATGTGGATCAAAAACGTAACGATTGGCTACACGCTTCCAAAGTTGAACGGCATTCTTTCTGATGCACGGATATTCGTAAATGCGGCCAACTTGTTTTTGATAACCAAATATCCCGGCAACAACCCTGACGCGGGCGTAAGGGGCGGAACGGAGCTCAACAATGACGATGAGTCCTATCCTGTTCCCAGAACATTCTCCGCAGGCCTGAAAGTCAACTTCTAAATCCCATGAAAATGAAAAAAATTACAGCAATAGGTTTGGTCGTACTTCCGCTGCTTCTGGCTTCATGCGGTGAAGATTTCCTTAACCAGACGGACCCGACGAAGGTGAATGTAGACTTGTTCTATAAAAATGAGGCACAGGCTAAGCAAGCGTTAAATGGTGTTTACGCACAGTTGCAATCTATAACCAACACCGCTTATCTGGCAGGTGAATTTCAAACGGACAACACAACCATTGACCTCAACCCGTCCGATCGCGGCGGCGCAGGCGGTTGGGAAGCATTTGAGTTTTCAACCGTCAATTCGGGCAATGGCGAGATTGCGGCCATCTGGAACAATTACTACGCTACCTTATACAATGCGAACCTGACATTGGAGCGCATCGCAGATGCGGACATTCCGGAGACACCCAAAAAGGAAATTGAAGGCCAGTTGAAATTCCTGAGAGCTTATCTGTATTTCAATCTGGTCCAGTATTTCGGTGATGTGGTGATTGTAACCAGCACATTTGCGGTTCCTGAGCCTACTTTTGAACTCACCCGGTCACCACAGGCAGATGTGTGGGCGCAGATAGAAAAAGACTTGAAAGAGGCAGTCGCTTTGCTGCCGGAGAAGTATGCCTCATCCGGCGACAAAGGTCGGGCAACCAAGGGCGCAGCTTTGTCGCTCCTCGGCAAAGCATATCTGACTACTAAAAAATATCCGGACGCCATAAGCACGCTCAAAGAAGTCACTAAGCTTGGTTATACATTAAATGCTAACTATGCCGATAACTTTGATCCTGCGCCTGCCAAGAAAAACGGCCCGGAGTCGATATTTGAGATACAGTATCAGGGAGACAACGACCTCGGTGAGCAGAGCAACTTTCAGTATGTGTTCGCGCCCAGGGTTTCCAAAGGCGCGGTTACAGGCTTTTCAGCAGGTGCAAACGGAGGTCGGAATTCACCTACCAATGATATGATTGCGGCATATGAAGCGGGTGATCTGCGCAAGGACCTTTCGCTTAAAACCAGTTTTACGCTGGATGGCAAAGTTTATCCCGTTCCCTATGTGAGCAAATACAACTATCCCCACACCATTGTGCAACGGACCAATACAAACTGGCCGGTTCTGCGTTATTCGGATGTGTTACTAATGCTCGCAGAATCCATTAACGAACAAACCGGACCCACAGCCGAAGCAGCGGATTATCTGAACCAGGTAAGAAAGCGTGCCGGACTAGCTGCATCGAAAGCCACCGGCAAGGCAGACTTCCGGGCCGCGGTGCTCAAAGAAAGGAGAGTTGAGCTTGCATTTGAAAATCACCGCTGGTTTGATTTGAAAAGAACAAAAACACCTGGTGAATGGGCCGCATTCATGAATGCGCATGGAGCAGCCGAAAGGGCAAAGCCAACCGTCGACAGGGGCAATGTGCCTTTCAATTCCACGGATTATGTTTTCACAGAAAATGAATACCTGCTGCCGGTCCCTGCACCCCAGATCCTCATCAATGCTAAATTGACGCAGAATCCAGGATACTAAGGTGACTTATAACGTGTCTTACTAAATCAATAGGGAAAAGCGCTGATGACGAGTGGCTTCTCCTTATTGATTTAGTAAGAAAATCATTCATTTTTTCGTTGAGTAATAGGCTTCCAAGTTTTCTGCTATTGGAATTTTTCTAAAAAACCCCGGTAATTAAATATTTAAGCAAGACAGAACAGGATAGTCTGACAAGCGATTCGTTCTAGTATTGTATAACATTACAGGCCGATGCCTGTACCAAATTCCTAATCCACTAATCTTCCGCATTGTGTTACTTGAAGCAACCGAAACTTTCTGGCTTTGGCAATTTTTAGGACGATTGCATCCCATGATGGTCCATTTTCCCATTGGATTGCTATTCGTCGCATTGATTCTGGAATTAATAGACTGGAAACGAAAATCAGCACGCCTGCGTGACGCGGTCAACATTATGACATGGATCGGCGTTGCAAGCGCCGCTTTATCCGTCACATTCGGTTTGTTACTGTCGGACGCAGAACAATCGCAGGGCGAGACATTTGAAATTCACCGCTGGGCCGGCTTCATTACACTGGGGCTGGCTATCCTGGCGACGATTTCGCTACGTAATGCCAACAGGAACGTTTACCGCTCGCTGCTATTCGTGACCGTTTTTGGCGTTTCTCTGGCGGGCCACTATGGTGCCATGATCACGCATGGCGACGATTACCTTACCAGCGTTATGCCATCATCTGTGGAGCCTGAGCAGGAACAATCCAACGAAGATCCCGCAGACTTTGTGCTTACGAACAATGGTGCGCTTAACCCGCAGCAGGTTCAGGACCTGAATGTGGAAGTCAGGACGATTTTAGCTCACAACTGTTACAGCTGCCATGGCGAAGCAAAATCCAAAGGCGATCTGCGGCTGGACAGCAAGGATGCTATCATGAAAGGGGGAGAGAATGGCGTTGTCGTTGTTCCTGATCACCCCGATAAAAGTGAAATAATCAGGCGAATTTCCCTTCCCAAAGGCGATAAGGAAGCCATGCCGACCAAGGGCAAGCGGCTTACTGAAAGAGAAATCAAAGTGCTTAAATATTGGGTTGAAAAAGGCGCATTATGGCCGGATGGTAAGCAAAAAAGCATCTACCGAGTCGCTGCCCTCGAACCGCGGATGCCCGTCCTTCCGGCTGCGAGCGGCGACATCGTACTTCCAGTAGACCGTTTGGTTAATGCATATTTTCAAAAAAACAAAATTTCCTGGAAACCGGCGGTGAATGATCGCATTTACATTCGCAGGGTTTACCTGGACATTATCGGTTTATTGCCGCCGCCTGAAAAGGTGGAAGCATTCGTTGCGGACGAACGGCCCGATAAAAGAGAACTACTGGCAAAAGAACTCCTGAACCGTTCAGATGACTATGCTCAGCATTGGATGTCGTTCTGGAATGATGCCCTTCGGAACGACTATTCCGGAACAGGATACATTACGGGCGGAAGGTTTGACATTACCAAATGGCTCTACTCATCTTTGCAGGTCAATAAACCGTACAATTGGTTTGTGAAAGAGCTGATCAGCCCGGTCAAAGGTTCGGAAGGTTTTATTAAGGGAATCAAATGGCGCGGGACGATCAATTCCAGTCAGCGCACCGAAATGCAGGCCGCGCAGAATGTGTCGCAGATTTTCCTGGGACTTAACCTTAAATGTGCGTCGTGCCACGACAGCTTCATCAGCGACTGGAAGCTCGCCGACTCTTACGCATTCGCAAACATCTTCGCCGATACATTACTTGAAATTAACCGCTGCGACAAACCGACCGGAACAATAGCCGGAACAAAAATGCTCTTCCCGGAACTGGGCGAAATCAGCGTGAATGCAAGCACCGAAAAAAGATTGCGCGAACTCGCCGACTTTCTGGTACAGCCTAAAGACGGCCGGCTTTACCGCACCGCCGTTAACCGGGTCTGGGCGCAGCTGCTCGGACGCGGCATTGTCGAACCCGTGGACATGATGGACAACATGCCATGGAGTGAAGACCTGCTCGACTGGCTTTCCTCGGATTTCGTTGCCAATGGTTACGACATGAAAAAATTGATCTACACCATTGTCACATCAAGGACATATCAGCTTCCTTCCTCATCCGTTAAAGAGGCAGCCGACATTATGGCCAATGACTACAAGTTCACCGGCATGGTGAGAAGAAGGCTCACCGCTGAGCAGTTCTCCGACGCCATCAGCACGGCGTTCAATCCCATGTATGCCGATTCGGCAATCGTGTATAAACTGCTTCCAAAAGATATTAAGAAACGCCTGCCATTTGCACGCGCTGCCTTCGTGAAAAACGACCCGTTCCAGACTTCACTCGGTCGTCCGAACCGGGAAACAGTGAGCACTTCACGGACTTCGCAAGCCAATTTATTGCAGGCATTGGAGCTAACAAATGGAAGTAAATTCACGAACACATTGAAGGAAGGCTCGAAGATATGGAAGGAGAAATATCCAACTTCTGATTCACTCGTCACGGCACTTTATCAGAATGCATTAGGACGGACACCGCTCGCAAAAGAGCTGGCGGCAGCAAAACGAATCCTGGGTCCGGCACCAAATGAGGAGAGTATTCAGGATCTGGTTTGGGCGATAGCGCTCGTTCCCGAGTTCCAGTTAATTTATTAAGATTTAAATGATAAGTATTTTTCAAAAGCACAAATCAATTAGTACTTAGCATACATTGTATAATACATTACTTTATTTATTTTTAATACATAATATAAATACAAAAAGTATTATTAATATGTAATGTGAAATTGCTAATGTGTTAATAGTGAGCTAATAAAAAAATCATAAGAGATGAACACTACCTGGAATAGGAGAGAATTTTTGCAGAGAGCGAGTGCCGCCACAATGGCAGCGCTGGCTGCGGGAGCACCTGTATCAAACATTCTTTCATCTTGCAAAAGCATATCCGGACCAGAATCTTCGGCTGACACCGTCATTTTATTATGGATGGCTGGCGGCATGGCGCACACAGAAACCTTCGATCCGAAGCTTTATACGCCGTTCGAAAAAGACATGGAAGGCAACCGCGTGCTCAGCACTTTCAAGTCAGTTCCTACTGTTTTGGATGGCATCCATTTTTCCGACGGATTACAGTCTATTGGAAAAGTGATGGATAAGGGCACATTGATCCGCTCATATGTGGCGGCTGATATGGGACACATTTTACATTCCCGGCATCAGTATCACTGGCACACTTGCTACGAGCCACCGCAGACAGTGGCAGCTCCGCATATGGGTTCTTGGATAGCCAAAGAACTGGGTCCCAAAAATCCGGTGATCCCCGCGTTCGTGGACATTGGACAGCGGTTCACTGTCGGGGAAGCAGAAGAATTAAAGGCCTTTCATACGGCAGGATTTCTGGGCAACGAGTTCGGTCCGTTCTTTATTCCGGACCCAAGCCAGGGCCTCGAAAGCGTGCGGCCGCCGGTGGGTATGGACGCAAAACGGTTTGAGCGCCGGAACCAGCTTTATAATGAGCTTATTAATAACAGCCCGGTAGGGGAATTCGGCAGCGATTACCAGCGCGAATCGTTGAAAAGGTCCATGGAGCAGGCATATGCATTGCTGAACTCACCCGAGTCCAAAGCATTTGACCTAAGTACCGAACCAAAAGAGAGCTATAACATTTACAACACAGGCAAATTTGGCCTGGGATGCTTACTGGCCCGCCGTCTCACAGAGCAAGGAGCAAGGTTCATCAGCGTAACAACTGAATATGAGCCATTTAAAGGATGGGATACGCATGAGAACGGCCATACGAGATTGCAGGAGATGAAAAAACAAATCGACGGGCCGATTGCGCAATTGATCAAAGACCTCGATAAACAGGGCTTGCTTGACCGGACAATGGTGGTACTGGCCAGTGAATTCAGCCGTGATATGATGGTGGAAGGCAAGCCAGACGCCAAAGTATTGGAACAGGTGCAGCAGCCCGACATTCTTTCAGACCTGAAATTCTACGGAATGCACCGTCATTTTACAGACGGCGGCTCCATGTTAATGTTCGGCGGCGGGATCAAGAAAGGGTTTGTTTATGGAAAGACCGCAGACGAACGTCCATGCAAAACCATCGAAAATCCGATCAAGATAGACGGCGTCCACCAGACCATTTATCACGCCCTCGGCATTGCGGAAGACACGCAGTATGAAGTAGAAAAACGACCGTTTTACACTACACCCGACGGGAAAGGAAAAGCAGTGATGGAGTTATTGTCATAATAGTTAAACTGAGTCAAAATCGCCGGGTGGTATCTGCCTGGCGATTTTTTTATGAGTTATATCCAAAAAAGTCCTGCTAATTAAATATTAATTAAAACCAGACAGAGCAGGATAGTCCGTTGTATCAATCCTCCTAGTATTGCAATATATTACTATAAGAATTAATTATTGTCCTATACAAATATGACAATCCGGTTCTTTCAATCCGCCTTACCAATTCCTAAACCCTTACAAGCTATTCACCTAACCCATATTCGTATGAAAACATGAACAAACCTCCGCGCCGTCAACAAAGAAAGAACGGTCCAGCCCCTGCTAGTCACTAAACCTAAAATTTCTTTTTATGAATCAATCTCGACAATCATCCTATTGTGCCCGGTTGAATTCCCTGATCAAGCTTTCACTGAGTCAAGTGCTCATTGGGACTGCTTGCGGAATTTCGGCTGTTGCAACTCCGCTTTTTACGCCTAATCCTGTATTTAATAACAAAAACATTTCCGTTGACAAAACCATCAAAGGTAAGGTTAGCGATGAAGCCGGGGAAAAAGTCCCTGGCGTAAGCATTGTACTCAAAGGATCTACGACCGGTACCGTTACCGACGCCGAAGGATCCTACACGATTAATGTGCCTGATGCAGGCGGAACATTGATTTTTTCTTCGGTAGGCTTTCTGTCTCAGGAAGTTGCGATTGGTTCCGGTGCAACCATCGACGTAACCCTTGCAACAGACTCCAAAGCACTTACCGAAGTGGTTGTTGTAGGTTATGGTAGCCAATTAAAAAGAGAAATTACCGGAGCTGTTCAGACAGTTAGCGCGGCAGACATTAAGGACGTGCCCGTATCCCAGATCACGCAAAAACTGCAAGGACGCCTTGCTGGTGTGCAGATCAACCAAACCACTGGTAAGCCAGGGCAGGGAATGTCGGTCCGTGTTCGCGGCCAGGTTTCGGTATCAGCGGGTAGCGACCCGTTATACGTTATTGACGGTTTCCCGATCACTGGTAACATTGGTGCATTGAACCCGGATGAGATTGAAGATATTTCTGTATTGAAAGACGCAGCCTCTACTTCTCTTTACGGTTCGCGTGCAGCCAATGGCGTCGTGCTTATCACAACCAAACGCGGCCAGCCAGGTGAAACCAATGTGGGATTTACCGCTTATTACGGTATCCAGAATGTACCTAAAAAAGGGCGCGTGGAAATGCTGACAGCTCAGGAATTTGCTCAGTTCAAAAAGGAGCTTTTCGAGGACGAGAACAAAGCCGTTCCGGAAGCATTTAAGAATCCAGAGCAATATGCAAACAAAGATAACGACTGGTATGATGCAGTTTTGCGCAATGCACCGATCCAGAGTTACAACCTTACAATCACTTCCAATAAGGACAAATTAAAAACGTCGTTGGTTGCGGGGATATTCAACCAAAAAGGTGTCGTTGTAAATAACGATTACAAAAGATATTCACTACGGATGAATTCTGAGTACGACGTTTCCGATAAGATACAGATCGGCTTCAACATTGCTCCTCAGTATATTTTTGATAACACCCCGAGAACCGATGGCGACCGCGGGACAGGTATCCTTTTCAATGCATTGCATACATGGCCGGTTATGCCGATTCGTGATGAAAATGGTCAATTGACCAAGGTAAACACCTTTCCAGAGGGAACCGGAAACATTTTCCAGTATCCAAACTGGGTGCGGGCAGCAGAAGAGTTAACTAACGAAAACAAGAACACCAAATTACTAGGTAATACATATCTTGTTTACAGTCCGATTAAGGGACTGAAATTGAGGGCTACATTGAATATTGAATACGAGAATAACAAATTTTTCTTTTTCAACCCTTCAACGGCAACCAGTAATATTAACGTAGCAATCCCGACAACGGCTGTTTCTATCCGCCAAAGTCTGGAAAACGTGGGCTGGCTGAATGAGAACACGGCTGTTTACAACCGCAGCTTCGGAGATCACAACTTTGAATTACTGGCGGGATATACCCAGCAGCGTTACCGTCAGGATTTTACGCGTATCCAGGCTGATACTTACACGGATGACAGACTTCCAACTGTTCAGGGAGCGATCAACATCAACCGCGGCGGAACACAAACCGGTGCAAACGAGTGGGCATTGACGTCTTATCTATCCCGTCTTTCCTACAATTACAAAGGCAAATATCTGTTCACTGCCGCTGTGCGTGCGGACGGTTCGTCGCGTTTCGGATCAGATAACCTTTGGGGAACATTCCCGTCTGCATCTGCGGGTTGGGTCGTATCTGATGAAGAATTTCTTAAAAATGTAAGACAAGTTTCCTTTGCAAAAGTACGTGGTAGCTTTGGTGTGATTGGTAACAACAACATTGGTAACTACACACAATATGCGCTTGTGAACAACACTACCAATGCTGTTTTCGGTGGAAATGTGGCTACTGGTGCTGTTGTATCATCTTTGGCAAACAGAAACCTGGGCTGGGAAACAACCAAGCAATTTGACATTGGACTTGACTTGGGTTTATTCAACGACCGGATTCAGTTCATTTATGACTTCTACACGAAGCGGACTACCAATTTGCTTTATGCTGTACAGGTTCCGCAGGAATCGGGTTTCCCATTCTACAATGACAACATTGGTGAGATCAAATTCTGGGGCCATGAATTTTCTTTGACAACCAGAAACCTGGATGGAAAGCTGAAATGGACAACCAATGCAAACATTTCTTTCAATAGAAATAAGGTAATGGAACTTGCACCAGGCATCGATCGTGTTTACGGATCATTCCACATCACACAGGTTGGTCAGCCGTTTGGTCAGTTTTACGGAATGGTGAAAGAAGGGTTTTACAGGAGCGCAGAAGATTTGGCTAACTCGCCGATCATTCCCGGACGTTCAGCAATCGGAACCATCAAACTAAAAGATGTGAATGGCGATGGCACCATTACATACGGCGGCGACGCAGATGACCGTACCATTATCGGTAACCCATTTCCTAAATTTACTTACGGAATCGTTAACGATCTGAAATATGGCAACTGGGATTTCTCTATTGCAGGATCGGGCTCGTATGGCAACGAACTTTGGGTGCGTCACCTTTACAGCACGGCCAACCTCGACGGTGTATTCAACATGGTGGCGGGCGTAAAAGATCGTTTCCGTGTTAAAAACACAACAGTTAATGGAATCGGTGTTGCGACTACGGTGATCAGCGAGGGTAATGGAATGTACGGAGCAACTAACAATGGCGGTAACTACACGGGTATCGAGAGAGACTGGAACAGCTCGCACTTTGTAGCGGACGCTTCTTATTTCACGATCAAGAACATTACAATCGGCTACAACATTGGTAAGGTGAATAAGTTTTTCAAGAATGCCCGTGTTTACGGTTCAATCCAGCAGGTTTATGTTTTCACCAAATACTGGGGCGGACCTAACCCTGAAACCAGTGCACAAGGTGATGGTAATGGTGACGGTGGTAACCTGAGCCAAGGTGTGGATTTCTCGAATTATCCGGTTCCACGTACATGGACATTGGGTGTGAACATGAATTTCTAAGCCAGCCAACATTCAATTCAATATTAATTATCAGAAGATGAAAAAAAGATATATAGCGACCTGGTTCCTGACATTTGCGTTAGCAGGATGCCGCGAAGAATTCCTGACTGTTATCCCGGAAACGGCATTGAGCTACGGAATATTTTTCAAAACGGAATCGGATTTTCAACAGGCTGTCAATGCTGCCTATGTTCCGTTCCGCCAGATGTACAACGAACGTGCCTGGGTGTTGGAGGAAATGCATTCGGATAATACGTATTATGCAAGAAACACCCTCTACGGTGCGGTGGACGCAACTGAAAACGTTGCCGACTTCGCGGTTCCGACTGCGGGAGGTGTTACTGCAAATGACAACGTACTGGTTCAGTATCGTCTTAATTATCAGATTATTGCAAGAGCGAACCAAATTCTCGCACTGATTGACGGTGTGGATTTCGCAGAAGATCGCAAGAAAAACCTGAAAGGTCAGGCGTTGTTCCTAAGGGCATTTGCATACTTTGACCTTGTGCGGCTGTTCGGAAAAGTGCCGCTTCACCTTGTGCCTGTTGTCGGACGTGAAGATGCTGCATCGCCGCTGGCCAGCACCGAAGAGATTTATGCACAAATAGAAAAGGACGCAAAAGAAGCGGGTGGCCTGTTGCTGAACAAAGCAAAACAGGAGGCAGGGCGTGCCACTTCGGGTGCTGCCAAAACATTGTTGGCCAACCTTTACATTACCCAGAAAAAATGGGCTTTGGCCGAACCGGTGTTAAAGGATGTGATCACAAACGACGGCTATTCTCTGATGCCGGATTATGCCAATGCATTCTCGACAACGACTGCAAATAAGAACAATGCAGAATCGGTGTTTGAGATCCAGTATATGGAAGGATCGGCCGGGTACAATGGTAATCAGATCTACCGTTTTATCCCTTCGCCAATTTCCGCCACTGAAATCGCACCGCTTACGGGCACGTCAAACCCTCAGGCCACTTCGCAGGAAAGTAACAACATTCCTACGCCGGATCTGATCGCAGCTTATGAAACAGGTGACAAGCGGAAAGACATTTCCATTGGTTATGTGACTTTGAGCGGAAGTCTTGCAGAAAATAAGACTTATCCGTACATCAAAAAATATGCAAAGCCGCACTCACTGCATAACAACACTGGTCAAAACTGGCCCGTTTACCGATATTCAGAGGTGTTGCTCTTCATGGCAGAAACGCTTAATGAATTAGGAAAACCAGCCGAAGCAGCAACTTACCTCAACCAGGTTCGTACCCGCGCAGGCCTTGCGGCAACAAAAGCGACATCGCAAGCAACCATGCGTGAAGCGATCTTCAAGGAAAGACGTGTTGAGCTTGCATTCGAAAACAAGCGCTGGTTCGACCTCACCCGCACCGGTCGTGTGAAGGAGATCATCGGCGCTTATGGGGCAAAAGTAAAAGCCAATCCACAAGCTTACTACTTCCCCAAAGGAGCCGTTCCTCCGCCAAACGCATTCACAGTCCTGGACGACTATTACGGTCTGCCGGCAGTAGAAGCAGCGTTGACGCCGCATTTTTAATGATTGAATGTTGAATGATTGAATGAGCGGGCGCCGCTGCGCTGAATGTTGAATGACAGAATGAGTGAATGAATGAATATTTGAATTGCGATTCTGCGATTCAATGATTTCATCATTCACTCATTTTTCTTTTTAAAATTCATTCAATCATTCACTAATTCAATCATTCACTCATTGAACTTCCCCGACACAACAGGATAGTCAAAATAGCGTTTCGTCTTAATATTGTATCTATCAGATTATTTGAAGTTTAAATTTGCTTTATTAAAGAATGTAAAATTCCAGTTTCACCCTGAACGAATGCTTTTTTCATATTTACTTAACTCTTAGCTGTAAAATGTACACTAAAAAACAATGGTCTAAACTTCCTATGACACTCGCCGTGCTGCTTGCAGTAGGCGTTTTCTGCGGGGTTATGCTCAGTAACCGAACTGCCAAACACCGTCCGCCGGGTTCAAAGGTGGATAAAATCAAGCTGCCAGAAGGCTTTAAAGCAGAACATTTATATAGTCCTTCCGAAGAAAAAAATGGTTCGTGGGTTTCCATGACATTTGATGACAAAGGACGGATGATCACATCTGATCAGTATGGCGGTTTGTTCCGGCTTGTATTGCCTCCAATCGGCTCTACTGAAAAACCAAAGGTGGAAGCTTTGAAAGTGGAAGGCGATACTGCGAAGGTGGCAATGGGTTATGCGCATGGTCTGTTATATGCGTTTAACAGCCTTTATGTAATGATCAACAACCGCGAAAGCACCAAATTTCCGAAAGGAAGCGGTTTTTACCGGTTGCAGGATACAGACGGTAATGATCAATATGACAAGATCACATTGATTAAGCCATTGAAAGGCGAAGGAGAGCACGGACCGCACAGCATTGTGCTTTCACCAGACAAAAAATCGCTTTATGTGGTTGCCGGTAACTTCACCGATCTTCCGAAAATGGACAGCTATCGGCTGATGCCTAATTGGAAAAATGACAATCTTTTCCCATTCATCAAAGACCCTCGCGGACACGCAGCTGATAGACATGCGCCAGGCGGCTGGATCGCGAAAACGGATCCGGAAGGAAAATCCTGGGAACTTGTAAGTGCAGGTTACCGTAACTCGTATGACATTGCTTTCAATGAAGCAGGTGATCTTTTCATCTATGATTCGGATATGGAATGGGATTTCGGTACACCATGGTATCGCCCAACCCGCGTTTGTCACGCAACCAGCGGTGGTGATTATGGATGGAGAACAGGCTCAGCCAACACGTCGCCAGCATTCGCGGACTTCCTTTCACCGATCATGAACATTGGCCAGGGATCGCCTACAAACCTCATTTACCTGAACGAGGCAAGGTTCCCGGCGAAATACAAAAACACGCTCCTGGCATTTGACTGGAGTTTTGGTATCGTTCACAGTTTGCATTTGAAACCAAACGGTTCAACATACTCGGCAGATCACGAAGAGTTTCTGTCAGGAGCACCACTTCCTCTTACAGACGGAGCAATCGGTCCGGATGGCGCATTGTATTTCCTAACCGGTGGCCGCCGCCTGGAATCTGACCTTTACCGGGTGTATTATGGAGACTACAAAAATATCCCGGCTGGTGCAAATACAGTAAAGCCTGTGCTTACGGCAGAACACAAGCAACGCACAGATCTGGAAAAATTCCATGCAGTAAAAGATCCAAAAGCAGTAGAAACTTCATGGCCATATTTGAAAAGTCCTGATCGTTTCCTGCGCTTTGCAGCACGCTTAGCAATTGAACATCAGCCTGTTGCAGAATGGGAACAAAAAGTTTATGCTGAAAAAGACCCGCAAACATTGATTTATGCATCCATAGCGTTGGCGCGCGAAGGAGATTCTACAAAAGTAGGAGGGCCTATTTTAAACGGACTTACCAAGATCGACTATGCGAAGCTGAATGATCTTCAAAAACAAGCACTGCTTCGCGCTGTCGAAGTGACGCTTTACCGCACAGGACAGCCGGATGCGGCAACAAAGCAAGCAGTAATCGCTTACTTGAATCCAAAATATCCATCTCCGAGTGCTTTGCAGAACCGTTTTTTAAGCAAAATCCTGATCACTCTCGAAGCGCCGAAAGCCGTTGAAAAAACGCTTGCGCTGATCCAGAAGAATGAGAAATTTGATGATAAGGACAATGAAATGGTGACAGCTTCTGCCGACCTTATTTTGAGAAACCCTCAATATGGTCTTGATTTGGCTGGTCTTCTGGAAAAAATGCCGCCACAACAGCAAATGTTCTACGCAATCATGTTGAGCAGCGCCAAAACAGGCTGGACGCCACAATTGAGTGAACAATATTTCAAATGGTTCGCCAAGGCATTCAGCTATCAGGGTGGTCGCAGCTACATTGGATTTATAGACAAGGCGCGACAACTGGCATTGAAAAACGTTCCGAAGGATAAGGTTGCTTATTATAACAAACTGTCTGGTGCTGAGTTACTTACCGGCACCGGTAACGATCTGGTAAAAATGTACTCGCCAAAAGGACCCGGACGTGCCTGGAAGCTGGATGAAGCCGTTGCGCTTGTTCAGGACAGCCTTGCTAACCGCGATTTCGATAAAGGCAAGATGATTTTTTCGGCTGTACTTTGCAACCGTTGCCACGTAATTCAGGGCGAAGGCAATGATGTAGGACCAGATTTGACACAACTCGGAACACGTTTCTCGGCCAAAGACATGCTGGAATCAATTATTGATCCGAACAAAACGATTTCGGACCAGTTTGGATCAGTCGCTTATACAATGAAATCGGGAGAGTCAATTGTAGGTCGTCAGATCAATGAAGATGCTAACGCTTATTACATTGCCCAGAACCCGTTTGATTCTAAAACGATCCGCAAGATCAGCAAAAAAGAGGTTGCATCTACTAAAATGTCAACCGTTTCTGTCATGCTTCCAGGCTTGATCAACGGTTTGAATCCGAATGAATTAAGAGATCTGGTTGCTTACCTGATGTCAGGAGGCAATAAAAATAACCCGATTTATACCGAAGCTTCGGCTCCGAAAGGCGGGAAATAGATCATCGATTTTTTGAGTAGATTATGTTTTATTAAGCTTAATATAGTGGTGCAGGGAATCCCTTGCACCACTACTTTTTTATCCAGTTCCACAATTTTCTGCATGCAAATGAAACGTATCGAAAGACGTTCTGTTTTAAAAAATATTGCCGCCAGCGCGGGATTAATGACTTTACCGGTTTCTTTGGCAGAAGCATTTGCCGCATCGGAAAAAGCATTAGGTCCGAAACTCAATGGCAAGATCAATCACTCCGTTTGTAAATGGTGCTATGGGAAGATCCCTCTGGAAACTTTCGCACAGGACTGCAAGAAAATCGGCATAACTTCCATAGAGCTTTTGGGGCCTGCCGAATGGCCGATCATTAAAAAGCACGGACTAACCTGCGCATTGCCATGGGGCGAGGGCCTGACCAGAAATATTGAAAAAGGCTTTAACGATCCAGCCAATCATGAAGAGCTGATCAAAGGTTTTGAAGATGTGATCCCAAAAGTTCGGGCGGCAGGTTATGACAAAATTATTTGCTTTTCGGGAAACCGCCGCGGCATGTCTGACACAGACGGCTTGCGTAACTGCGCGGTCGGACTCAAAAAACTTATCCCGACTGCGGAAAAGCACAATGTAACTTTGGTAATGGAATTGCTCAACAGCAAGGTGAACCACCGGGATTACCAGTGCGACCGGACAGAGTGGGGGGCAGCCCTTTGCGAAATGGTTGGCTCGGAGAAATTCAAGCTTCTTTACGACATCTACCACATGCAAATTCAGGAAGGTGACGTGATTGCGACAATCAAAAAATACCACAAATACATTGCCCATTATCACACAGGCGGCGTTCCCGGACGGAATGAAATTGACGAAACGCAGGAATTGTATTACCCCACAATCATGAAAGCAATCGTCGAAACCGGTTACAAAGGCTTTGTAGGTCAGGAGTTTATCCCAAGCCGTAAAGATGACATCGCATCGTTGAAACAGGGTGTAACCATTTGTGACATCGCCTGATATTTATTTTAAAATACTTACTTATATGTCTACGAGACGATCTGTATTAAAGAGTTTAGCCGCAGGCACCGGCGTACTTTCGCTGTCCGATGTTTTTGCTGCAAATGAAAAAGCCTTAGGTTCAAAACTAAATGGCAAGATTAATCATTCGGTTTGTAAATGGTGTTATGGCAAAATTCCGCTGGACACTTTTGCAAAAGAATGTAAGGAAATGGGCATAACGTCCATCGAATTACTAGGTCCGGAAGATTGGCCAACACTTAAAAAATATGGCCTGACCTGTGCATTGCCAAACGGCGCCGGGATGGGAATTGAAAAAGGCTTTAATGATCTTGCATTACATGACGAGCTTGTAAAAAGCTACGAAGATCTTTTTCCCAAATTAAAGGAAGCGGGATATTCAACAGTCATTTGTTTTTCGGGCAACCGACGTGGCATGTCCGACATTGACGGTATGCGTAACTGTGCAATCGGATTAAGAAGGTTAATGCCGTCTGCTGAAAAGCACGGAATTACGATGATCATGGAGTTGCTGAACAGCAAGGTGAACCACAAAGATTACATGTGCGATCATACTTCATGGGGTGCAGGCTTGTGCGAAATGGTTGGCTCAGAGAACTTTAAGTTGCTCTACGACATTTATCACATGTCCATTATGGAGGGCGATGTCATAGCAACGATCAAAAAATATCATAAATACATCGGACATTATCACACCGGGGGAGTTCCTGGCAGAAATGAAATTGACGAAGGGCAAGAGTTGTATTACCCGGCTATCATGAAGGCCATTGTCGACACCGGCTATAAAGGTTTTGTCGCGCAGGAATTTATTCCAAAACGTGAACCGCTGGCTTCCCTGAAACAATGTGTGCAGATTTGTGACATTGCCTGATTCGAAACTTAATGAAATCGAGATCGTCATTTAAATCGGATCTCGATTTCATTACAATATTCTTTATCAAAAGGCCCGTTTCTGAACTTTTAGCAGCATAAATCAAAATGACGATTGTCATTTTACCGAGCTTAAAATGCCTCTATTAATGCTCAATATCAGCCAAATAAGCTTCAAATAGCTGAAATTGATCGCCCTTAGAATTGAATAGAACAGCACATCCCGCATCTTAGACTGATATAACGAATTCTAATTGCCCATACACCTGAACTCAAATTCAGGATCCATTTGTTGTATAATTTATATTATGTTAAATAGACTTTGCTAAATGAAACAAGCGCCTATTCAGCGCTTGTTTCATTTATTATATCAATAAACTTCTTACTCTTCAACGCAAGCAACTTGTTTTGCAGCGAACTGCTCAAGAACTCCGTTTACAGTAGTCAAGTTATCTTTTGCCTCAGCTTCGTCTTTCGCTTGGATAGCTTTTTCAAAATATGGCTTCGCCTTTTTGAACTTACCACAAACACGACCTTCGATTTCTTTGCCGCGTTGCTGATACTCAGTCATGTTCATATTGTCAACTTCGCCTTTCAATTGTACAGCTTCGTTGAAATAGAAAACACCAAGGTTATACAAAGCGTCATAATTTGCACCGTCGATCTCCAATGCTTTCTTGTAGTTCGCAATAGCTTTCTCGCTCGCGTCTTTTTGCTTCGCTTTCAAGTCTGCCAATTGTTTTTCAGATCCTGACGATGCACTGCTTTGTGCAGCTTCCGTCGCAGATTTCACTTCGCCTTCCATTGTTGCAATGGTTGCGATCGTTTCTTTTTTCTTAGCATTTACATCTGCGAGCTGACGTTTCAGATCCGCATTTTTTGGCTGCTTCTTAATCAACGCACCAATACGTTTCACCTCGCCGTCATAAACTTCGATCTTGCTTTTTTCTGCTTCCAGGTTTTTAGTCAGACTTGCAGCTGATTTACTTCCTGAACCCATCTTAGCACTCAACTGCTTCACGCTGTCCGCAGCAGTGCGCTGCATGTTATCGTAAAGAATTGCAAGGTTAACCACGTTCTGAATATTTTTAGGATCAGCTTGTGCCAATGCTTCCAGTTCGCTGATCGCCTTAGACTCATTACCTGACGCCAAAAGAATGTTAACAACTTCTGCTTTCAGGTCTTTGTTGTTTGGCGACTGCGCTAATCCTTTGTTCAAAGCTTCAATCGCTTTGTCGAAGTTTTTCTCTTCACGATATAGCTGTGCCAATCCGTAGAATACGCTTGGATCTTTACCGCCATTTGCAGCATATTTTTCGAATTGCTCTCTTGCAACGTCTTTCTTATCAAGCTGTTGCGCAGCAATTCCGCCGTAAAGCGAAGCCAGCGTATCTTTCTTATTGATTTCCTGAGCAGCTGTGAACATTTCAAGAGCACCGTTCAGGTTTTTGGCCTGGTATTTTTCAGCACCCTGCTTTACAATTGCATTGAAAAGTTGAGATCCCTCTCCGCCTGCAAGCACATTTTCAGCTTCCTTCGCAGACTTACCAGGTTCACCTTTTTTAGTTTTGTCAAGCTCCACAACCTTTTTGTAAGCTTCTAAAGACGTTTTGGCTGCACTTGAATCTACTTCTGATCCCTGCAAAGCAATGTTTTCATACAATTTTGCTCTTTCCATCCAGAATGAAGCCTTTGCACTAGCCTTTGCATCAGTCAGGTCTTTATCGCTTTTCTCTTTATCCTTACGAAACTGGTCTACAACAGCCTTGTTTACAGCATCGTCCTGCGCAAACGCTGACATACTGAAAAGGCTAAGTGCAGACACAAAAAACAATTTTTTCATAAATATTAAACTTTGGTTGTGATTGATTGTTCGAATTCTAAATATAGATCAATTAAAATAATTTTTACAAAAATCATGCCTCTGGCTCGTCAGAAGGATCATTTTCATCTTCTTCGTCGTCTTCATCTTCAATCACATCTTCTTCATCATCCAACTCTTCTGCCTGCTCATCCGCCGAGACGATGATCATGTCCGAAGTTCCTTCTATCGCTGCCGACGGGATTACGTTTCCGTTCTCATCCAGTTCTTCCGCTTTTTCGTCCGGATCTTTCAGGATTCGTGTAACCGAAGTAATTTCGTCCGAATTGTTCAGACGGATCAACTTAACCCCCTGCGTGTTACGGCCGGCCAGACGAATGTCCAATACGCTCATTCTGATCGCAATTCCATTTCTGGTAATGATCATCAGATCATCCTGCTCAGTAACTTCACGGATTGCTACCAATTTACCCACTTTGTCGGTGGCATTCATGGTCGAAACCCCTTTCCCACCACGCTTGGTAATGCGGTAACTATCTATTGCAGAACGTTTTCCAAAACCATTTTCAGAAACAACAAGCAGCTGGGCATCTTCGCGGTTGATACAAACCATTCCGATTACTTTGTTATCCGCATCGTTCAGATTGATACCACGAACACCTGCGGCAGTTCTGCCCATTGGTCGAACTCCTTTTTCATTGAAACGAACAGCACGTCCTGCACTCGATGCGATAACGATGTCATTGTCGCCATTGGTAAGCGCAACATTCAACAGTCTGTCGCCTTCGTTAATTGAGATTGCAATAATTCCGTTTGTTCTCGGACGAGAGTATGCTTCCAGCAAAGTTTTCTTGATTGTGCCCTGCTGCGTACACATAATGAGGTAATTATTGTTGATATAATCCGCATCCGACAATGTGCGAACGTTGATCACTGAACGAATGGAATCTCCATTTTCCAGGCTGATCAAATTCTGGATCGGGCGGCCTTTGGATTGCTTGCTTCCTTCGGGAACTTCATAAACCTTCATCCAGAACAATTTACCATATTCGGTAAATATCAGCAGGTAATTCAGCATCGTTGCCGAGAACAAATGTTCGGTAAAGTCTGTATCCTTGGTTTTTACTCCGCGGGACCCTACTCCACCCCTTGTCTGCGTGCGATACTCTGCTAATGGTGTTCTTTTGATATAACCTTCATTCGAGATTGTGATCAGCATTTCGTCATCCGGGATCATATCCTCGTCGCTGAATTCTTCCGCTGAAAACTCGATCTTAGTACGGCGCTCGTCGCCGTAACGATCTTTAATCTCTCCTAATTCCGTTCTGATAATGTCATACTTGCGTGATTCATTTGCAAGAATGTCTTTCAAATCCGTAATCAAAACCATGATCTCTTCGTATTCCTTCACGATTTTGTCTCTTTCAAGACCTGTTAACCGTTGCAGACGAAGTTCAAGAATCGCTTTGGCCTGAATCTCGCTCAGTTCAAACGACTCCATCAAACCTGTTTTTGCGATTTCCGGATCACGTGCGTTACGGATCAATGTAATAACGGCATCCAGGTTATCCAGCGCAATCAGCAAACCTTGCAAGATATGCGCTCTCTTTTCTGCTTCGCGAAGTTCATACTCGGTACGACGTGTGATAACCACAATCCGGTGATCAACATAATGCTTGATCAGGTCTTTCAGATTAAGCGTTACCGGACGTCCTTTGACCAACGCCACATTGTTCACACCAAAGCTCGATTGCAGCGGCGTGTATTTGAACAAGTGGTTCAATACAATATTAGGAACTGCATCTTTTTTCAAATCAAAAACAATGCGCATCCCGTCCCGGTCAGATTCATCGCGGATGTCCGAAATGCCGTCCAGTTTTTTATCATTAATAAGGCCTGCAATGCGTTCGATCATCGCGGCTTTATTGGTCATGTAAGGAATCTCCGTAATGATGATTTGCTCCCTACCTGTTTTTGAAACCTCAAATGACGCCTTGGAACGCATAATAATGCTTCCGCGGCCAGTTTCAAAAGCAGACCTAACGCCCTGGTAACCATATATAATCCCTCCCGTTGGAAAATCAGGCGCCTTCACGTGCTCCATCAATTCGGGAATGGTAATCTCGTTATTGTCAATGTAAGCCAGGACTCCATCGATAACTTCCGATAAGTTATGAGGTGCCATATTGGTGGCCATACCCACGGCAATACCGGAGGAACCATTGACCAATAAATTCGGAAATTTAGCGGGAAGAACCGACGGCTCGGATAAGGAATCGTCGAAGTTAGGCTGGAAATCAACCGTGTCTTTACCCAGGTCATTCAGCAGCTCGTCGGCAAGGCGTTTCAGTCTTGCTTCGGTGTAACGCATTGCCGCCGGATTATCTCCATCCACCGAACCGAAGTTACCCTGGCCGTCAACCAGCGGGTAGCGCAACGACCACGGCTGGGCCATACGCACCATTGTATTATAAACAGACGAGTCACCATGCGGGTGATACTTACCCAAAACCTCCCCTACTATACGAGCCGACTTTTTATGCGAGCGATTGTAATTCACACCCAAATCCGACATCCCGTATAACACACGCCTGTGAACCGGTTTCAAACCATCGCGAACGTCGGGCAAAGCGCGGGAAATAATAACTGACATCGAGTAATCGATGTATGCTCCACGCATTTCATCCTCAATATTAATGGGGATAATGTTTTCACCAGAAGATTCTGCCATAAAGAATTAGAAAAGAATCGAAAATTTAAACGAGCAGCTGAAAAGTCCAACTACCCAATGAATTAATACTATAATGTAAGTTCTAAAAAGTCAAATTTCGCTATTTTAAAGCATTCTAACAAACTATCTTTTGTGCTATTTCAGCATTCCTTTCGTATATCGGTGATCCTTCGGATTTTAAGGAAAGAATGTGCTTTCAAAACTTAATTGGCTTCTATCATTAAATTTTAGTTTCTTCCAGCTTATTACCTAAATGCTTACTTTTCTCCCAATTCCATTATGCCTTTATTACTGACATTTATTGCCATACTCGCCCTCATTGCCCTCATTGCCTGGCTCAAAATCGACACTTTCATCTCCTTCCTGCTCGTCTCCATCGGACTTGGCCTGGCTAGCGGGCTGGATGTGGAGACGGTTAGCAAAGCCATCCAAAAAGGCGTTGGCGGAACACTAGGCGACCTTGTTTTGATTGTCGGTTTCGGTGCAATGTTGGGGAAAATGGTTGCGGACAGCGGAGCGGCACAAAGGATCACAGATGCGCTAATCGGGCTTTTCGGGAAAAAATACATTCAATGGGGCATGGCGCTGGCCGGGTTTGTGATAGGCATTCCCTTGTTCTATAATGCTGGTTTTGTGATCGTCATTCCTTTGATATTCATGATCAGCGCCACTGCGCGCCTTCCTTTATTATATGTGGGTGTGCCAATGCTTTCCGCTTTGTCGGTTGCGCACGGCTATCTTCCGCCCCACCCCTCGCCTGCCGCCATTGCCAGCCAGCTTAATGCGGATCTCGGACAAACATTATTATACGGGATCATGGTCTCCATTCCTGCAATCGCCGTAGCCGGGCCGCTTTTCGGCAGCACCCTGAAACGTTTCCAACCAAAACCAGACGAAGATCTTTTCAATGTAAAACCACGGCCAACAGCCGAGTTACCCGGATTGGGAATCAGTGTGGTAACCGCTCTGTTACCTGTATTTTTGCTGACGAGTATGTCGGGCGTAAAACGCATTTATCCTGACAATAAGATCATTGGCCTGCTTGCCGAACCCTATTTCGGAATGTTAATCTCTGTATTGTTTGCTGCTTATGTGCTTGGGATCCGTCGCGGAATGAATATGAAGCATGTCAGCAAATCCATGGAAGAAGCATTTAAGGGCGTATCCGTAATCCTGCTGATCATTGCCGGAGCTGGGGTTTTCAAAGAAATCATGACAGCGAGCGGCGTAAGCACTTATATAGCCGAAAGCCTGAAAGGCGTCGACATTTCGCCCCTGATATTAAGCTGGGGGATTGCTGCGATCATCCGCATTTGCGTAGGGTCAGCAACCGTTGCCGGACTCACCACGGTGGGCATACTTTCGCCGTTGCTGGTAACTTCAGATGTTTCTCCCGAACTGCTCGTATTGTCCATTGGTTCAGGTAGTTTAATGTTCTCCCACCTGAACGATGGCGGCTTTTGGCTGTTCAAAGAATATTTCAATTTAAGCATCAAAGACACTCTGCTTACCTGGTCAGTTATGGAAACAATTGTGTCTATAATGGGATTGCTGGGCGTTTTAGTACTAAATTTGTTTGTTTAGAAGTTTAATTTTGAATGAGTGAATGAGAAAAACATTCAGTCATTCACTCATTCGCTCATTCACTCAATAAAAATGAACAACACCCCTGAATCCAACTTCGCTGCTCTTGGCCTTAGTCTTCCTCCAGCTCCAAAGCCACTTGGCGTTTACAAGCCTCTTCTGATCGTCGACAAACGCTGGGTTTACGTTTCAGGACACGGAACGGTCCAGGATGACGGAACATTAATCAAAGGACGGATCGGTAAGGATATGGACGCAGACGCAGGAAAGCTGGCAGCGCGCCAGGTTGGATTGACGATCCTGTCGACTTTAAAAGCAAACCTGGGAAGCCTGAACCGGATCAAGCGCGTAATCAAAATTTTAGGCATGGTCAATTGCACACCCGACTTTGAAAAACACCCCTTCATCATCAACGGATGCAGCGAACTTTTTGCTAAAATCTGGGGCGAAGAAAACGGAATCGGCGTTAGAAGCGCGGTGGGAATGGGAAGCCTTCCTGATAACATTCCGGTGGAGATTGAGGTGATGTTTGAGCTTGAAGAAAAATAATATGTGGTTCAAACTTAACAACCCCGACGAAGTCATTTCCCCTTCCCTGCTATTCTATAAGGATCGGATCGAAAACAATATCCGCGGCATGATAAGCATTGCCGGTGACGCCGACAGGCTTATTCCCCACGTAAAGACGCATAAATCCGGAGAAATCGTAAAAATGCAGCTGGAACAGGGCATCAGTAAGTTCAAATGCGCCACGATCGCAGAAGCCGAAATGCTTGCCGATGCCGGTGCAAAATGGATTTTGCTTGCTTACCAGATGGTTGGCCCGAACATTACCCGACTGTCGGCTCTGCGTGAAAAATTCCAGGATGTGAGTTTCGCTTCCCTCGTCGACAACGAGAAGTCGACGGACGACCTCAATAAACTGGGCATTGCCAGTGATGTTATTTTCAATGTATATATTGATGTAAATAATGGCATGAACCGTTCGGGACACGTTACCGACGTCACATTGCTTTCCTTATATCGTTACATTTCCGGACTGTCCAACGTTTCCTTCGGCGGCGTTCATGTGTATGATGGTCATCTGCGTCATCCCGAATTTTCGGATCGTAAACTGGCTGTGGATGAAGCATTCGAAACTGTCCTTCCACTCTTTGACCTGATCAAAAACCATACGGGCAATGCGCCCATGATCATCGCCGGCGGCTCTCCGTCATTTACCGTACACGCCATGCGCCCGGATGTGTATCTGAGCCCGGGCACAAATGTGCTTTGGGACTGGGGTTATGGCGACCGGTTTGATAGTCAGCCATTCGAGCACGCAGCACTGGTCCTGACCCGCGTTGTGTCCAAACCCACGGCTGGCATTGTCACCATTGATCTGGGTCATAAAGCCATTGCGCCCGAAAGTCCGATTGAAAACAGGTTTAAACTGCTCAACCTGCCGAGCTATACATTGATGGGACAGAGCGAGGAACATGGCGTTTTGCAGGTTACGCAAGACGTTTGGGATGCTACGGAGATCGGCGATGTGCTCTATGCCCTGCCCTATCACGTCTGCCCGACGGTTGCATTGCATGACTTTGCCTCCGTCATTGAAGACGGAGCAGTGACCGACGAGTGGAAAATCGTGGCCCGTAACAGACGCCTGACCATTTAATTCAATTCCTAAACAAAATAAAATGTTTCTTTTCGACGCCCATCTCGACCTTTCCATGAATGCGGTGGAATGGAACCGGGACCTTACCCAGGATTTAAATGCGATCCGACAACGTGAAGCAAACCTGACCGATAAACCAGACCGCGGCAAAGGCGTTGTCAGTTTTCCCGAAATGCGTAAAGGCAACATTGGCATGTGCGTAGCAACACAGATCGCCCGTTTAGTGAAACCCGACAGCAAAATTCCAGGCTGGCATTCGCAGGCACAGGCATGGGCGCAAACGCAGGCGCAAATCGCTTGGTACAAAGCAATGGAAGAAGCCGGTGAAATGGTGCAGATTGTCGATCTTCCCGGCTTACATCAACATTTAGATCTCTGGAAAAATGCGGCGTCGACCGAAAACCTGCCGATTGGCTATATCCTGAGTCTCGAAGGGGCCGATTCCTTTATCAGCCTCAAAAACCTGGAAATCGCCTACCAATACGGCCTGCGGGCGATCGGACCGGCACATTATGGTCCGGGCGTGTACGCTTACGGGACAGATTCCGACCAGCCATTATCGCAAAAAGGGAAAGATCTGCTGCGTGAAATGGAAAAGCTGAATATTATTTTGGACGCGACACACTTGTGCGATACGGCGTTCTGGGAGGCGCTGGATATTTTCAAGGGTCCTGTGTGGGCCAGTCATAACCTGGTCCGGAAGATTACGCCGCATAACAGGCAGTTTTCGGACGAAATGATCAGGGAGCTGCTCGAAAGAAAAGCAGTTATCGGCATGGCGTTCGATGCGTGGATGATGATTCCGGGCTGGATCCGCGGAAAATCGACCCCGGAAAATATGGGCTTGAAGATCGAGCATGTGGCCGAACATATCGACCATATCTGCCAGCTTGCAGGAAATGCATTGCAAGTCGGGATCGGCTCCGATCTGGATGGTGCATATGGAAAAGAACAATCGCCAATGGACCTGGATTCCATTGCCGACCTGCAATCGATAACCGGGATTTTATCTGGAAGAGGTTACTCGGCTGCGGATATTGAACAAATCATGTGGCGCAACTGGGTTGATTTTCTGGATCGTAGCTGGAAATGATTTACTTCGGAAAAATCTAATAAAATCTTAATATTCCAATAATATTATTTAGAGAAAAGCTTCGCAACTTGCATAAGAGTTGTGAAGCTTTTTTTTGTAATGCATTTTAAGATAAATTAACAATTACTTATTTGTAATTATTATAAATAAGCGCCATCTTTGATAAACGTTAGTAGGCCAATATTCCAATGCTTGACCAGGCTTCATTCCGGACTATCCCTTCATAAATTTCGACTAACATGCGTAATACATATAAAATATCATTTCGAACCAAAATAAAGAACAACAAGTCCTTCCAGCGATTGCACGACTGCCTTAAACAACTGAATGTGAAGCACTGGGCTTACGATTTTCAGGATTTGTTATTGACCCTAACCTCAGAGTTATCTGATTTTTCAAAGATCCAGGCGGTCTTACGTTCAGCGGGATACGTTTGTCATTTTGTAAAGCTGGAAAATCTGAGCGAACCGAAGGGACTGTCGCTTACCTAGCCAATTTTTGCCGCTTTTGCGCCCATCAAATTCCGTTTTGCCTGTTGCATATGCCGCTCATTGTGGGCAATCAGAAACTGAAACACATCTCCAAGCCGAAGCCTGATCAGCTTGGAGATGGATATGGGAATGTTAATTTCACCAAGATCCTTATTACGGGCTTTCCTGATATAGTCCATTAATGCTTCCTGTTGCCTCAAAAATTCCCCCACAACTTTCGGGCCGTTCAGATCCGAGGCAGGAATATGACCTGTCATTGCCTTATATTTCTTTTTACCAGTTTCCGGATCCATCATGTTGGTAAAATATGCGCCAAACCAGGAGCTTTTGAACTCCGAAGTATTTCCATCTGCTGCGTGCAGTAAATTTTTTTCAATGTGTGGTAAATAAAAGTCTCCATAACTATTGAGATGGTCCAGACATTGTGCTATGCTCCAGCCACCAGTTGGGGACGGCTTGTTCAGATCGGCATTGCTTAGGTTCTGAAAGAGGGCAATGGCTTCGGAAATGTGCTCCTCTACCCTATCTTCCAGGTTTCGGAGCAGTTCTGCTTTGTTTACAGGTTTCATTTTGCTATTGTTTTATAATGCAAAAATGAGAACCGCGGCGGGATAATTTTTTGGTAAAAACCAACATTTCAAATCCTGACCTTATTTATCAACTTACTAAAATTCGTTGCGTCTATGCCCAGGTAATTGGCCAGATACTTGTGTGGCACGAGCTGTAATATGTGCGGGCTGCGGCGAAGCAAGTTCCGGAATTTATCTTCCGAAGAAAAGCACTGCACTTCCACCAGTCTTTCCAGGATGCCGGAAAGCGTTTGGGTTACGCCAAGCCGGACCATATCGGCAATTGCCGGGTGCTTAGCCATCATTGCTTGCAAGTCGTTGACGGGAGCTCGCAGAAATTCTGATGGGGTAAGTGTTTCGTAATAATACCGCGAAGGCTGGCCCAGGAGCAATGAATCCACAACGCCACCAAACGAAGGCGGGTACATGAAAGCCAGTGTTGCCTCGCGGTGCTGATCGTCCAGATAATAAACCCGCTGAATGCCTTTGACGACGAAATACAAATAATTTTCGGTTTGGCCAGCCGTCGTAACGACTTCCTTACGACCGGCTGTATACGGTTTCCATATTCCCGAAAATGCATCCCAGTCTTCGTCATTCAGCGGCCTGACTGATTCTATAAGTTTTCGCAGCAGCCGAAGCTCTTCTTGCATGTCTTTTTTATTCCGCGATGGATGAAACCATAAAGTTAAGAAAATGGAAAACTTCTTCCTGGCTTTTAATGTGGTTTCTGGCTGCGGACAAATCGTCGCCGATCTTGATCGTGAAAGCAGTTTCGGGAAGCGCTTCGAACATATCCTCGTCCGTAGTGTCATCCCCGATGGCCAGTACAAAGTCATAGTTCCCATTTTCAACAAAGCTCCGGGCTGCGGTTCCTTTGTTAAATGCGGTCTTTTTAACTTCGACAACTTTGCTACCATCGATAACCTGCAAATTCAGCTCCGGTTGAATGTAATTTTTGAGTTGCCAGAGCAGCTCCTGCGCACGTCTCTGTGCATATTCCTTATCATCGGCTGTCCGGTAGTGCCATGCTAGCGAAGTTTCTTTTTCCTCAACAAATGCACCCGGGCACCGTTTGGCATAAATATCCATGATCGGACGGATGCTCTCCTTCCAGTTTTCTTCATAGCTCTCGTTCAAATCCCACTGGTCGCTTCCCTTGGTGCGTATTAGCGCCCCATGTTCGGCAATGATATGAACAGGAAGGTCTTTAAAGAGATTATCCAGAAAATGACGATCACGTCCGCTGATGATAATGACCGTATCCCTTTTCGCAATTTCCAGGATCAGTTTCTTAACATCCTCCGATACAATGGCCTTGGAAGGATCCGGCACGATTGGTGCCAAGGTGCCGTCGTAGTCAAAGAAAAGGATACGATTGGTCGCAGATGTGTAGGCATGACGAATGGCGTCGATGCCTTTATTGGTAAGAAAAACCTGTCTCAGGCGCTCGTGTTCTTGTTCTAACATGGTCATTTGGGTAAAAAAGTCTTCTGTCCAGGCGAATACGTCGTACGCTTTGATACGCTCACGCATGGCATCCATCCGCTTTGTCTGCTCCTCTTCGGGCATTTCAAAAGCTATTTTAATGGCGTCCGCAATGTCCTGGACATCAAGTGGATTAATAATTAACGCCTCTCCGAGTTCCGCAGCCGCGCCGGCCATTTCACTCAGGATCAGCACACCTTTCCGGTCCTTGCGGCTTGCCACATATTCCTTGCAAACAAGGTTCATACCATCGCGGACAGGTGTGATCAATGCAACATCGCTTGCCGTGTACATGCCTACCAGTTCATGGTAAGGCATTGAGCGATACTGATATATGATCGGCTGCCAGTAAATGTTTCCATAATCCGCATTAATACGGCCCACCGTCTGGTCGATCTCTGATTTCATCTGTTGATACTGCTCGATGGTGTCCCTGGAAGGAACCACGACCATAACGAACGAAACTTTTTCGTGCCACTGCGGATATCTTTCCAAAAAACGCTGAAAACCGCGCAGCCGGTGGATTATGCCTTTGGAATAATCCAGCCTGTCCACCGAAAATATGATCTTCTGATTCAGAGATTGCCTTACTTCGTTGCGCGCCTCTGCAACCATAGGTTCGTCGTACGCATCATTGAATTTATCAAAATCTACGCTGATGGGGAATGAATCCACTTTCACGATCCGGTTGCTCATGTTTATGTAATGCAGCTTATTTCCATAGCCCGACACAAGCCGCGCTGCTTTCAGGAAATATTCAACATAGTCATTTGTATGAAAACCAACCACGTCCGCTCCCAAAATTCCATTCACAATGGCCTTACGCCAGGTAACGGGCAGCAAGCGGAACAGTTCGAACGACGGGAAAGGAATATGGAAAAAGAATCCTATCTTATTATCAGGAAATTTACTGCGGATCATTTCGGGCAGCAGCATCAGCTGATAATCCTGCACCCAAACCACGTCACCCGGTTGTATGATTTCCTGAATTTTATCAAAAAACAGCTTATTAGCGATTTGATAAGCCTCAAAATATTCATCATTGAACCGCGCGAGGGAAGGAAAATAATGGCAAAGCGGCCAGATCAGATTGTTGCAGAAACCTTCGTAGTAATTTTCATTCACATCATCCGGAATAAAAACCGGGTGCGCCTGAAAGTCATCATTAGTGAGCGATTGGCCTTCCAATTCTTCCCTGGTATTCTCCGAGAAACCGACCCACTGAATCTTTTCACCCTCGTTGAATACAAGCCCGTTTTTATCTTTAACCAGGGAGAGTACAGCCGATACAAGGCCTCCTGAATTTTGGAATAATTGCACCTGATCGTTTTCCTTAATGATTTTAAATGGCAATCGATAGGCTACAATGATTAATCTTCCTTCGTTTTTCTGTTGTTTTAAATTTTCCATAGAACTCTAATAAAATTATAAAACTTATGCCAAGTCTCATTTTAGCACCTGAAATGAAAAATTTGATGTGGTCGGGATTTGTATTAGCTTAGCACCTGCAACCTCTTTCATCATTTTATCGGAACCGATTTATCGTGGCACCATCTGTTTACAGTTGAGTTGCAAGCAATTAATTTTGCTGTTTTCCATAAATTAAAGTGATGGCTGAACACAAATACAGGTTTTCAAAACCTAAGATTAGTCAAGGACTACAATTGTGTAACCGCAGATTAATACTGTGCCACTCTTTTGTTGTGGGTTGCGGGCGGTCATAAATGGCCGCCATTTTTTAAACACATTTGCCTTCGGTGGCAAACAAGCTCAACAACCCAAACCTAACCCTCCCGAACATTAATGAAACGCATTTTTAGTAAATGTTTCATTTTATTATGCCTTCTATTTTCAGCATTTGTTGCTGATGCTCAATTCGATAACATTGTAAATAAGCCCCCCATCGAGCGCTATACGGCGCTCCGGAGATTTATTGACCTTCATATCAATAATGGTGATAGCGCAGCCGGTTACAAATCACTGGAAACGCTCAAACAAGTCGCTGCGAAGAACAACGATGACGATTTGGTCCTGGAAGCAGAATTTATGAAGATCATGCTGAATCGGGAAGTTGATAAGAAAGCTTCCAAGCAGCATATCCTGGATCTTAAAGCCTTAATAGCAAAATCTTACGATGCCGGGAACATGCAGATCCATCTCCGGGCGAGAAGGTTCCTGGCGCATTTGTATTGGTATGATACAAAAAATTATGAGCGCGCATTTGAGGAATATTTGACCATACACCCGCTGCTGACAAAGATCTCAGATAAGCAATTTCCAGAAAAAGCATACTTCCTTACCCAGATCGGCGAAGCTTACTATTATTTCGGTGATTACAAAAATGCCATCAGTTTCTCACGGGAAGCGTTGACTGCCAATGTTATTCAGGAACATCGTGGCGTGCATAACACCGCATTGAACACCATCGGCCTGAGCTACATTAAAACCGGATTTATGGAATCTGCTGATTATTATTTCAAACGGATCCTGCAAAATGTGGGCATTGACGACTACAATGTCTGGAAAGGCATCGCGCTTGGAGACCTGGGCCATACGGCTTATCTGCGTGGAAAATACGTTGAAGCGATCCCACTTTTGGAAGCAAATGTCGATCAGGCTGTGCTTATTTCGGATTACAGTCAGGTTGCCAGATCACGCGCAATGCTTGCCGACATTCACTTTCGGCAGAACAATATTGCGAAGGCTGAAAAAGAGATGCACCTGGCGCGGGAAGCTGTGGCACGTTGCGGGAATGACAAGCCGCTCGAACTGCTTTACCAGGTTTACGGCAAAGTCCACGCCGCAAGGGGCCGCTTCGCCTTAACCAATGTTTATCTCGACTCTGCGGCGCGCATCAGGAACATTTTTGAACAGGATTTCAATTCGATCCAGATGCTCCGGGCCGGAGAAAAGGCACAGATACAGGCACACCGGTCCGCTATGGAGCGAATCGCCACTGAAAAGCAGATCAAAACATTGGAGCGGAATATCCTGCTCATTCTGGTGCTGCTGCTGGTTGTGGTCGCATTGTATTTTTATAAAACGCATTATTACAAAAACCGTGAAAAACAGCGTGCTATCAACGATCAGCTCGCCAAAGCGGAACAGGAACTAAACTTTGCTTCCATACAGCTGGAAGAGTTTACGCGAAGCATTTCGGAAAAAACCCAGCTCGTGGAAGAGCTCAGCGCGCGGTACGGCATGAACGAGAGCGAGGAAACCGTTCAGGAATTGCAGAACATTACGATCCTTACCGACGAACAATGGGAGTATTTCAGAAGTCTGTTTGAAAAAATACACGTAGGTTACCTCTCGCGGTTAAGGGAAAAGCTTCCCGGTCTAACGCCTGCCGAAACCCGGTTCATGGCGCTTGCCAAACTGAACCTTACCTATAAAGAAATGGCCAGCACGCTCGGAATTTCCGTGCAAAGTGTGCGTGTAATCCGCCACAGGATCCGCAAAAAACTGAACCTGCCGGAAGAATCGGATTTGAGGGATGTGGTTACTACAATCTGAGGGAGTAAGTGAAAACTGAATCGAAAAGATAACCCGCAAGCTATCAGTGCATTTGAAATTGGAATGTTTTTGGAATGCTCCATTTTCAGGTCTGCAAGGGGGTTATTCCTACATTTGAAGTGTTAGACATCTTCTCAGTGAAATCCATGCGACTGGTCAAGTACAAGTATTTCTTTCTGCAATCCTTCCTGCTTATTCTCTTATTAATTCTCTCGGTCTGCCGATGGCACAGCGGACAAGTGGGGAACGCACAAAAGAAGACTCGGATGCACCAGGAAATGTCTGACCAACTTAGTGCACGCTAATCCCTCCTCATCATATGTTATTACCGGCACCAGCAATAGAACCGCGTTACTCTTGCTGGTGCCGTTTTTTTGATTCTACCAATAACCTGGGCCGACAATTTTAAAACTGAGGTTCCAGCATCGCTTCTTCCTTAGCCACATGCTCGATCGACGGCGGAAGAAGTTTGTACATCACCGGCGTAACAAGCCGCGAAAGCAATGTAGAGCTGATCAATCCGCCGATTAACACCAGCGCCAGGGGCGAATAAAGCGCGCTGTATTCGAACACAAGCGGCAGCAAACCACCAATCGCGGTCATCGAAGTAAGCAGGATCGGCACAAACCGGATTTCCCCGGCTTCAATGATGGCTTCTTCAATCCCCATTCCCTGTGCACGTAGCTGGTTGGTAAAGTCCACAACCAGCAGTGAGTTTTTCACCTCAATGCCTACTAATGCTATAAAACCGATCGTTGCCGTGAACGAAAGCGTCTCACCGGTCAGGAAAAGCATTGTCAGGCCGCCTACTATGCCCAAAGGGATCACGGAAAGCACGATCAGAATGCTCTTGAATGTCTTGAATTCCAAAATTAATACACCCAAAAAACCGAATATGGTAACCAGAATGATCAAGCCTAAACCGCCGAAGCTTTCTTGCTGGCTTTCTTTTTCACCTGCCACAGTAAAGGTCTGGCCATCTGCAAACTTGAACTGCCCGAGCTTGGCTGTAATGTCCTCGTTGATGCGCTGCACATTGTAACCCGGCTTCACAAAGGACGAAACCGTCACATAGCGGTCCTTATCATAATGCCGGATCTGGTTCGGTGAGCTTTCGAATTCAATGTTGGCCACATTCTTTAAGGGAATGTTCGCGCCGGATGCGGACGTCACATATAATTTGTCAAAAACACTGTAATCCTGGATGGTCGCATTCCGGGAAACAGAGACATTCACATTATAATTATCTGCTTTTCCAACATCCTCGCGATACGTGGCTACATTTAGTCCCGCCGTGCCGAGCCGCACGGTACGGTCAATGTCGGCCGATGAAATGCCCAGCGTTCCTGCTTTCTCCTTATTAATATTCACTTTCAGGTCTGTGGGCTGTACTTGCAGGGAATTGTTGACATAGATCGTCCCTTCCACCTTGCTCAGCATATCGGCCACGCGGAATGCGGTTTTACGCAGATCGTCAAGATTTTCGCCATAAATGCGGTAAGCAAGCGGCGCCTCGATCAGCGGGCCTTGCTCAAAATCCTTCACCTTGATTTCCGCACCCGGGTAACGTTCCAGCTTTTTTCTTAACCGCTCGATAACCTCCACTTTTTCCTCCGTTTCGAGTCCTTCCACCTGCACAAAAATCTCGGCAAAATTCTCACTTTCATTTCGCTGGATAACATTGTAATAGACTCTTGGATTTCCTTTTCCCACATTGGTCGCAAACGAAGTGATCAGGGGTTCCTGTTTTAAAATCCCTTCGACATAGCGTGTCACCTGGTTCGTCTTTTTCAAATTGGTGCCCTGCGGTGTTTCAATGTCGATGAGGAACATTGGTTTTTCTGATTTTGGAAACAAACTATTCCCGATCAGCGGGACGAGCGCGAGGGAACCTGCGAAGATCAACCCGGCCAGCACCAATGTAACGGCAGGCCATTTCAATGCTTTATCCAAAAGACTTCCGTAAGTTTTGTGAATGCCTTTCTTCATGCCACGCAGCAAAAAGTTACCTTCCGCGCTCGCATGCTTTTTTAATATAATGCTGGACAAAAACGGAACGATCGTAAGCGACACCAGCATGGATGCGAAAACCGTGGTAATTACAGAAAGCGGCAGACTTCTGATAAAATCGCCCGCGCCTTCCGGCAGGAAAACAAGTGGTAAGAAGGCAAAAATCAATAAAATCGTACAACCCACAACCGCCATACCGATCTGCGAGGACGCTTTCACGGCGGCCTCGACGCGGCCATAACCCATCCGCAAATAACGCTCAATGTTCTCGACCACCACTATGCTGTCGTCCACCAGGATCCCTAAGGCCACAATCATCCCTACAATGCTCAGCTGATTGATATTGTAGCCCAGCAAGTTCATCATTGTAAGCCCGATACTGAGTGAAAGCGGAATGGAAATCATCACCACCACCGACGCCCGAGAGCCCAGCGGCAGCAAAGTCAGCAACACAAGCAGGATGGCAATGCTAAAATCCCTTGCGAAATGAGATAAACGAATGTCAACGCTTTTGGCCTGATCAAAAACTCTAACCAGATCAATGTTCGACGGGAGCTCCTTTTCAAAGTTTGCAACAATGGGTGCAACCTGGTCCTGGACTGCTATAATGTTCTCACCTTCTTTCTGGCTTACATTCACGAAGCTGCACCGGAAACCGTTCAAGCGTGTAATGTGCGTTTCGTCTTCATAGCCCAGCTTCACATCCGCAACGTCTTTCAGGTAAACGATCTTCCCGCCGGACGTAGATACAACTGTGTTTGCGACCTCATCCAGCGTCCGGTAATTTCCGCTGGTCTTAATGTTCAGCTTTTTGGTCGCCATACTAATGCTGCCCCCCGGAATGTTCACATTCTCGCTCTGTAAGGCACTGATGATCTGGTTCTGCGTAAGCTTTTGCTGGGCGATTTTTTCCAAATTGAGGCTAACCTTCACCTGGCGTTCCGGAAAGCCGGCATACTCGACCTTTTTCAGCGATTTGACCTTTTCAAGTCGCTCCTTAAATTCTTTGGAATACTTTTTCAGCTGCGCATAGGAAGCATTTTCGCTGATCAATGCATATTGGTAAATGCTCACGTCCGACGGGATCTGCTTATTGATCCGAATGTCGTTAATGTCCGCAGGCAAGCTGTTTCGCAGACTATTGATCTCGCGAACCAACTCCTGGTATTTGTCATCAGGATCGGAACTGTATTTGTACTGCACCTGCATCACGGCCAGCCCGTCGTTGATGTCCGTAATCACGTGCTTCATATCGTCCAGCTCGTTGATCTTTTTTTCCATCGGGTCCACCACCAGCTGCTCCATATCCTTTGGACTTGCACCGGGGTAAACAATGACGACGGTGAACTGAGGCGGATGAATGTCGGGATCTTCGCTGCGCGGCATCGTAAAGAGCGAATAAACGCCCAGCGCCAGCACGGCCAGGAAAATCACCAATGTAAACTGGTAATTCTTAACGGCAAATTCAGGTAATTTCATGACGTAGGGGTTTGAATGTTACTGAACTATTTTGATTGCCGAGCCATCTGCCAGATAAGCTGAACCTTCCCGGATGATCTGCGCACCGGCATCAATCCCTGAAAGAATAAATGCCTTCTCCCCTTCCAGAAACGCTACTTTAACCTGCTTTTTCAATGCTTTCCCATTCGCTGCCACAAACACAAAAGCGCTGTCGCTGTCGCCCTCTATCAAGGCATCCACCGGGACGGATATCATCTCTGTCTTTTGTTTCGGATAAATGCTAACCTTAGCAAAAAGACCGTTTGCGAGCTTGGCGGGCTGCTTATCCAGTCGGATTTCGGCCTGATATAAACCTGAACCCGCATCGCTGCCTTGTGAGAGTGTTGCAATGCTTCCTGAAAAAGTTTGCGGATAAGCGTCAAAGACGATTTCTGCTTTTTCGCCGCCTTTCAAGCGCGTCCAATCCTTATCCGTTAAGCCGCACTTGATCACCCAATCCTTGTTATTTGTGCTGCTGATATACAACACCGGCGAACCGCCCGCCACTTGCTCGCCGGGATTCTTCAACTTTTGAATCACCACGCCGTCCGTTGTCGCGTAAATTTTAGCCTGCGAGAGGTTGAAGCGGACAATGTCCAGTTGCTTTTCGGCCACATGCAAGGTGGTAAGGCTGTTTTCCAGCTGTTCTTTTGTATTTACGCTGTCGCGAAACAGGTTCTGGGTGCGTTGGGCGTCACGCTTGGCTTTCATAAAATTCTCCTCTGCCTGTGCCATTTGCGCTGCAAATTCTGTGGCATTAAGTGTTGCCAAAAGCTGTCCTTTACGCACTTTGTCGCCTTCTTTTACCAGGATAGTATTAATAATTCCGCCCACTTTAAAGGACAGGTTTGCCTCATTTTCAGTCCCAAGCAACCCAGAAGTCTGCACGGGTTGCGACTGGGTTAATGCTGCCGAACTGATGATTTTTACGGGAATAGTCGGGTCCGTTTCTTCCACTTTCTTTTCTTCCTTGCACGCAAGCAGAGTGGCCGAAAGGATGAGCATCATCATGCCCGTCTTGATCGTATTTTTCATGGCATATTTAAAGTTTAGAATGAATAACTGGCTTGCGCACGCTCCAACTCTGCGGAACGTGTCTGCATGATCATATAGGAAATACTTTGCTGCAACTGGTCACTGATGAGCCTGTTTTGCGCATCAAGTAGCTCAATGTAAAGCAATTGGCCTTCGCGGTAAAGCTTCTGCTGATCCTGGTAATATTGCTGGGAAAGTGCCGTTTGGCTTTTGGATGCCTGGTATATTTTGATGGCTGCATTCAGTTTGTTAGCAGCCGTCTGCGCTTCCAGTTCCAGCTGCTGCTCCGCCTGACTGATGCGCTCGCCCGCCACTTTACCATCCAGTAGTGCCTGCTTGGTTCGGTATTGCGTGCGATTACCCGCAAACACGCGCCAGTCGAGCGTAAGCCCGAACAGATAATAACGCGTATCATTGTTAAAATTGAGGAAATCACCTTGCGAACCCAGGTCTATAAACGTTGCTAACCTTGGCAGGGCAGTCGCTTTTTCCAGCTGGGCGGAAAGCGTGTTGATCCTGCCCAGCGATTCCAGTTTCAACAATTCCTCGCGTTTGGCCAATGTGCCTGGTCCCGCCGCCAGCTCGGTCTGGATGTTGTCGCCAGTTTCTATTTTAGAGTCCAGCGGCGTGTTCAGCAGGAAGTTGAAATAAGCCGCTGCGCTTTTGGATTGATACCTGGCTTCTTCCAATTTTGCTTCCAACCCGATCAGTTCATTCTCCGAGCGGCTCACAACTGTCCTTATTGCCTTATCATTACTCACTAGCACGCGATTGAAGCGCAGGTTTTCCCGGGCCAGGGTTACGGCGCTTTCCAGGATGCGGATCGCTTCTTCGGATTGCAGGTAAGCATAGTAACCAAGCTTGATTTCCTTGACCAATTCGCGCTTATAGACGTCATAATCAGCCTGTTGGAACTGGATTTGTTCCTTCCGAATCTTGGTATTAACCCCTATTTCCGGATTGTAGAGCGGCAGCGAGGTGCGGAATTTGGCGTCATAGTAATTGTTGGGATTAAATGTCTGGTTTACATTCTCGACCTGCGGAAATGCGGACGAGCTCGTAAGCTGGTTTAATGATGTGTAAACCGGATTCAGCAGATCACCGATCGGAATGCTGATCTTCCTTCCTCCGCGTGAATCCAGATAGGATGTGTTGAAATTGACTTCCGGCAGGAAATAGCTTTTGGCTTCTTTTAATGCATACAGGCTCTTTTGCAGCAAAAAATCCTGTTGTTTCAATCCCTGGTTGTTCTTCAATCCCTGACTTATGTAAGCATCCAGCACGCGGTTTTGCGCAAAAAGCGTTTGGGAAATAAAAGTCATTACTGCGAAGAGGAGCAGTTTTTGACGTAGACGAACAGGCCACTTACTGGGATGTAAATGACGTTTATTTAGTGAACACTGTTTACTCATGGCTAAATTTTTTTACACTCTCAGGTTTTCTAAAAAAAAGTTGACGGAGCTTTCCATCATGTGAAGCATTACATCGTTAGGCATATCCATAATGGACAATCTTTCACGCACATACAGGGAGACCAATCCGTGCCCAAAGGACCACACGGATATCGCAAGGACGTATTTGTCCATCGGTTTGATAAGATTCGCTTCCAGGCAGGCGGCGATCGTATCCACGACATATTCAAATGCACATTCACCGGCATCCCATTTTTCCTCAGATTTGATCTGCGAGAGCGGTGCGCGCATGATAAACATCAGATCGTAGTAGTCGGGGTTGTCCATTGCGAACTTGACATAAGTCTTGCAAACAGCGATCAATCGGTCAAAAGGGTTTTCGATTCCATCGTGCTTGCGGAACTGCTTGTCCAGTAATGCGAAAGCATTTTCGTGGATGACGTAAAAAATTTCATCCTTGTCTTTGAAATACAAATAAATGGTTGCCGGGCTGTATTCAATGTCCTCCGCAATGGTCCGGATGGAGGTTTTGTCATAACCCTGCTTTAAAAACAGCTGCGTGGCGGAATCAATGATCAGGTTGCGCATATCCTGCCTCTCCCGCTCTTTTCTCTCTTTGATCGCCATGTTTCAGTGTTTTCGTCGTAAATATAATAAACAGTGTTTAGTAAAATCATTTTAGCCAAAAAAAATATTTTTCACACTCAAAAACCTGCTGACATACTGCTGTCATAAGGCCATGTTTCCTTTGTATTGTTCAAACAAAAAATCACTAAAAACCTTTGACAATGGAAACCAACAACACCTTCACTAATGAAACCGCTGTTTCACCAGCACTACTCACAACCGAAGCACTGCTCAATCACTGGCAGGGACACCGCGCGCTGACGCGCAGGGTAATCGAAGCATTTCCTGAGGATGCGTTTTACAATTTCTCTATCGGCGGCATGCGTCCATTCTCTTTGCTGACAATGGAAATGATCGGCCTGGCAGCACCCGGAATTCGCGGCGTTGCATTCGGTGACTGGACTTTCGGTGATCCCGTTCTGGATCACTCAACGCCTCCACCGCCGACAAAACAGGAAGTGCTGAACCTTTGGGACCTGGTAACTGAATACATTAACACGCTCTGGCCGCAGATCCGTCCTGAGCGATTTGAGGAAAGTGAAGCTGCGTTCGGAATGTATGAGAACACAATCCTGAACACAATCATTTATCTGATCGATAACGAGATCCATCACCGGGGACAGGGATATGTGTATCTGCGTGCATTGGGTGTTGAGCCGCCTGCTTTCTGGGATCGGTAGAACAACATTCAGCCACATCATCAGCATCTATTAGCCATGAATTGAACCGGAACAGCCTGCGTTTTGATAGCGCAGTGCTGTTTTCGTTGGAATGGTTTTGGTAAGATTGTGAATAGGATTACATTTATCATTCAATCTATCCAACACTATATGAAGATTCTGACCGTAACATTATTTTCTGCAATGGTTTTAGCAGAAGCATTTTTTGTTGAATCACACGCACAAAAAATCGGGTCCCGGCCCGCTCCTACCGGCAAAATTCCAAGCTCAGGCCCGGGACAGCCCGCCAGGCCATACAGCGAATATCAGCCAAAACCGACTGGACAAATTCAGGGGGCGACGCAAGCTGCGGATCCAAGCGTCGTTTCAGATCCGGTCCCTGTGGTGCAGCAAGGACAGGTTCCTAAGGTAAATACATCGCAGGATCCGGCCACAATGCCTGAAAGATACATGCCTGCAACGACACAGCCTGTTGAGCAGGTAACTGAGGTCGAGGAAACTACAACGGGAACACCACAAACAGGATCTAACGCGCAGACCCAGACAAATGTGCAGACACAGAATGGCACCACAACCACACAAACAACGCCCGGTGTAATGCAACCCGCGACATCAACAACCACAACGACGACCAACAGAACAACGACCGTTCCGGCAACCAGACAGAATGTTCAGCAAACGCAGCCCGCCCGGCAGTCGCAGCCGGTGCAGCAAACCCAACCTGTACAGAAAACGCAGCCTGTGCAGCAGACGGTGCCCGTTCGCAGCGTTCCCTGATGAAAGTTACCACAAACGGCATGCGGAGAATGGCACAATTCCACCCTGAAATTGTCTTATAACACCTCTCTGCATGATGGCTTGATGTAGTAATTTTGTAATGTCGGAATTGAATCCATTTCAGCACGACACATCTACTTACTATTAGCCATGAAAACGTTTTATTCCATTTTAGCTAATTCCCTGGCCGCGACCCTGACGAACACGTTCGTCTGGTTCGCGGTTACTTTTTGGGTATATCTGGAAACCAAATCCGTCATTGCCACCTCGGTCATGGCCGGGATTTACTTCGCAACCGTTGCACTATCCGGCTTTTTCCTGGGCTCCATTGTGGACCGTTATAAGAAAAAAACCTCGATGACCATTTCCGGCATTGCAACATTGATCCTATATATTCTGGCGTTGCTTACCTATGTGTTAACACCCGAAGCCGATTTCAAGAATCCAGGCAGCATCGGACTGTGGGTTTTGATTGTCCTTTGCCTACTGGGCGCATTGGTCGGCAATATCCGGGCCATCGCCATTTCGACCGTTGTTACCATTCTGATCGAGGAAGACGAACGTGACAAGGCAAATGGTCTGGTTGGGACCGTTAATGGTGTTTCCTTTTTAGTAGCATCTATTTTCAGTGGTCTTGTAATCGGGTTTCTGGGCATGACTTGGATGCTGGCACTGGCCGTTGGGTTAACCATCGCAGTGCTGCTGCATTTATTCACAATCCATATTCCTGAAAAGGAGATAGTTCAGACGGGTTCGCACCTGGAAAGCATTGATATCAAAGGCACTATCGCCGTTGTGGGACTCGTACCGGGCCTCTTCGGCCTGATTTTCTTCAATACATTCAATAATTTTCTCGGCGGTGTGTTCATGTCGCTCATGGACGCTTACGGCCTTTCGCTGGTTTCGGTTCAGGTCTGGGGAATATTGTGGGGTGTGTTAAGCCTTGGATTTATTGTCGGCGGGCTTGTTGTTGCCAAAAAAGGCCTGGGAAAGAAGCCGTTGCGTACATTGTTTGTTGCCAACATTATCATGTGGACGATCTGTATATTCTTCACAATTCAGGCATCCATCATATTGCTGGGCATTGGCATGTTCATTTATCTCTGCCTGATCCCCGTCGTGGAAGCAACGGAACAAACGATCCTGCAAAAAGTAATTCCGCATGAGAGACAGGGACGCGTTTTTGGTTTTGCACAAAGCATTGAGCAAGCAGCATCGCCTATCACTGCCTTTATGATAGGACCTATCGCCAAATTTGTCTTCATACCATTCATGACAACCGGCGCCGGTGTGGACCTTATCGGCTCGTGGTTCGGGACAGGCACTGCACGTGGGCTGGCACTTTTATTTACTGTAACCGGCATTCTGGGACTTATTGTAACATTAATTGCAATGCGATCGAAGGCGTATCATCAGTTATCTCAGATCTATAAGAAACCGGAACCTGCATTTACAGAAGCCGACGCAATTCAAGCAGAGGGAGAAATCTAGTCATCAATAAAATTTGAAAATCATGTTTAGAGAAACAAAAGCATTCAGTGGATTTTCAGTGGACGATCTGCAAAAAGCAAAGGCTTTTTATGGAAATGTCCTCAGTATTGACCTCTCCGAAGTGGAAGAAATGGGCTTGCTGCAACTGCACATTGCGGGGAGCAGCGACGTGATCCTGTATGAAAAACCAAATCATACGCCTGCCACATTCACGGTTCTTAATTTCCCGGTCGACGACATTGACACAGCTGTAAAAGACCTGAAAGCACTGGGTGTAACATTTGAAAGCTACGATTTTCCGGGGCTAAAAACGGACGAAAACAACATTAGCCGAGGAAAACCTTCCGTAGCCTGGTTCAAGGATCCTGCAGGAAATATCCTGTCGGTTTTGCAAGGGTAAGGTTCGAAACCCGTGCTAGCTGCCAGTCTGAGCGGGAAAGAAATCAGGTAATTTATGCATGATTTAAAAGTGTTATCTTGAAGCGTTTTCGGGTTAGCCCGAAATCTCCCTGATAACATTTTTTTCATGAAAACAGCCCCTGACACACTGAGAAATTTACTGATTTTGATTGGCCTTTGTTCCATTTTCTTGCTTGAATGCTCGAAAAGTGATCGTAACGCGCAGAATCTGCAAAGTGTGGTCAGCGATACGGAGAACATTCGGGGCAAAAGTATTTATCTCAATACGCCTTACATTACTGCGGGCGATCGCGTTTACATGGTGGGCCATCAAAATGGGACATTTCCGGATATTGGCTGGCATGTTACAGGCGAAATGGGCGGCATCTGGGATCATCCGATCAAGCTGATGGATGGCTTTGCAGCTTCCGTGACGGTTGATAATCAGTCTGCTTGTCTCACAAAGGCAGATACATTCGTTAATTTCCCTTTTGCCAATAAACACATTTTTACAACCGGGCTTCCAGAGTTGAAAGTAGAGCGTTTCCAGTTCGTGCCAGATGGCAAAGAGGCTGTGGTGGTGGAATACACTTTTATCAATGAAGGAAAAGACAAGCTAAACATTCAGTTTGATTTCAATGGTTATACCGATCTCCGCCCGGTTTGGCTGGGTGAAAGAACCAATATGGTTGATGGCCCGGATGTGACGACCTGGGACGAGGCGTCGCACAGCTGGATCGCCAAGGATAGTTTGAATGATTGGTATGTAATGTTTGGCGCTGCCATGTCGCCCAAATCGCATGAGCAGAAGGCCATCACTTGCGATTACAAACCCCAGGGAAAGGGTGTTTCCGCTTCGCTGCAATATGAGCTTGCTATTGCCGGAAACAGTGCCATAAGCCTTTCTATAACCATTTCCGGTTCCTACAAATCAAAGGAAGACGCGCGAAAAACATTTACAGAAACACAGGCGAATGCCACTAAATTACTGCTTGCAAAGAAAGAGCGATATAAATCCATTGATTCTAAAACCAAACTGACAATTCCCGACAAAAACCTGGAACAAGCCTTTCGCTGGACCAAGTACAACACTGACTGGCTCATCCGCGATGTGCCTGAAATTGGCCGCGGATTGTCTGCCGGCGCTCCGGATTATCCCTGGTGGTTTGGTGCGGACAGCGAATATGCGCTCAAAGGGCTCATTGCCACAGGTCAGCCTGAATTGGTAAAAAATGCAGTTGATGTGGTTCACAAACTCTCGGAAAAAGTGAACGGAAATGGCCGCATTATGCATGAAACCTCCACGAACGGCGCTGTTTACAATCCTGGCAACATTAACGAAACGCCGCAATTCACCTCGCTGGTGGCGCAGGTTTATCGCTGGACCGGTGACAAGGAATTTCTTAAAAAATATTTTCCTACCCTTAAAAAAGGATTGAACTGGCTGCTCAAAGAGAATGACAAAGATGGTAACCTGCTGCCTGATGGATTTGGCATGATGGAAATCCACGGCATGAACAGCGAAATGACCGACGTTGCTGCGTACACCCAAAAAGCCTTCGCCGACGCCGCCGAACTTGCCACGGAAATGGGGGACAAAAAGTTGGCTCAACATTATTCCAGCATTGCGGACAGGCTTCGCATCAAGATCAATCGGGAGTTCTGGGTTCCTGAAAGCAACTCCTATGCAGATTTTATCGGCACACCAAAGCAGGCGATCAGCCTCATTGATGATGCCATCATCCGTGCCGACACATTGAAAAAGCCTTGGGCAGTGGAAGAGCTGAAAGCAGCGAAAGCCAAAATAACGAGCTCGAAATCAAACAATAAGCGCGGATTTGTAGTGCACCACAATTGGGTTGTGAACACGCCCATGGAAACCGGCATTGCTGATACTGCAAAAGCGCTGTCCGCGTTGCAAACAGCCTCCAAGTTTGTAAATCCCTTCGGCGCCTTCGTGACCGGCATCGACCGGGATGAGTCGGCCGGGAAAGATGAGCGTTCTGTTGCTGGCAACAATAAAGTTTTTACTTACACAGGTGCAGTAATGACACTTCCCACGGGCGTACTGGCCATTTCTGAAAATAATTATGGACGTCCGGATGCTGCATTGGGTTATTTGAAAAGAATGACAAAATCATTCAGCTTCGCGCTTCCTGGTTCTATCTATGAGGTTTCACCGGATTACGGCATGATGGCGCAGGCCTGGAATGTATACAGTTACGCTTACCCGATCGTTCAGCAATTCTTTGGCATACAACCGTTTGCATCTAAAAAATTAATCCGCATTCAACCGCAGATGCCATCGGCCTGGAATGATGCAAGTCTGGAAAACGTGATCGTAGGCGACAATGCGCTGGATTATACATTTAAAAGGAATGGAAAAAGCATCCGCCTGAACCTTTCACAGTCGCAGGAAAGCTGGAAACTGGAAATCGCGCTGCCGACTGCGAAATTCAAAAATTATCAGGTCAATGGGAAAGCAGTGGCTACGAAGTCCAATGGCACATTTGACACAATAGAAGTAAATGGTAAAATCAATGTGGTCAGCGCTGAATTGAAATAGCAATCAGGCGCTGATCTGGCTTTTGTTGTATTTGTTTCTGTATTCAACCGGGGATAAGCCTGTGATTTTCCTGAATGTACTGCGGAAGGCTTTGGTGTCGGTATAACCCACTTCGTACATCAGTTCGGTCACATTTTTCCGGCTCACTTCAAAGCTTTTCTTGGCCGCCTCGATCTTCACACGCTGAATGTATTCCACAATCGAATTGGAAGTGGCTTTCTTAAATCTGCGTTCAAAACTGCGGCGGCCGATTGCGAACATTTCGGAAAGCTGATCCACTGTAATTTTATCCTGAAAACTCCTTTCTATAAATTCCTGCGCCTTCCTGACTTCGACATCTTCGTGCTCTTTCTGGCCCGTGAACATAATGAAAGGCGACTGCGTATTGCGGTCAATTTCGATCATGAAAAATTTGGTCGTGTAAATCGCCATCTGCCGGTCCACGTATTTTTCGACGAGATAAACGAGCAGATTCCAGAACGTATTTGCGCCGCCGCTGGTATACACGCCGTTTTCGTCGGTGATAATGCGGTTATCCATCAGGTTCACTTCTGGAAACATATTTTTGAAATCCGAAGCTGACATCCAGTGCGTTGTGCAGCTTTTACCGTTCAACATGCCGGTGGCCGCGAGCAGAAACGCGCCTACACAAAGGCTGGCCACTTCCGCACCGTTCTCATGCTGCTCAATGATCCACGGAAAAAAAACCTTATTCATCTCAATCACACTTTCACGATCACCATTAACAGCAGGAATGATGACCAGATCAGTTTTTTTCAGATCATGAATCGTCACATCCGGAACCACTGTAAAAACGCCGCTATACTTCTGAGGATCAGCGGTCATGCCCACCAGCTGGACATTAAAGGCCGGCTCGCGGCCCATAGCAGCCAGGAAGTCGTTTACGAAATTAAAAAACTTGAAAGGCCCCTCAATGGTCCCGAGCGCAGCATCGCCCTGTGGAACAAGAACTGATATATGCTTCATATTTTCAAAATAACAAAATACGCTGTCGCATTCAATAGGTATGCGGCTTCCCGTCAGTAGTCTAAGGATGAAAGCAACTTATGGTGATAACTTAACCATTCAATCCAATCTTCATGCCGACTATTATTTACGACGAAAAACAAAAAAAAGCGATCAACCTCGATAATGTTGACACCTTCAAGCTAGACCGCAGCGGCGCCGAGTTCCACATCGTATTCCAAAAACAAATCACCGTAAAAGACAGCTACATGTCCACCACCCTCGACAGATGGGTCTACACGAGCGAGCACGAGCGGGATAGTGTGTTCAGGACGATCGTGGATAGCTACGGGTATCGGGTTTGAGGAAGCCATTCAATCGGATTCCTTCATTAGCAAAATGAAATTGTAGTTATACTGGATATTAAACAGTGCCTTGTAATTTCCAACAATTACGAGTCATAATCTTTGTCGCGTTCGGCCCCTGCATTTGACATATTCACCCCCCGGGGGATTGGGAAAAGACTTGTAGGTTTGTTACATCTTATTGCTGACCTGAACTTTAACCTATTACCCGATGAAGATTATCCTAACAATTCTTGCTGTGATCGTTGGCCTCGTTGTCCTGCTGCTGGTGGTGGCGTTATTTGTTAAAAATGAATACGAGGTGCGGCGGGAGATATCGATTAACAGACCGAAGGGCCGGGTTTATGATTATATCAAATTCTTGAAAAATCAGGACAATTACAGCAAGTGGGTGATGGCGGATCCGGGTATGAAGAAGACTTACGCCGGCGTCGACGGGACGGTCGGTTTTAAATATGCGTGGGACAGTAAGGATAAGAATGTCGGTGCCGGTGAACAGGAAATTATGAAGCTTGTGGAAGGCGAGCTTGTGAATATTGAAGTCCGCTTTGTACGGCCATTCGAAGGATTCGGGCTGGCGGCGATGACGACCACGCCGGTTGCTGATGATCAAACCCGAGTAAGCTGGGGCATGACCGGGAAAAGTAAATATCCCATGAACATTACCAACCTTTTTATCGATGGAATCCTTGGCAAAGACCTGGAATCCAGTTTGAAAAACCTGAAAACTATCCTTGAAAAATAGTCTGTAAAGCAACATCATTCAACAAATAAACTCAGGAACCATGGAAACTATGCTCATTAAGAAGTCGATTGAAGTGAATGCGCCTAAGGAAAGCGTTTGGGAAACCATTATTTCAAATAATAAAAACAAGATCTGGTTCAATGCATTCAGCGATGGAACGCAAGCCCAAACGGATTGGCAGACTGGCAGTAAAGTTATTTTTGCGGATGCGTCCAAAAATGGAATTATAGGCGTGATTAAGGTTAATAAGCCTGCCGAAGAGCTGGTTATCGAATACAATGGCGTTCTCAACGACGGCGTGGAAAATTATGAGACCGAAGAAGCACAAGGCATGAACGGATTTCAGGAAATTTACCGGCTCAGAGAAGAAAATGGCCTCACGCGCATGGATATGCAATGTGATATGGGCGCCGACTATTTTGAAATGATGTCCGATGCCTGGGACCATGCGCTCGTCATTATCAAGGAATTGTCAGAAACAGGCACCAGCGCAACTGCCCTGCTGGATGAATTAGATAGGACAACTAAAAAATTCAGGGACGCCATCGAATCATTCGACGAAGAAGAAATTAATGAAGTGCCCTTTGAAGGAAGCTGGACGGCCGGGCAGGTTGTAGAGCACATTCTAAAATCAGAAAGCGGCTTGCCTGGCGTATTATTGGGCGATACAACCAATACCAACAGACCGGTCGATGCCAATATTCCGGAAATTGAAAATATCTTTCTGGACTTTTCAACGAAACTAAAAGCACCGGACTTCAACGTTCCTTCGGACGGGCCGCATAACAAGGTGGAGCTGATCGAAGCATTTACAAAAGAGCGGGATGAAATCAGGAGAGTGGCCGCAGAACAGGATCTCCGGCTTACAGCCAGTGCATTTGAGTTCCCGGGAATTGGCACATTCACCCGCTGGGAATGGCTGAGTTTTGTAGTTTGTCATTCGAAAAGACATATTCATCAGTTGACAAATATTCGCAAAAAACTTAGCGAAAAGGTAGCGGGATAAAACAGCAAACATTAATAACTTGCGGATTCTTCATTCAAAAAGAATTCAGTTTTATGTTCCGGAAAATAATTCCCGTCATTCTCTTCGTTTTTGCGAGCAGTTTCGCTTTTTCACAGTCTGTCCTGGCCGATAAGAAGATCGCGCCTTTTCAGATAAAATTAACCAACGGGCAGCAGTATACTGCATCGCAGCTTGCCGCGGGCCCGGTGGTTTTGATCTACTTTTCACCTGATTGCGAACATTGCCAGGATTTTACGAAAGACATGCTTAAAAATTACAGCGTGTTTGCCAACAAGCAGGTTGTGATGGTCACTTTCCAGTCAATGGAAATGCTGAAACCTTTTGTGGCGCAGCATAAGCTGGGCACTTATCCTAACATTAAGGTTGGCACGGAGGGATATTCGTACACGGTTCAGCGCTATTACCAGATCAAGTCGTTCCCTTACATTGCTATCTATAACAAAGCAGGTAAACTTGTGCAGACATTTGAAGGTGAGCAGCCGCATCAGAACATCTTCAATGCATTAAAAAAAATCTGATTTCATTGCACTGACCGGGTAATCTTGCAGAATCGCCGTCTTTATTCAGGATAGCAGCACAACGTTGCAGGCGAAACACTTTCAGCATGAAACAAGATTACCTAAGATACTGGCCCGGTGCTTGTTACCGGGCCGCCATATTGCTTCTGCTCGCAGCTCCGGGCACATTTGCACAGCAGGCCAATGTGAACCTGGACTGGAATCCCCAAAAGAACACCCAGCAACTGAATCCGTACGGTGGAAATGTGATTTCGCCCGATGTTGCAGACGATCACACTATAACATTCCGGGTAAAAGCGCCTGATGCGCATAAGGTTGAACTGACAGGCGGCCCTATTCTTCTTGCACTGAAAGCAAAAGGCCCTGTGCCGTTCATAAAAGGCAGCGACAGCACCTGGACACTGAAAGTCGGGCCGATTAAGCCTGATATTTATGTTTACAGGTTACTTATCGATGGCGTTCCGGTTGCTGATCCGAACAATACATTCACAGGAACTTCTAACCAGCCCGGTTACAGCAATGTGATTGTTCACGACAACAAGCCCGCCTATTACGATGCCAAAAACGTCCCGCATGGCAACATTACGCGGCATATTTACCATTCCGATGTACTGAACGGCGAACGTGAAATGTATGTGTACACGCCGCCGGGATACGATTCCGGAAAGAAATATCCGGTGCTCTATCTCATGGGCGGCAGCGGCGAGCTGGCATCCGGCTGGATGTTGGACGGTCGTGCCAATTTCATCGCTGATAACCTGCTGGCGGAAGGCAAAATTGTGCCGATGATCATTGCCATGCCCAACAACCAGGTCCTTCACCGGAGCGACCCAAAGCACCTCGAAAAAACTTATGTGCTCTTTGAAGAAGAATTAAGGAAGCATATCGTTCCGTATGTGGATAAAGCATACAGCACCATAGCCGACCGGAAATCACGTGCAATCTCGGGCTTATCCATGGGTGGCCGTCACACGCAGGCAGTGGGTTTCAAGGCGTTGGACTTGTTCAGTTCATTTGGCATTATGAGCGCTGGCGACTTGGATCCGGAGAAGTTGAACCCGGCATTTTTCAGTGATACTAAAATAAAGGATAAGGTGGATTACTTGCTGGTTGGCCTGGGAAGTGGTGAGTTGGATTTTGTTGGAAAACGCTCGGAAGCAACGCATAAGGCGCTGGAAAAAGCAGGCATTCAGCACGACTATTACATTGGCGGCGACGGCGCACATGACTGGGGAACCTGGCGAATGCTGTTGAATGACAAATTGCTGCCCAATCTATGGCGCAAATCGTCACCTAAGACCAAATAAAAAGCATTCAGATATTTTACGAATATGTCAAATTTCAATATCGATTCGGTTAAGCAGCGGACCTTCGATGCCATTGTGGTGGGAACGGGGATTAGTGGTGGATGGGCTGCTAAGGAGCTTACGGAGAAAGGCTTAAAGACATTGATCCTCGATCGCGGGAAGGATGTAAAACACATTGTGGACTACCCTACTGCCAACATGCAGCCCTGGGAATTCGAGCACCGCGGTCAGCCTTCCCTGGCGATAAGGCAGGCAAATCCGATGGCCAGCAAACATTATATCTTTAAAGAAGACGCCATGCATTTCGTGGTGAAAGACGCGGAACATCCTTACGTGCAGGACAAACCCTTCGACTGGATGCGCGGATATCAGGTGGGCGGCAGGTCACTTTTGTGGGCGAGGCAAACGCAGCGCTGGTCTGACTTCGATTTCGAAGGACCGGCAAGGGACGGTTTCGGTGTTGACTGGCCGATCCGCTATGCGGACATTGCACCCTGGTATAGTTACGTTGAGAAGTTTGCAGGGATTTCCGGCAACAAAGATAATTTACCCCAACTGCCTGACGGTGAATTTCTTAAACCCCATGAAATGTCTTGTGTGGAAAAACATTTCAGCGATCAGACAGCCAAAAATTACAACAATACGCGTCCCATCATTATCGGTCGCGTGGCGCATATCAGCGATCCGCAGCCCATTCACACCGAGCAGGGCCGTGCCAAATGTCAGCACAGGACCATGTGCCAGCGCGGATGTCCGTTCGGCGGGTATTTCAGTTCGAATTCGTCCACATTGCCATGGGCTGAAAAGACGGGGAACCTTACATTGCAAACGCATTCCGTTGTGCATTCCATTATCTATGATGAAAAGAAGAAGCGGGCGACAGGCGTGCGTGTGGTGGATGCATTGACCAAAGAAATGACGGAATATTATGCCAAAATCATTTTCGTAAATGCATCAGCGATCAACTCGAACCTGATCCTGCTTAATTCTATTTCCAATCGTTTCCCTAATGGATTTGGCAATGACAATGGTCTGCTGGGAAAATTCATAGGTTTCCACAATTACAGAGGCCGCGTGAGCGCAGAATTTGACGGTTACCACGACCGGACAGTGGACGGACGTCGACCTAATGGTGCTTATATCCCGCGTTTCAGGAATGTTTTCAAACAGGAAACGGATTTCCTCCGCGGTTACGCAACCTCCTTTTCCGCTTCCAAAATGGGCGCTAAATCCAATGAACTGGGTGAATCTTTAAAAGAAAGCCTCTTCAAGCCGGACGACAGCGGATGGAGCCTGGGTGCGCAAATGATGGGAGAAACACTGCCTAAGGAGACAAATTTTGTAAGTCTTCACAAAACTTTAAAGGACGATTGGGGCATTCCGCAGCTTAGAATGCATGTCGAATTCGATGATAATGACATGAAAATGGTCAAAGATTTTTACAACGAGCTCAGCGAAATGCTTGAAAAATCTGGCTTTTCAAATATTAAGACTTCCGACACAAACCGCAATCCAGGCAGTGAAAACCACGAAATGGGTGGCGTAAGGATGGGTAATGATCCAAAAACTTCCATGCTTAATAAATGGAACCAGATGCACGCATGCCCTAATGTGATCGTCACCGACGGAGCGTGTATGACGTCCACATCCACACAAAATCCCTCACTGACTTATATGGCATTAACAGCAAGGGCGGTAGACCACGCGGTGAGTGAAATGAAAAAAGGGAACATTTGATACATTATATTTGCCCCTTGAACATAAAGTAGACGATGGCGGTACAAAAATTTTTTGATGGCACACGTGTCAAAATCAAGGGCAGTAAGGACATTTGGGTGATCATCAACCACGAGTCGATACAGAAGGGTGCTACGGTGAAAATAACCGGTAAAGTGAAGTGCAGAAATGAAAAAACGGGAGAAGTGAAGTTTTGCAACGAGAAGAATTGCGAGATTCCGTGATAGTCTCAGGCTGACTGTAAACGCTAACTATCAGTCGTTTACCTTTTCAAATTCATAATTGTTTTTGATATGATTATTTAAAAATGTCCCTTTGGATCCTGAGTTCTTCATAGCCTGGTACACTTCCAAAGGAACATTTTTATAATCATACACCATCCCCGAAACATACACAATCCGCAACGTTTCGGTATCTCCGTCGTATATCATTTTTGCGACAACAGAAGATGGCATGGCAAATCAATGTTAGTTTAAATCATCAAGCTTGTCTTTCAGATCTGCAACCGGTTTTGAAGAGATCCTGGATGACGTGAAAATCGTGTTGGCGCTGTCCGTATTTCCGTAAAAAGCATTGTTTGCCTTGGCATCCACAGACAGCGCTGCGCCATTGATCGTCACACCTGCGAACAATCCCTTGCTTCTCGAATAAGAATAGACTTCCGCTTCCAGCTTGTAATCCGTACTCGCCGAAGAACTTCTTCCCATAGGACCGGCAGCAACAGAAAGGTCGCCGCCTAATGTAAAGCTTCCCTTGCCGATCTCCGTTAATGTTTTGCTATTCTTGAAAATCAGAACAAGGTCAACAGCCTGAACGCCGATCTGCGCGCCTACACTGCCGCCTGTGATGGTGACAAATACCGGGTCACTCCATTCGCCTTTCGCATTTTTTACCATTGCAATGCCCTTACCATGCTTCCCGCCCACCATCAGGCCAGCATTGATCAGTTTCGGGACGATAATGATCCCTTTTGAAATGTCAAGCAATTGCGCCGGAATGCTTTCTTCCATGCTGCTGAAATCATCCAGCACGGTAACTGCCGCCCTGATCTTGTCCTCTTCCTTTCCCTGTGCCTGAACGCTTGAAATACTTCCTGACAGTGTGAAAACCAGGGCCAGAACGCTGAGCAATTTGAAATTTTTCGTAATCATATTTGTAATTAAATTGTGGACTATAAAACGGAGATGCCCGTCTGACGCGTATTGAACGAGCAACTTTCAACTATCGTGCCTGCAAGTGAAAAAAACACCGAAATTGGCCACCCTTCCCCATTTTTTAAACATAAACCGTCTCTTACGTATATATGTGAAACTAAATGATGGTGGTATGGTTTTGTTATAAATCAGAATCAACATTAATCCAAAAAAATCATGAATGCCGAAGCGATAAGCCTGAATGAGAAAGAAGTAAAACCTGTGGTAGACCTTCTGAACGATTACCTGGCCAATTACCACATTCACTATCAGAAATTGAGAGGGTGCCACTGGAATATCAAAGGCCAGAACTTCTTCACCCTTCACGTAAAATTCGAAGAACTTTATACCAACGCACAGCTGACCATCGACGAGATCGCCGAGCGCGTGCTCACATTAGGCAAGCCGCCACACAGCCGTTTTGCCGATTATATCAAGGAATCTTCGATCCAGGAGATCGACACCATCGGCATGTCTGACCTGGATATGGTTGAAGCATTGCTGGACGATATGGCAAAGCTGATCGAATTGGAGCGCTACCTGCTGATTGCCAGTGATGAAGCGGGCGACGACGGGACCAATGATATGGTGAATCGTTTCATGCAGTTCAAAGAAAAAAATACCTGGATGCTGCGCTCTTTCGCGGGCAAAAAGTAAGCAGGACCAGCTGTTTCAAGCGAATGTTACGAAACCATCCTCAATAAGGATGGTTTTTTTATGCCTTAATGACTTATTTGCATAAATTCTCTTTTGATTCCAGCCATGCGTAACATTCCCGTTTACAAGCTTGGAAGGCTGGGCATTATGGCCCCTTTCAAATTTGCCAAAAACCCTTTGCATTTCCTCCACCAGGGATTCGACGCCTGTGGCGATACATTTAAGATGAAGCTGTTCCGTGAATTTGTCGTGACCCGTGATCCGGGCTTTTTCAGGCACGTTTTGCAGCAGCATAACCGTAATTTCAAAAAGGGAAGTTCTTCAAAAATGTTACGTCCGGTGCTGGGGAACGGGCTGGTTACGAGTGATGGCGATTTTTGGTTAAGACAAAGAAGGCTTGTTCAACCCGCATTCCATCGCGAAAGATTGCAGGAGTTGTTCCTAGCTATGGGCGTTCTAACTGCTTCTTTTCTGGATGAAATGGAAGCTGTTCGCGGGAAAGATGCCGTAGACATTGATGCCAAAATGATGGGCATAACCTCCGATATCGCGCTCAAAACGCTTTTTGGAAACATGACCACGGAGGACAAAGCGCGGATTTACCAGCAGGTCAACCGGACGCAGAAATACCTGGTAACCAGGGTCCGCAAGCCATACCGCGTGCCCATTATGGCTATTAATGGTGAAAACCGCCGCTTTGAAACCGATCTGTCTTATTTCAATAAACTGGTTTTTGAATTCATACACCAACGGCGCATTTCGGGCGAAAGGCCGAATGACCTGCTCCAACTTTTATTGGACAGCATTGACGAAGAAACCGGCGAGCAGATGAATGATCAGCAGATCCGGGACGAGGCGATCACCATGTTTGCGGCCGGCCACGAAACGTCCGCAACGGGGTTAAGCTGGCTATTGCTCGAATTAGCAAAGCAACCTGAAATTGTGGCGAAGATCAGGGTCGAAAGTGTCATTTTTGATAATGTGCCCACTTTTAACCATCTCATGCAAATGCCTTATACCAGGCAGGTTGTGGAGGAAGGCCTGCGACTTTACCCGCCCGCCTGGACCATGACGCGTGAAGCAACGGTGGATCAGGAGATTGAAGGTTTTGATGTGAAATCCGGCACTTCCGTTTTCCTGTCGGTTTTCGAGCTCCACCGGAATCCGAACCTCTGGAAAGATCCGTTGACATTCGACCCTGACAACTTTAACGCCGACAATGTGAAGGACAGGCCGAAATTCAATTACCTGCCTTTCGGAGCGGGGCCGAGGATCTGTATCGGGCAGCAGTTTGCCATGATGGAAATGCAGCTGATCCTGGCTTCCTTGCTCAAACGATTTGATTTTGAAGCTGATCCATCCCACCCGGTCGGTATGCATCCGCAGATTGTTTTGAAGTCTACAAACGGAATCAAATTATTCGTAAGATAAAAAGCACCACCTTAATCCTTTATGTCTGAACAAATTATACTATACATTTCGCTGATTGTCATCATTTTGTTCCTTGTGATGCTGGCGCAGCGGATCAGAGTCTCCTACCCTATTGTCCTGGTGCTCGGCGGGCTGGCGATCAGCTTCATCCCCGGGTTACCGACCATTTCCATTGACCCGCAGCTGATCTTCCTTATATTTCTGCCGCCGCTGCTGTATGATGCCGCGTGGCAAACCTCCTGGAAAGATTTTTATAAATGGCGGCGTGTGATCGGTTCCTTCGCATTCATTGTCGTAATCCTAACTTCCTGCGTCATCGCTTATGTTTCCAATTCGATCATTCCGGGTTTTACATTGCCTCTGGGATTTTTGTTGGGCGGCATTATTTCGCCTCCGGATGCCGTCGCCGCGACGTCTATTTTAAAGGATGTGAAAGTCACCAAGCGTCTGGTGACGATTCTGGAAGGCGAAAGCTTGCTGAATGATGCATCGAGTTTGATCGTCTTCCGGTTTGCCGTTGCGGCGGTGGTTTCAGGAACATTCGTGTTACAGGAAGCGATTAGCAGCTTTTTCGTTGTGATCATTATGGGTGTTGTCGTCGGATTCACCATCGCATTGATCTTCTACGCTATTCACCGCTGGCTTCCCACCACCCCTAGCATTGATACGATTCTCACCTTTGTGGCACCTTATGCCATGTACATTGCCGCGGAAGAATTCCATTTTTCCGGCGTCATCGCGGTGGTAAGCGGCGGCCTGTTTCTTTCTTACCACAGCCACACCATTATGGGACATTTGAGCCGGATACAGGGTGTAAATGTTTGGTCAACAGTCGGTTTTGTATTGAATGGCATTGTCTTTATGCTTATCGGCCTCGAATTGCCTGTAATTGTAAAAGAAATGGGACCGGACGCATTGCCGGACGCTATCAAATACGGACTGATTATTTCGCTGGTGGTGATCCTGACTCGACTGGCATCTGCCATCGGTGCTTCGCTATTTACCGTTGTGGTCAGCCGGTACATTCGTACAGCCGATAGCAGACCGGGACTACGAGCGCCATTCATGTTCGGGTGGGCGGGCATGCGCGGTGTGGTTTCGCTGGCATCCGCATTGTCGATCCCGCTGCTGCTAACCAATGGTCAGCCGTTTCCGCAGCGCAATATGATCTTGTTCATTACATTTGTGGTGATTCTGGTAACGCTTGTTTTCCAGGGACTTACATTGCCATTAGTCATCAAATGGATGGATGTCGGCGAGCTGGACTACGAAATCAGCGCACAGGATCAGGACATCAAAATCAGGAGAAAGCTGGCGGAAGAATCGCTGCTGCTCATTAACGAGCGGCACGCGGATGAACTGCCGAAAAATGAGTTGTTACAAAGTTTAAAAACCAAGATTGAAAGTGACCTCGGCTTCCTCGAACACGTAAGTCATCCCGAAACCACAAACGAAGGCTACGATTATATTAAAGAATTTCAGCACATTACGAAAGAACTATTGGACCATAAGCGCGCTGTTCTGAACAAATTCAATAAGAAAGAAACCTTTGAAGAGGAAGTGATCCGTCAGCACCTTGCCCAGCTGGACCTGGAAGAAGAGAAAATCAGGCAACAGTTTCTGCATATGGAATAATTGAACGGCTGCTTATACAAGTCCGTGCCCATGCACCGGATAAACGGCCGAAACCATTTTCTTACTTTTCGATTCCCTGTCAAAATAATAATCCAGGCGCCCGAGGTTAATGCCCGCAAAGCCGACCTGATTAATGGTCGTTACCTTGCCGTCCAGGTTCATTACATCTTCGGGAAGTTTCATGAATGTATGCGTGTGTCCGCCAATGATGAGGTCAATGTTCCGGGTGGACTTGGCCAGGATCTGGTCGGAAACTTTGTTGTCCTTATATTTATAACCCAGGTGCGAAAGGCATATGACCAGGTCGCAATCCTTGTCGTTTTTCAGCAATGACGCCGTTTCATTGGCTTTGCTGATTGGATCCAGATATTCGGTGTCGCCGTAGTTTTTTTTATTTACCAAACCATTTAATTCAATCCCTAACCCGAAAACCCCGATTTTCAAACCTTGTTTTACAAATATTTTGTAAGGCTGCGTTTTGCCTTGGAGCTCTGTATTGTCAAAATTATAATTGCTGACCAGGATAGGGAATTTGGCATGCGGAAGTTGTTTTACAAAGCCAGCAACGCCATTATCGAAATCATGGTTTCCCATGGTGGCGGCATCATAACCCATATCGCTCATGATCTGCAATTCCAGCTCGCCTCCATACAAATTGAAATAAGGCGTGCCCTGAAAAATGTCGCCGGCATCGAGTAAAAGGACATTTCCCTGCTCCTGCCGGATCTTTTTCACCAAAGCAGCCCGGCGCGCAACGCCTCCTAACCCCTGGTTCCGCGAGCCGTCCATTGGAAATGGTTCTATGCGGCTATGCACATCGTTGGTATGCAAAATAGTAAGCCGCACCGCAACATCGCGGGCGAAAGATTCAAATGGATTTCCCAGCGCAAATAGAGCCGCTGTGCCTGCACTTTTTTTCAGGAAATCCCTGCGGCTATTCTTTGATAATGACAATTCTTCCATCGAGCTGAGCGGTTATTTTCTTCCCCTGACGGGTCAGGTCACTGATGTTATCCAAAAGCGCTTCACGCACTTTTTTGTTAATTTCCTTTCTTTCAATCGGGTGACGCAGACATTCCAGGTCATCGCCGCCGTCTGCCAGATAATCGTAGGTGAGCAGGTTATAGGTTTTCGTTTTATCAAAAGGCTCCCCGGCAATGGTCACGTCGTAAGCCACGCCATTCCTGATCTTCATCCGCATTCCTGAAATCGGCTCACCTTCCTTTTTTACAATAAAATCAATGACTTGCTGCACATTTTCGCCGGATAATTTTAAGGTAACCATCTCATTTTCAAAGGGCATCAGTTCAAATACATTTGAAACCGTAATGTCGCCTTCCGGAAAAGTGGTTCGTAATCCGCCCTTGGTAGATAATGTGAATTGAATGGTCGGATCTTTCTTTAATCCCTCGGTAAGCATGGCATCGGCAAAATAGTTACCCATAAGGGTTTCCGGATCAGACGGTTTGGTAAGCGCCTGAGCGGTTTGCCCGATGACCTTGCTCATTTCTGCCTGCATTTTAGCCTTATAAGGAAGATAATATTTTACAATGGAAGAGTCCTCAGCTGTCTGATTATCAACCGCGTATTGCTTGTATTCATTTTTGGTAACAGCTAAATGTTGCTGGCAGGACGAGAAGAAGGCAAAGGCAATGGTCCAGGCCAAGGATGTAATGTGTCGCGGAGACAGGGTCATAATGCTATTTGTTGCGTTTACAAAAATAGCGAGGAAATTATGAAAAGAGACTTCCCGGCGAACCAGAAAGTCTCTTAAATTTAGTTGGCCTTGTGAAATCTTACCAGCCGTCGTTCTGTCTCAAATTCGGATTCGCATCAATTTGCGATTGCGGGATCGGATACAATTCAAGTCTTGGCGAATACGGGATCAGCACATTATCCACGATCTGGTCTTCTGACATTGCCGCAATTTCCTGCTGCAATGTGCCCCACCTGCGAATGTCAAAAACGGTTGTCATTTCGCCAGTAAGCTCCAACCGGCGTTCGGTCCGGATAGCAGTGCGAAGAGCCGCAGCCGCCGTTGCTTTTGAAGGCGTAGCCTTAGCGCGGGCGCGAACACGGTTCAGTATCGGCAATGCCTGCGCCGTTTTGCCTGTTTCGACCAATGCTTCTGCATAGCACAGCAATACATCCGAAAAACGCAATTCGATCAGGTCAGCGCTGTATCCCTGTATTGCAGCGCCGGCAGGGCGGGCAACCCTTGCCAGCTTACCATAGGCTATACCATATTTGAAGTCGTCATGTGCCAGGGAAGCTTTGGTACGCTTGTTCACATAGTTACCGATCTCAGGATTATAGATAATGCTATCCCCCTCTTCCGCCCCTGCCCTGGCGCCGCCTTTGAAAACGTATCGGTCCACAAGGGTGAATGGCCTGCGCGTATCTGTTTTTTCAAACAATTTATAAAAATCATAAGTCAAACCGTAGTTCGTCTGCTCGTCACCATTAACCAGCCCTGAGGGGAAAAGATTGAAAGGAAGAATGTTCCCGTTTGGATTCGACGAATTAACAAAATAGCCGAAAGAAAGCACGATTTCCCGGTTGCGTTCATTGTCCAGCGAAAACACCTCAGCAAAATCGGGAATGAGTTCAAAATCAAACTTTTCCTCATTCGCCGGACCTACTATCTCGCTGAACTTGTCAACCGCCTTCTGGTAATTTTCCGTCTTGTTCAGCGGTTTACCCGCCATTGTCAGATACACTTTGCCTAACATGGCCTTAGCAGTTCCCGCAGACACGCGTCCCAGCTCGGCACCACCACGCGAATCGGGCAGGTTTGCCTCCGCAAAGGTCAAATCAGCTATAATAGCTTCATAGACAGCCACATCCGTTTCTCTTGGGGCAAAAATCAAATCTTCATCTGATAAAGAATTGATTTCTTTCAACAGCAACGGCACACCGCCAAACAGCCTTACCAGGTTAAAATAAGCGTAAGCCCTCAGGAACCGCGCCTCGGCAATGTACGGATCGGCTTCCTCTTCTTCTCCCGGCACAGCCCTGGCCGCATTGTCGATAACCGTATTCGCCCTGAAAATAATTTTATAAAACCGTGACCAAACCGCCTCGAAAGCACCGGAAGTGGAAACATGCCCGAACCGATAATAAGGGTCTGAGCCAGAGCCCAAAATGCCAGCAGTGGCATAGCGATGTCCCGATTCTGTGAGGATAAACCGGCTTGATATATCCGAAAAATCGGGCGCCGTCCAGGCCTGGTAAACCCCAATGGTTGCCTGATTGAGGCCGTCTTCGTCTTTAAATACAACCTCTTTGCTTAACGACGAATATGGAGATTCTTCCAGGTTGTCTTTGCAGGAAACAATGCCCAGCGCAAGGACAAGCATTGCCGTAATTTTAATATGGTATTTCATATTGATAATGCTTTGATCTGAATTAGAAATTGCAGGAAATGCCAATGGTGTAAGAACGTTGTGACGGATATGCGCCATAGTCAATGCCCTGTTGCAGCAGCGACTGCGCGTAGGAGCTCACCTCAGGATCAAAACCGGTATATTTTGTTGCCGTCCAGATATTGGTTCCAGTCACAAACAAGCGCGGATTTTGCACCGGCCCTAACCTTGGGAAAGTGTACGAAAGGCTAAGCATTTTTAATCTAATAAAACTGCCGTCTTCCAGCATAGTGGAGTTAATATCCCCCGAAGCAATCCCGCGTTGAATACCCGGATATTTCACATTATTATGCGGGTTTGATTCGGTATAGCGGTTGTTGTACCAATCCTCCGACTGATTAAATCCTACGCCGCCGTAATCGACCACACCATTATTAATGTAAAAATTGGTAAGATTCAGGACATCATTCCCAACAGAACCCGTAAAGAGTGCATTCACTGAGAAGCTGCGCCACGTCAGATCATTGCTCCAACCGAACGTAAAGTCGGGCGTTGATTTGCCCAACACGATCCGGTCATCGGCAGTGATAATGTTATCGCCGTTTATATCTTCGTAAATCCAGGCACCGTAAAGCGGTGTGCCTTTTGAGCCCGCAGGGCGCGGTCCTTCAAATGTCGGGAAAGTAGGATTTCCGTTGCTGTCGAAGGAAGAAGTCTGCGTCAGACCCGACACGCGGAATCCGAAAAAGCGCCCTACTTCCTTACCCGGCGTGAGTATACCCGAAACGCCTCCAAGCAAGTTTCCATTGATGCTCACATAATCAGGCTGTGTACGTTCTCCCAGGTCGACCAATGTGTTTATATTGCGCGAAAGATTCAAACGGGAAGAGAATGTTATATTTTTCTTCTGAATAATGTTTGCCTGAATGCTAAGCTCCACTCCGCGGTTACGCATTGTCCCGTAGTTATCAATAATGGTCCCCACACCCGATTGCGTAGGCACTTTCCTGGGTTGCAGCAGATCTGACGTTACTTTATTGTAATAATCAAAACTGAAAACCAATCTGTCGCGCGCTGCATTAAAGTCAGCTCCGATGTTAAACTGGCGCGTGCGTTCCCAGGTTAGGTTTGGATTGGCGATGGAGTTCGGATAAATGCCCGTATTGATCACGCTGCCGTCGCCGCCAGGTCCCATTTCATAAAATCCGCTGGTGTATTGGGATAATGAAGAATAAGGGCCGATGGCCTGGCTTCCCGTTTCACCGAAAGAAGCCCGAAGCTTTGTGTTGGACACAAATGTTACACTCTTCATAAACTCTTCCTGTTCCAGGTTCCACGCAAGCGCTACGGATGGAAACACGCCATATTTATTGTTGGCGGCAAAAGCCGAAGCACCGTCGATCCTTACGGAAGTATTTAACACATACTTTCCTTTGTAAGTATAATTGGCCCGAAGAAAGCCTGACTGTAATATCCGCTGCTCTTTAAAGGAACCGATGCCCTGCGATTGCGCACTTCCAATGTTGTCGACCCCGAAAAACGGAACATCAAAACCGGAATAGTTAGTGCTGACGAATTCAACAGTCTGGTCGTTATATTCCACACCCAATGTCGAATTCAGGTAATGATCTTTCTTGAATGTCTTTTCGTACTGAAAGTACGCATTGACATTATAACTATACGTATTGGATGTATTGTTGCTACCGCGACCTTTAACCTGGTTTCCATCGGCTGTGCTGGGCGGCAGAAATACATTTCTCCGGGTCAGATTCTGGTTACCACCGAGGCTGACTACAAGCTGCAAGCCATCTGCGAGCTTGAAATAATTCTCAATGTTAAGCACCGAATAATCGTTCTGCGTAACATCGTGCTTGGCCATTAGCTCATTTACAGGATTGGCAAAATAGTAGCCCTGATAGTTCGGGATTCCCAGGCTGTTGTTTCCCAGATAGTCCACCGCAAGCGTCGGAGCGGCACGGAGGCCGTCCATTAAACCACCCGAGTTGGGCCATGCGCGCGAGGCTGTCACGGCGCGGTTCGACTTCTGCCTGGTAAAAGCAACCTGGCCTTTTACATTGTACCAATCGTTGATCTCATTATTGAGGTTAACCCTCAAACTGGCCCTGTTGTTATTGGAATTAATGATCGTTCCTTTTTCTCTCAGATAGTTTCCGGATATGTAATAGGAAGATTTCGGGCTGCCGCCGGAAAGGCTTAGCGTAATGTCTTCACGGAAGCTGGGCTGCGTTACTGCCTCTACCCAATCGGTGTTTGTAAGGGCGCTATCCAGGTTTTCAAATGGTGCCTGGCGTCCGGAAATGATATAGCTTTCATTGATGGTTTCTGCATATTGCCGCGAATTCATCATTTTGATCGGATTAGCGATCGTCCCGAAAGAGGTTTTATTCACCAGTTCCACACGGCCTTCGCCACGTTTACCCGATTTTGTAGTGATCAAAACAACTCCGTTAGCACCTCTGGAACCGTAAATGGCCGTTGCCGATGCATCTTTCAGGATCTCCATGCTCTCAATGTCATTGGGGTTAATGCCGTACAATCCATTTTGAGAATAAGCGCCCGTAAAGTTTGCGCCCGCTTCGCGGTAAGGAGGCATAGGAAAGCCATCGATAACATATAATGGCTCGTTATTGCCGCTCAATGAGTTATTTCCCCGGATCCTCACCACAGTGGACGCTCCCGGTTCACCAGAGGATTCGACCACAGAAACGCCCGTGGTGCGACCTTGCAATGCCTGATCCACTGTATTCACGACAGCCGATTTATATTCCTGGGACGAAACCCTGGAAGTCGAACTCGCCAGATCGCGCTTGCTTTGGGCTCCATAGCCTACCACAACCACTTCATTCAGGGCTTTGGCTTCGGGAAGCAGCTGCACATTAAACTTCGCCTGGTTTCCTACCGGGACTTCTTTCGTTGCAAAACCGATAAAAGTGAAGACAAGAATGGCTCCCTTAGCAGGCACCTTCATCTCAAATGTCCCTTCCGGACTCGTTTCGGAAACGATTTCCGTTCCTTTAACGAGGACCCTGACACCGGGCAATCCAAGGCCTTTCTCATCAACAACCTTCCCTGAAACGGGCTTGGCATCTGCGCCTAACTGCGGCCCGGCCTGTGGATTAGCATTCAGGTTCAACGAATCCGGTTGAGTTGAGACTGGTTGTCCGGCGGCGGGTTGCGCGGTGGTTGGCTGCGCAGCTGCGGGTTGTTCCGGCTGCGTTGCCGATTGCTGTGCAGGAACATTGCCAACCGGCGTCTGCTGTTTCGTACTGTCGGGCTTTGCAGCTCCTGCGGCTGGCGTAGCTTGTGGTTGGGCCGCACCCGGCTGGGCCGCACCCGGCTGGGCCGCACCCGGCTGGGCCGCACCCGGCTGGGCCGCACCCGGCTGGGCCGCACCCGGTTGGGCCGCACTCGGCTGGGCCGCACTCGGCTGGGCCGCACCCGGCTGGGCAGTAGAATCCGGCTTCGCTGCTGGTTTTACCAGAGGGTCAAAATTCTGGGTTGGCTTTACGAGCGGGGCTGCGGAACTTGTATCAGTAGATGTTTTTGTCTTTGGGAGGGTATCTGTTGCGGGTTTAATCGGCGCTGCCGGTGTTGCTTGTGCTGGTGCCGCCGGAGTGGCAGCTGGCGATTGCGCCGGAATGGGTTGTGCTGCGGGCTTGGGCAGGGAATCTTTTTTAGCGGAATCGGGTGTTACCTGCTGCGCGTAGGTGCTTGTAACTGCGAGCAGGCAACACAACAGCAAGACCCGACCCCTCTGAAAAATGAGATTGCCCGTGCCAGGCTCTACCTCACCTAATCGTTGAGTTGTTTGCATATATTTATCGTTTGGCTAAGTGATAGGACTGAGTCCTGACATGAATACGTATAGTGCACGACAAAAATCATACCGCTATGTTTCCAGTGGTGATAACAGCGATTCGCAAGTGCTAACCTTCACAAGTATATGTCAGCAGCGGTTACAAAAAACGAGGCAGATTTCCGGCTAGAATAATTTTTTTATTTCCAAATTAATTCGCGATCGGAAGCGATTATTTTTGGAAACATGCACGTTAAGATTACATTTGTCAAAATGCCCATAACTCCTGGGATTGAGATTTGCTTTATAAAAAGGAGTGCAAGAAACTAAATACAACCATGAGCCAGGAACAACTGCTGACCGCCGATTATATTGATTCTCAGATAGGAAATGTAATCGAATATTATATCCGCTGGGATTTTGAAGAAGATCCTTTTTTCGGGAAAGCAAGGATAAAAGGCTTGGTAGATGATGACTTTGGCAAGTTGAAAATAATCTGTGACGTGATTGAAGGAAGCGATCTGGAACTGGCCTACGAGGAAGAAGAAGTGTTCATGTTTTCCGACAACCACCCGATTTATGCCGGAACATTGCCAGAAATATATTCTGCCAACTGGGTAAGTACCGATGGCAAGAAGAAAAAACAGATCTTCATTTCCCCGCCCAACGAGAATGCAAAAGAGTTTGCGATTGCGCAGACAAACAGCAAAGTTGTTGTAAAGAGGATTTATTAATTAATTAAAATAAAAATCGGCTTAACCTATCTGTAACAAGCGGTTAAGCCGATTTTTTTATGCCTTTGAATGTAAATTTCAATGACCCGTTTCTAGTTTTTGACAATCTTCTTCGTCAGCACGCGATCTGTAAACTCTGCTTTAACAATGTACAACCCACTGGCATAGTTCGTCAGGTCGAAGTCGTACACATTGCTGCTTACTTCTCCGGCTATCCGCTGTTCGGCAATTTTTTGTCCCGAAACATTATAAATGGAAACAGACCTTAATCCTTCGGGCCGCGGATAGAACTGTACTGAGACTTTTCCACTCGTCGGGTTTGGCGTTACCAGGAACCCGGCTTCTTTCAGATTCGGATTAATGGTCACCGTCCGGATATTGATGTCATCCAGGAATATATCATTCTCATTTCCATTGGAGTTTACAAATGCAATAAGCACTTCGCCCTGGTTGATGAAACTGGTAATGTTGATCTCTTCACTGCGCCATTCATTAGTAGCGGGCCTGAATGCAGTTCGCGTGGCGGCTGTCCTGGTCACCAGTGAAGGCCCCCATTTTTTATAAACGCTGGTGTAAGTCTGCCCGCAATCGGTGCTGACCATTACTTGCAATGTATCCCAGACATTGCCTTCCACCGTTGAATTGGTATAGGTCGCCGCCGCCAGCTGGAATGACACATAGGCCGAATCTGTGCCCGCAATGTTGACGGTTGGAGATCTCAGGTAATCGCGCTCGCCAATGGCCTCGTTGCCAAAGTTGGAGATCTTTACAGATGCAGCGCCGGTTTTGGCAGCGGTTGTCGTTTTCTCCCAGGTCGTGCCTGCGTCTTCATTCACAATATCCCAGCCTTGTGGCGGGAATAAGCTTTCGAAGCTTTCCACAACCGGTGCAGCGAACGGTTCATAATATATAAAGGTCAGACTTTGCTCGTCATTGGCCGTATTTTCATCCGCAGCGCCGTTCGGGTTGGAAGTGGTGATGGTAAGGATATGATTTCCTTCCACGGTGGAAAGTGCACCCAGATTTACAGTTGTTTCGTCAAATGTCGCTAATGAACCCGTCCACCTGAAAGTCTGCACGGTGCCGTTGTCAATCACTGCATTAAAATTCACAGAAGTAAGTGTTTCTTTTCCCCGGTTTTCCAGCACAACCTGAGGTGTGAATGAATTGGCGCAAATCCGCTGGTCAGGCCTTGTGATGGCTTTAAGGGAAGCGTCTTTGTTTTTCAGGTTCAAGGGCGTGCAGGCATCCGAGCTTGCCAGGGACAACCGGGACAGATTAAATGATTCATCCATCCGCACCACTTGCCCTTTCGTGAACATAATCAGGCAGTTGTCGGAAGTATAGTCCATGTAATTCTGATACATGATGCCCGGCGCGGTCTGGGTACAATTGTCTGTCTGGATGCCTGTTGGACATGTGCCTGTGCTGTTGCCCTGGTTTGGCGTGTCGTCCACCTGGTCTGTTCCGTTGCAGCTGCCATTGTCGTCGCCCCAGATGTGATACAGATTGAAAAAGTGTCCCAGTTCGTGTGTCAGGGTTTTTCCGGCATTATAACCGGCCACATTTCCACCTGGCAAGCTGCCAAAGTCAATCACCACGCCTTGTTCATCGGGCACGCCGTCATCCGGGAATGTGGCATATCCCAGTGTCCCGCCCGACAGGTCGCAGATCCAGATATTAAGGTAACGATCTGTGTCCCAAGCCGTAGCGCCGCCTGTCTCAGCATGTTTTACCAAATTTGTGGTATAGTCAAAATTTGCGCGGGAAGTTGGGTACCGCTCGATCCCGGTTGTAGGTGTTTCATCGGGTGTACGCTGCGCCAGACAGAACTGGATTCCCGACTGCCCGAACAGTGCCCTGAAATGCGACGGAACGCGGCTCGCGCTTCCGTTAACACCCGCATAATCTGCGTTAATCGTGTCAAGCTGCGCCAGGATCTGTTCATCGGTGATGAGTGACTGCCTGTTTGATACAACATGAAAAACCACAGGAATAGTAACATTCGCTGTGGTTTTTAAAGACTTTCCTGTCACATTCCGCTGCCGGATCGCTTGTTTGAGGCGCAGCTCCCGCTGGTCAAACATGATTTTGAGTGCCGGCTGCCTCGTGAAGCGCATATTAAGTAAATCCATGGTGCTGCATCTATCCTGCGCGCGTACGTAAGCGCTTTGGGTCAGTAAAAATGCAATGAGCAGGCTGCTAACAATGTATTTTAATCGCAGTAAAAAGTATCGCATCGGGAAAATTCCGGGAATCAGATTGATATAAAAAAACTGGTTTGTAATTAAAGCAACACCGGTTCATGAATACTTACGTAAAAAAACCAGCAAGTGATGCGAATTCTTAGTTATTTAATTTGTTTTACCTAAAATCATACCCGCTAATCTGATCATGTCAGAACCTGCTGTTTTACCGGTACGCAAGATAATCCATATTGATATGGATGCCTTTTACGCGTCCGTTGAGCAGCGCGATTTTCCGGAATATCGGGGTAAGCCGCTTGCTGTCGGGGGCTCGCCTACGGGCCGCGGTGTGGTGGCCACTGCCAGTTATGAGGCCCGGAAATTCGGAGTAAGGTCGGCTATGTCCTCGCGCAAGGCCATCCAGCTGTGTCCCGGCATCATCTTCGTCCCGCCGCGTTTTGAGGTTTACAAGGCCGTTTCCACGCATATCAGAGAGATTTTCTCGCGCTATACCGATCTGATCGAACCACTTTCGCTGGATGAGGCATTTCTGGACGTTACAGAGGACAAGCTGGGCATCGGCTCAGCCCTGGATATTGCGGAACAGATCAAAACAGCGATTAAAACGGAGCTCAACTTAACTGCTTCTGCCGGGATCTCGGTCAATAAATTCGTGGCAAAAATCGCGTCGGACATTAATAAACCCGACGGTCTGACATTCATAGGGCCCTCCAAAGTGGAAGCATTTATCAATGCGCTGCCGGTCGAAAAATTTTTCGGAGTAGGCAAAGTCACAGCCGATAAAATGAAGCGGATGCAGCTTTTCACTGGTGGTGATCTCAAAAAATTACCTGAAAACGAGCTGGTCCGGCATTTCGGAAAAACAGGACATTTCTTTTACAAGATCGTGCGGGGAATTGATAACCGGGAAGTGCAAACGGAACGGGAAACCAAGTCGCTGGGTGCGGAAGATACATTCATGTACGACCTCTCCACCATTGACGAAATGCATAAGGAGCTGGATAAGATCGGTGTTACGGTTTTCAACCGGCTGCGCAAAAAACAGCTCAAAGGCCGCACCATTACATTAAAAATAAAGTATAGCGACTTCACCCAGATCACCCGGAACCATTCATTCGGCTCGCCCGTGGACGACCTGGACATTATCCTTGAAACGGCGAAAGATCTTATGGCGAAAGTAGACCTGGAAGAAAAATCCGTGCGCCTGCTGGGCATTTCGCTGTCCAACTTCGGGGAGCTGGAAATCCGGTCGCGAAGAGCAAAAGACTCAGGCCAGCTCGAATTGTTCGGCTGACCTGCATTGTATTATAGCAGCAATGCGTCGACCCGGTGCGCCTGCACTTTTCCTTCACAGGGAGCCCAGGAAAAAATCGTAAAGCGTCCGTCCTGCGACGCAACGAGCGCAATAGCATCGCGCTGATCGTACACAAATTGTGCTGCAGACAAGTGCCTCGTGCCTCCATGCTGCACCGGGTGCATAACCTGGCCCACGTTCCCTATAACGGGCTCCGTTACCAGCATTTCCTCCACCGGCCGACCTTCCGCAGTCCGCCCGATCTTGGCCCCGAAAGCCAGCAATTCATATTTATCATTGATGATCGTTGCGCCGTCCACGGCGGTCAACCCGGCCAGGCCGTTTATAGCCGAGCTCAATTGTGACTGCCAGCCGATCGGGTTGGGATCTTCTATGTATTTTCTGTTCAGTTCTGCCAGCTCGGAAAATGAAGGTTGAACGTGATAGGTAATCGGGTGAATGATGGATTTTCTCCAATCGTCCTTTCCGTTGGGCACAACCAGTAAGATGCCTCCCCGCTCGTGGGCGCGCATAGAAACCGCCAGCTGAACCAGCAGGTTAAGCGAATCGCTCCACAATGTCGAAGAAGTAAATCCGATCATGGAATTAATAACCGAAGGGCAATCACGCGCCCTGCCGCTATTCTCGTCCACAATTTTCACCTGATCTCCCTTCAGAACAGCGACATTAACAAACTTACCGAAGCCATCCACACGCCTGTGCTTGATCACGAGCATCCCTGGCTCGACCACTTCGAGCACAAAACACAGCCCCGGGATGACCCTTGTGGTTCCCCAGATGCACAGCTCATTGCCTTCCATCCATACACCCAGATGTATCCCCGAGCGTTCCACCGCAGGAGCGAGCTTGGTAAGCGTATTGGCTGATAATGTGAGCCTTTCACTGAAAATCAGGGGGCTTTCGGCATCTTCGGGCGGCAGGAATGCTATGGAAACTTTGGGGGAACGCCCCTCTTCCCTTCGCAGGCTTGCCCAAAAAGTTGTATCAATAATGGTTTCAATCGTCCGGGCGTCGGGCTTAGGAGCCAGTTCCTGATCGTAATGGCTCCTTACAGATTCGTGGTGGCGCTCGAAATGGCTTTCGACCAGACTGGCCACGCCCCGTGCCGGCTTATACGTTGTGGCGGGAACAGGATCGCCTGCAATCATGTTAGTTCCAGGGTTATTCATCTTCATGCACGGTCACTTAAAATTTTTTGCTGCTGCCAGCGTTCTCATGGCAGTTGCTTCCTGGCAACAGAACGCAGAGTTAAGATAGCAACAAAGAGAAGTGATAAAAAGTTGGATGCTCAATAAGTGCGTATTTTTTTTCACATACTAATAAATTTTTTTCGCCAAAATGCGGCATAGTTAAAGGTGAGTATGAGGCTCTTTCGGCCGCTTAATAATTAGCGATTATGTTTTTTTGACAAATTCTTGCAATTCGATTCCAACCATTTTTAAACTTCTTACGTCGTATAAAACGAAGCTTGAAAGGTAGAAAACGATATTTCGGCTATGAAAATAAAAACAATGGAATCGATGAATGATCTTGGAAAAAACATATCTTGCCTGCATCAAATTAACCAAAATACGTGTATAGATACACGAAATGATAATAATCACATTAACTCTAAGCATAATGCCTGGAAAAGCTAAGTAAAAGACATTTATTTCCACCGGCATCTGCAGTTACTATTCCCTCTTCACCCTTATAAAATTCGGAAACAAAGAACACAGGACCCGGAGTCCTCTAATGACTCTGTGCGCTTGCCAAAAAAAGCCGGACCGTTTTCCGGTGGCCAACGCAGGTTCTTGAAAGTAAGTAAGTGGTTCAATAATTGATGATTGATGCCAGTAAATCTGAAACTAAGGATTTTAATTAAATAGACAACTATCGGGTAAACCATATACTCTACACTTAAATTGTAAGATTGATGAAAAGCATCTCGGTAGTAATTCCGAATTACAACGGAAAGCATTTATTCGAAAAATATTTCGAGAATAATTACAAAATTCTCAATACCCTAGGAACAAAGGTCCAGATCATAATCGTTGATGACGCTTCCAGTGACGATTCAGTAGCATATCTGGAAGAACATTACGGGAATAACATTACCATTATCCGGAAGGAAAAGAACTCGGGATTTTCCCACACCTGCAACCTGGGCATTCAGAAGGCCACCAACGATCTCATTTTCCTGCTTAATACAGACGTTACACTCGAAGAAGGTTATTTTGAAAAACTTTATAAATACTTCGAACTGGAAGACACTTTCGGTGTAATGGGACGCATTATCGGCATGGAAGACGACAACATCCTGGATGCTGCACGTTCGCCGAAGATTCTGGGAAGGAAGATCAAACCAAGCAACTTCTTTTATCTGAAAGATTCCGATACGCTGACACCGACATTCTATCTCTCCGGCGCCATTGCTTTAATGGACACCAGGAAGCTGAAAGCGATCAATGGTTTTAATGAAATGTTCAACCCTTATTACGGCGAAGACCAGGAAATGTCAATCCGTGCGTGGAGACTGGGCTGGAAATGCTATTATGAGCACAATGCAGTTTGCCGCCACGAGGTTTCTGCGAGCACCAAGGGCCATAAGGACAATTATTCTGTCAAAAGGATCTATTTCAGGAACCGTTACTACATGCATCACCTGCATTTGCACGGCATTGACCTGAATCTGTATCATATGCAGGTCATTCTCAGCGACGTGCTCCCCAGCATCATTACACTTCAATTCTATAAAGCACAGGCCTATCTTGACTTCCTGCGGAATATGAACGAACTTTCGGTGAAGAAAACCGCGTTCAAAACCCAGATGAAACATCATAAATCCAACATCGGGATCAATGACGTTATCGAGAACATTAAAATGATGCTTAAATACAAGCAGGTCGTAAAATTATAGTTATTGTCAGCGATTTAAAGCGATAAGCATTAATTTGCACCCTCAACCGGAAATTCTAGGATTTTCGGCTGTTTTACTTTCAGGCGTATGCTAAATATGCCATTTCCACATAATGAAAACATACTTCCGATTACTATCATTTGCCCAGCCCATTGCCAAATTTGCAGTCCCCTATATCTTTTTCACAGTCCTCGGGGTCATTTTCAATACGCTTAACCTTGCACTGCTTGCTCCATTGATGAGCACCCTGTTCAATAACAATAAGGACGGGGCCGAAGTGATACCAAAACCCGATGCCTGGGATGTTACGGGCATGCTAAACTACTACGCACAACAAGCCAACGACGCTTACGGTCCGCATGGCGCATTGCAACTGGTCTGCGCGGTGATCGTTACATCAATCTTACTTTCCAATATTTTTAAATATTTCTCGCAGCGGGTCATGGAAAATCTCCGGATCCACACCTTGCTTAATTTGCGGAAAACTGTTTTTAATAATGTTATGAACCTGCACGCGGGCTATTTCAGCAATCAGCGTAAAGGGGACATTATTTCAAAGATCGCGTCCGATGTGCAGGTTGTCCAGTTTTCGGTGACGGGAACATTGCAGGTTGTTTTTAAGGAGCCCTTGCAGTTGCTGGCTTACATATTCATGCTTTTTGCAACATCCGCCAAGCTTACATTCTTCGCCATCCTCGTTATCCCGATCTCCGCTTTTATCATTTCAAAAATTGTAAAAAGGCTGAAAGAGCAGGCGAAGGAAGCACAGCACCTGTTCGGTTTAATGATCAGCTATCTGGACGAAGCGCTTTCGGGGATCAAGATCATTAAAGCATTCAATGCGACGGAGGACATTAAGGATAAGTTCCACAAAGAAAACATTCGCTATTCCGACCTGGGACGCAAAATGGCGCGCCGGCAGCAGTTGAGCGGGCCCGTTTCTGAATTTTTGGGCGTTACAATGGTGGCGATCATCGTGCTTTATGGCGGCTCGCTGATTCTGGATAACCAGTCCGACCTGAGCGTGTCCAAATTCGTCGCCTATATCGCATTGTTTTCGCAGGTAATGCGTCCTGCCAAGGCGTTAACGGATTCTTTCAGCACCATTCATGCGGGTATAGCAGCCGGCGAAAGGGTTCTGGATCTGATCGATGAAAAACCAGAGATCCAGGACGCACCTGACGCCGTCGACCTGAAAGAATTTAATCATGCACTCACATTAAAGAACGTTTCCTTTGCTTATCAGGCAAAACCGGTTCTCAAATCCGTTAACCTGACCATTCCGAAGGGAAAAACCATTGCACTGGTAGGGCCCTCCGGTGGCGGCAAATCCACACTCATGGACCTGCTCCCGCGCTTTATTGACGCGCAGGAAGGCAGTGTTTCCATCGACGACTGGAATGTAAAACAAGTAAAAATGGAATCACTATGGGCACTTTTCGGGGTTGTGAACCAGGAATCGATGCTTTTTAATGATACGATTTATAATAACATTGCATTTGGAAATCCCAATGCGACGCCTGAAAAAGTGGCCGCTGCGGCGAAGGTGGCCAATGCCCACGATTTCATCATGGAGACCGAAGATGGTTATGATAGCAACATCGGCGACCGTGGGATGAAATTGTCGGGCGGACAGAAACAACGTATCTGCATTGCCAGGGCTGTTTTGAAGAACCCGCCGATCATGTTGCTGGATGAAGCAACTTCTGCACTGGATACGGAATCGGAAAAACTTGTGCAGCAAGCATTGAATAATTTGATGCAAAACAGGACTTCGCTGGTGATCGCGCACAGGCTAAGCACCATTCAGAAAGCAGATTCGATTGTGGTTTTGGAGGATGGTCAGATTGTAGAGCAAGGCAATCATTCGGAGCTCATCGCACGCGAGGGGCTTTACAAGCGACTGATTGATATGCAGCAATTCAGCGATATTTGATGGAAAACAAGCCGCTCATTTCGATAGCATTGTGCACCTACAATGGCAGTGATTTCCTGTCAGAACAGTTGGACTCCATCCTTTCCCAAAGCCTTCAGGACTGGGAGCTGGTAATCGTAGACGACTTTTCGCAAGACGAAACATTGACTATACTAAGCAGCTATGCAGCGCGCGACAACCGTTTTAAGATCCATCGCAATCACCAGAACCTGGGATACAACAAGAATTTCGAAAAGGCGCTGCAACTTTGTGAAGGCGGCTTTATCGCCATCTGCGACCAGGACGATATCTGGCATCCGGATAAGCTGAAATTACAACTCGAAGCGATCCAGAACAATCTGCTGGTTTACCACGATTCGGAATTTATCGACGAATCGGGAAAGTCGATGGACGCCAGGATATCCGACAAATTTGCCTTTTACCGCGGCGACCGGCCCGAGGTTTTTTTGTATTTCAATTGCGTTTCTGGCCACAGTATCTTCATGAAAAGATCGCTGCTTGCCTATGCGCTTCCATTTCCTGAGGGCTTCCATTATGATCAATGGCTTGCATACATTGCCACCAGCAATGGGTCTATTGATTTTGTAGATAAATGCCTGGTCCGTTACCGGCAGCACAAGAAAAATAATACAGACATACTTGCCTTGCGCACGACTTCAAGGTCCACCGGGCAAAAGATTACTGAACTCAAAAGAGAAAGTGAGTGGCTTAAAATTTGCGCAGCGAAAGCTGCCGACAAGTCTGCTTACCTGATTACCAGATTATACAAGCTAAGTCTAGACCGGAATGCTTCCTTTATGAGCATTGCTTACGGCCAGGCTATATGGAAAGACAGAAATTATTTACTGAGGCTTTTGAAAAAAAACAGTTGGAGTAAATTTTTCTTTACCCTAAGAAAAATCTGGGGGCCATTAGCAAAAACGTTCCTTTAATGCATATGACACTCAATTCACCTCCTCATCGGGGCAGTACATCTCCACTCGTATCCATCGCGCTTTGCGTTTATAATGGAGAGAAGTTCCTGAAGGAGCAACTCGACACTCTGGTTAATCAGCGATATCCGAATGTCGAAATCATAGCCGTGGACGATTGCAGCAGCGATGCTTCGCGGGCGATTTTAAAGGATTACCAGCAGCGATATCCTTATTTAAAGGTTTATGAAAATGAGGTGAATCTGGGATATGTAAAAAATTTCGAGAAAGCCATCACGCTCTGCAAAGGAGAATTTATTGCGTTATCGGATCAGGACGACACCTGGAATCTCGACAAGATCCAGATCATGCTGGACAATATAGGAACGCACAAGCTGGTTTACCACGATTCCCGGTTTATGGAAGACGGCGGAAAGCTGCTGGACCTGAAAATGTCGAGCATCATCAATTTGTATAGCGGCGATCAACCCGAAGTTTTCTATTTTTTTAACTGCGTTTCAGGTCACAGCTTATTTTTTAAGCGCGAGCTCGTCGCTGATATTCTTCCCTTCGACGCGGATCACTTTCATGACCATTGGATCGCATATGTCGCTGTTAATCTGGGTACAATCCAGTATGTCGACATTCCGCTTGTGAATTACCGGCAGCACCCGAAAACCTCGACCGATATCCTTAACAAGCGGAAAAAGATCAGGAAAAAATACCACGAGAACCGCGATATCAAGAAATTGAGACGCGATTTGAAATGGATCAAATACTGCGCAACATTTAAAAAGAACAGAAACCCGGAATTCCTCAACCGACTGGTCGAATTGTTTGAAAGGCGGCTTGACACCTGGATATCATTCGGTTACGCGCGACTCATCGGCAGGCATTTCGACATTTTATACTACATTCAAAAATACCGCAAAGCCAGCAAGCGTGCGTTTGTTTACCGCCAGATCTGGGGATTGAAAGCGAAATTGTTCTGGGCCAGATATTTCAGCTTTTTTGGGAAAGAGGACGAAGACCCAGCTTCAACCTGAGCAAATGCTGATAGGATTTAAAAAAAAGCTTTTTCCGGATACGCGACTTCCTCATACTCATCAGCATTTTATGGATCTGATAGAAAGAATAGTCCCAGTGGATCATCTTTTCAATCACCGTTTCAAAGCACCGTCTCTCCGTGAGATAAAGCTCCCTGTCGCTAATGTTAGCCGTGGTAAGCGGCAGGATTTTTGACCATTTCCGGTGTAATTTCAGGATTTGATCAAACCATTTTTTATCAAAATTCCCCTCAGAAGCGTGTTTCATTAAGATTTCAAACGTGACCAGCACTTTGTATTCGGGATACACGCTGAGACAAAAATCCAGATCATATCCATGAAACCCCGGCAAGAGCTTAGCGTCGAAGGGAAAGCGCAATGCAATGTCTTTACGCGTGCAAAACCACAAACCATCCACACAAACGACCTGGCTTAATTTCTCCTGCCCTGGATTGTGATATGCATGAATTTCTTCTTTGCTGTTGAATTTAAATCCCTGCAAAACGTTCTGAAATGCGCGCTCCTCATAGTGAAAATCCACCTGATACCAGCCCGAAGGAGCCAGCGACTTATAGCCGCCACCAGCCACACCAAGAATGCCCGCTTGGGCATCATTAGAGAAAATATCAATCACCGGTTGCCCCCAGCCGTGCGTCCTGATCTCCACATCTTCGTGCATATAGCAAATGATGTCATATCTGGCCTGCTGCGTGCCCCAATTGTAAACTTCGCAAATGCCTTTTTTCTCAAAACGATTATCAAAAGCAATGATCTCATGCGCAATGCCGACTGTTTGCGCTATGTTTTCTTTCACAATGGACAGATCCTCCGCGTTGGCTGAACAGATAACGATGGATAACATGTATCAGATTCTGAATAAGTTATGGCTAACATCCATGCAATGCAGGAACAATGCATCTGTAAAGTTAGGGCTTTAAGTAGAAAGTGCACCCCGGAGGTGTTTTAAAGGGGTTACAAACTTTTTCGAACATTGATGAAACACATTTTCCTTTTTCTTTTCCTGCTACTGAACACGTCCGTTTTTGCGCAGGTGAAATTCGCCCGTCTGTTTTCTGATCACGTTGTTTTACAAAGACAAAAGCCCATTCCGGTCTGGGGCTGGGCGAAGCCGGGAGAAAAGGTAAAAGTGACGCTGGCGCAGCAGACATTGCAAGGCAAAGCGGACGCATCCGGCAAATGGATGGTTAAATTTGATCCTATGGAAGCTGGCGGGCCACATAAGCTCAATGTGTCAGCGAAATCGGGACAAGCGGCTGTTAATGATATACTTATCGGTGAAGTGTGGCTTTTGTCCGGGCAATCGAATATAGAATGGCCTGTGTCTGCTGCAAAGGATTTTGAGATTGAAAAACAGAATGCCGATTTCCCGCAAATCCGTCATTTCCGGGTTGAACACAACGTAACATTGCAACCTGAAACCGATCTGACTTCCGGTGAATGGAAAATCTCATCTTCTGAAACCGTCGGTGGATTTTCGGCGATCGGATTTTTCTTTGCGAGGGAAATATATCAAAAACTCAACATTCCTATTGGTCTGCTGCATTCTTCCTGGGGCGGCTCGCAAGTGGAGGGCTGGATCAGTAAGGAAGGCATGCTCGGCGACGATGAGCTGAAAACTTACGCGCAGAATCTGCCCAAAACGTGGCAGGAAGCCGATCTGATGATGGATGCCAAGCTCAGAAAAACGCTCTTCAAAAGTGATTCATTCACGCCGAGTGCAGCAGATGAGCAAAAATACACCAGCGGAAATGCGGACTTTTCAATCTGGATGAAAACGGCCGATCCGGTGGGACAATGGGATTGGAAAGGCGTGATGGGTTATCGTGGAAAGGCCTACATGGGCAAAGAAGTAATGATGACCGCTGATATGATTGGGAAAGAGACCACATTATCCCTGGCGGAGAACGACAGTCCGAACAAGATCTATATCAATGGAAAATTGGTGGGCGAAACCGAATCCAAAGGTGTACGCAAAATCAAAGTCCCTGCCAATACATGGAAAGAAGGCAAAAATCAGCTCGTTATTGCCCATGGAAGCATGGTGGGAACGCCCTGGTTCGGGCCGGGTATGATGGGCAAAGCGACGGATATTTTTGTGGAAGACGGGACGAACAAGATCTCGCTAGCCAAAGATTGGTTCTTGATGCCTTCTTTCGCTGAAAAACACGAGTATGCGCATTTGATGAACAATGTTGGCACGAGCATCTACAATGCAATGATCGTCCCGCTGATCCCTTTTGCCATCCGCGGCTCGCTTTGGTATCAGGGCGAGGCAAACACAATGCGCGCTTACCAATATCGTAAATCGTTCCCTTTGCTGATCAACGACTGGCGTAAACTTTGGAATGATGATTTTTCATTTTACTGGGTGCAGCTTTCAAGCTTTGGAAAGGATGAAGACAGCAATAAAGGAAGTTACTGGGCCGAACTGCGCGAGGCACAAAATATGACATTAAGCCTGCCAAAAACAGGAATGGCCGTGAGTACCGACGTTGGAAATCCAAACGACATTCACCCTACCAACAAGCAGGATGTCGCACACAGGCTTGCAACACAAGCATTGAAAAATGATTACGGACAAAACATCCCCTACGCTTCCCCGCTTTACGACAAAGTACAATTCACTGATGGTAAAGCAGTTGTAACATTCAAGCATGCGGAAAACGGGCTGATGGTTAAAGACCGGTATGGTTATCTCAAAGGATTCGAAATCGCCGGAGACGACAAAGTTTTCTATTATGCCAAAGCGGAGATCAGAGGAAATACAGTGGAAATTTCCCATCCAAAAGTCCCCCGGCCGGCTTCTGTGAGATATGCCTGGTCGGACGCCCCCGAAGAAGCAAACTTATTCAGCACCGATGGATTTCCTGCCAGCAGTTTCCGGACAGATGACTGGACGGGCCGCTCGGTAAATGGCAAATTTCAATAGTCAGCACCTCATAAGCCCTTATATGTTAAAGCCACTTTCAATTTGCATCGCTGCGTCGGCACTGTTCCTGGTTGCCACGCAGCAGCAAAAATTTGAAACAAAACCCGCTCAAAGCACAGAATGGCCCGAATACTTGGGCGGCCCGGACCGTAACCATTACTCGCCGCTCACGCAGATCAACCGCCAGAATGTTTCAAAATTGAAAGTAGCCTGGACTTACGCCATGCCCGATTCGGGACAAACGCAGGTGAATCCGATCATTGTCGACGGCGTTTTATATGGGGTAACCAACATGGTCCAGGCATTTGCTCTGGACGCAGCCACCGGGAAGCAGATCTGGATTTTTGGGGATAAATCAAAAAATGGCTCCAACACAAGCCGCGGGCTTACTTATTGGAGCGACGGCGAGGACAAGCGCATAATGCACGCCATGGGCCCGTTCCTTTACGCGCTGGATGCGAAAACGGGAAAGCCGGTTGAAAGTTTTGGCGACAAAGGAAAAATAGACCTGCGCGCAGGGTTACCCGACATTGCAAAAGACAAATACATGGTTTCCAACACCCCTGGAACCATTTTTGAAGACCTGATCGTCATGCCGGTCCGTCTTTCCGAGGATTCGGATGCAGCACCTGGCGACTTGCGCGCATTCAATGTGCGTACTGGCAAGCTTGTGTGGACCTTTCACACCATCCCTTACCCGGGAGAATTCGGTTACGAAACATTCCCGCCGGATGCTTACAAAAATACATTCACAGGAGCCGCCAACAACTGGGCCGGAACGGCCATCGACCGGGAACGCGGGATCCTGTATGTGCCCACGGGTTCAGCGGGATACGATTTTTATGGTGGTAAAAGAAAAGGTGCAAACCTGTTCGCAAACTGCCTTATCGCACTCGACGCAAGGACCGGGAAGCGCTTGTGGCACTACCAGACCATGCACCACGATATTTGGGACCGCGACCTGCCTGCGCCTCCTAACCTGATCACCGTCACAAAGAAAGGCCCGGACGGACAACCCATGAAAATCGACGCCGTCGCACAAGTCAGCAAGCAGGGATATGTTTTCATTTTTGACCGTGTTACAGGAAAACCATTGTTTCCGATACGCGAAGTAACCGCGCCCAAAGACGCATTACCAGGCGAATTCCCATGGCCGACACAGCCCGTTCCTACCAAACCAGCCTCCTATGCAAGGCAAGCTTACACATTGACAGAGAAGGACATAAGCCCTTACGCGCCGGATCGGGATTCTTTGGTTATCAAATTTAAAAGTTACAAGAAAGCATTGTTTGCCGCGCCCAGCAAGGAAGGGACCATCATTCTCCCAGGCTTTGACGGCGGCGCGGAATGGGGCGGTGCAGCAGCTGATCCCGAAGATGGTATCATGTATGTCAACAGCAACGAAATGGCCTGGATACTCACCATGAAAGACACGCCGAAAGCGAGCGAAATGACCAATCTGAGTCCCGGAGAGAAAGTTTACACCACCAATTGTGTAACCTGCCACGGGCCGCAGCGCAAAGGCAACGCCAAAAGCGGTTACCCCTCGCTGGTCAACATCGGCGCCCGCCGCGACCGTGCATTCGTAAGCCAGATCATTACTTCCGGGAAGGGAATGATGCCGGGTTTTACAACGCTTTCTGCTGATGAAAAACAGGCACTTGTTGCCTTTTTATTCGACGAAGAGAAAGTGGAAGCCACCTCTGTTGCGACAACTTCCAATAAAGTGTATCTGCCTTACCAGAGCACGGGTTATAACAAATTCCTCGATGCCAACGGCCTTCCTGCGATTTCGCCGCCTTGGGGAACATTGAATGCCATTAATCTCAACACCGGGGAATTCCTGTGGCGCATTCCTTTCGGCGAAGTGGAATCCCTGAAAAAGCAGGGATATCCCACAACCGGAACAGAAAATTACGGCGGACCGGTCGTGACAGCGAGCGGCTTATTGTTCATAGCAGCGACAAAAGACGGAAAATTTAGGGTGTTTGATAAGAAAAATGGCAAGCTGCTTTGGGAAACACTGCTTCCGGCAGCCGGCTTCGCAACGCCTTCCACTTACGCAGTCAACGGCAGGCAGTTCGTAGTAATCGCCTGCGGCGGAACCAAGCTGGGGACGAGGAAGGGCAATCAATATGTAGCTTTTGCATTGGAATGATAAAAATTTCCACTTCCGGTTTCGGAAGCTTAATGTTTGAAATTATCCGGTTCACCGCATTGCCTGTCCGCGTTTTGACCTAAAATTGAAACCTTAGTGCTTGTTAACTACACCTTTCTATTAAACTGAATGTATACCGCCCGAGAAATTAAACTGGGGATCGTTATGTCCTTCGCATGGAGGCCGATCCTGATCTTTTTTGCTTACGCCACATTACTCTGCACGTTGAGTTATATTTCCGGCATTACGCTCGGCATCTCCTTCGTTCCGATCGGGTTGATTGGTACGGCTGTGGCATTTTATGTGGGTTTTAAAAACAACTCTTCTTATGAAAGGCTTTGGGAAGCGAGGCGCATCTGGGGTGCCATTGTCAACGCCAGCCGGAGCTGGGGAACATTCTCAGCCACTTACATTCAGCCCTTACCCGATGATCCTGAGCATAATGTGAAGGAAATAAGCACTACGCTCATTCACAGGCACATTGCTTATATCAATGCAGTACGGTTACAGTTGCGCGCAAAAAGCGTTTGGGATGATAAACATTCCATCGCGCACCACGTGGTGGCCGACCAGCGCGATCCGGATGAATTTCCACTTTTGCATACATTAAACGGCCTTTTGCCCGGCGATGAAGTAGCGTATTATTTATCCAAAAAAAATCCCGCAACGCATATCCTTAAAGCACAGGCGAAGCAGCTTGATGCTGTTTTCCGTAAAGGCGCGATCAATGAGCTGTTTTACTTTCATATGATGAATGTGATTCAGGAATTTTACAACCAGCAGGGCGCTGCCGAAAGGATCAAAAACTTCCCGTTTCCACGCCAGTATGCCTTTTTCTCCAAAGTTTTTGTCTGGCTTTTTCTCGCCATTTTACCTTTCGGACTCATCGGCGAATTCGCTAAACTGGGCGAAAATCTGGTATGGCTTGCGATCCCGAGCTATATCATCATCGGCTGGGTGTTTTACACCATGGAAGTCGTGGGTGACACGAGCGAAAACCCATTCGAGAATGCGATCAACGATGTTCCAATGACAGCGATTTGCCGCACCATTGAAATTGATCTCCGCGAAATGCTGAATGAGGAAAACATTCCGGCGCCCATCAAGGCTGTTAATAACATATTAATGTAGAAGGAATGAGCTGGAAACGCGCCTGGCTATTGCCTACGCGCTGTTTCGTTCATCTACCTGATGCTTCACGCCTTCAAGATCCATCACTGGCTTTTCATTCCCCATCAGGAAAGCCAGTGATTTGGTATGAGGCAAATATTGAAATGCGACCCGCAAAATCCCTGTGATCGGAATGGCGATTATAGCTCCCGCAACGCCCCAAAGCACGCCGAATGCAACAACCGAAGTAATGGTCATGAACGGGTTAAGATCCACTTCTTTCCCAACAACATAAGGCTGGGTGATGTAATTATCGATCATCTGGGCAGCAAACATGACTATGACCACAACCAAAACGCTCGACGGACCGCCTGAAACCAAGGCTAACAAAGCTGCCAATCCACCTCCTATCGCATTTCCCACGTAAGGAATAAATGAGAAAACCGCCGCAATCAGCGCCAGCAAAAATGCATATTTAACGCCTCCGATCATAAAACCGGTTCCGTAAAGGATGGCAAGGATGATCATTGCCTTTAACATTCCGTAGAAATAGCCGCCGGATGTTTTGCGAATATCTTTCAGGGCTTTACGCACGCGCACATGGTCCTGTTTAGGGAAATTAATTAAGATAAACTCCTTAAAACGCTCCCGCTGCGAAAGCAACAGCACTACATATACGATAATAAGGATAACATTGGCAATGGCCCCTCCTACCGAACCAATGGCCGCCGGACTTCCGCTTCCCAGCTTGGACACCATTGTTTTCGCCTGAGCAAGCTGCTCGTCGGGATCCAGCCCTGTCTTGTCTTCTATAAATTTTTGTCCGTCTTCCAGATACTGCACTGACTTTTTCTCAATTTCCGGCCAGTCCTTGGATATCATCTTAACCTGAATGGTAATCAGCGATCCCAGAAAAACCAGGAACAGCAGCAATGTTACCGTGCTCCCGGCAACTGCCCAGCCCTTGGCAAGGCCTTTCAACATCAGCCAGTCCATTATCGGAATGAGCATCATGGAAAGAACTGCGCCGATAGCAAGTGGCGCGAGAAAGGTTTTGCCAAAATACAAACCAGCTGGAATGGCAATCAGTAATAATACCCAAACGAGGATCTTGGAGACGTTTTCCTTCATAGAGAATAAGTTTTCAGGGAAAGCTAAAAAATCATTCCAAGCCTCCGATCCACATTATACGTCTCCAAATTCGTTTAATTTGAAGGTTATTCGAGACTGCTGGCAAATTCCAGCACTTTTTTCAGATCTGCTTCTTTCTCGAAACTGGTCTCGTTCTCACGGAGGTATTCGTTAAGCTTCCTTTTGTTTTTGGGATAAATTTTGAGAAGATTGGGCCGCGTGGCAAACATAACGCGCTCATTTTTATCTATTAAAAAGAAAATGGATCTTCGCTTTAAGATCACTTTGACATTACTCTCCAAATTTTGCAAGTTGCCATTTTGATTTACGAATGAGGAATAACTCGAAATCGCAGAAGTAGCCGAATATTGCTCATAGGAAGCATATTTCTCATTGCCCATCCGGACCAGAAACTGCTTTTTACCCAATCTCACACCACTATAATCCCGGATTGCATGCACGTGGCCATGGCCTTTGGCAAAAAAATAAAGATTATCCCCCACGAAGATTTTGCTGATAAACGAATTATCGTTGAACATCAGCGTATCTTTTTTGGCGTCTATAAACAACACCTCGCCATGAACCAGACTGTAATTCATTTGCGCTTTGGAGGTCTTTCCATTGCGGAAAAGCACATGCCCGTCCTGAAACTTGTCAAACTGGTAACGTTCTGTGAAGGGTATCACCTTCGTGACGTCAGAGCCGTTCTTGACCCGATAAATATCGTTGATCTGCCCGCGTACTAGATTTCCAGAAAACAGCAGTACGAAAAGCAGAGACCAGGTTTTCATGAAGATCCGGGGAAAGGTTTTATTTCAATATTTCATTATAAATTTAGACAATTCGAACAAATATTTCTTTGTTTAATTTAAACCTACTCTTCCCAGCCGGAGAGATATGAACCTTCCTCTGTTTTCACAGAACTCTCCACAGCAGCGTTAATCGTCTGCAATTCCTCAGCTGTCAGGTTTCGCCATTTTCCGGTGGGCAAATCATCCAGTGTAACATTCATGATCCTGACCCGTTTCAGTTTCGTCACGCGATAGCCCAGATATTCGCACATGCGCCGGATCTGGCGGTTCAGGCCCTGGGTCAGGATAATGGTGAAAAAATGGCTGCTTTCCTTTTTGACGTAACACTTTTTGGTAATCGTGCCCAGGACGGGAACGCCGGCCGACATTTTAGCGACAAATTCAGGCGTTATTTGCTTATCGACGGTTACCACATATTCCTTTTCGTGGTTGTTTCCGGCCCTTAATATCTTGTTCACAATGTCGCCATCGCTGGTCAGGAAAATAAGCCCTTCGGAAGGTTTGTCCAGTCGGCCAATCGGGAAAATGCGTTCGGGGTGCCGGATGTAATCAATGATGTTTCCCTTTACATCGCGCTCCGTTGTGCACGTGATGCCCACAGGTTTGTTAAATGCAATATAAACCGATGCTTTCCTGACTTTCAGCGGCTTACCATCAATTTTTACTTCATCCTCGGTCGAAGCCTTATCACCCAGAACAGCCGTTCTGCCGTTCAGCATAACGCGGCCTTGTTCCACCAGCTTATCCGCTTCCCGCCTTGAACAAAAACCTGTTTCGCTGATGTATTTATTAATCCTGATCAAAATCTGCTTTTTAAAATATTACTGATCCAGCCCCGAGGGCCGCAATTAAAGAGAAGCAAATTACTGCAATTCGCAAAAATTATCCTGTTTTTATTAAAGATTCCGGCAGCGTGTCACTTTTACGTTACAAGCTGAAATCATTTTAACTCAATTGACGAAATCTGTCCACTTATGAAAAATCGTTTTTTACCATTGGCCGCGCTTTTCTGGCTCTCATTATTAACCGCTATCGCACAGCCCGCAAGGCGCCCTGTGGAAGTGATCGTTACCATGGACCGGGATGACTGGACTTACAAAACCGGCGACAAAGTGCAATTCCTAGTGACTGTGATGAGAAATGGAAATATGGTAAAAAATGCTTCTGTACGCTACGAGATCGGTTTGGAAAAATTGGATCCAACCATTAAGGAAACCAAAACAGCCGCTGACGGCAAACTGACCATTGACGGCGGAACACTCAAAACGCCTGGCTTCCTGAGATGCATTGCATGGGTTACAGTGGACGGAAACGAATATCGCGGCCTGGCCACAGCTGGTTTTGACCCTCAAAAAATTGAACCTACCGTTGCCAACCCACAGGATTTCGACACATTCTGGGCGACGGCTAAACAAGAACTTGCCGCCGTTCCTATGGACGCAAAAATGACGCTCCTGCCCGAACGTTGCACTGAAAAGGTGAATGTGTATCACCTTAACCTGCAAAACAACCGGAAAGGCGTCCGCGTTTATGGTATTCTGAGCATTCCAAAAAAAGAAGGAAAATATCCTGCATTACTGAGGGTTCCCGGCGCAGGCGTGAGAGCTTACTATGGCGATGTAGCCACTGCCGAGAACAACATTATTACACTGGAAATCGGCATTCACGGCATTCCCGTGACAATGGATCCTTCGGTGTATTTGGATATGGGCCAGGGACTTTTGAATGGTTATCCTGCTTATAATATGGATGACCGCGATAAGTTTTATTATAAAAGGGTTTACCTCGGCTGCGTGCGTGCCAACGATTTCCTGACCAGCCTGCCGCAATATGACGGTACCAACCTGGCAGTAACCGGCGGAAGCCAGGGAGGTGCATTATCCATCATCACAGCCGGGCTCGATCCGCGCGTGAAATGGCTGGGCGCATTTTACCCTGCATTGAGCGATGTAACAGGTTACCTGCACGGACGCGCGGGCGGATGGCCGCATTATTTTGATAAGAACGGCGTGAAATGGAATAATACGAAAGAAAAAGTGGCGACGGTGGCTTACTATGATGTGGTGAATTTCGCCAGAAGGGTTAAAGTGCCGGGATTTTATATCTGGGGATATAATGATGAAACCTGCCCTCCTACTTCCATGTACGCGGCCTACAATGTTACCACTGCGCCAAAGGAGCTGAAACTTTTCCTGGACACCGGGCACTGGACCTACCAGGAAGAAAAGGATATCATGAACAACTGGCTGATTGAAAAACTCACGAAAAAATAGTTTAAGAACATTAAAATGGATCGTAGAAACTTTATAGAGAAGTCGGCCCTTGCGGGTGCCGCACTTTCGAGTGTGGCACTATCCAGTGCTGCCTTTTCATCGCTGCCTCTCCTAAGCGCCATTAGCCGCGCCGCGCCTTACCGCACGGCGCTGATCGGAACGGGATGGTGGGGAACCAATATCCTGCGCTGTGCGCTGCAATCGGGAGAAAACAAACTGGTTGCGCTTTGTGATGTGGATGATAACCAGCTCAAAGTCTGCGCTGCGGAAATGTCCAAGCTCACGCCGGACAAACCAAAAATGTATAAGGATTACCGCGAACTGCTGGCGAAGGAAAAGCCGGAAGTGGTGATCGTTGCGACGCCGGATCACTGGCATGCGTTGTGCTGCATTGCAGCCATAGAGTCGGGTGCGCACGTGTATGTGGAGAAGCCCATTTCGCATACGATCAAGGAAGGACGGGCAATGGTGAATGCGACGCGTAAGCACGGGAAAATCGTCCAGGTAGGAACGCACAGGCGTGTTTCGCCTCACAATGTTTCCGGCATGGAATTTCTGAAATCAGGTAAAGCAGGAAAAATAGGCATGGCGCGGGCGTTTGTACATTATGGCGGCGGCCCGGGACAGAAAACGCCTGATTCGGAACCGCCGCAGGGACTCGACTGGGATTTTTACTGCGGTCCGGCGCAATTACAGCCCTATAACAAAACCATGCACCCGCGCGGGTTCCGGAATTATCTCAATTTTGCCAACGGAACATTGGGCGACTGGGGCATTCACTGGCTCGACCAGGTTTTGTGGTGGTCCGAACAAAAATATCCGAAGAAAATCTATTCAACTGGTGGCCGCGCCATCCGCCAGGACAGTACGGATGCACCCGACCATCAGGTGGCGGTTTATGATTTTGATGGTTTTACGCTGGAATGGGAACACCGGAATTTTGCCGCAAACAATGCAGAGAAAACACATCCGCAGCAGGCAGTAGGCGTTTATTTCTACGGAACGGAAGGCACATTTCATATGGGCTGGCTGGACGGGTGGACATTTTACCCAACAGATCCAAAGAAACCTATCATTCATGAGGATGCCAGGCTTAACAAGCCGGACGACCAGAACATTAAAGAACTTTGGGCCAATTTCATTGAATCCATCAAGACGAATAAGCCACCAATTTGTGAAATTGAAATCGGGCAGCGTTCAACCAATGTAGCGCTGCTGGGCATGCTCTCGCTAAAATTAGGCAGAAGCATCGTCTGGGACGGAGAAAAAGAGACGATTGAAGGTGATCCCGAAGCGAATAAGCTTTTGAGCAGGGAATACCGGGGAGAATGGAAATATCCGCAGGCATAGAAACGAAAAAGGGATTGTTGAAGCTAACAATCCCTTTTTTATTTTAATCGATCTTCACAACTTCCGCCGGAATGTTGTACTGATCTATGATTTCGCGTGTGAACCTGACATGCCCTCTTGGCGCCATCAGATATAATTTAGCACCTTTCATGCCTGCAAGCTCGCTGAGCAGTTTCCATTTCGAGATACTTCCCCGAAGCTGGTCTGTTTTCATTGAGACTTCCAGATAGTGCCTGTTGAACATATTTACGCCTGTAACATCCGGGGTAAATTTGGCATTATCGGCGGCCCGTTCGTAGGACTTCGGTGTTTCAAATCCTTCCATATTGGCCTGTATATCCTTGAACCCATGAGCCTGTGCCCACTTTACCACAAGTGGAATAAATAATTCCTTTTCCATAATATTAAATGAATAATTTTTTCTATCCCGTAAATCAAGGGAACTCCTTAAAAATCAAACTAAACTGAGCAGAGGAAGTAATTACCGAAAGCAGTCTGGATTGTAGTACTCTTACTAATCATGAAAGGTACGGCATTTTACGTCAATGAGCAAATTTTTGCTGCAATCAGTTAGTCGTCCATTTCGTCCAGAAAGTTGTTATAAGCCCTTACAAGCTCCTGGTGTGCCTTGGTATTTTTTTGTAAAAGCGCCAGGGCCACCCCTTTGCGATAAATTTCCTCAGCCTTTTCCACATCTTCATTATCAGCAAAAAATGAACCAGCGTGATAGTATGTGGCCAGGTAATCGGGATGCTCATTGAGAAGGATATCAAAGAAATGCGCAGCTTTCGCCGGATCAAACTTGGCATACTCAATGGCAAGGGCATAGACATTGAACGGATCGGCGGGATCCTCCTCATAAAAGCTGATCAGATTGTTGAGTAAAGTGGTGTTCATTATGGATTATTATGCTTGCATACTATTTAAGATTTCCCTTTATTTGCCCGGACAAAGTTATATTCATACCAGGCAATAATTCTAAATAAAAGCTCATGAAAATACTCGTTTGTATATCCAATGTGCCCGATACAACCGCTAAGATAACATTTACGGACAACGACACCAGACTTAATAAAAACGGGATCCAATACATCATCGGCCCGTACGACGATTACGCGCTGGCCAGGGGCGTTGAATTAAAAGAACAATCCGGAGGAACATTAACCGTGCTGCACGTAGGCGAAGCCGACGCCGATCCACAGATCCGCAAAGCACTCGCAATCGGCGCCGATGATGCGATCCGTGTGAATGCAGATCCTCTCGACTCCTACTTCGTGGCCGTTCAGATTGCCGATGTTGCTAAGCAAAACAACTATGACCTGATCCTGATGGGCCGTGAATCAATTGACTATAACAGTGGTGTAGTGCATGGCTTGGTGGGCGAAATGCTGGGAATCGCTTCCTACTCCCCGGTTATGAAACTGGACATTGCAGACGGTTCGGCTACGATAAGCCGCGAAATCGATGGTGGAAAAGAAATCCTGAAAGCGCCTCTGCCGCTCGTCCTCGGCTGTCAGGAACCGATTGCAGAATGGAAAATTCCAAATATGCGTGGCATTATGACGGCGCGTACCAAGCCGCTAACCGTGGTTGAACCTGTGTCCGTGGACGAAATGACCGTGCCGGAAAAATACTTCCTGCCTGCCCCGAAAGGTGCATGCAAAATGATCCCGGCCAGCGAAGCCGGAACATTGATCCGCCTATTGCAGACAGAAGCAAAGGTGTTGTGATCTTTTGAAACAATCATTAATTAAAACAGAAAGAAAATGTCAGTCCTTATATATGTAGAACTGGACAATGGTTCTATCAAAAAAACATCGCTGGAAGCAGTGGCTTACGGCGCAAAAGTGGCGGAAAAAACGGGTGATAAGGCGGTAGTGCTGGCCATTGGCAAAGCGGATGCGTCTGCACTGGAAATTGCTGGAAACTATGGCGCCGTCAAAGTCCTGCATGCCTCGGATGAAAAACTATCGCACGAAAACAGCCTTGCCTATGCGGATGCATTGGCGCAGGCGGCCGGACAGGAAGGCAGCAAAATCATCATTCTTTCCAAATCCGGCTTAGGTGATGCCATGGCGGCCCGTGCTGCGGCCAAGTTGAAAGCGGGAGTCGTCTCCGGCGTTACAGCTTTGCCTGAAATTAATGCTTCATTTAAAGTAACACGCGGGATTTTTACCGGAAAAGCGTTTGCTACAACCGAATTGAAATCAGATGTAAAAATCCTGGTAATCAAGAAGAATGTCATCGAGATCAATGAGGATGATGTCGCTTCCGCCAATGCGGTTGTGGAGACATTCTCCCCGCAATTGCGTGATGCTGACTTCAAGGCGTCCGTTGTGAATGTTGAGAAAGCCAATTCTGAACTATCTCTTACCGAAGCGCAGATTATTGTTTCCGGCGGTCGCGGTATGAAAGGGCCTGAACATTGGCAGCCGCTGGTTGATCTCGCTCATGCACTGGGTGCAGCAACGGGATGTTCAAAGCCCGTTTCGGACCTCGACTGGCGTCCGCATCATGAGCACATAGGCCAAACGGGGATTAAAGTTGCGCCGAACCTTTACATTGCCTGCGGGATTTCCGGTGCTATTCAGCATCTGGCCGGCGTGAATGGTTCCAAATGCATTGTGGTCATTAATAAGGATCCCGAAGCGCCCTTCTTCAAGGCAGCTGACTATGGAATCGTCGGCGATGTTTTCGAAATTCTGCCAAAACTGACAGAAGCTGCGAAAAATCTCTAAAAATGCGATTTCTGCGCATATTGAAATTAATTGTAATAAATACTGACTGGCCGCATTTGAAAAAATAGCTTAAAAATCAGATAATTAAGCCGCTTTATTTCCATCCGGCTGTCAATGAGCACATTCTTAACCCGTACTTCATTTTTTTATGCAGTACGGGTTAATTATTTTTGCAACTTCGAATACATTTTCAGGCATATTCACCACAACTGTTAACCAAACTTGCGCATTTAGTTTAAACGTGAAAAAAATCAAGTTAGAAATACTCGGGCTGTCTCCAAGCCAATCACAGGCAGGTTCCTTCGCACTGGTTCTGGGCGAAGAGCTGGGTAACCGTCGCCTGCCCATCATTATTGGTGTGTTCGAAGCACAGGCCATTGCCGTTCAGATAGAAAATATTGTCCCAAACCGTCCGATGACGCACGATCTCTTTAAATCGTTTGCGGATGGAATGAATTATACATTAAAAGAAATCGTCATCTCGGACCTGAAAGAGGGCATATTCTATGCCAAGATCGTCTGCACGGATAATCTTCGGGAAGTGGAAATCGATGCGCGTCCTTCCGACGCGATCGCCATCGGCTTACGGTTTGACATTCCTATTTTCACTTACGAGGCCATTCTTTCCGAAGCAGGCATTGTGTCGAGCTCGTTAACAGAGGATGAAGAAGATGAGGAAGATGGTGTGAAAGAAACGTTGGGAACAACGGGATCATCCAAAGACCAGCTGCGTGACCTTACATTCGACGAGTTACAACGCATGCTCGACGACGCACTTTCGAAAGAGGATTACGAAAAAGCTGCCAGCATCCGCGACGAAATGGGCCGGAGAAACTAGTTTGCGCCGTTTTGTTAAAGTTAAAAATAGTTAACAAACCGGCTGTTTCTGCCCATATGCCATTATAATGCTTATTTTTGCCATCGTTCATTCCAGAGTCTGAACCAACTGCTAAGCGAAACCTTACGCTCTTATGCCTAAAAAAAAGAAGATTGGAAGTTACCCCAATGCAATGATTGTAATGAGCCTCACGGCTGCATTGTTCCTGATCGGTTTTTGCGGGCTGCTGGTGATCCAATCCAAAAAACTGGTTTCCATTATCCGTGAAAACATTGAGGTCCGCGTATTTCTGAATAAAGAAGAAACCCAGGCGGGCCAGGATTCCATATTAAAAGTAATCCAGGCGAAACCATTTGTCCTTGCATCTTCGGAAGTAAAGCCGATCACATTTGTTTCAAAGGAAGAAGCTGCCAAAGAATTTATCGAAGGGACGAAAGAAGATTTTGTTACGTTTTTGGGCGAAAACCCTTTGCGTGACAGTTACCGTGTAAAAATCCAGGAAGATTACTTCGAAGAAGCCAAATTGCAGGCGATCAAGAAAGAGCTGGAAAAGATCAAAGGCGTTTACGAGGTCGTTTATCAGGAAGATCTGGCAGATAACATCAACCGTAACGTCACCAAAATCTACGTGGTCCTGGCCAGCTTTGCATTGATCATGCTGATTATCATCGTGTTGCTCGTCAACAACACCATCCGCCTTGCCATCTATTCCCAGCGTTTCCTGATCCGTAGTATGCAGCTTGTAGGAGCCACCAATGGCTTTATCCAGCGTCCTTACGTAATGCGTGGCGCCATTCAGGGACTGATCGGCGGCGTTCTGGCCGGTGCATTACTGGTTGGTTTGCAACAGCTTGCAGTCCGGAATGTGGAAGGTTTGGGCATGTTGCAGGAGTATGACAAGATCATTATCCTGGTTGGAACAGTCCTAATTCTTGGCATTTTAATCGGCATAGCCAGCACTTACCAATCGCTTACGCGCTATCTGAGAATGGCCCTGGATGACCTTTACTGAGGCATTCTTTTCAAAAAAACAATACCGTTCAGATCATAGTAAATCGCAAAACTGATGAACAACACAAAAAACGAACTTCCATTTTCGACATCAAACTACACCACGATGTTAATCGGCATTGCATTGATCCTTGCCGGATTCCTGATCATGACATTCGATAGCACGGAATTCGGTTTCGGCTTTCTGGGATTGACATTGGGCCCGCTGGTGACCATCAGCGGCTTTATCATCGAGTTTTGGGCGATTCTACGTAAACCCCGTAATTCATGAGCATTTGGCAAGCCATTATTTTAGCAATTGTTGAAGGGATTACCGAATTTTTGCCCGTTTCTTCTACCGGCCATATGATCATCGCCTCTTCTTTCATGGGGATCAGTCATTTGGAATTCACTAAAATGTTCACGGTTAATATCCAGTTTGGTGCGATATTATCCGTTCTTGTGCTTTACTGGAAGCGTTTTTTCCAGACCACAGACTTCTATTTCAAATTATTTGTTGCGTTTCTTCCGGCTGCTGTCATCGGGTTTTTACTCAATGATTTTATCGATGCCATGCTGGAAAACGTTGTGGTGGTTGCCGTTTCACTGCTTGTAGGTGGTATCATTTTGATCTTCATCGACCGCATTGCCAACGATAACACCCGCGAAAGAGAGATTTCTTACTTTGATGCGCTTAAAATCGGTTTTTTTCAATGTATAGCTATGATCCCGGGCGTTTCGAGATCAGCTTCCACCATTATCGGCGGAATGTTGCAGGGGCTTTCGCGCAAGCAGGCAGCAGAATTCAGCTTTTTTCTGGCAGTGCCAACTATGGCAGCAGCAGGCGGCTATAAGTTGCTGAAAACCTACGACACCATTCAAGCGGAAGACATTAAAGTGCTTTTGATCGGGAATGCAGTTGCATTTGTGGTGGCTATGCTGGCTATCAAGTTCTTTATCAGCTTTTTGACCAAATATGGTTTTAAAGTTTTCGGCTATTACCGCATCATTCTCGGGCTGATCCTTTTAGGGCTGCTTGCCTCAGGCTACAAGCTGGACGTTGTCTAAGCGCTTCATTTAATACGCATTCCAAAATTTGAATAACGAAAATAACATACCGGACGAAGGCGAAGTCATTCTCATTGACAAGCCTTTGACCTGGACTTCATTTGACGTGGCCAATAAGCTCAAAAGAGCTTGCAAATTCAAAAAAATCGGTCATGCCGGCACATTGGATCCGCTGGCTACGGGCTTGCTTATATTGTGCACCGGCAAGAAAACAAAGCAGATCGACACCTATCAGGCGCAGGAAAAGGAATATACAGGGACATTGGTTCTGGGCAAAACAACGCCTTCAATCGACCTGGAAACCGAGTTCGATGCCGAATATCCAACAGATCACATTACCGCAGAAATTCTGGAAAGTGCCCGGCTGGCATTAACAGGCAGCATTGCGCAGACACCCCCGATTTACTCGGCATTGCGTGTCGATGGCGAGCGGCTTTACAAGAAGGCGCGGCGCGGCGAAGAGATCGAGATTAAGAAACGCAATGTTGAAATTTCGCTTTTTGAAATTGACGCCACGCATTTTCCCTCGGTTGATTTTAGGATCATTTGTTCAAAAGGTACTTATATTCGCAGTATGGTTCGCGATTTCGGTCAGCTGGCGGGGAGTGGCGCTTATATGAGCGCTTTATGCAGGACCCGGATCGGAGCGTTTGAATTGAAGGATGCGTGGAATCTTACCGATTTCATTCAGCAAAAAAGACTTGAATTGAAGTTAGAAGTGGACGAATGAATATTTATCACAGCCTGGATTCCTTTGAAAAACTGGAATATGGCGTCGTAACAAGTGGCACATTCGACGGTGTGCATCTTGGACATAAAAAAATACTTTCCCGGCTTCGGGAAATCAGTGAACAGTCTGGCGGAGAAACCGTTGTGCTTACTTTCTGGCCGCACCCGCGTATGGTTGTTTCAGATGACAGCCAGGGTTTGCAACTCCTTTCGACCATTGATGAAAAAATTGAGCTGTTCTCTGAACTAGGCATTCACCATTTGCTGATCGTCCCTTTTACCCGTGCCTTCTCAGAGCTATCCTGCCACGAGTACATTAAGGAAATCCTTGTTGAAAAGATCGGGACCAAAAAACTGGTGATCGGATATGACCATCGTTTCGGGCGCAACCGCGAGGGAAGCTTTGAGTTTTTGCAGGAAAATTGTGCTTCCTATGGTTTCGAGGTGGAAGAAATTCCGCGCGAAGACATTGAAGATCTTGCCATCAGTTCTTCCAGGATACGTAAAGCCTTGGTTACCGGGCATATTGGCGAAGCGAATGGCTTATTAGGCAGACCATACACGCTATCGGGCACTGTGGTCAAAGGCAAGCAACTGGGCCGCACCATCGGCTTCCCGACAGCGAATGTGCATTTGCACGAGTCGTATAAGCTGATCCCGATGAACGGCGTTTACGTCATTCAAGCAACTTACGACGGTGAAAAATTCAAGGGCATGCTGAATATTGGCGTACGGCCTACCGTGGACGGAACCATGCGGACGATCGAAGCCAACTTATTTGATTTTGATAAAGAAATCTACGGCGAAGATCTAAAACTGGAACTGCTGCATTACCTGCGTCCGGAGCAAAAATTCGAAAGCCTGGATATGCTGGTTCGACAGATCAATATTGACAAGGAAAATTCGCGGGCTTACTTTTCTTAAAATCTGACGGAATATATTGCAAAAGGCGTGTCCCGACGGCACGCTTTTGTTGTTATTTGGTGTAATTGCATTTTCAAATCTTACATCCCATTAACACACCGCCTCTATGCAACATTACGATGCCATAGTAATCGGTTCCGGACAAGCCGGAACGCCCCTTTCCAGAAAATTAGCCGAGTCTGGCTTAAAAACAGCATTAATAGAAAAAAGATGGGTCGGCGGGACTTGCGTGAACGATGGGTGCTCCCCTACCAAAGCAATGATCGCTTCTGCAAAAGCAGCGTGGTCTGTCTATCACAATAAAAGCTTAGGCGTTATTACCGATCATTTTTATGTTGATTTTTCAGCTATCATAAAGCGTAAGGACGACATTGTGCACCGCATGCGCAGCAGTTCCGAGAAAAGCATCCAGGAAACAAAAAACCTGGACCTGTTTTATGGAACCGCAACATTTTCAGGCAATAAGGAGATCACTGTCACATTGAATGATGGCGGAACAGCTGTTTTTACTGCGGATAAATTCTTCATCAATACAGGGGAAAAACCTTCTGTTCCAAAGATCGATGGCATTGAAAGTGTTGATTACCTGACTTCCACCAGTATCATGGAACTCGACAGCATTCCCGAACATTTACTCGTGCTCGGCAGTGGCTATATTGGACTGGAATTCGGACAAATGTTCAAGCGATTCGGAAGCAAAGTGACCATCATAGAGCCATCAGGGCGGATCCTGAAAAAGGAAGATGCAGACATTGCGGAGGAAGTTACCAAGGTTTTGAAAGAGGAAGACATTCAGGTTCTTACAAACACCAAAGCGAAATCAATTACTAAAAATGGAGATCATATTGCCGTGACGGTGGATGAAAACGGCAAGGAAACCGTGATGGAATCCTCGCATATCCTTGTTGCAACGGGCAGAAGGCCGCAAACAAAAGAGCTTGGCCTCGACAAAACCGGTGTGGACGTCGACGAAAAGGGTTATATAAAAGTGAATGATAAGCTGGAAACGTCTGCGGCAGGCATTTATGCATTGGGAGACGTGAAAGGTGGCCCGGCATTTACGCACATTTCATACGACGACTACCGCATTATCAGCGAGAATGTTATCAGCAATGGAAATGCATCCACAAAAGACAGACTCGTCCCCTACTGCATGTTCATCGATCCGCAGTTGGGCCGCGTGGGCATCACGGAACAGGAAGCGCGCGAGCAAGGGCTCGACATACTTGTAGCGACGATGAAAAATGACAGCGTTGCACGCTCCATTGAAACCGGCGACGAACGCGGGATGATGAAAGCGGTGATCGACGCCAAAACGAAACAGATCCTGGGCGCCTCGGTCCTGGCCGAACAAGGCGGAGAGATCGTTACCATTCTGCAAATGGCCATGATGGGACATGTTACGTACGACCGCCTGATGAACGGCGTTTTTGCGCACCCGACATACGCGGAATCGCTGAACAATCTTTTCATGACGCTGGAACAGTAAACTCATGATCATTGCCGAACGCATTAGCAAAGTTTTTAATGATATCCGGGCAGTTGATGACATTTCTTTTGAAGTAAAAGAAGGTGAAACCATGGTTTTGCTGGGCACCAGCGGATGCGGAAAGACCACAACATTGAAGATGCTTAACCGCCTGATCGATGCGTCGGGCGGTTTTATTTCCATCAATGGCAAGAATATTTTTGATCAGCAACCGGAATTGCTCAGACGTACAATCGGTTACGTTTCCCAGAGCAATGGTCTTTTCCCGCATTATTCTGTTGAGGAAAATGTATCGATTGTTCCTAAATTATTGAAATGGGATAAGGCCAAAACCCGCAAAAGAGCCCAGGAGTTATTGAACCAGTTGAAGCTTCCGCTGGAAACGTTCGGCCACAAATATCCGGATGAACTGAGCGGCGGCCAGCAGCAGCGTGTCGCCATTGCGCGTGCGCTTATTTCTGACCCGCCGGTTTTATTAATGGACGAGCCTTTCGGCGCGCTGGACCCGATTACGCGGGCTGGCGTGCGGAAGGAATTTCTGGAATTGCCTGAATTGAAACAAAAAACCATTGTGCTCGTCACGCACGATGTGCAGGAAGCATTTGAGCTCGGAGACAGCATTTGTTTAATGGACAAAGGCAAAATCGTCCAGGCCGGAACCGCAAAAGAGCTGATCCTGAAACCCGCGAATACATTTGCCCGGACATTCTTTGATCACCAGCGCTTGTTTCTCGAACTGAGCGCAGTCACCTTTGAGGACATTTGGGATGTGGTTACTAGTGCCGATTTCGCTGTGCATAACAGCGTGCAGAATGCGCCTAATGCCGAGGTGAATGCTGGCATGAGCTTATGGTCGGGGATGGAGCGCCTTTCAAAATCCGGAAATGAAGCATTGGCTGTTCGTAATCAGGCTGCCAATACATTAAAGTTGTTCACGACTTCCAACATTCAGGAAGCTTACCAAAAGTTAAAACAGCAGATTTAATGGAAGTGCAGCAAAGCTTCTGGGAATTCATGGCCCAGCAATCCGATAAACTTTGGAGCCAGACGCTTGCGCACGTTGGGTTGACATGTATTTCCTTGCTGATCGCCGTCGTGATAGGACTCCCGCTGGGAATCTGGATCGCGCAGCGAAATAAGGCGGCATGGCTCGTCCTGGGCATTGCGGGCGTGTTGCAGACCATTCCAAGCATCGCATTGCTTGGCTTTATGATCCCGCTGCTGGGCATCGGCGCGCTTCCGGCGATTACTGCGTTGTTTTTGTATGCGTTGCTCCCCATCATCAGGAACACTTATACGGGAATTCGCGGCGTGAATCCGGCCGTAACGGAAGCCGCCCGTGGGATGGGCATGAGCAGCTGGCAAGTTTTGTTTAATGTGGAACTTCCGCTTGCTATGCCGGTGATCCTGGCGGGGATTCGCACAGCGACGGTCATTAATGTGGGCGTTGCGACGCTTGCAGCATACATTGCAGCGGGCGGTTTGGGTGAATTTATTTTCGGAGGCATTGCATTGAACAATTCCAACATGATCCTGGCCGGCGCAATCCCGGCCGCATTGCTCGCCATATTTTTTGATATGCTGCTGTCTTTGGTTCAGAGAGCGAATGTCAGGAAGATGCGTAAAGTGTCCGTTATTCTGCCGGTTTTACTGCTTTTACTGTCCTCTTTCTACATATTTCCTTATGCTGATGCGAAAATTCTGGGTGGCTTTACACCGGAGTTCATGGGGCGTGAAGATGGTTATCTTGGTTTAAAATCAAAATACAAACTGGATATGCCGACCGTTGTAATCAGCGATGCGGTAATGTACAAGGCGGCATATGAGAAGAAAATCGATGTCATCAGCGGTTATAGCACGGACGGAAGGCTTAAAGCATACAACCTTATTACACTCGAAGACGATAAACGCATTTTTCCGCCCTATTACGCCTCTCCACTGGTTAGAAAAGAGGTTTTGCTTCAATATCCTGAATTGGAAAGTGCATTGAATCTCTTGTCCGGAAAGATCAACGATTCGATTATGACCGATCTGAATTACCGGGTTGATTATCTGAAACAAAGTCCCGAAAAAGTGGCTCACGACTTTATTTTGACCAATAACCTATACAAGAAGCCCCGAAACGGAAACAAAGGCACGATCCGGCTGGGCTCCAAAATCTTTGCCGAGCAATACATTCTGATCAACATGTACAAAGCGCTGATCGAAGGGAATACGGATTTAAAAGTTGAAACAAAAACGGGACTTGGCGGAACAAAGATCTGTTTTGATGCATTAACCAATAACGAGATCGATATGTATCCTGAATACACAGGAACGGGGCTTTTGGTAATCCTGAAACCTTCGAAAAACGACCTGGCAGCACTTGCAGGCAGTCGTGAGAAGGTTTTTAGTTACGTTCAAAAAGGCTTTGACGAGCAGTATAACCTGCAATGGCTCAAACCGATCGGTTTCAATAATGCCTATGCTTTGATGATGCGCAAAGAACAGGCACAATCATTGAATATAAGAACTATTACAGATTTAAAAGAATATGTATCCGCTGACAACCACCGCCATAAGTGAAGCATACAATCGTGTTAGGCAACATTCGGAAACGATTTGTGAGCCTCTTGAAACCGAAGATTATGTCCCGCAGCCTGTTCCGTTTGTAAGTCCGCCGAAGTGGCACCTGGCGCATTCAACATGGTTTTTTGAAACATTCATCCTCAAACCTTTCCACCCCGGATACCAGGTTTTTGATAACGACTACAACTATCTTTTCAATAGTTATTATAACAATGTAGGCGAACGCACCCTGCGCACCGACAGGGGAAATGTTACACGCCCGACGACCAAAAATGTGTATGCTTACCGGCAACATGTGGATCGTCATATGTCGGAGCTGCTCGAAACATTAACAGATCCCGAAGCATTAACGCTGGTAGAACTGGGCCTACACCACGAACAGCAACATCAGGAACTGCTCGTTACCGACATTAAATATATCCTGGGTCATAATCCCTTGTTTCCGGTTTACAAATCGGGCCACAATCTGATGAATGACGTTAATGAAGAATCAGGATTTGCACAGATTTCGGAGGGCGTTTACGAGATAGGGTTCAACGGTTCCGGCTTTTGCTTTGATAATGAACTGGGAAGGCATAAAGTGTATCTGCACGATTTTGAAATTTCCAAAGCACTGGTTACCAATGCCGAATACATTGAATTTATGGAAGCGGGCGGTTATCAGGATTTTAACCTGTGGCTGGATGCAGGCTGGTCGTGGGTCAACGACCATGCGATCAATGCTCCCATGTATTGGCACAAAATAAAAGGAGCGTGGCATTACTATACGCTGGACGGATTACAGCCAGTGAACCCGGAAGCGATCCTGAGCCACATTAACCTATATGAGGCTTCGGCCTACGCACAATGGAGAGGCATGCGGTTGCCAACAGAAGCGGAGTGGGAAATTGCATCGGATCAGTTCCAATGGGGCAAGCGCTGGGAATGGACAAATAGCGCCTACTTGCCTTATCCTTGCTTTTCGAAGGCGCCGGGCGCTGTGGGCGAATACAACGGCAAATTTATGATTAACCAAATGGTGCTCCGTGGAGCATCTGTTGCTACCTCACCTGAGCATAGCCGCAAAACTTACCGAAACTTTTTTCAAGCACACGAACGCTGGCAATACACGGGCATCAGGCTGGTGAAGTAATTGAATCAACACAACATTATGTCGGACAATACATTCGCAAAAGATATACACAAAGGCCTTTCGGCGCCATTGAAGCACATTTCTTCCAAATATTTTTATGATGATATAGGCAGCGTCATTTTTCAGGATATCATGAAAATGCCTGAATACTACCCTACGGCCTGTGAATTTGAAATTTTGTCTTTGCAGGGAAATCAGATCATCGAAAAGCTAAACTTTGATCAGCCTTTTAACATTGTGGAGTTCGGGGCTGGTGATGGCATCAAGACGCGCCAATTGCTTAAAACGCTGGTTGAAAACGGGGTGCAATTTTCTTATGTGCCAATTGATATTTCCGCAAAAGCCATAGAGGAGCTGGAAGCCAATATGCTCGACCATCTGCCTGATTTACAGATCAAACCGATGATCGGGAATTACCTTTCCATGATTGAGGAGCTGGCTTCTTCCGAAACGCCCAGCTTGTTTCTTTTTCTGGGAGGCAACATCGGGAATTATGAAAAAGATGAGGTGAACGATCTGCTCACCAGCTTCAACCAAAGCATGAAGCCAGGAGACAAATTGCTGACAGGCTTCGATTTACAGAAAAACCCGGCTACAATCCGCAACGCTTATGATGATCCGCAAGGCATTACCAAAGCATTCAATATGAATCTCCTCACGCGGATCAATCGCGAACTGGGCGGGAACATAAAAACCAATCAATTTGACTTCTATTCCCACTATAACCCTATCAACGGCGAGGTGAGGAGCTATCTGGTAAGTCTGGCGGCGCAGAAAATACATTTGCAACGCATCGACAAATGCTACGACTTCGCGCAGAACGAGCTGATCCGTACAGAATTGTCTAAAAAATATACATTAAAAGAAATCGAAGAAACGGCAGAAAATAATGGCTTCAAAGTGATCGAACACTTCCTGGATTGCAAACACTATTTCACGGATAGTCTTTGGGTGAAATAGACGCCTCGCATTGAATGCTGCTTGCGCTATACGTAATTATTCGGGTGCAGGCAGCTTTGCCAATATTCGAAAATAATCCTGATCCGTTTTTTCAGGTCTTCAAAACTGTTCTCTTTTTTGAAAAATCCCTGGATCGTGGCTTCGTAGGCTACGGATATAATGTGGGGATTGTCGGCCGTGCTCAAAAACACGAATGGGATCGACTTTTTCTTTAAATACTCATTCTGCTCAATGCGCTGGCGGAGTTCCAGCCCGTTCATAACCGGCATGTTGATATCACAGAAAATGATGAACGGCTGCTCTGTGGTCGTTTCCAGGAAAAGCAATGCTTCCAGACCATTTGAAAAGAAAATAATCGGGTTTGGTATCTGCAATTCCTCCACGATGCTTTTAAGCAGAAACTGGTCATCGGAATCGTCTTCAATCAATATTATAGGCCCTTTTACTGACATTACAGGGGATTTAGTTCTGGTTCCTCCCTGTAAATATCACATTTATTCAAACGAATACCTATTCCAAGATCAATTACGGATAATTCGTCTTGCGTAGGTTTTACTCCGTTTTGCGTAGGCGCTTCCGTGCGTGCACGTCTTAGTTTTGCATCACTAATCAAAGCCATGATCAAGCAAGCAAAACAAAAACAACAATGAAAAAGCAACTTTTTAGTCTATTAGCCTCAATTTCAATTGCATTCGGTTGCGCAGATCACGATGTGCAATCAACAAACTTCAAGCTCGATGAATCCGTCTCCGTTGCAGAATGGAAGGGATATCTCAGAAATGAGTATTTCAATGAAGGTTCCATTGCCATCAAAAGTGAAAGCCTGGTCATTCGTGAAGGACAGGTCAAGAGCGGTTCTTTCACCATTCCGATAGCCTCTATCGTCAACTTTAACCTGCCGACAGAGGAATTGAAGCATGCGCTGGTGCACCATTTACAAAGCCCGGACTTCTTTAATATGGCGCTTCACCCGGAAGTAAAGTTCAACATTACAGGCGTCGCATCTTTCAACGGAAGTGGTGAGAATGTAATTGCAGGCGCGAATCAACTGGTAACCGGAAATCTAACGATGCTGGGAATCATGCATTCCATTTCATTTCCTGCCAAAATTGACTTGAATGGAGATAATCTCAAAGTAGAAGCTAAATTAAAAATAGACAGGACCAAATGGGGTATCACCTACGCCACCGATCCTGCGTTGCCAGACGATGCAGTCATCAAGAATGATATTGACCTGCATTTGAAACTAGCCGGTAAGAAGATTTAACATCAAAGGTTCATCCCACCCGAGGCCTCGATCCGCTGGGCATTGATCCAGCGGGCGCCTTCGGTGCAAAGGAACGCAACCACCGCGCCAATGTCCTGCGGCTCTCCTACCCGGCCCAATGCAGTGATGGAATTAATCTGAGCCTCCAATCCCTCGTGCGCCTTAAATGCTCGTTCAGTGAAGTCGGTGTGAATGATCCCGGGTGCGACGATATTCACTGTAATGCCCCTGTGTCCCAATTCTTTCGCCAGATATTTGGTTAACACTTCAATAGCGCCTTTCATAGATGCATATGCCGCGTAACCCGGTGTTGCAAAACGGGTTAGCCCAGTGGAAAGGTTGATAATACGGCCATTGTCTGCAATGTAAGGCAATGCTTTCTGGGTCAGAAAATAAACGCCTTTAAAATGCACGTTCATTAAAGCGTCGAAATCCTCCTCTGTTGTATCAGTAAATTTAGAATTGGCATCAATGCCTGCATTATTGATCAGAAAATCGAAAGTTTTCCGGTTCCAGGTAGTTTCCAGAACGGATTGAAGATCCGTAAAAAATGTATCAAAAAGCTTTGTGTTCGCCGTATCAAGCTGCATAGCGACGGCTTTTCTGCCCATGGCGTCGATCGTCTTCACAACTTCAAGCGCTTCCTGTTCCTTGCTGCGATATATGACAATAATGTCGGTTCCTTGCTGAGCGAGATTGAGCGCCATATTTTTCCCCAATCCTCTGCTGGCGCCTGTTATCAGCGCTATTTTATTTCCTTGTTCCATCTTTTTGTTATTTTGATTTTTCGATGGAACAAAGTTATGCCATGCAGCAAAGGGAAGCTTGCCGGTTTCAAATCAAAACTTACAAAAATCAAATCTCACATGCGAAACGCACGCGGACTTAATGTTGTGTGTTTTTTGAAGAGGTTGTTAAAGTGTGAAGGTTCCTCGAATCCGAGGCTGTACGCGATCTCGGAAATGTTCCAGTCTGTGTGTTTCAGCAAGATCTTGGATTCTTTGATAATGCGCTCAATGATGAGTTCCGTCGTGGTTTTGCCCGTTACCAGCTTTAAAACCTTATTGAGATAATTGACATGGATCGCCAGCTGATCCGCATAATCCTTTGCCGAACGAAACATGAGTTTCTGGTGCGGCGGTTCGATAGGAAACTGGCGTTCGAGCAGCTCAATAAAAAGGGAAGAAACGCGCTTATGCGCATTGGTTTCATTAAACAGACCTGTTGCCGGCTGTAACTTCTGCCCGCTATGGATCAGTTCAAGCACATAATTACGCAGCAGATCATATTTGAATGCATAATCGGAAGAAACCTCTTTGAACATTTTACTGAAAATGTGCTTTACGTCCGCAAGCTGCTCATCATTGAGAAAGAAAATGGGAACATTTCCCGGCTTGAAAACAGGCAGATCCTTTAACAAGATCCCGCTGTTGTTTTGGGTAAGAAAATCTTTCGAGAAAATACAGAACATTCCGGACTGCTTATCGTCCAGGGGCTGCCAGTTATAAGGAATCTGCGGCGTAGCAAAAAATAATGCATTATGCTCAATATCAATGACTTTATCCGCGTACTCAGCCCGGTTCCTGCCCAGGATGAGGCTGATCTTATAGTAAGCCCGCCGGTTGTAAGGAACTGCTTTCGGCTTGGAATCCCTGAAAAGATCCTCCGTCCGGAAAATGTTAAAATGGCCGATCTCCTTCTGGACTGGCTCGGGGATCAGCTGTGAAGTGTCTTTATAAAATTCCGGGATTGAAGTCGGTTTTTCCATAAACGAAGTTACAAAATTCAATCCCGAAATTTCAATGCTTAATTGTATTCGACAAATGATTCATCCTTGTAACACCAAAGCCATTGTTCGCCGGGCTCCGCCGAGCTGGCAACGGGGTGGCCGGTTTGGTGATAATGCTGCGTCATGTGTTTTGCAGGCGAGCTGTCACAGCATAATGTTGCGCCGCAGGTCTGGCAGGTCCGCAGGTGCAGCCATCTGCCGTCCACTTTCACGCATTCCTCGCATACGTGAGCAGCCTCTTTTTTGATTTCGGTGATTTCCTTAATGTGTTGACAAACCTGATCCATTATACTTCACTTAAATATTGGTGAACAAAACTAATCGACATAGAACCTTCTCCGACTGCCGAAGTGACACGGTTCATGGCACCGGCACGTACGTCGCCTGCGGCAAAAATGCCGGGAGAGCTGGTTTCGAGCAAATAAGGGTCACGCTGCATTTTCCAGACCTGCCTGAAATTCTCGTGACTCTTCATATCGCGGCCGGTCTCTATAAATCCTTTGTTGTTTTTAATGATCTGTAAACCAACCCAATCCGTATAAGGTCTCGCCCCGATGAAAATGAACAGCGCATCGGCCGGAACCTCGCGCTCTTCCGAGGAATTGAGGTCAACCAATCTTAAAGCCTCCAAATGCTCGTCCCCTTTTGCTTCCACAATTTCCGTACAACCCAGGATCGAGACATTATCTGTGTTTTTGATCTGGTCGATAAGATAGGACGACATTGAAGAAGTGAGATCGTTCTTACGGACGATAATGTAAACGTTTTTGGCGAATTTGGATAAATACATGGCTGCCTGGCCCGCCGAGTTACCTCCGCCGAGGACGTAAACATCCTTGTTACCGCAGGAACTGGCTTCTGTGCTGGCAGCGCCATAGTAAATGCCCTTTCCCGTAAACTCCGCTATTCCTTTGGTTTCAAGCTTGCGATAGTCAACGCCGGTTGTAATTACGACCGCTCTCGCATTGATTTCCGTATCGTCTTCCAGCACAATGGTTTTGTACTGATCCTTCAATTTGATCTCCTTCACCGACTGGGGCGAAAGGAATTCTGTTCCAAAACGTGTGGCTTGCGTAATGGCCCTCCTGGTCAATTCTGACCCGCTCAAACCTGCTGGAAAACCAAGGTAATTTTCAATCCTTGAACTCGTACCAGCCTGGCCACCAGGCGCTTTTCGCTCGATCAATAAAGTACTTAAACCTTCCGATGCGCCGTATACGGATGCTGCCAACCCTGCCGGGCCCGCACCGATAATGACCACATCATAAACTTGCAGCTTCACCTTTGCATTCAATCCGATATGCGAAGCAACATCCAGTAAAGACGGCGTTCTCAGAAGTGTCCCATCTTCGAAAATTACTGTTGGAAAGTCCGTCGGGCAAAGTCCGTTGGTTTTGATGATCTGCTTGCCTATATCACTCGAACTGGCATCCATCCATTGATACGGAACAAGATTACCTGCAAGAAAATCCTTGATTTCATGTGACTTAGGAGAAAACTGATAACCTATCACTTTAATGCCCGTAAAGTCAGGACGGTAATTAGCCTGCCAGTCGTGCAGTAATTCGTCGATAGCGGGATACAGCTTTTCTTCGGGCGGATCCCAGGGTTTCATCAGGTAATAATCCAGCTGTACGTCATTGATCGCCTTAATGGCCGCATCTGTATCTGAGTAAGCGGTCAGTAAAACCCTTTTGGCGAACGGAAAAATAGCCATTGCTTTTTCCAGAAAATCAACGCCCTGCATCTCCGGCATGCGCTGATCTGAAACAAATATGGCCACTTCCTCGCCTTTATTCTGAAGTTCGACCAGGCTTTCCATGGCTTCGCTAACGGAAGAAGTGCTCAGTACGCGGTATTTGTCCCTATATTGGGCTTTCAGGTCGCGGCTGATGGCCCGCAAAACCTGTGGATCGTCGTCAATTGAAAATATAATGGGCAAACCCATAGTAGACTGCTGTTAAAGGGTAAAAAGAAATCTAAATTAATTATTGATAGGAAAACAAACTAAAAATTCCGTCTTACCCGGCGCACTGTGCAATGTTACCGAGCCGTGGTGCTGCTTTATAATGCGGATGACCACGTCCAGGCCCAATCCCGTCCCTTTTCCAACTGACTTTGTTGTAAAAAAAGGATCGAAGATTTTATTCTTAATCTCAGCCGGAACGCCGGGACCATTGTCACAAATGGAGACTTTTACAAACTCCTTATCGCGGTGTGTAATGATCCGCAGTTCGGGATTAGGCTGGTTTTCCAGCGCATCTATTGCATTGTCAATCAGGTTCGTCCAGACCTGATTGAGCTCGCCTACCATCACCTTAACATGCGGCAGGCTGAGATCAAACTCTTCTGTAACTTTAATATTAGCTTTTTTCAACTTATAATTCAGCATCGTGAGCGTATTTTTGATGCCGACGTGAATATCTATCACTTCTTTTTCCCCGCCCCTGTCCATGTGCGTGAATGTCTTCACCGATCCCACCAGATCAGCGATCCTTTTGGACGCTTCCTGAATGTCGGCCACCATCCGCTCGGTGGTCAGGTTGTTGTTGATCCAAAGCAGGATCGGGGAAAAATCATCTTTGTTGATTTTGCTTTTGAGTTCTTCCAGATCATCCTCGGTGATGCCAAATTCTACAATATTTTCGGCAATGTCGTCGCATTCTCCAATGCTGTTCATGTCAAGCCAATCCAGGATCTGGTCCTCACGCTCAGAACGCTGCATCATGCTCATCACCGGCCTGTCCTTTGTAGCCATGATTTGAAGCATTTTCTCATTGATGAGCTCTATTTCTTCGGGAGAAAGGTGGATAGAGATCAGCTTTTTGAATGCTCCCGGCTGCAACAAAAGGTGTTTTTTCAAAGAAACAGAACCTCTTACAATCGCCGCAGCGGGATTATTAAGCTCATGGGCGAGGCCAGCTGACAATTTCCCAAGCGCCATCATTTTCTCATTCTGCTGCTCCAATTCCGTGAATTCGCGCACGCGTGACGTCATGACGATCACCAGCGCCTGGGTAAGCTCATAATGCGAAATGATCAATTCGCGCATCAGCTCAACCGGGAATGTCATGATCTGCGTCAATTCTGTACATTGCCCATAAGCCACGCCTACTTTTCCTCTCGAAAACGGCAGGGACCCGGTTATAGTGCCGGGAAGCAGCTCTGCAATGAATAGTTTTGCATTGTTTTGAATGCGGTATAACTCAATCCGGCCGGAAAAAATTACATGGGTGCCGGTCAGCGGTTCGCCTGGCGATGTCATAAATTCGCCTTCCGGCAATTCGTAATGCTTGCTTCTGTCGATCATCCATTGCAGCTGATCGTCGGGCACATCCTGAAAAACCTTGATGGCTTTCAGATCTCCAACGGTGATATCCTTCATAAAATAACGGCTTGGCGTAACTCAATGTCCCAATTTCGAAATAATTGAGGATTTGACGGACATTTTTTTACGCAAACCTGCCGAATTCGGCTGTGAAGCTATGCTGCCCCTCCTGAAACAACGCGGTTATAAAGTTTGTATTCAGGAAAACCGCTTATATGCTCAGCAAGACTGATCTCAACCCAATCGCGGTTTGCCTGATGCACAAAAACACCATTGCAAGCGGGGAATAGCGCTTTTAGAATCTCCATTGACGCTTCTTCCATATTTACTTCTTCATGGCCCAACTCACCGGAATGGTAATAACCCCTGCAAAGTCCCATGGAAGTTTCAAATTCTATTTTAACCAAACTTCCTGAAAGCTCCTCTTGCAAACTTTCAACAATGATCTCTTCACGAAGGTCTTCCGCAGTTCCCAAAGTTTCCTCCTGTTCGCCCAGAATATCAATAACGCTCATCATAAATTGATTTGGTAAGCAACCAACAACGAAAAAACCATTCCTGCCAGCGCTCAGGGTCAAGTCGGTATGATTATTTTATTCAATCGTTCCCACATCATCACGTTATGAAAGCAACGGATCGCATACATATTGGGACTTCCGGATGGAGCTATAAGCATTGGAAAGGGATCTTTTATCCAAATGAAATGAAGCCGACCGATTACATTTCTTTCTACGCAAACCACTTTTCCGTTTCCGAGCTGAATGGCAGCTTTTACAAACTGCCCACCCAGGAAACAGTCCTGAAATGGATTACAATGGTGCCTGATGATTTTCTTTTTTGTCCTAAAATGAGCCGTTATCTGAGTCATATGAAGAAGCTCCATGACCCGGAAGAACCCTTACAGCGCTTTTTCAACATTTTTGAACCCGTCAAACAACACCTGGGTCCTGTGCTGATCCAGCTGCCTGATAATGTAAAGTTCAACGACTTGGTTGTCAGGCCATTTTATGAATTACTTCGAAGCAATTACAGTGAATACCGCTTTGCCATGGAGGTAAGGGACGAATCGTGGTTCTCCGATGAGAGCCTCAAACTGATGAAAAGACATAAGGTAACCCTCGTTTTTGCGCAATCCGAGAAGTTTCCTTATTATGAAGAAATCACTGCCAAAGACATATTTATCCGCTTTCACGGCCCGGAATCGCTATATAGCTCTTCTTATTCAATTGAGACCTTGCAAGAATATGCACTGAAATTCGGCGAGTGGGTTAAGCAGGGCCACGAGGTTTGGGCCTTTTTTAACAACGACGTCGGCGGTCATGCACTCCGAAACGGCGCGAAATTAAAAGAGCTTGTCGCCGAGCTGACAGACTAACGTTCAATTAAACTATTAAAATCATGAGCCTGACCAAATACAACGAGAAACGTTCATTTGAAAAAACACCTGAACCAAAAGGCGGTAAAGCTGATTCGGAAGAACTCATTTTTGTCATCCAGAAACATCATGCGTCCAGGCTCCATTATGATTTCAGGCTGGAAATGGATGGTGTGCTGAAAAGCTGGGCGGTCCCCAAAGGCCCATCGCTGGACCCCGCAACGAAGCGGCTGGCCATGATGGTGGAGGATCATCCTTATGATTATAAAGACTTTGAAGGCATAATCCCGAAAGGCAACTACGGCGCAGGAACCGTAATGGTTTGGGATGAAGGTACTTATGAGCCATTGGAAGAAGCAAAAACAAAGAAAGAGAAAGAAAAAATACTACTCAAGGAACTTGCCTCCGGCTCCGTGAAGATCAGAATGAAAGGCAAGAAACTGAAAGGTGAATTTGCATTGGTCAAAACAAAAGGCATGTCAGAGAACTCCTGGCTGCTCATTAAGCACAGGGATAAATTTGCCTCGGACGCGGACATTACGAAAAAAGACAAATCGGTTATCTCAAACAAAACACTGGAAGGAATAAAAGCGACCACAGACAACGTTTACGGAGAATCGAAAGCGGACAAAAAGAAGGCTGACAAAGCCGAAAAAAAGAAAGATAAGGAAGACGAAGCCGCTCCGATCGACGAATATATAGCAAATGAAAAGGATGATAAATCCGACGAAAAAAGTGCCGCAGCGCTTCTGAAGAAAGGTAAAAAAGCGCAATTCCCTGAGGACATTGTGCCCATGCTCGCTACGCTCGTGGACGGGCCTTTCGATGATCCCGGTTGGGAATACGAGGTAAAATGGGATGGTTACCGCGCCATTGCCTACATGAATAAAGGTGTTACAGAGCTGAAATCACGCAATAAAAAATCTTTCAATGACAAGTTCTATCCCATCCATGAAGGCCTTTGCGATTGGAAAATCAATGCTGTGCTGGATGGTGAGGTTGTTGTGATCAATGAAAAAGGCCATTCGGATTTTGGCGCTCTGCAAAACTGGCGGAGCGAGGCGGACGGAGAATTGATTTACTATGTGTTCGATATTCTTTGGTATGAAGGTAAAAGCCTGATGCATTTGCCTCTGACCGAGCGGAAAGCCATTCTGCAAAGCATTGTTACAGAGGACAGTCCGGTCCGGATTGGTTACAGTATTGCTTCGGAGGGAACCGCTTTTTTTGAGGCAGCACGGGAAATGGGCCTGGAAGGCATTATCGCTAAACGATCCGACAGCCCTTATCTTGCAGGGCTGCGGACCAATGACTGGCTTAAAATCAAGGTTAACAAGCGGCAGGAAGTGATCATTGCGGGCTATACCCGTAATGCAGGCACGTCGAAGCATTTCAGTGCGCTGCTTCTTGCTGCGTATGACCAAGGCGTTCTGCAGTATGTGGGAAAGGTTGGGACTGGTTTTAAGGATAAGCAGCAAAAGGAAATGCTGGAACTCTTCAAACCGCTGGAAACAGAGAACAGCCCATTCAAAGAAACGCCGGATTATAACAAACCTTCCCGTTTCCGGCCCAATCCGCCGAAGGCAAATGCAACCTGGCTTAAACCGGAGCTTGTTTGTGAAGTAAGTTTTACAGAAGTGACTTCGGACGGCGTATTCAGGCATCCGTCATTTGAGGGAATGCGGGAAGACAAAAAGGCGAAAGACGTGGTCCGTGAGATCGAGCAGCCTACCGAGCAAGTGGTTGACGAGGAGAAGAAACCGGAAGCTAAGTCTGCCAAAAAGTCGGAGAAAAAAGATGAAATTATTCCAAAGCCTGCAAAATCGAAACGTAAAACGCTGCTTAATCCAACCGACGAGACGCAGGTTAGGAAAATCAATGGTAATGAGGTGAAGTTTTCAAACCTGAGCAAGATTTTCTGGCATCAGGAAAAAATCACCAAGCGGGATCTCATCAACTACTACTATCAGATAGCCCCTTTCATATTGCCCTACCTGGAAAAGAGGCCGTTGTCTTTGAACCGCTATCCGAATGGGATCGACGGCAAAAGTTTTTATCAAAAAGATGTTACAGGTAAAGTGCCGGCCTGGGTAGAAACATTTCCTTACACCTCCAATGACGAAGAACAGGAAAAGAATTTCATGATATGCAATGATGAAGCTGCATTACTCTATATGGCTAATCTGGGTTGCATTGATATGAACCCCTGGAACAGCCGCACCAATAAACCCGACAACCCCGACTGGTGCCTGCTCGACCTTGATCCGGACACAACCAACACATTCGAACAAGTGATAGAAACTGCACTCGTTATCAAGCAGTTGCTGGATTCGCTGGACATTAAAAGTTATTGCAAAACCTCCGGCTCCACAGGCCTGCACATTTATATTCCGCTGGGCGCAAAATATTCGTACGATCAATGCCAGCTCTTTGCGCAATGGGTCGCCAGCCAGGTGCAACAGGAATTGCCAAGCTTCACCAGCATCGAGCGGATGACTAAAAACCGGAAGGGGAAGTTGTACATCGATTATCTCCAGAACAGGCCCAAGGCAACACTTGCCGCACCCTATTCAGTGCGGCCCAAGCCAGGCGCAACGGTGTCGATGCCGCTGCATTGGGAAGAGGTAAAAATTGGTTTGCAACTGCGCCATTTTACGATTCTGAATGCAATGGACCGGTTGGCAAATGAAGGAGATCTGTTTAAACCCGTGCTCGGCGAAGGCATTGACCTGGAAGCGGCAATAGGAAAAATTGAGGCGGAAAAATAAAAATTGACACGGGTATTTTTTGCCCGTGTTAACGATCACACCTCCCGAACCGGAGATATCTGTTAAAAATCAGTTCACCGAAAACATGATTTATTGATTTTTTGAATATATATTGTGATTATACTCTGCTTTTACCTCCACGATGTGCCCGTATAACAAAATTCAGAAATATGGATTTGAGCTTGGTTAATGGAAAGGTCCGTGACAAGACCTGGAATGCTACGCAACCTGCTGCACGTGTTGGAAATTGGGAGGACCGGTTCGAGTCCCTGGTGCAGACCGTCGATGGAATTGTTTGGGAAGCCGATGTGGCAACATTGGAGTTCTCCTTTGTAAGCGACCAGGCAGTCCGCATTCTTGGCTACGCACCGGAAGTTTGGATAAACACGAAAAATTTCTGGCAGGACCGCATTCATCCCGACGACCGTGAACAGGCGATCGGCTATTGCCACCGCCAGCTCCGGGAGGGGAAAAATCATATTTTTGACTACCGGATGATTTCCGCAACCGGCGACATTGTGTGGCTGAAAGACATTGTCTCAGTCATCAAAACCAATGGTGTGCCTACTCTTTTGCGCGGTGTAATGGTGGATGTTACGGAGAACAAGCGCTTTGAAATCCTGGAACAATTAGAAAAAAAAATCCTCGATTTTAATTCCGATAGAGAAATTTCGCTTCAAAAAGTGCTTTCTGAGTATCTCTTGGGCATTGAGCAGATTTATCCGCGGATGAAGTGCTCCATAACGGGCATTGTGGATGGTAAACTGGACAACTGGTCATCCCCAAGTTTGCCGGTCGCTTATATTCAAGCATTGAACGGGCTTGATATAGGGAATAATCACGGGTCATGCGGGACTGCGGCTTACCTGAAAGAAAAGGTGATTTCCAGTGATATCGCGAATGACGCGCGTTGGGAAAATTACAGGCAGCTGGCCCTTCCCCATCAACTGCTTTCGTGCTGGTCGCACCCTATTCTGGATTCTGAGGGCAATGTTGCCGCAACTTTTGCCATTTATTACGACCACATTAAAACACCGGATGAAGATGAGCTGAATGTGATAGACCGGGCCGTCGCGATTTTAAAAATGATCCTTGAAAACAGGAAGAATTCCGAAATAATCACGTCAAGCAAGTCGCGGCTCAGGAATTATGTGGAAGAAATCGCCTTCCTGCAATCGCACGTGGTGCGCGCCCCGCTGGCTCGGCTCATGGGCATTGTGGACCTCATTAAAAACTACGAGCACACCGACATTGAAAAACAGGAACTCCTGGACCATCTGCTGATGTCGGCCAAAGAGCTGGATGATGTTATCCGCGACATTGCCCGAAAAGCGGATGAGAAAAGTGTTTAAAAACCAAATCTCACGCCAAGTGCCAGGTTCACAATGTCCGACGGACGCAGGTAACCCGTGTTCTGGACATAACTGATCAGTAACAAGTCGTAGGTCCCCAGCTCATAATACACTTCCACTGACCGCTGGCGATTCTTGATCGACACATCCTTACCTATTTTTCCGCCGATATATGCGCCCGGCCGGAAAGATGTTGCCCACCAGTAATAACCAACGGGATAATGTTCGGGAAGTTTGGTATTAAACTGTGTCCCGAATGTGTAGCTCAGATAAAAACCAAGTGAAAACGGTTTGATATAATAGTCGCTTTTCAGTGGAATGCTCCAAGGCGAGTAAGTGGTTTTGAGCGTAGTACTTACCAGACCGTCGCCGCCGAATTTCTGGGGCAAAAAACCAAACAGCAAGTCGGTTTCCAATGTTTTGTTCCTGGAAAGATAACCTGGCCCGCCGGATAAAAAACCAATGTTCCCGGCGAATTGCAATTTGATATGGTCCGGCATAAACCACTTCCGTTTCGCATCCACATCATCACGGATTTGTGCAGAGCTTGTTAGTGGCGTAAGGAGGATAAGTAGTAAAATTATTTTTTTCATGGCATTCAGTATTCAATTCTTTCTGCCTTATAACCACCTTTCCAGGTTGTCAAAAGCCAATATCCGCGTTCTCCCATGGCGGTTGTGAGGTAATAATGCACACCGTCGTTGTAAAACGTTCCGTCCTTGAAAGTGTGCTGGTGACCGTAGAGTGTAAACTTTACATTCTTGTCATTCGCTAGCAAGCCGGAGTAATCATCGGCCAATGCCGGGTCAAAATCTCCGTCGAAAGGTGGGATATGCGCCACGACGATCGCATTCTTATTGTCCGGATTATCGGCCAGTTGGGATTGCAGCCAGTTAATGTCGGGAACCGAGCCGTTGAAAATGTATTCCCTTGAATTTGTGTTAATAAAAATAAACTTGTTGTGCCCGTACTCGAACGAGTAATTCATAGGGCCGTAGATTTTTTTGTAGGCCGCGGGACCATTGGCAACCAGATCGTGATTCCCGATAACGGTCAGGTAAGGGCAATTAAGCTTGACCATAATCTTATTTACCCATTTGAATTCCTGCGAAAGCCCGAAGTCTGAAATGTCACCGGCATGCACGACAAAGGCAACGTCCTTTTGACTGTTGGCACTTTTCACAAAATCATCTGTCTCATCATACCAGCGCTGTGTGTCTCCCATCAGGATAAACCGCAACGTGTCCTTTACAGGAATGGCATGGATGCGGTCGATGTTTTTTTGATTTAAATTAGTCTCGTTTTCCTTAAAAATGACCTGATTGGGATTGTACCGAAATACGCCTTCGCAAGCTGTTAAAGTCATTCCCCAAATGAGCAGCAGAGCTTTTGGAAAATTTTTCAAAGTATGGCTAGTAATAATTGAGTGAATAAAACAGGCCGTTAAGCCTGTTAGGTAACCGAGAACTACCGCTTATAATTCCACAAAAAGCCGCTATTCCTATCCTGTCAGGCATTTATTTGCGGCACGATTATTGCAATTCTGTTTTGACCTTACAATATACCAATATGAAAATCAAGACCATCCAGACACTAGCGCTGCTAGGACTCCTCTCTGTTGCCATGCCTCTGACCGCACAAGTTGTGTCACGGGATTCCCTCAATACATTAAAAGAACAAAAAGAGAGTATTGAGCTGAATAAAAAATTGAATGAGCGCAAAACCGAGCTCGCAAAACTGGAAAATGAACTGGACGGTGCCACCCGGGATGTTGAAAAAACAGCGGAACAAGCGCAGCGATCGGCCGATGATAATCAGAAAAATGCGGAACGACTGGGCGGTGACCCACAAGACAAGAAGCTGGCACGCCGTGCAGGAAATAGCGCAAGCGGCGCGAGAAAAGATGCTAAGCGCGCCAGAAAAGCGTCGGATCATCTGGATGATCTAAGAAAAGACATTGAATCATTGAAGAGAAAGATAGCTGATGACGAAGCTAAATTAGCCAACATGCCTGGCGGATCTTCTTCACGGTAATCACATGATCCTCTTCTTTTTAGCGGGTGCATCCAATATTTTGGATGCACCCTTTTTTGTTAAGTCCGCGGCATGCTTTTTTAATAAGAGGCGTATATCAACAAACAATAATCATGGCTACTACAACAGCAAAATCCGATACTAAAAAGGCGGCAACAAAAACCGCAACAAAGGCAGCTCCAAAAGCTGCCGCCAAATCAGAACCGAAAAAATCGGCGACTTCGGCTGCCAAGTCCACAGCAGATAATGCGACAACGAAAACGGCTGCTAAGAGCGATTCAAAAAAGTCGGCAACTTCGGCTTCTAAAAGTTCCGCAGACAAAGGTGAAACAAAGGCCGCATCCAAGACGGGCTCAAAAACAGCGTCTAAAACGGCTCCCAAGAGCAGCGCGAAGAAAGACAGTGACTCAGATTCCAAGTCCAACACCACAACCGACCATGAAGAGATTCGTGCCTGGGTGGAACAGCGAGGCGGAAAACCAGCAATGGTGAAAGGCACGAATAAGAAAAAATCAGAAGCAGGCATACTGAGAATTGACTTCCCTGGCTACACTGGAAAAGACACGCTTGAAGAAATTGGCTGGGACGAATTCTTTGAAAAGTTCGACGAGGGAGATCTCCAGTTCCTATATCAGAGCGAAACTGCCGATGGAAAAGAGAGCAGATTCAATAAGTTTATTTCAAAGTAAGGTTATATTACTTTGAAAGAGGGAATTAATATTTCAATTGTCCGCTATACGAAGCAATGAGGCTATGAGTGTTCATGGCCTCTTTTTTTATGCTTACTATTAATACTATTTGTAATTAGCATACATTATATAATATTAAAAGTAATTTACATTAGCTATAAGCGGCTGTAAAAAGATGGTTATCTGAATGCCATTAATTCTGTGGAAACATTATTTTTGATGCGACAACTCTGCCAACCGCTATTTTGAATGACTTCGGAATTTCTTCAAAAGCACAAACCAACCATTCTTTACGGGATATCGCTGGCTATGCTGCTGTTCCTTTTGAAGTGGCTGGAACTGCGGTTTATCATCATTAACCATATCTTCGAAATTTACGCGGGCGCCATCGCCTTGCTTTTCACAGGCCTGGGCATCTGGATCGCCATGAAACTGACTAAGCCCAAAGTTGAAACGGTTGTGATAGAGAAGGAGGTTTTTATTGAAAGCAAAAGTTTTCAGTTCAATGAGCAGCAACAGGAACTACTGGGACTGAGCAAAAGAGAGCTCGAAGTGCTCAACCTGATCGCGGAAGGACTGAGTAATCAGGAAATTGCCGGGCAGCTTTTTGTTTCCCTTAACACGGTTAAAACGCATTCCTCTAAATTGTTCGAAAAAATGGAAGTCAAGAGCCGCACCCAGGCCGTAGAAAAGGCCAAGCGCCTGAACCTCATCCCCTAGCAGCCAATCATACTTTGGTATGAAAAAGTCCCTTCAAAGGTAAAATCACCCAAAAGTATGAGTTAATTTAGCTATCGACTTGCCATTTTTGCTGCCTAACAAAACCAAACGATCGCGTTATGAGAAAAATAATCCTTATCTGCGGCATCATTGCCGGGATCATTGTGTCGGTGTTCATGGTGTCGTCCATAGCCGTCTGTTATTCCAGCAATAATTTTGAAGGAAACATGCTGCTGGGCTATACGGCCATGCTCCTCTCCTTTTCATTAATTTTCGTAGGTGTCCGGAATTTCAGGGATAAATACAATGGCGGTTTCGTTTCATTCGGCAAGGCATTTCAGATAGGTCTTTATATTTCTTTAATTGCCTCGACCATTTACGTGATTGTCTGGCTGGTAGATTACTATCTGTTTGTTCCTGAATTTATGGAACGTTACGCCACGCACGTTATGCGGGAATTACATCAGGAAGGCGCAAGCGCGCAGGAGTTGCAAGCCGAATCTGTCAAAATGGATGGATACCGCGAAATGTATAAAAATCCTTTGATGGTCATTTTATTTACCTACTTTGAAATATTGCCCGTAGGCCTTATCGTATCCTTGATTTGTGCACTGATCCTGAAAAGGAAACCCGCACAATCGCTTCCCACCGCCTGATTCCAAATTCCAAACCTTAAAAATTCACCCAAATGAAAATCATTGTAACCAGCGTAATGGTCAACGACCAGGAAAAAGCAAAACAATTTTATACCGAAAAACTGGGGTTTGTTGTAAAAAATGAGATTCCCATTGGAGAGCATAAATGGCTGACCGTTGTATCACCGGAAGACGATCACCAGGTGGAACTCCTGCTGGAACCGATTGCTTTCGGACCTGGGAAGGTGTATCAGAAAGAATTGTTTGATGCGCATATCCCTGCCACCATGTTCGGTGTCGATGATATCAGAGAAAGTTATGAAAAGCTGGTGAAACTGGGGGTAATGTTCACCGGAGAGCCCAAAACGATGGGTAATGTTACGATTGCAGTGTTCGATGACACTTGCGGAAACCTGATCCAGATCGCCGAGCAACATTAGATCAATTGCTTCCGGCGTCGCGACAGATTGGGATAGCCTGTATGTTTTTGTATCCCAAAATAAAATATAGTGTGCGTATAGGTTAAAGCATAGTGTGTGTACCAGAACTTTATTAAGCCGTCACAAATAAACGTTAATAGCGTTTTGTTCTCAAAGCCGTTGATTGACTGGTGAGGTTGAGTTAGTAATCGGTAAATTGAGGGTCAAATGTCCAGCACTGGTGTTTGGAACAGATAGTAAAACTTTGGCAGCAACGCCTTTACAAAAGAAGTTAGGAAACTCACTTAACGTTTAAACTTTCCTCTTTTTTGTAAAACAAATCATTACTATGAAAATTATTATTATCGGCGCTACCGGTACCATTGGTAAGCACGTCGTAAAAGCATTGGAAAACGGCCATGAGATTATTCAGGTCGGTTCAAAAAGCGGCGATTTCCAGGTGGACATTGCGGATGCAGCTTCTATCAAAGCCCTGTTCGAAAAAGTAGGCCCGTTCGACGCGGTGGTAAGCACTGCCGGATACGGCCATTTCGGCCCGCTCGCCGACATGACTGAAAACGAGTTCCGCGCCGGAGTGGACAGCAAGCTAATGGGTCAGGTGAACCTCGTGCTGATCGGCCAGAAGTACATTAATCCAAACGGCTCTTTCACATTAACATCGGGAACCATGGGAGACGACCCGATTATTCTGGGCGCTGCTGTGAGTGCAATAAATGGGGCAATTGACGCTTTTGTGAGGGCGGCTGCTATCGAGCTCAAAAATGGTGTTCGGATCAATGCAGTCGGACCGGATGTGGTGGAAGAATCGCCTGGATATTTCCCCTTTTTCCCTGGCCACGTGCCTGTTTCAATGCATCGCGTGGCGCAAGCTTATGTCAAAAGCGTGGCAGGCGGTCAAACCGGGCAGAATTATAAGGTTTTGTAAAACAACTTGGTCAACGAAATGGCCGTAGGTTATGAATAAGAAAAGAGGTTGCGAACACGCAACCTCTTTTTGCTAGTATTCCTTTATCTGCTTAAAACCTTGTTGAAGGGCCGCCTTGATTTCTTCAAGCCGCAGCGGGCTTGTTTTCTTCCTTTGCCTTTGTAATCTTTCCAAAAAAGCGAAAGGAGATGGAGGGGATTTTTGGCGGTCAGTCATTAAGCATTTATCTGCAGGTGTGCGGGTTTTGTCGGATTGACAATGGCCCGCCTTTCGCTTGGTGAACCCGGGAACTAAGCCAGAATTACCGTTTAATAATTCGTAAAGAAACCCTAACAATATTGTTCTAATTTAGACGGACACTTCTAATACTAAACTGAGTTCTTAGCGTATTCAGTTTTTACTACTCAACGCGACATAATATCCCGAAAATTCCCAGGTGATATAGTCATTTTATTGCAATCAATTATTCGTTCATATAACTCAACACCATGATGAAAATAGTCAAGATCTGTAAATCAAAAATATGCTTTTCAATTCAATTCACTTTGCTCTGTTTTTACCCATTGTATTCTTCCTACATTGGTTTCTAGCGAAACAAAATCTCAAACTCCAAAACATTGTATTGCTATTTTCCAGCTACTTTTTCTACTCATGTTGGGACTGGCGATTCATGCTGCTACTGATATTCTCTACCCTGCTGGATTATATTACCGGAATTAAGATACATGAAAGCGCTAACCATAAAAGTAAAAAGTTCTGGCTATGGTTAAGCATTGGTATCAATCTCGGGTTTCTCGGTATTTTTAAATATTACAACTTCTTTGCCGATTCGTTTGCCAGTGGATTAGCGTTATTGGGATTTCAAGCCAATCTTCAAACATTGCAGGTTATATTACCAATAGGCATATCCTTCTACACCTTTCACGGACTGTCCTATGTTATTGACATTTACAAGGAAAGACTTCAACCGGAACGAGACTTCATTTCCTACTCGCTGTTTGTTAGCTTTTTCCCTTTGCTCGTAGCCGGGCCTATTGAGAGAGGAACGCATCTGCTACCTCAGTTGGTTAAGGTAAGGACATTCAATTCGTCAAAAGCCATTGACGGGCTTCGGCAAATTTTATGGGGTTTGTTCAAGAAAATAGTTATAGCCGACAATTCTGCTGAATATGCAAATACGATTTTCAATAATTCTGACGCACATTCAGGCAGCACGCTGGTAATAGGCGCCCTTTTCTTTACGTTTCAGATTTACTGCGACTTTTCAGGATATTCGGATATCGCACTAGGCACAGCCAGATTGTTTGGTATTGAGCTTTTGAGAAATTTCGCATACCCTTACTTCTCACGGGATATCGCCGAATTCTGGCGACGGTGGCACATTTCACTCTCATCCTGGTTTAAGGATTATCTATACATTCCTTTGGGAGGCAGCAAAGGAGGTGTATGGATGAAAATACGCAATACATTTATCATCTTTATCGTAAGTGGCTTTTGGCATGGGGCAAATTGGACATTTATAATTTGGGGAGTCTTAAATGCCGTATATATACTACCGTCAATTATTTCCAATACGAACAGAAACAATCTCGAAATTGTAGCAAAAGGAAGGTTGTTTCCAACAGTAAGCGATTTTTTTGCAATTATATCGACATTTGGATTAACGGTATTCGCCTGGATCTTCTTTCGAGCCAACAATGTATCGCATGCCTTTAATTATATAGCTGAGATATTTTCAGCTTCATTATTCACAATTCCCAGTTTCGAAGGAGATACAAAATCTTTGGTGACGGCTATTCTTATCGGGCTGTTTGTTTTAATCGAGTGGCTTGGGAGGGAAGATAAATATGCCATCGAGAAATTGGGAATGAGCTGGAACAAGCCTATTCGATGGGGTTTTTACTATTCGGTGATTATATTAATATTCTTATTTACAGGCGAAAATCAAACATTTATTTATTTTCAGTTTTAATATAAATGAAAAAGTTTCTAAACAACATTACTGGTTTTACTACATTGTTAGTCATTCTATTCTCCGTTTTTATTGTTGGCAGCATCGTCAGTAACGAATCACTTAGAGCGAAAACCCAATATAAAGTAAGTGCCAATATTGATAAAATTCTTATTGGTCATTCGCACCCGGAATGCGCATATAATGATACAATAATAAAAAATTGCAAAAATATGGCGTCCTCAGGAACCTCCTATTTTTACAATTATTATACCTTGAAACCATTATTAAATAGGAATGAAAACATAAAATCTGTTTTTATTGAAATTACAAACAATCAGGTTGATTCGATCATGACAGGCTGGATTTGGGGTAACGAATATTTACCGTTTAAGTATCAACTCTACGGCCCATTTATAGATTCAGATGGGGTAAGTCTATTATTTGACAAAAACCCGATGGGCCTTGTCAACGGCATTAAAAAGAGTTTGCGTCAAAACATCAAACTGATAGTTACTTCCAATTATTCATTTGTAGAAAACAGAGGAGCATACCGGTACTTAGTTAAAAGCAACGTGGAAAATGAAATTAAAAAGTTAGAAACGAATAAAATCAAGGCTACTAACGATATGCATACATCTGAATACAATTTAGGTTATTTAGAAAAAATAATTAACTATTGTCAATCCAGGAATGTAAATGTGTATTTAATGCGAAGCCCGATTCACAAAAAGCATCCAATGGTATCTAATGAGAAACTATTTCAAAAAGTAGTTAAAACGAGATTTGCCCATGTCGACTTTTTAGATTTCAAAGACTTTCCGATAGAAAATTCAGAATTCGGCGACCTTGGACACCTAAATTTTTTAGGAGCAAAACGATTCTCTCACTGGTTTAACGGCCTTATAGACAACGGCTTGTTACTTCAATCAAACAAACAGAAATTCATTAATGATAATATGAACATTTAACTTCTCCCTAAAAAATTCTCAACAGCAACTATCACCACCACAATTGCTAAAGTCTGACAACTTCAACACGGCGGTTATTTGCCTTTCCTGACGTCGTATCATTCGAATCTGCTGGCTGCGATTCTCCTTTTCCATCTGTTTCAACGCGTGAAGCGTCCACTTTGAAAACTGTAATAAGCGATTCTTTAATTGCAGCGGCACGACGCTTCGACAAGTCGAGATTTGCGTCATCATTTCCATCGGAATCTGTATGCCCAACGATTTGAACGCGCATAGAAGCATTTTCCTGCAAAACTTTCGCAATGTCTTTGAGGCTTCCATAGGATTGCGGCAAAATACTTGCACTATTAACATCGAAAAGGATCCCTCGCGTGGTGAATTTGCCTTCACTAATTAACTTATTACGGGTATCAGCAGCGCCAACGGCGAGTTGAATGTTCCCCAGGAAAAAGGCGCCGCCTTTCTGGTTAAAATCGGGCGAGATAGCTGTGAAGGCCAATGTATTCAAAGCTGCCGCCGCATCCAGCGCTCTTGAAATCCTTTTCACTCGGATGTGTTAAAATGGTTTCAAAACTATGGCAACGAGCCGGTTGTGAATGCATTGAATGCCGCGCTTGCAAATGCAGACAATTAACCATTCACTGAAAATGGACGCTTATGCATTTGAATTTCACAATGAAAAGATAGTTCAAAGCCCTGTTTATGACCGCACTGGCTTTTCGAATGCCAATCATTTGAGAGAATACATCCCTGGGTTACAGCAATTTGCAGCGAAAACGAACTTCGCAGATTTCTACATGCAGCATAAACCATTTTATGATAGCCTTATCGTCAGCTACAGAGACTCGGTTGGCGTTCCAGAAATGCAGAAATGGCTGACTAAAAACTTTCCTTCTATCAAATATGATTCGTTTAAGATCATTTTTTCACCATTGGTTAGCAGCAATCAATCTGCAACCAGGTTCGGATTCGATGGCTTTAAGGAAGCACAAGCGCATGTTAACTTTCCTTTCAGAGACAAAGGCGATTTGAAATCAATGTCAAAAGAAGCCTTGCTGGTTCGCGACGGCTCCATTCTTTTCACCGAGCTCAACCACGCATTCATCAATCCCGAGTCCGAAAAGCCACAATACGCAGCAAGAATCACGAACGCACTTTCAAACTTTTCGATGTAGCTCATAGGTTTCGCAAATAGGTCCATTGAGATAAAATAAATAGAATTTCCATTCCTCACACAGGACTATTCTCGATATACCATTGGAGACGACGCTGAGATTTGGATAGGGTCAATACAAGCGACCCAATTTGCTACGCGAAGCCGGTGGTTCTTTTTGCACTTTCTTTTAATTTATTCATTGTGTAAAAATTCGTTCGTTTTTATTACACTATGATGGGCATAGAATCAGATCTCCGGTGTATAAATAGTAGTAATTGTTAAACACACCCGATCTTTTGTTTTCTTCCCCATAAAGTGCCAATTAATCTTTCCCTTTGGATTATCGATACTATATATTTCTTATAGAAATCTACTATTGCCGAATACTTATTATCTTTTATTAATGCCTGTTTTATAATTAGTTGGAGGGAGATATCCATAGAACGGCTGTGACACACCTAGGCCAATATAGTTTTATTTTTCTCTCTATTACTTTCTTATTGATATCTGCATTTCCAACTGCATTTAGTTACTTATTCAGAGAACAAAAAATGGTATAGATGGAAACCTTGCTTGGCTGTCTTCAATGCGTAGCCTCAGTATTGGATAGAATGGAGATCAAAAAATAGGGTCGGGCCAAATCATTTGTTTTCAGCATATTCAGTAGCTTTTTTGCGAGTCGATGAAAATAAATGATACGATACGGACTGACTGTCGTTTAGTATTTCCCGATTTTTCCAGAGCATGGCAAAGACATCGATAACAATTTCATATGCTATGTCGCAATCCTTTGTAAGACACAAAGCCATCCGGAAAAGATGACGGTAATATTTTCGAAAAAGGCTCGTGAGTGCATTTCTGTCCCCCCTGCGGATCGAAGCGAATAAATAATCATCTTCGTTATGGCCGTTTCATGGAAGATTTGTGGATCTGCCGCTTTGGAATTGTATTCATCTGGTGGGACATTTTTGGCGCAACCAAAGACAAACAAAATACATAGCAGGGAGGGTAAACTAATTTTCATTGTGTATGCAATCGGTGATGATCTGATTAGATAGCAGCGCAAAGTTCAGATACTTGATAAACAAAACTAGAGTATTGCGAACCTCCAAGCAAGTACCTACCAAATGGTAAGCCACCTACTTTTTGGTAAGAAATGTATGAATCTGTGCCTTGGCAAAAAGCATCTTTCAACAAAAAGAGCCGTCCGGTGATACAGGGCGGCTCAGTTCTATTTTAACATTCCTAATCTGCCTGACTTAGATCTTGGCATTTATTGAATGTAGATGCTCATCGTTTTAGATGGACTACCTCTCCATCCTGTGGGATGATCAATTTTGTCATTTCAATATTCATTTCGTTTGCTTTTTGAATTAGCTTAGCGCGGCTCGTGCGGCAATGGTCCAGCGCATCCATATGAACAGCTATCACTTTGGCTTTCCCACTCTCGCGAATCAGTGCCATTGTTTGCACTTCATCCATCAGTATTGGGCTTGTTTCAAACCCAGGAATAAATGCCCCGCCAGAGTTAACAACAATGTAATCAGGATTGAACTTTTTGATATTCTTAACAATATCCTCTGTAAGGATACCATCCCCCACAATGTAAATGGTAGGTTCATTTTTGGCTGTTAATATGAAACCCGAAGTCTTGCCCATCATTTCGAGGACCTTACCGCTGCCATGTTGCGCATCCACTCTCTGAATGCGGATACCATCCCAATCCGTGCTACTATCCAAAACATTTGCTTTGGTAAATCCTTCCTTGGTAAAAAACGCCTTGTCAGCAGGTTGATTGAGCACCTGAACAGATTTAACAAGCGCATTGCTGGCAGCCGGATCAAAATGGTCTACATGGGTGTGTGTTACCAAAACCAGATCCACTCCTTCAACAATCTCTTTGACAGGCATTTTTAATTCAACTGTTGGATTTTTTTCAACCCCGGCAAAGGATTCAAATGCCCCCTTGGAAGACAGCATGGGATCAACTAAAATCTTCTTGCCTGCGTACTCAATTACTAATGTAGCGTTCCTGATCAACCGAAGGGACGGGGTCTTACTTGTTTTGGGCTGTGCAAACGATGCGATCGATACAAGCAATGCAGCGCCTAAAAATAGTGTTTTCATATACTATGAGTCATTTTGAAAAGGTTCACATTCCACACTGGAAGAAACTATAACTTGCTACAAAGATCGGTTTCTACCGCAGGGGATGCCCTATCAAAAAGCAACTAGTTACTACCATTTTGATAATCTGATCGAAGTTCACGTACTTAGCTTGCAATTAATCCCTTTGTGCTTTTTCGATGCTTTGGTAGCTAAATTTTAGATTGGAATTCAGAAATGAATGGAGGGTTTTAATATGAGGACAATTAATTTTAACAAGACTGAATGCGGGGTTGATTTTCTTCTGAATGTATTGCCCGGTGATCAGGTCAAAGATTCTTATACCCACACTGATATTTACAATACGGACTATTTTGAAATCCTTTTCTTCAAAAAGGCAGAAGGCAGTGTTATTTTGAACAGCCAAAAGATGGAGATCAGCAATAATTCTATTGTATTCATATCTGCATTTCAGAAAAGGCAATGGAATTTAAGTGCCGGACACATCGAATTTACTTCGCTTGTCTTTCAGGAGGACTTCCTAAACGAGTTTTTTGCAGACAAGCTTTTTACCTACCGCCTCCTGTATTTTTATCAGCTACAACATCCGTTAAAAATGGCAGTAACAAGCCAGCAGATGTCAAAGTCCTGTGAAATTTTAACTGAAATAAAGACCGAGCTGGTATCAGTCAGACCTGATAGTGCCCACATCATCCGGTCCCAATTGTACTACCTTTTGCAAACTCTAAACCGGCAGTATTCCAGCCAGAACAACCTGTCCACCGGACAGGCCGACACTAACTATGCATATCAATTCAAAAGGCTTCTGGAAACACATATCCGTCAAAAACAACGTATCAATGACTATACAGAAATGTTAGGCATAAGTAGAATATCGCTCAATAAGGGTGTAAAAGCAGCATTTAATGTGACTGCTACACAGCTTATCAAGCGCCGGCTGCTTTCCGAAATACAATCACAGCTTATTTATACCGACAAAACCACCAGCGAAATAGCCTACGAATATGGCTTTTCTGAGCCTAATCACTTGATGCGCTTTTTTAAGACGCTTACCAATGAAACCATTTCTGAATTTTTAAGCAATCATCCCCGAAACATGAAAGCGGTGATAGACGAATAATTTTATATTATAGCTCAAAGCGAGCTGTCCAGAAGCGCGCGAAAATCCTTCTCTTCCATCATCCCGTTCTTTCTGGTAACAAGTTTGCCATCTTTCCCGGAAGATGACCATTTTAGGTATCCACCCTTCAACTCGTAAACCGGACCAAACCCATTTTCTACAAGGGCTTTTGAAGCCAATGCGCTGCGGGCCCCTGACAAACAGTATACATAAACTGGTTTGGTTTTATCAAACCCCTTTATTTGCTCCTTGAAGTCTGGCGATTTGTAGTCTACGTTTTTTGAGCTCTTCAAGTGCCCATCCTGGTATTCAGCAGCAGTACGGACATCGATCAATTGCACTTGCTGGGAACCAGATACCTTACTTTCGAATTCATCAGCAGTCAGCTGGGTCTGCGCCGTTACACTTAGAGCGGACAGGGCCAGCAAGATGATTACAATACAAGATTTTTTAATGGACATAACTTAAAAATTGATAGTTAAACATATAAAACGTACTGGCCTAGGCAGCATCACACTAAATTTTGAAGACCAAACTCCACGAGTTTGTCGATAATAGGCAGTGTCTTTAAGCCTAAATCGGTCAACCGGTACTCCACCCTGGGCGGGATCTCCGGAAAAGCTTTTTTACTGACCAGTTTGTTTTCAACAAGCATATTCAGCTCCTGGATGAGCATTTTCTCACTTATGCTCGGGATAGCCCTTTTCAGCTCTCCGTAACGCATCACATCGTCATTGATCTGAAAGATGATCATCAGCGTCCATTTACCTCCCAGGATTTTCAGCGAAGCTTTTACAGGGCAACCTTCGTCGCAAGGCAGAATTTGTTTTTCTTTTTTTTCCATTGATAATCAATAATTCTAACCTGTAAGTAGGCACCCTACAACATCGTAAGTACTTGTACAAAAGTAGGTTATGAATCAATTTTGTGCAAGTCTTACTTAAAAATAGAAAGCAAAATGAGGATATTAGTATTCGGGGCCACCGGCTCTCAACAGTTCCACGTCATAGCAGAATCAAAGAAAAAAGGGGCAGATGTAATTGCTGCAACCAGTACTGATAAGAACTTCGAAAAATTACAGCAGGCAGGCGCTGAGCCGGTTTTAGGCGACATCAGTAATGCCGCCCAAATGGTAGAAATCACCAAAGGTATAGATGCCATTGCCTTTATGATCCCGGTCTCTTTGCCAAATCCTTTTGATGGCCTGCAATTTTCAAAAAATGTCATTGATGCTGCCAATCAAAACGGCGTTAAAAAAATTGTCTGGAATACCAGCGGCTGGCTCGAAGATCAGAAAACGGGTATGCCTACCGATGATGTTAAATTGGACGTCAAAGATTATTTGATAGCTAGTGGGCTCGAATATGTGATCATTGAGCCTACGATCTATATGGAGAACATGATGGGTGGATTTTGCGCCCCGTTCGTCACCAATGAAAAGAAGCTGGCATACCCTACCCCGCAGGCAATGCCCATAGGCTGGTTAGCATCGCGCGATGTGAGCGCCTTAATGGTCGAAGCTATTTACAACCCAAACTTAACAGCGGACTCTTTCAGGGTAAGTGGTTTAGAGAACCTGAAAGGCGATGAGCTAGCAGACCGTTTCTCAAAAGGCGTTGGTGAAAAAATTACTTACTATACCCAGCCCCCCGCAGAGTTCAGGGACATCCTTTCCCCATTTGTTGGCCAAGCCGCAGCAGCAGCTGTTGCCTCCTATTATCAGGGTCTTCAAAACGCTACGCATTATCCCTCCAAATTCAACCCCAACATGCAAGAGATTTTGGAAAAATTGCCCGTTGAAATGACTTCTTTGGAAGCGTGGGCAAGCGAGAACAAAGGGTTTTTTATCAATTAAAATAATAAGCATATGGAAGCGAAAGAAATCGTAGCATCATACTTTGACGCATTAGCAAAAGGCGATATGCAAAATGCACTTTCATCATTTACGCCGGAAACGAAGTGGAGCCAACCGGAAAACAACAAGTTTTCCGGCTTGAAAAAAAATCTTGATGAGATCATCAAAATGTTTGAAGGCATCATGGGCGATACAGCCGGAAACATGACTGTCAGGCCCAACGGAGAGATGAAAGAAAGTGGCAGCTTCGTAGCAGTTCCTGTCTGGTTTACAGCAAAAAAGGGGTCGATCAGTTTTGATCTGGGCGGAATGGATCTCTTTGAAGTGAAGTCAGGAAAGATCATGCACGTGTGGACATTTTCAGATGACCAGCAAGTGGATGATGAATTCTGGGGAAGGTAGATAAAGTGTGATATCAGATTAAGATTAGCTTTAATTTTTGAAGTTTGATGTCTACATTTACAGCACCTTCGAGTGACAAATTCTTATCTGCCTCAAATTGAATAGTTTAACCAGACAGTGGATCGGCTTGGGCCTTTTGACGCTAATGCTTGTAAAAGCATGGTTGATCCCGCTTGTTTGTCTGGACTATGAGCTGCGAAAGGAATATATCGCAAAAACACTCTGCGTGAACAGGAATCAGCCCATCACAGTGTGTTATGGAAAATGTTATCTGGCCAATAAGCTCGCTGCTGCTAGTCAGCAGCAGGAACGCCAGGCCGAGCAGGATTATATCGCCAGTCTGATTTATCAGGTGATGGATATCAACAGCTTTAAGTCATTTGATTATTCCCCTACTTCCTTCCTTTTACTTGATAAGGCTGACTATTCCTACCAATCTTCATTTATCGACCGCCTTTTCATCGGCAGCATCTTCCGCCCACCACTCGTTTAGTAACCTGTCTTTATTTTCCTACAGAGTTTACTAAAACATTCATTGTTTCGACATTAAGTTGTTGAGATACAATCTCATATTGCATGAAAAGTATTAATCAATACTTTGCGACGGCGCTGGCTGTCTGCGCTGTCTTTCTTTTATTCTCCTGTTCTACGCCTGCAAGTCCCAGCCCAGAACCCGACGCCCCTGCCGGTGGAAAGCTCCGCCTGGAATTTGACAATGTTGTTGGGGATAAAAATCTGGTGCTTGGCAGTGTCACTTACAAAAATGCTTCAAATGAGGATTTTGTAGTTACCAAGTTCAATTACTTTATTTCCAACATCAAACTCACCAAAGCTGACGGAAGTGTATTTGTCGTGCCCCAGGATTCAAGTTATTTCCTGGTGAAGGAGGACACAAAAACCTCCCAGTTTGTGACGCTTTACAATGTGCCGTTTGCGGATTACACAGCAGCCGAATTCATGGTGGGCGTAGACAGCACCCGCAACACAGCACCAATCGAAAAACGCCAGGGCGTGTTGGATCCATCGGGTTCAATGATGGACGATGGTATGTACTGGGCCTGGAACTCGGGGTATATTTTTGTCAAACTGGAAGGAACTTCTTCCAAAGGTAGCCCGGTCAATGGCAAATTTTACTATCACATTGGCTTGTTTGGCGGATATAACGAAAGGACCGTTAACAATACGCGTGTAGTAAAAATGAGCTTCGGCCAGCTGAAAGCCAGTGTGACAGAAAGCGCTGTGCCGGAAGTGCATTTGCTGGTTGATGTGCTCAAAGTCTTTGACGGACCTTCGACCAATATCAGTATTGCTGCCTACAATAGCATTATGGGTGGCCAGCCTGACAAATCCCAGCAGATTGCCAGCAACTACGTCAATATGTTCAGCTTAGATCATATCCACTGAATCATCTGACAATCCGCTTTTGCTATGAACAGACTTATTTTTCTGTTAACGCTTTCGCTTATCTGTTGCAGTACAGCCGAGCAGAAAGCACCCCTGCCAGTCAAGACGGGGCCTACGCCCATGACATGGACCAAACCGGCTGGCTTTCCTGATCCGGTTTACGACCTGTCGCGCAACCCGCTTACCGAGGAAGGCGTGCAGCTGGGCAAGTTTCTGTTTTATGACGGCATCTTGTCCAGGACCAACCTGGTAGGCTGCGGCACCTGCCACCAGCAGGCGGCTGCCTTCACGCATCATGGTCACGAACTCAGTCACGGCGTAGACGACCGGCTGGGTGTACGCAATTCTCCCGCCATTCAGAATATGGCCTGGAACACGTCCTTTTTCTGGGACGGCGGCGTGCATGATATGGATCTGGTGCCATTCAATCCGATTGAAAATCCGGTGGAAATGGATCAGAAAGTAGTTAATGTGCTCGATAAGCTGCGCAATACGCCCTCGCCTACTGCCAAGATCCCGGTGAATTATCCCCAAATGTTCAAAGCTGCATTCGGGACGGATGAGATCAATTCGGAAAGGATGATGAAGGCGCTCTCGCAGTTTATGATGACGATGATCTCGGCCACTTCCAGGTACGATTATTACCGCGCAGGCGACGCAAATGCACTTACGGCGCAGGAGAAGCAGGGTTTGGTATTATTCCAAAAAAATTGCAGCTCCTGTCACCAGGGCGTGCTTTTCACGGATCATTCCTTCCGCAACAATGGCCTGATGCCGATGCGCAACAATGACCAGGGCAGGTTTGCGATCACCGGAAAGCCGGGCGACGTATACAAGTTCAAAGTCCCCAGCCTGCGCAATGTGGGCCTGACTGCGCCTTACATGCACGACGGGCGATACCATACCTTGGAAGAAGTGCTCGATCATTACACCGACAGCGTTCAGAAAACCCCGACGCTCGACACGCTTCTAATCCAGTCCAGCGGCAAGCCGGGCATTGCATTATCCGGAACAGAAAAACAGTCGCTGATTGCTTTCCTGAAAACACTTTCCGATGAGCAGTTTATCCGCGACTCCAAATTTGCCGATCCGGGGATCGGAACTGCATTTTAAAACAGCATCATTATGAAAATCAAACATTTAGCATTTCTCATTTCCCTGCTGACAGCTCAGGTTTCGCAGGCCTGCGATATCTGCGGCTGTGCTAATAGCGGCTCCTACTTTGGGCTAATGCCGCAATCGCACAAGTCGGTGATCGGTCTGCGTTACCAGCGGCTGCATTTTGTGACGCATGCTGATAGCAAGGTTTTGAAGACGGAAGAGCAATTCAATGTCGGCGAAGTGTATGCCCGCTTATTTCCCATCAAACGCGTGCAGGTCATGGCTTTTCTTCCCTACCGCATCGACAAGCAGGTGACGTCCGCCGATGTCAAAAAGCAGAACGGGTTGGGCGATATCACGGTTTTGGCCAACTACAATATCCTGAACACATTCATGGACAAGGAAACCTCAGGTGCATTTAATCATACGCTGATGGTCGGCGGCGGTGTAAAGCTGCCCACGGGTGATTTTAAGTTTGATGAGAATAATACGCTCGAAGTCGCTAATGCTAATTTTCAGTTGGGCACCGGCAGCACGGATTTCATCGTCAATGCTTTTTACACCATTAACAAAGACCAGTGGGGCCTGGCTACCAATATCTCCCGCAAGTTCAATACGACCAATTCCCAGGGTTACCGCTTTGGTGATCAGGTTTTTGGAACTGTTGAGCTTTACCGCTCTTTCAATATTGGCAGCATTTCGCTGACCCCAAGCATCGGTGTTTACGGCGAGCATGCAGATCATGGAAAGCAGCACGGAAAAGAGCTTGACATTACGGGCGGAAGGCTGCTGAATGGCACAGCAGGGGTAACATTTTTTTCCAACAAATGGACACTGGGTGTGAATGCCCAGAAACCCATCGCCCAGAAAAGCGCCTCCGGCCACGTGGTTGCCAGGGAAAGGCTTTTGGTGCAGGTTGGGTTTCTATTTTAAACAACAAATTGCCTAATTAAATGAGATCTGTTTTTGCATATATATTGCTGGCCGCAATCATGCTACCTACGCTAAGTCCGTGGGGAACAGTCGCCTATTACCAGATCAATAAAACTTACATTGCCAGGGTGCTGTGCGAAAACCGGGACAAGCCCATACTTAATTGCAATGGCAAATGCTTTCTGGCCAAAAAGCTCAAAGAACAGCAGGATAAGAAAGATAAAGAGACCACCGAGCGCGTTGAAAACATGCCCTTTGTACAGTTGTTTTTTATGGCTGCGGCTCACTTTTTCTTTGGGGCAAAGTCATTTGCAACACTAAGATCCGGACCCTTCTTTTTCTGCCTTTCTGTTTACACAACACCGGCAAGCGGCATCCTGCGTCCGCCTCAATAATGCTGTGCCATAACTGACCCCATTTAGCTCAAAGGTTTTACAAATCCAGCGCTAACCAGCCAAAGCTGCCTGTCTGGGCAAGCCTTGACTGGTGATGGCCCATCATTTGCGCCAAATTACCTCTCTTTTTAAATCCAAAATCAAACCAAACAGATGATACGTATATTGATATTTGCATTGCTTTCCGCACTTTTTTCTGCCTGTTCCGATGATGCACCCTCGCCACTTGTTACGCCAGCTGCTGCCGGGGAGCTCAGCCTTACTTTTGATGCCAGGGTAGGCAATGCCGACTTTGCCCTTAATCAAGACTTTACGGTTGGCAGCCAGACACTCAGCTTTACCAAGCTCCGTTACTGGGTCAGCAACATGGTCTTGGTTGATACCAAGGGCGCTGAATTTATCGTACCGGACTCTTATTTTCTAATGGAGGAAGTCGGCGAGCTGGACCTTTCGGGGACAATCAATGACAAACTGATCTATCCGGCCAATAAGCGTGAAACGATTACTTTGAAGGGTGTTCCGGCGGGAGAGTACAAATCCGTCAAATTCTCCATAGGTGTTGATTCCCGCCATAACGACAACCTGAGCCTTCGCGCCGGTGAGCTTTCGATTGCCAATGGGATGAGCAGCATTGTCTGGATGTGGCATTCGAGCTATATTTTCAGCTCACTTGCCGGATCCGTAAAACAGGGCAGCGAGACAAAGGCATTCAAAGTAGAAACGGGCCTGAATGCAAATTACAAAACGATGGCCATTGATTTTGCTGCGCCGGTTAACTCGGCCGCAGCCAAAGGGATTGTCTTGCAAGTGAATGTGGCAAAAATTCTGGACGGCATTGATCTGATCAAAAATCCTACGATTAATGCGGCCACGGCTCCGTTAATGTCGACCGTTGCGACCAACCAGGCGACAAAGGCAATCATGTTTGGCTCAGCAGGTCAATGATGGTTTGTATCAGAAAAATAGGGATCCTGCTGCTGGCACTCGCGCTCAATGCATGCGATAAACCCGCCTTAGCGCCCAAAAATGAGCCTTACCGATTTGAGGTCCCGGCGCACTTTCCCGAGCCCGTTTTCGACACCGAAAATCCGGCGAGCCTGGCGGGCGTGCAGCTGGGCAGGATGCTGTTTTATGATACAAGGCTTTCGGCCAATAACCAGGTTTCGTGCGCGAGTTGCCATGATCCCAAACTGGCTTTCAGCGACGGGGTAAAGCTCAGCAATGCAGGTGTTTCGGCAACCGCATTGCTGCGGCACTCCCCTGCCCTTTTCAATCTGGCTTGGGTCAATAACGGTCTCTTTTGGGACGGCGGGGCAACAAACCTGGAATCTCAGGCATTCGCGCCCCTGACTGCTCATGACGAAATGGCGCAGGATTTGGATCAGCTGATTCGGGAGCTTAATGCGGTTCCCGAGTATGTTTCGGGTTTTCGGCAAGCATTCAATGAACCTGCAAGCTCGCAGAATTTATCAAAAGCACTGGCGCAATTCCAGCGTTCACTAGTGTCTGCCAATTCAAAATATGACCGTTACCGGCTAAATGTCAACGGAGCATCACTGACAGCAGATGAGCTGAAAGGCCAGGTGCTTGTCCGGCAAAAATGCCAGAGCTGTCACGCAGGAGAGCTTTTCACAGATCAAAGTTTCCATAACAATGGCATTGATGCAGATTTCTCAAATGTGGAGCATGAAGGCATTTTTCAGGGGCGCTACCGGATCACTTACGAGCCGGCAGATCTTGGAAACTTTAAAACGCCATCGCTCAGGAACCTGGCATTCACAGCGCCTTACATGCATGACGGGCGCTTGGCAACGCTGGCCGAAGTGATCCAGCATTACGCAAATGGCATAAAGGGCTCAGCTACGCTTTCAACCCAGATTCCCAAAGAAGGGTTTGGGTTTTCCGAGCAGGAAAAAAAGCAAATCATCGCATTCCTGAATACGCTCAACGACTATTCATTTATCGAAAATCCGGATCACCGAAAGCCACCCAATTTTTAACAATGAACCGATTACTGCATCCAGATGAAGTCCAGCTCCTGCTGGATGGAACAGGCGTAAGCCTGCCGGTCAATCGCCTTAAAATGCAACCATCTGCGATCATCCTTACCAGTATCCAAATACTGGTTGCGATAACTATTGCCGGGATGGTGCTCCAATTAATTTAAATAATGTCTTATGAAAAAAAAATTGATTTTAATCCTTGTAACGCTTGGCGTGTCTGCATGTGACAGCACTCAGAAAAGCGCTAGTACCGATGCGCATCACAATATGGCAGATAGCCATCAGGCCAACCCCAAAGCCAAGGCGCTTATGGACCTGCACGACAGTGCGATGCCCAAAATGGAAGAGATAATGGCTATCAAGAAGCGGCTGACAAGCGTTGAAAGCCAGCTCGACAGCTTGAATGAGGCCAAACCCAGCCCCCAGCTGCAAAAGCAAAAACAGCAGGCAAGAGACTTTATTCAGCAGCTGGTGCAGGCAGATAAATCCATGATGGATTGGATGCACCAGTATAGGGCAGATACACTTGAAACCCTTGATGAGCATCAACAGGAAGCTTATATAGCAAGCCAGACCGCTAAGATGGACCTGGTTAACATCCAGATGCAGGATGCAATTTCAAAATCAAAAGAATTTATTAAAAACAACATCCAATGAAAACTTTGATGGCATGTCTGATGCTGCTAACAATTGTTGCATGCAAACAAAAAAAATTACCGATCCTGGGCGAGCCCGATATCGTCACAAAGGTGGTTGATGGCAAGAAAACCCAGGTGACAGAATATCCAAGGATTCCCGACTATGCTTTCGTGAACCATAAAAACCAGCCGTTCACCCAGAAGCAAATGGAAGGTAAGATCTATGTCGCCGATTTCTTTTTCACCACCTGCCCGACGATCTGCCCGATCATGAAATCCAACATGATCACGGTTCTGGAACGCTTCAAGGATAACCCGCAAGTCGGCATTCTTTCACATACAATTGATCCCGAACACGACACGCCTGCTGTCCTGGGAAAATATGCTGATGATCTGGGCTTGAAAGGCGATATGTGGCAATTCGTAACTGGCGACCGGGAAAAAATTTATGACATAGGTCAAAAGCACTACATGGTCAGTGCGATGGCCGATCCCGATGAGCCAGGAGGGTTTATTCACAGCGGCTCATTCGTGCTGGTCGATAAAAACAGGTATGTGCGGGGTATTTATGATGGGACTTCCAAGGAAAGTACGGCAAAGCTCATAGAGGATATGACTGTGCTTTTAAAGGAATAGCGCACGGTCAATAAAAGCTTCACAATTGGTAAACATCTAAAATCTTGATATCGAATGAAAATCATAATGAGTCTAATACTAGCGTATCTGTGGTTTACGGGCACGCCAGCCCTTGCCCAACAGCAAGTAAACATACCCGAAGATATCTCCAAGCTACTTACGCAATATGCATGCCTGGCTTGTCATAAAGCTGACGCTAAGGTAATTGGGCCTGCATATGTGGATGTTGCAAAAAAGAAATACACAAACGCTCAGATCGTCGCTTTGATCTACAATCCCAAGCCTGCAAATTGGCCTGGGTACCCGCCTATGTCACCAATGAAAAACGTACCTGAGAAGGACGCTTTAAAAATTGCTGCCTGGATCAATTCATTGGTAAAGAAGCGCTCCTAATCCGACTGTGCAGATCATAGTCACAGATAGTATCCAAACATGCGTGCTTTGGATACTATCTAATCTAATGGTGCTACTGTCTTTCGCTGGATCAGCAGCCCAGGACCCTGTTTTACCTGCTACAAATCTTGGCATTGTAAACAGCTTTGATGGTATGGTTGGGAAGCCAGGATTTGCCTATCAGGGCTATGCCCAGGTTTTTCAAACCAGAAAAGTAGTCGCAGGCCAAGGACAAGCTGTTTCCCCGGATTTGAAAGTGAATTCCCTTTTACAGTTGAACCAGTTTATATATCTGACACCCCTCAAATTGCTTGGTGCAAATCTGGCGTTTACGTTGTATGTCCACGAAATGCTTTGAATGAACACAAGCGTATCGATTAGTCTATTTTGATAATGTTGTACCCCTGCTTTTTTAGTGTATTTAAAATTCGAGCTGAACTCACCTGATTACTTTGAAAGGTTGCCTTTACAGAGCTTCCATTGATCTTTACAGATGTGGGTTTAACGCCTTTGATAGAAGTGATATCTTCTTTGAGCCGCTCGCTATTGTATTTACCTGAAACAGACAACTGAATTTGCCGGTGGGTCCGAAATAATTCAAACTGCTGTTGTGCCAGCACTTGCTGCTCTGTCCGGAAGGGCTCGAATACGCCAAGAATCATTCCAGCTATCGCGATCCCGAAAGCAATATGATAAGACCAATTCTCAAACTGGCTATGAAAGAGGCGTTTGCCTAAATAGAACCTTACTAGTGTTACACCAAGGTAAACCAAAAGCAATACCTGCAACCCGAAAAAGAATGGTTTATACCTTGTCAGCTCCTCAAAACGTGCCACAGAGCCCACTGCAATACTTATCAAAGGAAAAATGCAGCAGCCTACGTGTAACAGGGAAACGAAAATGGAAATCGGTAGTGAAAGAGCAGACTTTTTAAGCATAACGGCAAAAATGAATGAAATCAATAAATTTTACCGATATTTGCAACGTTGTTGCAAATAGTAAAGTTCGTTTTCATGAAAACAATTATTTATGCCATCCCGCTGGCATTCGCATTCAGTTGCGGGGGATCTGACCAAAAGAGCCAAATGCTAATCGAGGCCAATCAGCTCTACCTGGAATCTGTCAGCATAGCTGGCAAACTGGAAAAGTCGCTGGATAGTCTTGCTGAGCATGCCAGTGCTGCTGAGAAAGTCAGGCTAGACAGCTTGGCCCACCTGGTGGAAATCTGGGAAGAATCTGTTATTGAGGTTCCCGGTTTTGAGCATGCACATGAACATGCCGAAGGCCACACGCATAAGCCTGCACCGCAAATGACAGATGAATCCATGCTGGAATACCAGCGTAATGCGAAAGATGCTATCGAGTCCATCAGCGCACAGCTGCGTAAAAACAGCCAGCATTAAAAATCGGAAAAATGAAGATATGGATATTCACAGCTATGCTATTGTGCTCGGTGGTAAGCTTTGCTGATGAGCGCTCAAAGGCTATAAACTGGAAACACCTTTCTGATGTACGGTTCAGCCGCAAATTCAATAAGGTGCTCGACATGTATTTTTTATACCCTGATTTTGGTAGGTCAGTCAAAGATCTTGAAGGAAAGAAAGTTGCAATAAAAGGTTACATGATACCTGTTGATCCGGATGGCAACATTTACGTCATTTCTGCACAGCCAATGTCGATGTGCTTTTTCTGTGGTGGTGCAGGTCCTGAGTCTATTGTAGAATTGAAGTTTCGTGACAAAAAGCAGCGCTTTAAAACCGATGCTGTTAAAACAGTAACCGGTACATTAAAGCTCAATAGCCAGGATGTCGAGCATCTGAACTACATTCTCGAAGATGCTTCTGTGTCAGGGCAGTAAGTGTGGTCTGTACTTAACGTGCGCTACTATTACCTGATGATATCTGCGCATTGCCGACAAACACCTTCCAATAGCAGCCGCGATTGTTGAAGCTGGCCAATCAGGGCTATTTGCTGGATGTAATTGTCGGGAAGGGTTGGAAGCACTGTGCCCGCAATTCAGGTCCGGCATTGTCTTTCTTACATACTGCAATGACAAACATATGCATTTGGCGGTTCAATAGGATAAATTTATCCCTATCTGAATCGTAATTCCGTACTTGTCCGCGCGTAGCATTGTGTTGAAATTTGTCCTACACAAATCGATAAGGACATGGATTTTTAATTTTGAAAACGAACTAAAAGATTAATTGCCCTGGTAACCGGCGGCAGCAAAGGTGCGGGAAAGCAATCGGCGACCGGTTTTCACAAGCAGGTGCAACGGTGATCAACACAGCCAGAAACAAGCCGGAAGAAGAAAATAAAAACATCCATTTCATTCCCGCAGATTTAAGCAAACCGGAAGGAACGTATAAAGTGGTGGACGAGGTCACCGCAAAATTCGGCCAACTAGACATTCTGATCAACAATATGGGAGGCTCGGAAACACCTGCGGGTGGATTTGCAGTGCTTTCGGACAAAGATTGGGAATCTTCATTTCCAACCAATCTGCTGGCACCGGTGCGGCTGAACCGTGGATTTTTACGCGGCATGATCGACCGTCACGGTGGCGTCATCATTCACATTGCATCCATTCAGGCGAAACTTCCTTTGAACGACTCCACCTTGCCTTATACGGCGGAAAAGCAGCTTTGGCCAATTATAGCAAAAGTTTGTCCAATGAAGTGGCACACAAAGGCGTGCGCGTGTTGACCGTTTCGCCTGGCTGGATCATGACTACGTCATCCGTCCGGATGATGGAGCGCATTGCCAAAAGCACTGGCGGCACAGATGGAAAAAGCTGAGAAAAGCGCCATGGACACGTTAGGCGGCATTCCATTTGGCAGACCGGCGTGGCCACATGAAGTTGCCGAACTGGTCGGCTTCCTGGTTTCTAGGAGAGCCACTTACCTTACAGGCACCGAATACGTGATCGATGGCGGGACCATTCCCACATTATAACTCAGATTTTATCAAGATTTCATTCAATAAAAAAGCCATTTTAAATCAACATAAACATTCAAAATCATGAAACTTCCAGAAAATATTACAGGCTTTATTAAAGCACAAAACGATCTAGACAGCACAGCATTTGCCAATTACTTTACAGAACACGCAACCGTTTCCGACGAAGGTTCGTCCTACTCGGGTAGGAAAGAAATTGAAGGGTGGATACAAGAAGCGACGGAAAAGTATAATATGCAGCTCACTCCCATTGATTATATTCAAACCGGCTCAAAAGGAAAACTGACTCTGGAAGTAAGCGGCAGATTTCTCGGCAGTCCACTTGTTATGAAGTATCATCTTGAATTGGATGCTTCTTTGATCTGTTCGTTACAGATTACTGATTAAATATCACCTCAGCATCAATTCGAAGAAAACAACGGGGTCGATTGATGGATTGCCGGTTCTGCCAGACAGCTCGCGAGTGTCCCTGTATAAAAAATGCAAATCGAGCGTTTCGCTGAGCCTGTGATAGAAATTTTCCTTGGGAACCCTATCTGAAAGTTGGAAGCATATGAAAAGGTTTCTGAATAATTTTTCTTTCCTTGCATTGCTGAAGTTACGAAATTGCAGTGATCAAAAAAGTATTAAATCATTATTGATAGTGCATAACATCCAGATTTTTATCACTGACTGATGTTTTATTTTGTCAAGTAAAGTATAGCTCTACATGATTTCAAGCAAGCGAACATTTATCTGGACATCGCCTTATGTCTTATGCTGGTTAAGCATACCCATTTTTATACTACTAGCATTGTTATTTGCGCAGGATATAATGGATTTTCAGCTGTATGACACCTATTATGTAATCACTGTAGGCCAATATGCTGTCGCATTAGCCATACTTTTTTTGTCTTTTGGAATGATATATTGGTTACTTGAAAAGGCAGGGAAAAAGCCTAATTACATATTCTCCCTTCTACATCTTACGACAACAATATTGATTCTCACTATTGTCGCAGTGCCGTCATTCTGGATTATTAATCCTTTTACGCTCCTTGTCATATTCGCAGTAGCTCAACTCGCTTTTATAGCCAACATTTTCTTCTCACTACCAAGGAAGTAATAGACATTTGGATTCTCGGCAGGCAGTTCGATCATCGAGGACTGCAACAACAGAGAAAAGAGTTGCAACACTCCCGGACGTTTCGTGAGAATGGTATGCGATTAGAAAATGGATCGCTACTATCTGAGCTTCGCGGAAGTGACTACAAAAGGCAAAGGTGTTAAATTCATTTTTTCCAATGTCTCAGAAGTCAACAATAACCTGTCACGTAGACTTATAATTAAACTCATAATGAGGAACTTATATCTTAATTTTTATTTGCAAGGCGCCCGAGGTAGAATCATTCAAAGGTACATACCTGACATACAGCTTTTTACCGTAGTAATCTCCTCGAACATCGGCAATGTTTACCTTTCCTTTTGGCAATGAAATTTCATTGGGATTTATAAAAACCGAATCGGCTCCGGGTGCTCTATCTGACCAGACCAGCTTAGCATCATGACTTAGCTGTCCTTCAATATTAAAGTGAACAAATGCTGGCTGCTTCTTATTTTCAATAACAAAGTCCTCGTCTTTTTTAACATTTGATACCTGATGGGTAGATTCTTCATCTTTCAGACCCAATTTTTCACAGCCCATCAGGCTGGCAGCGATCAAAAATAGAAATAATGTCTGTTTCATAGCTTGTATGGAGATATCGTAATTTGCGAAGGTAAGATCCTCTCTTTTACAAAAAAATACCTGAGGTTATTTACGACAATTGAAAGAGAATAAGTAAGTAAATCTCGGTGCTGCAACTATTTGATTAAAAACTGTTTCTTCACAAAAACCATTAAACCAGATGTTATGAAAACCATTGTATTTCTGACAATTTGTTGCCTAATGCTGGCCTGCAATAAGGAAGAACCAAGAAGCGAATGGAAAACATTTGATTTCGACACATTCACACTTGAAGCACCTTCAAAATGGATAGAATTCAGCGCCCAGGGCTACGATTCTAAGGTGGGAGGTGTTACCGATGGCAAGGATACTCTGACATACGATTATGGTATGTACTCTTATCGATTTACTGCTGAAACATCAAAAACGCATATCATTACAGAAAGTAATCGGGATGGTTACCCAACAAAGATGGTGAGGCCGAGAAAACCTGGCGAAGGTTTGATCGGTATCTATTATAATTTAGGGGTAATCCAATTGACACTTTTGGGTAGAAGCCGTAATGAGAATACGTTCATGCAGATAATAGAATCGGTTAAAATTAAGTAGAGCTCCATTAACTTACATTACGAGACACTTCACCTATACCATCTGCTCCGGAACGCAATCGGCAAAGCCCCGTGTCTAGCACTAATAAGTAGGTTTAGGAAATTGTATTTCCATATTTCCTTTTGACTTCATCGTCAGAAAAGTTATCAAAATCCAAAATTTTTTCTGTACTTATGAAAATTAATCCGTTTGTTCGAAATACAATTAATTTAGGCAATCCAGCGCATGCGTAAGCTATTAGTATTAATTTTTTGCTTTGTTTCTATAAATTCCTCCTTCGCGCAATTCGGCGTAAGCATTCACCAATCCAATTTGCCTTTCATTGGCTTTAATTATGAAGTGGCAGACCGGTTTGTTCCGGAACTCCGCTTGGGAGTAGACACAAATCTGGAAAATATGTCGGTAGAAGCAGTGGCAACATACCAGTTTATTAATAAAAAAGACGTGGAAGTATATGTTGGATTAGGAGGTCGAGCTAATAATATTGCAGGACTCGTTGTGCCTATCGGGGCTCATTTCTTCCCTTTTTCTTCAAAAAATTTCGGATTTCATATAGAATTGGCACCTATCGTCTATGAAGGTTCAACGATCGTTAGGGGAAGTTGGGGGATACGCTACAGGTTCAAGGAGAATGGAAATAGGTAGTTTAGGTCACCTAAATATGAGAAGGTTTGTTTATTGCTCACGTTCATAGCCAAACGTTTGGTCAAAAGCTTTTACGCACCGATCTTTGAAATCAAGCCGGTCCCACTTATTATGTTGTCAATGCGATTTGTCATTTTATTGTTCATAATTCTCTTAGCTGATAAAGTATGCCGCCAAAATAACCGCCTTCTGGAGCGCATCAAGAATGTGGCCATCATTCTTGACTCATCAGTTTTATCAAGTTATGCGCCTTTGACCTGGCAGGTGAAATTAATTCAAATTTTAAAGTGCTAAGAATCGGGGAGCAGTCTCATGGCACCTCCGAGTTTTTCAAGGCAAGAATGTCTTTGATTAAGGCGCTATTCAAATCCAGTGGATTGACCAAAATAGGAATCGAGGCCCCCTTTGCAGAAGTCGACTATCGGCTCTTGGATAATGCGATGTACAACCACTCATTCTACAAGGGAGATTTTGCAGAACTCTTAGAATTAAGCGATCAAATATTTAACAACTTATCAATCGATAGAGCAGTTTGCTTGGAAAAGAATCTTATTCGCAAAAGCGTAGATAATTACAAGCAATTCCTATTGCTGAACAATCCGGAAAACTCCTCTGAGGCGCAGAGCAACTCTGAGGGATTCGTTAATGGCAGAGAACATTGTAAATGAATTGAAACCTGGCGATAAGATTGGAATTCTAGCTCATATTGGTCATGTACAAAGAACCTCAAATGCATAGCACTTAATACGTCCACTGAATTTTATCCAGCTTTTCGCCAATAATATGCTTTGTAAAAGATTTGGCAGTTCCGACTTGATCCTAGACTAATAAAAATATGACAGAAGAAAACGACCTTACAACACCAAGCTTTAACCAGGAAAATACAGTTAAAATTTACTCAAAAAGAGCAATTTGGGGTTTCTCAGTGTTTTTCTCCCCGGTGTTCGGAGGATTTTTATTACGGCAAAACCTAATAAACAGCGGTAGTAAGAAAGAAGCCAATCTTATTTTGCTGATTTCAATTGTCTTTACTGTGTTAACAATACTGATTGTAAACAACTTCCATACAAAAGGCGGCTCTTTTTCGTATCTTTTCAATATGGTATGGGGGGCAATCTTATCTGAGTATTTTTTTAAAAAATATTTCCCTTCCGACAATTATGAATATAAGAAAATTTGGAAGGCGCTAATAATATCAATCGCTATAACCGCTCCATTTTTGTTGGCTATGATTTTTGCACCCGCAGGATAATGTTGGGTACGGACTATAAGCACTGCGTCAAAAATCCACAGTCTTACAAAGTGCGCTCTCCTTGCAATATTCAAAGAACTTTAATATAACCCTGTCTCCCCTTGTTCTGTGTTTCCTTATTTAGCCTGAAATATGTTATACAAACTCTGGAAGGAAATTCTCGGATTTGCCATGTTCCATAATAACAACGGGATATTTTGATTGTGCTATTTAAATTTTACTCTTAACTGTCCGATTTTCCCCTTTGGTTGTCTCATATGCCTAGCGAGCTTGGATATCAATTGTCAATTTTGTATTTCTATTAACAAGTCATAAAAAATGGAAAAAATGAGCACATCAATTACATTAAATCACCCATTGCGGATATTTACAAAGCAATAACAACCCAAGAAGGCCTGAGCGCTGTCTAGACAGTAGAATTGATTGTTAAGCCGGAACTAGGTTTTGTAAATGAGTTTGACTTTGGGGATAATTATGCCACAAAAATGAAGGTGTTGGAATTATCTGAAAACAAAAAAAATACTTTGGGAATGCGTCTCATCAGACCCGGAGTGGATTGTAATCGGCATTTCATTTGACTTAACAGAGAAGGATGCGGCACGCTCCATTGCTGTTCCATTCGGCATCACCTTCCAATATTTGAAGGTTTCGCTAATCTCAGTTTCATAACCAAACGTTTACTCAAAAGCTTTCTGGCAGCACTCTGTGAAATCCTGCCGGTCAAAATGCCCGAATTTCTGGCTGTGCCCTGCGTTGCTTCCTCGGTGACAACACAGTGCTAATCCATTATAAAATAAACGTTTATATAAATGGTAAGGATGATTCAGTGAAAAGGGTTTGATATTACATTGCTATTATTATAAAATAAGTACTTAAATAAGGTTTTCATCTAATCGCTCAGAAATAAACTGAAATTGCTCGTAATTACGTGAGTCTACGCTAGATCAAGATCTTGAAAAGAACAAAGCCGACATACTACACCTTGACAATGAGATATAATTTAGAAAAGTCCAGTTTGTTAAGTAAGGTCTCCGGAAGAGCTTCCTGGCTCGACCATAAGATTGATCTGATCCTTGACGAGCTCGCAAACGGAGATGTCATTGTATTGAGTGAATTTTCTAGGGTCGCAGAAATAGACAGCGGCAATATCAATCATCAACAGCATGCGTACAACTGACCCGCCGACACAACTTCTCTTGTAAAAAACTATTGCAACTTTTATTACAGTAAAGCAAAAAGCACTTAGCAAATTAATGCTAAGTGCTTCGGAGCGGCGAACCGCATTTTCAAGAGCCCCCAGTCGGGATCGAACCAACGACCTACTGATTACAAGTCAGTTACATGCATTCGTCCACAGGATTTTCTCATATTTGCCGTTCCCATAAACAACTCATTATAAGCATATAACAAACTTTCTTCCAATTCTGTTGGTATACATTCGTTTTGAATAGCTAATATTACAATGTTATTTTCAATGTTAGTCACAATGTTAGTGTATGAAAAGACCATCTATATCAATTCTGTTCGATAGCCGCAATATGCCGGAAGGCCGCTACTCCGTCAAATGGCACGTCTACTATTCAGGTAAACAAAAGGCGTATAGCACAGGTGAAATACTGGATGAGGAAGACGTCAAATTTCTTAAAGCAAATAAAGAGTTTCTCTCGGGAAGAATCAAGGACGACGCCAAGCGCAACTTATGGAACATGATTTATGGCGACGAGTATACTGATACTATATCAGGAGTAAGAAAAGAATCAGTAACTGCCAAAGGTAAGCGTGTATTAGCTCAGATAGAAGATTACTTTACGTTTGAGATATTTGCGCAGACAATAGCAGGTAACTACAACCCGGAAGACAAAACGCCTACAAACGCCGACATTATAAAGGCACTGGAAAACAGGGGGCAAAAGCTAATTCAGCAAGGTGACGCAAGCAATGGTAATCTACACCTTTCGACTGCCTCAAGTCTAAGAAGATACGCAGTTTACGCCAAGCTAGCTAAAAGCGTAGAATCTGTTGAACTACCAATTATGGCGATCACCCAGAACTTTTTACGGAACTACGAAAAATGGATGCTGCAATTCGGGAAAGCGCCGAAGAATCCAGACAACCCAGCAAAACCTGCGTCTATCTCGACAGCCTCTATTTACTGCCGATACATCCGCATCTTATGGAATGAGGCGATTGACTCAGGCATAGTAAGCAAAGAAAATTACCCATTCAAAACGGCACACAAATCAGGATTTAAACTGGCGTCTGTGCTTAATACCAAAAAGGCTATATCTGAGGAAATACTACTAAAACTTTTTCAGTATGAAGCGCCAGTATCAGGTTCGCCGAGGGAAATGTGGAAAGACCTTTGGCTATTTATTTACATGGCTAACGGCATAAACACAATGGATCTCTGTAAACTAAAAAATGAAGACCTAGATTTTGGCACGAATACCATTTCCTTCTACCGCGACAAAACGATTGACACAAAGCGAACAGACATGAGGAAGATAGTTATCGAAGTCTTACCAGAAATCAAAGAAATACTCGAGAAGTGGCGCAACACCGATAGATCACCAGGCGCTCGACTCTTCTCCTTCCTACCTGCCGATGTAAGCGCAGACCGTGAAAAACGGATAGTTAACCAGGTCACAAAGAACATCAATACACACATGAACCGAATAGCAAAAGAACTTGAACTTGGTATTAAGATAAACACTTATCAAGCCCGACATACATTTGCAACCACTATGGCAACGGCGAATGCGCCACTAAAATACATCACGCAGAAGTTCGGCCACGGATCAATGAAGACGACGGAAAAGTATATTGGTTCAATTGAAGGCAAGACGACGGAATCCTACCTTTCAAATCTTGTCCCCAAAGACCCAAAAACAAATCAGTAGTACCTAATCACCATATTTTAAACTAAACGAACATATGTTATTTCAAACCGAAGCAGACTGGCTACTAGAAAAAATCGTAGTCGGCATCAATGGGACAGACAAGAAGCTACCAATCACAATTACTACGGAAGGCAGCGTTATTAGTGGTAACTTGATAAGCTGTCACGCGTACCTAGAACAGATACGCAGTATTGTTACAACCCCTCGCGCCGAAAAACTAACCGAGGGGAGTATGCAAAACGAGATCCTAAACATGATGATCGATCAAAACATTAAGGAAACAATCGAACATCAGGACCTGCCCGAAGAAAATGCTTCATACATCCATATTGCAGATGCAGTATTTTTAGGAGACACGAAACCGAAACCAAACGTTTTATGGAGGGGAATGATTGAGAAAGTTTCTGGGTTTTATCTAAATTAAGTCCTTAGCTGGTAGCCCAATAATTAGGCTACCAGGATTAACCGTATTAAGACCATTCATTAGTTACGTAGGCAATGGCGTAAATTTCCTTTATGTCGGGCAGATTTATACTAAAGTCTGGATAGAGATCCTTGTCTGCACTTAATGATAAACAAGTTAAAACTCCCTCGTCCAGATCATGCGACGATATCCTTCGCACTAGCAGTCCCCTATTGCTATGTATAATGAAATCTTGAAACTTATGAGGATCCAATTTGCTCCTCCAGTACTTTTGATCAACTCTTCGAGCTGTTACAACGCTACCCTTGCATAATGATCCCTTCAAACCATTGTCCATAGCATTATCAACTAATACAAAAGATCTATAAACGCCGAATTGGAGTTTGTCTACTACGATTGCATATTTTGGAAGCTCATCAATGTATTGCCTACTTGACCACTCCAAAACATATCGGTCGTACGCGAACCTATCAATAAATGGAGTGACTACCAAGTATTTTTCATCACCAAAATGGCGAAATTCCGTTCCGTCTTCAATTTTAATTATTTCACCCTCCAAACCAACCGCATCACCTACCACAAGCGACTTCTCAGCCCGATCTAACTTAACCGAATAATAAACATCCTTCAGGCGTTGAACCGCCGATTGCTTTGCAGCTAAAACCTCCGGAGAAGCATTTGCTGATGCATAGATATGCATTTCTTGAAAGGCGGCAAGTAATTGTTCTTTTATTATCGCCTCTACCGAACTATCCTCGCCAGATTCAGTATCAATTATTTCAACCTTCGGCAAACTCCCTTGGTCACGAGCCATTTGCCCTTTACCACTGACCAACCACGCTAAATCTACACTTTCAGAATATGCTGAATTTTGAAAGTTGCTAAAAAAGTCAAAACTAGGCTTTACTCGACCATTAAGATAATCGTAAATGCTTTGAGGACGGTTAAATCCTAAATTTTCCGAAAATTCTTTAACTGTAACCCCTAGATAATCAATTACTTGCCGAATCCTATCAGAAATTTCTGAATTTTTACTAAATTTTTCTTTCACTTTCAGCAAATGTTTAATTATCTTTACTAGCGTTAAGGATTTGGTGATAAAGGTAATGCTAATTCGCATTGTTTACAACATATCCTGGATGAGCGGTATAATTCGGACATGTTTAACCTAAAAAACTATGAATAGATACGAAAACCCATTGAATTTTTCGGTGATCGTGAAAGATGCGATTCTCAAAGTAAACCAGTATTCCGGAGGAAACAGGCTGCTATTTGTCCGACTTGAAAAGAGTCGATCTCTTATAACTCAGTGGAAAAATGGCGTTGCTGTTCCAGATACCGCAACACAACTCAATTTCATTAATACCGCCACTTCAGTAATTGCCGAGCTAAATAAGACCAAGGAGGAAACGGATCGGAGGTGCTTCATTGCAATCTCTAAGCTAAACGATTTGCTTACAGTATAAACTATTTAATCAACGCATAATGAACGAAACAGAAATTTTGACAGCCCCAAGAACCTCCGCTAAGCGCGATGAAGGTACACCTCAAGGGATAATGGCAAGCGATGTAATAGCCGCCACAATCCGAAAAATCAATAAATTCCCCGGCGCTAACGCGAAGTTTTTTAAGAAAATTAAATTTGCGAGACCAACTGTTTCAAATTGGAGAAATGGCAAGGGTTCGCCCACTGCTAAACAAATGGCATACTTTCTTTCAATCGCCACAGAAATTTTAAAAGAGGCAGAGACGCAGCAAGCGATTCAAATCGCAGAATTGCAAACTCAACTTGAAGAATTCAACAGGCTTACAACATCAAAAGCATTTGCAATTTAGCGAAAGCGTATACTGAGATACGTTGCTAAATTAAAGACTCTAATTACTTATTTACCCATTGTTCAACCGGATTAAGCCGAAATCCTTACAGGAAAGCTACGTCCAAAAACTTTCATCAAAATGAATACTAACTCTTTAATTAGCTTGGCATTGATGGATTCGGCATACCAAAACATCGAACACAATTCCGAACACTCGAATTCCGCCTACTTCTTACTCAACGCATGGAAATGCGAGGAATCAGGGAACAAAGAATTGGACGCATCGCTTCAACACATAATTGAGAATATTATTGAGGAGTTTCTAATTGGCGCTAAGGCGAAGGCGCAAATGGAGAACCTTGCACTTCAAACTAGATTTGTATTTGACTGCCTGATAGATGCCGTTAACGGTAATTACAGACGTTTCGAAGAGGCTATGGATCAGGACTTAGATGTGCAAATCATAGGTGAAGAAGCTGCGCAACAATATTTGTTTTCAATAATATGTGATAAAGGCAGTGTCACTGACTTACCCAATGATATTGAACAGTACGCCGAACTGGTTGCCATCTTGAAGCAGAAGGATATATACGATTGCCTTTCTCGCTATAATGAATTCATGCTCACTCTTAGAGCAAATATCCTGCTTAAAAGACCTTTCAAGGATTCACTAGCACTAATTGCAGAGCTATGATAGAGATCCCAAATATCCAGGCGATGATGCTAGAACGGCTGTATGCTATTGATGAGAAAGTGGATTCTCTCCATTCATATTATCAAGAAAGACTTAAAGAGGTTTCTTCAACAAGTAATCCATACAAGACCGTAAAGGCCACTGCTGAGTTTTTAGACTGTTCGGAAGAGCATGTTTACAAGCTAAAAGGACGGGTTCCTTATCACTACGTAGGCGCGCGCCTATATTTCAAAACTGAGGACCTTATCAAGTACATGGAATCAGGAAGGGTTTCACCAAAATCAAAATTTAAGAAAGCATGAGAACCAGCATTGACAAAATTAGAGTCAGATTCGCACAGCGGAGGGCCAGTATAAATAGTTCAGGTAAGTGTGGTGTAGCGTGTCGTATCCGAGTTAATGGTAAAAAGGCTAGAGAATTCGCTACCGGCCTATCGATTGAATCTATCAAATGGGATAGCAAAAGCCAGCAAGTCAAAGGAGCGACCGAAGCAGCCCGAGAGTGCAACAGAAAGCTGAACGCAATCCGCTACGAAATCGAAGATATTTTTCAAACTCAAAGGTCTCAGGGTCGCGTCTTATCCGCACAAGAGGTAGCTGACGTATATAACCGTAAGTTATCTCTCGTTTATCCAGTTTCACGCCTGGCGAGCTCATTTGTCGATGAATTGATTACCAAAGACCGCTCGCCAAAGACCATTCTAAGATACAAACGATGTTATCGTTATTTACTTGAATACCTGGGCGATGATTTACTTGCATCTAGCGTGGATAAAAAACATGTCTCTGGTTTCTGGCGGTGGTTGAAGCAGCGAGATTTAAAAAATGATTATTGTAATAAAATCACACAGGCTTGCTTTGGGCTGTTTCGATTTGGAATTCGAGAGGGCCATATTAGCACGAATCCATTCGAAGGTATGTCGTTAGAATGGACAAGCGAAGTTGATATCACATGTCTGTCGCTTGGCGAAGTGGCAAAACTCAAAAGTCATGCCTGGTCCACTAAACTTCAAAAGGTTGTCGATTCTTTTTTGTTCATGTGTTACACCGGACTGCACATCTGCGACTATCAAGAACTTAAACCGTCCGATCAGTATATTATCAATGGTTCTGAATGGTTAAAGATTAAGCGTGTAAAAACCAAGGTCGGCGCATCTATACCGCTCCACTCTTATGCAAAGCAAATAATCGATAAATATGGGGGCATCGAGAACCTTCCCCGGATTTCAGGTCAAAAATCGAACGATTATTTAAAACTGGTAGCCGAAACTGTAGGCATCGAAAAGAACCTAACTAACAAGATGGCGCGGAAGACTTTTACCGATATGGCGCTCAACGAGTTTAATATGAGCCATGAATCAGTAGCAGCGATGCTAGGCCATACTAGCACCAGACAAATAAAGCATTACGGGTCGGTAAATGAGCGCCGCATTTTCGCCGAGTGGAAAGAAAAAGCGTTGTAAAACTTAACATCAAAATAGCAGGAAAATGAAAACAACAAAATTCTTTATTGAAAACATGCCTAACGCTGAGGGCGAAATTAAGCTCCTAAAAACTTTCACCACCGCCGTATCTTACTACTACGATTTCAGATCAAGAGAACCACTTCCAGACAATTTCCGAAACGTTGAGCTATCCACCGTTGCCTGGATGCACCGAACATTTCTGGATGCGTTTTCAGATATGCGCCAGGGAATAGAAAGAGGTTCTTTCGAGACCACCCCGGACGTGTTTTTCTGGCAGGGTGAGGAGTTCGCCACAGCAGTAATTGAAACAATCCTAGATATTTTCGATTGCTATTACAATGAGTGCGGAGACTTTGAAACCTTCCCTGATCATTCGTTTTTCTGCCAACTCAGAAAGGCGATGATTCAATACGTAGGAGCCGTTCATCTATTACCGGACACGATTACCAACGTTACAGACAAAGTTGTTCCTAGGCCTATAAAAACGCCTAAGAAACCTCTGATTAAAATCGAAAAGCTAGACGGACTACAAAAACAGTCTTTCGTTTAATCTTCATGCCCGTACTCACCCGCCGATCAAATAGTAAATCAATAAATTAACATAGGCCAAAATTTATCATGGCAAGACCAAAAGTTGAGGGACTAGAATACTTTCCGCTAGATGTCGATTTCTTCGACGAGCCGAAATTATTGCTGGTTGAAGAGGATCGCGGAATAGAAGGCGGGTACGTGGCTATTAGACTATTTTCCTGGATTTACAGAGAGGGTTATTTTACCAAATGGAGTAATGATATGTCTGTCGTATTCGCAAAGCGCATAGGTCATCAAATGACAAGCGAAAAAGTCAACGGTGTTATTAATTCCATGCTTAACAGAGAGTTGCTTAGTAAGCGCCTTTATGACGAGTTTCAGATTTTAACCAGCCGGGAAATTCAGGCGACATGGTATAGGATTAGCCAGCAAGCTAAAAGGAAATCTAAGATAATGCCTGAGTATAATCTCTTAGACGACGATGATTTTGATAAAAAAAAAGTGCTGATTGAGAAAGAAGAAACGGTAGTTAATTCAGAAGAAACCGTAGTTATTTCAGAAGAAACTAAACCAATTGAAGAAGAAACTACGCCTAAGCAGGAATTTAGTACACAAAGAAAAGAGAAGAACAGAGAAGAGAAGAAAAAAGAAGAAAAGAAGATTAAAAAACCTATTATAAATATAGCGCCTTTTGATCCTTTAATTATTGATCTTCCTTTTGTTTCTGAAGAGTTCAGGGAGACATGGAAAGACTTCTGTACTATGAGACAAGCTAAGGCGGTAGGAAAAAAGAAGAGCGCCCCATTAACTGAATTAGCCGTAAAAGCAATTCTTAATAAACTAAAGAAGTACCCGGAGCCGGTGGCGCTCGAAATGTTACAGCGTTCGATCATTGGAGATTATCAGGGCGTATTTGATCTACCACAATACGAAGTAGATAAAATCATGGCTAACCCGGCGCAAAAGACAAAAGAAACGGCAATAGTTGAATTGTCATCAGAAGTTACGCTCGAAAGGGAAAGAAGAAAATCGAACTACGATTTGAGGATTCGCGGAATGATGGGTGTAGCCACTGGTGGGCCAATAGATTTCCCCGAGGTTATATCAGTCTATCATGAGAAATTTGGCTGCTTCGACCAATTAAAAAAAGAAGAAGTATTCAACCCAGCAGAAATGGAAAAGCCTTACAGTAGTGATTCTTTTTCCGTAGCCTGGACAAAATGGATAACCTACCTGAATGAGTCTAAAAGGTCTATTACTAAAATGACCTTTGAAGAGCAGTTAAAGATGCTAGGTAGCGAGAAAAACGAGGCGATAGCAATTGCAATGATTGATAAAGCGATCGGTAAAGGCTGGTATTCTTTCACAGCCCTTTACGAAGAAGAGAAAGCAAAATTACCTAAACCGCAGCGTAGGTATTTAAATGATAAGCCAGAATATAGCGATAGAAACGCAAAAGAGATAGCAGAAGAACGGCTAGAAAGGCAAAGAAAATATGACTATCAATGCTCTAAATTCCCCGAACAAATTGGTCAACCATTTGATTTTCATCGTGTAGATTCCATTTATCACAAAAAATCAGGGTTTCCCGACGAACTAATACCACAGGCGCAAGATCAAAAATATATATCTCCATCCGTATATGTCTAACTTTCAATCAAACAGTTAAATGAAAAACCTAGAAGCATACAACAAACTGACAAAAACTAACTCCCAATTGGTTGAGTTAACATGGCTAGCGGCTGCAATGAATGTGCAAGACGGCAGCGCCTATGATTTACTTACTTCATTAACCCGCCAACAGTTCATTAGCATGTTCGGTAGAAAAGACGAAGTAATGCACGCGCAATTTGAACCGGTTGATTTCATAGAGAAATACCAGAAGTTCGGATTTATTGCAAAGGTCAGGGTTTACAAAACCTGTCAGCATAAATTTATGCCTGAGTCAGAAGAATTCCCACGTGGTAAAATGTTCACGCCTGCCAACATCCGCAACTTAGAAGGCGAAATATTACGCGCATGGGTATGTAAACGAGAGTTCGTAGACAAGTATTTATATGTCGAGAAGGTGGACTTCCTACCCTTCCGTTTGAAGAGCTTAGAAATCAAATTTCTAATTGCCGACCTAACCGCCGCTGGTATAGTGTGTACCACCGGACAGATGGAGAGAATGGCAGAGCTAGAAGAATTCAAATGAATTTAGCTTGTGAAATTTTCATCACAGAAGCCCCGGCGCTACAATCAATTGTCAAGATATACAGCCACAGGAAACGGGAAGTAGTTTATAACTACTGGCAGCAGAACAGCGACTTACTACAATTCGTGAAAGACCTGGATATTAACACAGCGGAATGTTTACTACATATCCCAGCCTGGCATCCGGCATACGAAGAATTTGCCAAAGAAAACTTTTGCACAGTTCATTATCAGAACAGTGAGCAGTATATCAATTCATTAATCTAACATTTTAACTATCAGGAAATCATGTTGCTAAACAATCTGCATATCAATTACTATTTACGCTCGTCAAAAACCGAAGTTAAAAAAGGCATCCTGTACTGCCGTGTAAAGGTCGGCGGAACAATCCTTTTAACGTCCGTGACGAACGTTAAACTCAATGCCAACGAATGGGATCAAAAGAAGCAGCGTCCCAAAACAAACGCTGAGAACGGCGTAGTGTGCTTAATGTTCATCAATGAGATAAATAAAATCCTCAATCAGATTCACCTAGAATACGAAGCAAAGGGAAAGGTTCTAACAAAGTCAGAAGTCCGTGCTGCACTCAAAGGCGCTGATCACATAGCAAATGGAGTTATTACCAAGCATCCGACCTATCTAAACATCTTTGATTCGTTTCTCACAGATATGAAAAAGACCATAGGAACCGGTGTGGGATTATCGACCTACGAGCAATACAGGGGATACCGCCGCAATGCAAATGAAATATTAGAAAAACAAGATTTGCACGAAACGCCAATCAGGAACCTATCCGGGGAGGATATTTTAAATTTCCAAAAGTTGGCTACTTTGAGGTGGGCTAAATCAACTGTCATAAAGATGATGCCGACGATCAAAAAAATATTTGATTACGCCGTCGATATGAGATTAATAGCGGAAAACCCCGCACGGAACATAAAACGATTGAAAATAGCAGAGGGTGAAAAGACCATTCCTTTTTGGTTAGAGCCGAGCCAGCTAAAACAGTTCTCTGACATTGAACTAGACGAGAGAAAAAGCAGGTATCGGGATGCGTTCGTTTTTTGTTGCTGGACAGGACTAGCCATTGGAGACTATCTTTTAATGAATCCGGAGGATAGAGAAGCCAAAGTAGCAGCGAAACAAGCAGTCAACAAAATAGAGCCGGGTACATTGATTGAGTCGGAAGGCGTGTATATATTGAAAGGCCGCCGCCAGAAAACCGGAACATCTTTTCGTGTACCACTATTACCAGAACCTTTGAGAATCATTTCAAAATACGGCGGCAAGTTAGAGAATCTACCCTTTGACCTTCTCAGTAAAGATGTAGGAAAAATCATAAACGAAGTGGCTGGTCTAGTTGGGGTGAAAAAACAAATAACCTTCCACACAGCCAGAAAGACCATGGCGAATTATTTGCTTAACGTCCGTATGATAAACCCAGTTTACGTCCTCGAGATCATGGGCTGGAAGTCCATAGAAGAAGCCAATGCGTATGTAGTAGTTCAAGAATCGTCACTGATCCGGGCTCTATTTGGTGATAGACAACCCGGAGAAATTACTAGCGCAGCAGCCGACCACAAAGTAAAACGTATAGCGACGTACGTTAGTGAAGTGAGGAATGCTTAAAAACATAGTGCATAAAGATATTTTATCTATAAATCAACTCAAATACCGATTATTTATGCAAATAAATGAGGTTTTACTAGATAATCTCTATCGTTAATCGTATTTTTACATACAGACCGGGGTGAAGCCCGACACAAGAAATTCAACCAAAACAGAAAATTTTAAAGACAAATGAAAAAATTAGCATTTTTGCTTATCGGCCTTTGCTTTGCCTCGGTTTCAACATTCGCTCAAACAAAAGCGGTATCCTCGTTCATTTCAGAGTACAACGGCACTAAGATTGACACAGTTGTTAACGCTGGCGTAAAAAACCAAATCCTGAAAGCAACCCGCGGGGCTTCTGTTTTGAGTATTCAGGTAACGGCTACCAAAATTTCCGGTACTACCGCGGGCGTTGTTCGTGTTTTCGGATCAAATGATAAACAGGCATGGATACGCGTACAAGAAGCAGCAGCACTAGGCGCTGCCGATTCCCTTAACCTTGCAAACGTGGCAACACAAACAAAACTCTTTAAGGAACAACCGAGCAAGTTTCTATATTACAGAGTAGCAGTTACCGGATCGGGAACGCAATCAACGAAATTTATTACCACAGCCGTAGGAGCGCAGTAACTAAACGCTTTTAATCCAGAGCCGGGTGCGTATGCCTATGCGTCCATCCCCAATGTCACACATCCACAAATGCGCATCCACTCTGGATTAATGGCAAAGAAACTGATAGATAAACTAAATACGGGGCGGTAAATTGCCGCCTCACTATTTCCAGGACAGGGAGACTTTCAAAGGCAGGACAATGTTAGAATTTAGTAAAAAGCTACTTCATTCACTCACCAAATACCGACCGGCTATAATAGCGGGTTTTTTAGTTTATACGCCCCACGAAATAATTTATCAAATCTTCACACATGAGAAGCCTTTTTCTAAAATCAGTTCTAACAGTAGCGTGCATTGCTGCATTCAGTTTCACAGATGCTATCGAACCACCATATCCGCCAGCGGAATTTTATAGTGTTGGTAGTATGCTTAGAGTGGTAGCCAGAGGGGAAATCCGAACGCTGCCTAAGTCGCAATTGCAATTAGAATGTATTTGGGGAAAATCGGTAACTCTATCCGTAGGATCTCAACCTCTTTACATAATCAAGGACCATACAAGAGTGTCTGTCCCGGCTTCCACATCATTAGATGATCTTTGCTATAAATTGAATCCATTAATCATGGGGAATTGATCATGAAGAAACAGAAGCAGGCAAGGAAACTTTTCTTAGAATCAATTTCTAACGAGGCGCATATTAAAGCAACAATACTGATACCAAAGACAATCACCCACGAATGATTATCACGCAATCATAGACACCATTGATAACCCTTTCTTTATTGTCTGTGACTCTATTAAGATTGTTAACCTTTACCACGAACAACCGGGATACAAACCAAAGTATATTGGAAAGCTATTCGAATTTCAGGGACTACCGTTTGAATTAAAGAGCAGAATTGAAAACCTATACCTGGAAAGCCAGCCGAGGAATTTTATAATTTACTACGGCGATAAGACGCTAGTATTTACCGGCCTGATTGATAGCAACTTTGACACTTCCGGAAATAAAGTAAAAGTGCTTTGCAAACAAGATCAATTTGCGATAGAGACAATTTAAGAAGCAATGTCACACAAGCAGCCAGCAAGAATTTTTATCGGTAATCGGTTTCGTAAAACGATTGAGGTTAATAGCCTGCCAGTAGAGGGTGAGCTTATCAAAGACAAATCACTTAAAAAAGGAACATTCTATAAAGTTCATAATGTGGAGCTTGACGAAGAGGAATTAATATTTAACCTGCATTGCGCAGTATCAGAATAATGAATATAACAGCAACTATCATAGTACTAACCTTTATCTACTGCTATTCGGTAGGCTTCTGGTCAATGTTCCTTATTTACGGCGGTCACGAATTAGCGCCAGGGTTCTATAAAAGAATGTCCTACCTGATGTTCGTTCCTGGCATAAACACACTGGTATCACTATTCATTATCCTAACGAGTTGGGGTAAGCTAATGTCTGGACCCGGCCCGGACGAAATGACGAATTAAGATGGAAGAGCAAGACAAGCATCAAGGGCATGATGAAGAATTAGGTGTTAAATTATCCGTGAAGCAAATGCGCTTTATAGAGGAATACACCTTAGATTTCAACGCAACAGCAGCAGCAATTCGAGCGGGCTATTCTGAAAAATCCGCCCGGGCTATTGGTTGTGAGAACCTGACGAAACCTGACATTAAGGAAGCAATAAAAAAAAGGATAGATGAATTGAAGATGTCAGCTGATGAGGCGCTTTTGCGACTAGCGGAATTCGCCCGAGCTGACTTTACGCCATTTCTTATAATTGATGAGAATAACAATGTAACGGTTGATCTGACCAGCGAAGCAGCGCAACGACGGATGTATCTGATCAAAAAGATTAAACAAACAAAGCGTACGATTGGCGGGACTGATATAGTAGACGTAACAACGGAGATAGAGATTCACGACGCCAAAGACGCAGTTAAGTCAGTTCTGCAAGTTCACGGTAAGCTGATCGATAAGAGAGAGATTGATCACACATCTAAAGGGGAAAAAATAAACCCAACTATGATTGTGTTTACGAAAGGTAGCCGAGATAGTGGAAACTAAATTAAGCGAGAAATATGAAGACCTTTTTGCATGGCTTAGTGCAGACAAAAAAACTGATCTAGGACGCGTTCACACCGTCGTAATGACGGGTGGTAGGTTTTCACAGAAATCGTACGCTACGAGCCTATTTTCGTGCGTTGCAGCCAAAGATTATAACCATAGGGTTTTATACACACGATATACTTTAACATCCGCGCATGATTCAATTATTCCAGCTTTCACAAGCAAACTTGATTTACTTAATTCGAGGCCTTTATTTGATGTTAGGACGACAGAGATCAAAGGAAAGAAGAATGATAGCAAGATTGTATTTAAGGGAATTAAAACCAGTTCGGGAAACCTAACAGCTAATTTAAAATCGCTGGAAAACTTCTCAATGCTTTTAGTAGAAGAAGCCGAGGAAGTACCGGATTTTAAAACGTATGACAAGATAAGAAAGTCAATGCGTGCAATAGATGTAAGGAATCTAGGTGTATTAGTGCTCAATCCTGCATCAAAAGAACATTGGATATATAAGGAGTACTTCGAGAAAAGAGGCGTAGAAGAAGGTTTTAATGGCATTAAAGGAAATGTTCTTTACGTCCACACCTGCTATTTAGATGTTGAGCGCGAATACATACCAGACGATATTTGGGAAGAGTACGAAGAAAAGCGCAGAGCGTTTGAGCTTTACGATAGTTTAACTGAGGATCAAAAGAAGGAATGCGACCCGGAAATAGTAGCCGCTGCCAATTATTACAAACACGTTGTATATGGTGGATGGTTAGGGAAATCGGAAGGCGTTATCTATGAAAACTGGAAGTACGGTGACTTTCAGGAAGTCGGTCCGGTTTATTATGGGCAGGATTTCGGTTTCAGCAATGACCCTACTACGCTGGTAAAAGTATGCGTAGATAAGGCACAGAAGCGGATCTATTTAAAAGAGCTTCTTTATAAAACAAAGCTCACCACGTCGCAAATTATCGAGTTAGACAAAGCATTAGCGGGAACGGGTTTAATCATTGCAGACAGCGCCGAGCCGCGTTTAATATTTGAAGTACAAAAGGCAGGGATTAATATAAAGCCTGCCCAAAAGCCACCAGGTTCATTAACAGCAGGTATAAAGATGCTGGAAGACTTTACTATTATCGTTGATCCAGGCTCGTTAAATCTTGCAATAGAATTAAATAATTATATCTGGTTAGAAAAGAAATCCAAAACACCCATTGATAAGTTCAACCATTTACTAGACCCGAGCCGCTATGTTTTATACGCGGTATTAACAGCAACACAAAAAGGAGCCCGTGGAGGGTAATTAGATATAAATATGGGAGTATTAGATAATATTTGGAGAAAGCCAAAACTACCAACCGTTAAAAATCCGGTAGCTGTCGTTAGCCCTTATGCAACGCCGATGGAAATGATGTTTCGTTTTACCGGAGATAATCAGGTGGTTTGGTACGCAGACGGCGGTAGCAACCTAATAAAAAAAGGATTTCTAGAGAACCATGTAATCTATACCATCCAGGATTGGAAGTGTTCAAAAGTCGCATCCGTTCCACCGGTATTGTACCGGGTTAAAAACGCAAAGGCATATAAAAAATATCGGGCGCTGTTACAAAACCCGACAGATGAAAGCCTAATCCAAGCCCGGATTGAGAAGTATAAGGCTCTCGAAGAGATTGAGAACAGCGAGATAATGAACGTTATCAATCAACCAAATCCTTTGATGGGATGGTATCAATTCGCTTATGGTTACACGTTGTATAAGGATCAGGTTGGTGCAGCGTATTTTATGGCGGTAAGATCTGGAAGCGTTAACGATAAGACCAAAGGAAAGATTAAGCAAATGTTCCTACCGCCAGCGCATCATATGAGGATTATTTCAGGTGGACAATTTCAACCGATCAAAGAGTACTATTTACAGACAAGCCCAAGCGAGAAAATAGAGGCAGCGAATGTTTGCAGAATCGCGAACTTCTCGCCTCAATACGAAAATGAAACACAACACCTTTACGGATTATCTCGTCTACAAGCCGCTAAAAACATTCTATTGAAGTATGATGAAGGAACAACGGTGGAAGCCAATCTGCTTCAAAAAAGAGGCATCAGAGACATACTTTTCAGAAAGACCCCAGATACTGGAAACCCCGTAGACTCAGTAAATCAACAAGGAACTTTCGAGCAGTTCATGGAAACCCGCGACGTTTGGGAGCAAAGATTAGAGGAAACCACATCAGGCGGTATAATGGTGAGTGAGTCCGAATTAGGTTCTATCCGCGTCGGAATGTCGATTGGAGATTTGAAAATATTAGAATCTCAAAAGGTCACTAAGGAAGATCTTTGCGCAGCCTGGCACATCCACCCCATGGTAGTTGGGTATCAAGGTCAAACAACCTACACGAACTTCCCAGAAGCGCGTAAAATGGCAATTACGGATGCGGTAATACCAGAGCTCGAAGCATTGAAAGATGCACTCAATAATTGGTTTCTTCCATCATACGGTGAGGGCTATGTTATTGACTTTGATCTTGATTTCTTCTCAGAATTACAGGAAGACAAAAAAGCCAAAGCGGAGTGGTTAGATAAAATTCCGCTAAGTCCAAACGAGTACCGTACCGCTATGGGATGGGATGAAGACCCAGGAATCAACAGCAATAAAATAATGGTGAGAACGGGCAAGGTAATTCTGGATGATATAGGAATAGAAAGTTATCCTTCCGAGACAGAAGTAGACCCTGACTTAGTAGACTTACCATGACCGAAGCGGAGAAAATACAATACTGGAAGCGTTACGCCAGGCAAACGACCATTTACGAAAGATCGGGGGCCGTACATTTTCAGCTTGCTATCAATAAAACCATTAACCCGGTAATAAAGCACATTGCAGCGCATGGTGTAGAATCCGCTTTATTATCAATTGATATTCTGGTAGACCGTAAAATCATAGAACAGGCCTTTACTGATTTCTACGTTCACGTTGCCAAAAAACATAAACTTTGGGCGGATCAGGAATTAAAGCGCAGATTAGCAAGAAAGAAAGACCGCCTACCTACTGTAAATGTAGATGTTGCATCCGCTGATGCTGGTTTAGGGATTGGTTTTTTTAATCCTGAATGGCTACGAAAGCTTAAAAACCTTGTGTACGGCCTCAAAGCAGCGCAAAAGGTTACCCAGGTCACAAACACAATTAAGAAGAAGCTACGAGCCGTTTTAGGACGTGCCGTAAAAGAAGAAGTCAGGCCGAGCGTAATTGCAAAGCGTATCCAATCTGAAATGGACAGCGATAAATTCAGCGCCAGACGTTCAAAGGTTATCGCAAGAACCGAAGCAACTTACATTGCTAACCAGGCGGCTAAACAGTCAGCAATTGAAACAATGGAGTTGACAGGTTTAGTGCTTAAAAAGATTTGGATCGATACACGCGACGACCGCGTAAGGGATACTCATTGGATAAACCCCCACCCTATCGGCTTTAATGAAAAGTTCGTTGTCGGTGACTCATTAATGGATGTTCCCGGAGATCCAGACGGCGAAGCTAAGGAAGTTATTCAATGTAGATGTGCCGTCAGTTATATTCCTGCGGAAGATCACGAAGATATATTTCCGACAATATAATTAACAGAATACAGGCCTATTATAGTTTAAAGGACTGATCAAACTGTTACTAAATTTCACGATGTTAACGACCCAAGTCCTCTCTGTAGATTGAATCACATTGCTTCACCAGTATGAATTCGGCATTAGAAATACCGGGACTGAAAAGTAAGAGCAGGAGTTTGAATGCTTGTTGCCCTCATTGTTCCCATTTGAAATTAGAGACATCAAAATCAATATAACGAACGCCTTCCTGGTAAAATTCAGCACCAATTATCAAGTGGTTCGCTTTCTTAAGCTTTTTCAAAAATTTGGATTCTGAGCCGATAAAAACTAAATCAGAACTATGATCTGTACTCATCTCGAATGGGAAAGATTCGGCTTTATTCTCGTCAAACCGAACTTTCAATAAATTGGTGTCGGTAAAGCTATGAATGAATTGGCACTTAGAACATGACAGGATAACATCATTTCCATTACCCGCATTCCGGACTAGCAGTGTGAAACTAGTACCACCATTGTATGGGAAGTCGAAATCCAACGTGTTTGTTGACACAGTTTGAGCGGTTTTTTTCGGTGCAGATGTCATTCGGTCAATGTTTTCATTATAGGACCAATTGTCTGGCTTCGCATCACCATTGTCACTAGAATAATTACCGGGCGGAATATCAGCTACGTTAACATTGGATTCAACACTGGTTGATGGTCTGTTTTTTGATAACATTACTCCAATAATCCAGGCTCCAACAAAGAGCCATAATATTTTATACTCATACCACTTTTTTGATTTACGCTCAATCTGACTCATTGCTGTAAGGAGAAAATGTTTTTATTTTGAATAAGTTAATTCGCCAGGTATCTTTTTAGCCAGTAACAATAACCCCTGGAACGCTACGTCATTTTTAGTAATACCAGATCTTTCAAATGCAATCGGCTCGAAGGCAACAGTGTTAGCGCGTACCATCGATTGCATCATTAATTGGCCTTTCTGATCTAACCCCCACTCACCTGAATAGTACGCCTTTTTATCTTCAATGAATACAAACGGCTTTAATGCTGTGCCCGATCCGACCGATTTAGGTTCAGCGCTAATCTGCATTGATCCTTTATCAGATTTAACTACCCAGCCTTCGCGGGAGAATGATTTAGAAATGATGGTAAATAGACTGTCATCTGCCATTTCAGTTTGAATGACGATTTTCTTAGTGCCTTTGGGGATCTGCTGAAACTCGGACTTGCTTACCATGTATATAGGCGAACACGAAAACAAAGCACCAGTAATAAATAAGAGTAAAGCTTTTTTCATGTAACAGAGGATTTACAATTACTCAAATGTAATAATAATTCTAATACCAAAAATATTTAACAAATCAGCGAAACGTATATAGCAATACGTTAGGTTTTCTCATTAACAATTTTTATATTTACAGTGCGATTTTTGGGCACTTCATCAACATTTAATGTATATCTATAAATCACAGGGTCAGCCTTTGTCTATAAAGGATATTGATGTCAAAAATGGCATTATGACCGGTATATTGTCAGACTTCCATCAGAAGGATTCAGACGGTGATATTATCAAGTTTGGAGCCTATACAAAGACCATTCAAGAATGGGGACCGAAGTCAAACACACCCCGAATAAAGTGGTTAATCGACCATGACAAATCCCGCCTTCTAGGTAAGTTTCTGGTTTTAGAGGAAAGGCAGGAAGGCTTGTATTACGAAGGTAAAGTAGGCAAACACGCGGACGCTCAAGACTTTCTTTTAAAAGCGGAAGATGAGTTAATCAGTGAGCATTCAGTCTATATTAACCCTGTTAAACAATCATACAATAAGTCGGAAGACGCGAATATAATTACAGAGGTCAAGATGTGGGAAGGCTCTTCGCTTCACTGTTGGGGCGCTAATTCAGCCACTCCTTTTCTAGGCTTCAAATCAGAAGAAGAACTTATAGGGCAGTTCGCAAAACTTTACAAAGCCCTGCACCATGGTACGTACTCAGATGCCACCATGATTGAATTTCAAGAACAATATAATGCAATAGGGAAACTACTTAAATCAATGCAGCCGGACACGCCAGGTGAAACCACTGAGAAGAATCTAAGCCAGAGCCAAGATAAAAATCTGATAGAACTTTTCAAAAACACTTCATTAAATGGAATTGTCCACTGAACAACAAATTAAGACCCTTGCCGAGGATATCAATAAATCCATTAAAGGCCTGGAAGAAAAAGCGAAAGACGGCACAGACGCAGCCGCAAAGGTTAAGGAGCTTCAAACAGAGCTAGCAGTACTTCAAGGTTTGTCTAAAGAACAAATCGAACGAGTGGATGAAATCATTGTAAAGATGAATACCCCAGGCGGAGTGGGTAAAGCAGCAGGTATTGATCTTTCAGGAGATCTTGAAGAAAAGCTAAAATCCGGTATTGAAAATAAGAATTTCGATAACCGCTTCGAAACCGCGTCTCTTAGATGGGCTAATGGGCACAAAGGCGTATCCAAGGCGGTTGGAACAATTACCAGCGCTAACTTCACCTCCGACGGCACTACACCGACAGCGGTGAATCCTGACTACAGCCAAACGGTTGTTGGAACCTCACCGCGTAGAGTTCACATGCGTAACATCATTACGCAGACACCGATGAGCGGTGATTCTTTCCGCTACCCACAGTTAACAGGACACGGAGAAGGGGATTTTGGTATTCAAATCCCAGGTCAAGCGAAAAATCAGATTGAAGAAGATTATCAGGTAGTTATCCTGAACGCTCAAACAATCGCAGGTTACTACCGTGTTGCAAAACAAAACCTTGCCGACATTCCATGGTTAGCTCAATCACTTCTCACCGAAGGAACAGAACGCTACTTAAAAGCAGAGGATAAAGAAATCCTTTACGGCGTAGGTGGAGACAATGCAATTAAAGGTGTTAACCAATACGCAACGGCTTACGCTGGCGCTATGCCAGATATTTACCAAGCTCTTTTAAATCCAGCGATTGCTTTGATGGATGCAGACAAAGATCCGACAGGTATTCTTTTGCGCCCATCCGCTTACGGTCAACTTTTGACTTACAAAACTACAACCGGAGAGTATAACTCACCAATGTTGTTTTTGCCGAACCAGAATATGCCAATGAACATTGCAGGTGTGCCGATATACATGAGTACAGCGGTAGCAGCAAATCAAGTGTTTGTGGGTGACTGGAGTGCACAAAATATTCAAATCCGCGTTCGTGAAGGCTTATCTGTTGATTTTTCTTACGAAGATCAAGATAACTTTATCAAGAACTTGGTTACGATCCGTATCGAAGCACGTATCGGTCTACAAGTAAGCCAGCTTAACAGCTTTTACAAATTAGACCTTTCAGAAATAGCACCAATTGTGTAGTAGTAAATCGCCACAATCCGGTACATGAACAACTTGGAATAAATCACGTGAAACCTACCTCTTTTTAAGGGGTAGGTTCATTAAGTTTTCCAGTTTGCAATTGCCTGATTATCAACTACAAAAACATAGAAAAGAAATGCCAAAATTCAAATACAAGGTACTGAAAAACTTTAGGGATAGTCAAAACGACTATGCCTTTCACGGGACAGACGAGGAAATATTTTTACCTGTCCAACGCGCGGAAGAGCTAGCGAAACTTGGATATGTTGACAAGACTCCGATACCAGCAAAGACGAAGGACGCACCAGATAAAGCATCAGTTGACGGTGAATCAAACGCCGCCGTAAAATCTAAGATCGAAAAGGAATTCAAAGCCTAGTTAATGACATCCAGGGGTATTTCAATTAAAAAGCAGGTAGTAGACGGAGCACAAGAGCCGGTAACATTGGAAGAATTTAAATCTCATGTTCAGGTGAGCTATGAGTCACAAGACCAGCTATTAGAAACACTTCTAGTCTCAGCCAGGCAGCAAATAGAAAAATTCCTTTGCGTCTCATTGGTAGAAACACTGATCACCATACGATGGGAACAGTTAACCAGACAACCCCTACCCTATGGCCCTGTTAATGAGATTATCAGCGTTGCCGATAAGTCAGATACCACAATTGATTTAGGCGGTTACACACTGGAAGGTCAAATAGGTGATTTTATGAAGATAAAGGCGGACAGATCAGAACCAACGGTTATCACCTATCGAGCCGGTTATGGTGTCGATGCAACGGACGTGCCGGAAGATTTACGCTTGGCGATAATGAAAAAGGCAACAGATGACTTTGAATTTAGGACCGGAACACCATTATCAGGAGCAGTAGAGACAAGTTTGCCTAACAACTGGAGAAGCACATGCCAACCTTACAGAAGGATTTCATGGATAGCATAAACCCAGGGCAATTACGGGAGCCGATTACATTTTATGATTTAATCAAAAGTCCGACTCCCACAGGCGGAACAACTGCGGTAGAAACATACTACTTCGATACGTTCGCAAGGGTTAAGCCAATGAAGGCCTACACCGTCTTCCTTGATCAGAAGCTTGTGATGATTCAAAGGTACTCTGTTATTATCCGCTACGATCCAGAATATGAATTAAAGCCCGATATGAAGTTGACGTATAATAGTAAACGTTATCTAATCAGTAACATATTGGAAGTAGACACAAGAAAACGATTTGTGAACTTCATCATTACCAAAGCAGGTAAATGAAAGTAGAATTGGGCGGCGTAGATGGATTTAACGTCACGCTGGAAGTATTTAATAAGTCGCTAAGAAGTTTGATTTGGAAGGAAGTCGCCGGTGCCGCATTACGAACAGAAGCACTAGCAAAATTACGATGCCAACCAAACCCCGAAGACAACGGTGATGCTGAATTGTCAGCAGATATTGCCGCCGTAAAACAAAGCATAAACCACACACTAGACGAATCCACCCTTACCGCGAGAGTCTTTGCCGGGAACACAGCGAAAGATCACTGTGCCGCCTATTTAGAGTTCGGAACAGGTGATGCAGCGGCTAGGTATGTAAAGACCTTACCATTTGAATTTGAAGCTCTTGCATGGCAATTCTACGTGAACGGTAAAGGAACAATGAGGGAGCATCCCTTTCTAGTTCCAACTTATTTGCAGGAGGGAAAACGATTCGTAGAGAAGCTAAAAGGATTAAAGCCCAGGATTCAATGAAAGACCCAACGAAGCCCCTTATGATAGGTTATAACACGCTTTTAAGTGGTATAACTGTAAGCGGTCGAGAGGTCGGATACTACCGCCTACAAGCGCCCTATCCTGCCAAAAATCCCATGATTGTCTTAACAGGTTTTTTGGCTTTGAACGACAATACAAGAAACACTTTCAAGTGTGACGCAACGGTTGATCTGATGATCATTACAAGTTTTGAAGGTGACTTTGGAAACGGTGAATTGGCCGACGATATAGCAAACGAAGTACTCCAAAGAGTCATTCCAGAGCCTGGAAAATCAGGAGTTTCAGCAGCCGGTTTTACCGTCGCAAGCGCCACATGCAGAGGGATTAAAGACTATCAGTACAACCGGGACGACCGTACTGTTTACGAAAAGCGAATTACAATCGAGCATTTGATTTACCAAATATAATTACACTTCATCAATAAATAGTTATGGCAAAGTTCAATGGATCACTATTGAAAATGTTTGTTGCTGGTGCGCCAGACAAAGAAATTAAAGACACGCGTGATATTTCCATCACCGTAAACACAGCGGAGATAGATGTTACTACCCGCGACTCCGGCGGCTGGAAAGAGTACTTAGGTGGCGTTCGATCCTGGACTGGCAAAGCCACTGGCATTGTCGATTGGGCTACTACATCCGGTAAGGTTTCATTCGGTGAATTGATCGCCTACGACATTGCACGCGCACCGGTAGCTATCGAGTTTAGCACCCTTGCAACCGGCGATGTAAGCTATGCAGGAAATGGATATTTCACTAACGTAACATTCTCAGCACCACACGAAGGAGAGGTTACATGGAATGCCGATGTAATCGGAACAGGTGCATTAGTACCCGCAGCAATTGCATAATTAAATCGAAGTCATGGATAAGCTAATAGGCTACTCGACAATCAATGTCGCAGGTAAAGAAATACCGTTAAAGTTTGGATGTTATGCAGTTAATGAACTGACGAAGCATTATAAAATCTCACTATCTCAGATATACAGTGAGCTATTTACAACTATTGAAATAGACGGCAAAAAACTGCCAACCCCCAAAGACTTTTTTGATTTTACAGCGGTAATGCTTTGGGCTGGCGCTGATTACATGAGCAGAAAGGAAGGCGGCTCAGGATATACTGTCTACGATGCATTCGACTGGATAGACGAGCTGGGTATTTCGCACCCTGACCTAATTAATGCTTACGGTCAATTCTTCAAAGCGGTTGAAAACGGGGGCGTACCAATGAAGGAGCCCCTATTCGATGATAAAGACAAAAAGCAAAAAAAAAGTCGAGCTCTGGCTTAACCTACGATGAATTGCTAAGAACAGCTATAAGGGACTTAAATATCTCTTATAGCGAATTCTGTGATAAAACCCTTTACGAGATCACACTCGAGTTGGAAGGATTTAACGGTAGATGGGAGGAAGAATGGAGACGTTTCCGACTAATAGGAACCTTGATATACAACGCCAATTCACCGGAGCAAGTACAAGCATATCAACTCCTCCCCCTGCCCTCTGACAGAGAGAAAATCGAAATGGATGATTTCGTAGCAGCTAGCAAGTTCGCCGCCGAGATCGAGAAGGAAAAAAGTAAAAGTAAATCCTAAATGGAATCATCTAGTAAGGGGCCGGAATTACAAGTCCAGTACACCGCCGACGTATCAGGACTCGAAAAAGGATCTGATAAAGCAAAGAAGGTTATACAAGGCGTATCGGAAGAGACAAAAAAATCCGGTAAGGCCTTCGATGATTTCGGTGGAACGATAGATAAAGTTTCCGGTATAATGGGCGGGACGCTTGCTACTGCTGCATTAGCGGTAGCGACTGCCATCTATGATGCCAACGAGCAGGTAGAGAACATGGAGAAATCTTTAAGGATTTCATCCGGTACTCAGCAAAACTACGAAGAGAATTCAAAGTCACTCCAAACCATTGCGGATAAGTACAGTAAAAGCATTTTTACCCTTACCGCTGGATATAACGCCCTGACCAGGGAGACAAGGAACACTGTAAACGAAGGCGCACCCACTGCCGCTATATTCGATACGCTCACTTCTGTTTCTGGTAAATTAGGTGTTAGTATTGATGAATCAACAGGCGAGTTTACCTCTTTCATTGACAAGATGAAGGAAGGCACCGTGGATTCAAAAGGCCTTTCCACAGAATTAGACCACAGATTATACGATTCATTTGTAAAGGTTGCCGGTTCAATGGGAATCACAACTGAAGAACTTAACAAGGTTCTCAAAGCAAGTGAGGAAGCAGTTAGCACCATCTTACCTCAATTGGCCGAAGAGCTGGGAAAGTCATTAGGTGATATTCCACAGCAAGACGCAACCGATTTAGGTAATAACATTGAATTCGCACGCAGTAAACTAACCCTTCTTTTAGATGGTCTTTACCAGACCGCAGGTGGGAAAGGAGCCTTAGCAGAAGCAGCCCTAGACGCTGGTAATTTCCTGGATGTTCTCAATAAAATTCAGCGGGAACACGGCATAGGCGCAGCTGTAGGGGCATCAATTGTAAAAGCCGGAACAGGTCTAGCAAACGGAATCATGCCAGGTCTAAACCTGGAAACTGACCCTTTCGGCTATCGTCGTCAAATGGAGGCGGAGCAGCAACGCGCAGCTATTGCAGGAGCTACCAAAGGGATTACAGGATGGAATCAGCCCACCGCCGGATCACCCTACAAACTCCCTTCAAAAATCACGAAGGAAGATTACAACATAGCCGCGAAAGCGTTTGAGATCAGGAAAACCGAAGAGGAAAAAGCGAATAGAAAGTTAATCGCAGAGCAAAAGCGACTAGCAGGAGAAAGGAAACGCGCACAAGATGAAATTAACCGCCGGGAGATTTACGAATCTAACCTGAGAATCAAAGAAGGTATAGTAGCCGCAGAAGCAGCCGTAGAACTCAAATACCGTAAGTTCAACGGAGTTCTAGGCACGATGGGGCAAGCTAGCCCAACCGGAAGTAAAGAAATTTTCAAAGGCTACGAAGGAACAAACAAATTTGCGCTTACTAATCCTGTTTCAGGTGGTGGTGGGTCTACTACAAATTTCGATCACATTACCCAACAGATTAACGAAATGACCGCCGCATGGTGGAAAGAGAAGATAGCTAAGGACGCATCAGCAGCATCCACTAATGATCTTGCTATCAGTCTCGAAGACCTCGAAGACGATATTTCAGCAATTATAGACCAAGGTAAAGTTGAGTTGTTTTCGGGAATTGGCGAGGCACTTGGAGCACTGACCGTAGATGCAGGTGGATTAGAAGACGCAGGCGCTAAAATAACCCGGATTATGGGTGATATGGTGTCACAAATCGGTAAAGCCATTATAGCCTACGCATTGACAATGGACGGTTTAAAGAAGGCCTTAAAGGTTGCATTTAAAAATCCATACGTAGCATTAGCAGTCGGTATTGCAGCAGTAGCAGCAGGTGCCGCACTAAGAGCAACAGCAAATAAAAAATCAGAAGACGCAGCAAGAGGGATGTACACTGGTGGTATTGTCGAAGGCCCCGCAGGAGTCGATTTAGTCCCCACCAGACTATCAAAAGGCGAGATCGTAATGAATAGTACCCAACAGAATAGACTTTGGGGATTCATCAACGGCACAAACACCGGCTCGATAAACCAATCCAAATACGGAAGCGGAAGCGGATCTATCACGATAGACGTGCAAATGCAATCAGTTCTTAAAGGCGCTGATATAGAAACTTCATCAAGAAAGGCGACACGCCGAGAAAACTTCTACAGATAAAAAATGGCATACGGGTTAAAATGGTTTTCGGAATTTGCAGACGAAGGAGCAAGAGGCGTAGCCCCAGGTGAGTATATAGTAGAAATATTAGAAAGAAATTACGCAGGAGCGCCCATACAAGTTCTATCCGGAGGCACACCATTTAAAGCGTCCACTACAAACGTAGATAATCCTTTTGATGCAATCCGCGCAACAAAATTTACAGTAGAATGGATCACCGAAGAAGGGGAAAACCCTTTCGATATAAAAGAACTTTTCCTTAATGATGATAAACAATATCAAATCCGTTTATCTAAATACAATGAAGAGGCAGAGGCGGAGCCCATCTATTATGGATATATTGCCCCTACTAACGTTGAGGAACCCTTTGAAGCGCCCCCCTACCCGGTAACGTTTACCGCTACTTGTGGCTTACCTTTTCTTCGCGATGATTACTTTTTAGACGGTTTCGGATCTTTTGTTACTGGTAAAGTATCCCTTATAAAGGTCATTGCAAACTGTTTAACGTCTACAGGTTATTCCTTACCTATACACACATACGTTAACCTATTTGAACAGGCAGCAGGGTTTAATCCTGATAGCCCGTTTAAGTTAGCAGAAATTGACGCTGACGGTTTGCGAGGTATGAAAGCTATGGAAGTATTGGAAGGTATTTTAAATGCCTTTAATGCCTTTATAGTACAATCAAATGGTGCATGGGTAATCAAAAGTCTTAAAGACCAAAAGGTTACAAACGGATACTTACGCTCATTTAATGCAAATGGAGATAGTACCGGGATGCAGGTAGTAGATCAGCACGCAAGTATTGGCCGCACGCCTTACGCTTCAAATATTCCTAACCTACGCCCGATGAAAGGGGCGACGGAAAGTATTGCGGAGCGTAACTCAATAGCTACTAATAGTGTACACCCGGGGATAGCCGTAAACCGCTTGCCGAATGGAGCTTTTGAGGGGCCGTTAATAGGCGGCAATCTGCCTGGTTGGAATATCAATCTAAACGGCGGATTAGACGGCGGAGCGGTAGCCGCAGGATGGACTAGGAGCGGCTCAAATAGCCCAACAGATCCATATAAAATGGATATCACCGGCGCACTTCCGACACCATACCGGCCAGCTTTTCCGCAGAAGCAAATGAGGATGCAGGGATTCATTGAATTGATCCCTGGAAACTTCCCCAATAAAGACGCAGACCCTTTTAAATATAAAGTTGTTTTTTCAGGAGCTTTTAGAGCCTCAGACATTTCGTTCTTTCAGTTATTCGTAAGACTTAACGAGGGAAGGGAAGACAGGAAAGTTCACGCCTACATGGATAATACAGGCAAGTGGACAAACAGCAAAAAAAACAACAAAGACAATGTTTATGTAAAGATAACCCCGGATGTTCCAGTAGATTTCCCGACCTCAAATAGTTTCGAGGACGCGCAGTTACAAACTTTCGAGATTACTTCACAGCCAATTACCAACATGCTCAAACGTGATGGCATGGCGGTTGTACGGCTATACTTTGACATTTGTGCACCCCAGGTAATGGTGGGCGCTCAAAACGCCGTTGAAATGGATACGATTATACCCCGGACTACGTGGGAGGATTTTGCTATCTGTATTACTACTGAGACCATTTATGAAGGCGACCACAAGTATAGGGTAGATTCGCAATTAGATGTTAGAAACCCAAACCCAACAGATTACACTACAATCATTGCCGATAAGATAGGCATTGAAACTCCAGAGCAGAGAAGAGCAATTAACCGCGTTATGACCGGTTACATGACGCGTTTAGATGGGTCATTAACCGAAGGATGGAAAAGGTTTCCAGGCGGCGCTACTGATCCCTCAGATGATGTTTACGAACCTATACAAAAGAAATCCCTAAGAGAAAGGATACGCTTACTTTGTGGTAAGAGAAGAGTTTTAAACGGATCTTTCAAAGGGTACGGTATGCGACCGGATCATACTGTATTTAGCCGCTATGATGACCCCGCAGACCCGCAAACATTCTATACTATTAATGCCTGGACTTGGGATGTAAAGAAGCGCCAGTACGAACTAACATTATCTGAGCTCATCTTTGATGCGATACCTAACGAGATAATAGATGTAGTGGGCGACGAAAACGGACGCCGGGGAAACCGTATGTACGGAGGTGCAGGCGGAAGTCAGCAAATCGGAGGAAGTGGAACGCCAGTAGATCCGCCACTAGAAATTTATGTAGATGATGAATTAATCCCTACATTATATTACACCGTTGGACAGCAAGAAATAAAGGTAGTAGATTTAGCCGCAGCACTAGGCCCGGAATACACCGCCGCTGAGCTTGCAGCCATTCCAACGCATTATACTGATTGGGTTTCCTATGTCGCTGTTGATCGAGGCGAGGAAGAGCAAGATATGCAAATCCAAATCACGGCCAAGCCCACAAAGGCCGGAACGGATAGAGTATTGATTGAATTGATCAGCCAAAGCGGAGCAGATAGACTTGTCATAATAAACTTGGTAGCACTTCCAGCTACAAAAGTAACTTACAACTTGCTTGACATGACGGCTGGCGGGGCGGTCGATGGCGCTCTTCCTGGGGTTTACCAATTAAAAGACCTTTGGGACTTAACCGCTAAAATAGCCGGGCCGCATGACTGGTATCAGATGACGCTTATCGGCGGCGGCGATACGGGTGATGCTATCAATGAAACAGTAAACGCGGCGGTACTTGAAACCGAAGTTGGTACTTATCAATTCTTCGGAAGTGGCATAGAAACACCGGCCGGGCAGTTTCGGCTGTTTGTGACGACTGCATTAGGCGAACAGATTGTAAGCCGTCAGAATATCACATTTACGCTTTACGACGAGGAATATCTTAACAAGTTAAAATTCTTTCTTACAGCTGGTGGCGGTGATATTGGTGAGATCGCAGCGGACGGATCAAGTAAATTTATAAAGCCTGGCGCACTTAATATCAAAGCGCTTGCGGACGACGTAAACCACGATAACGCTGTAATAACGCTTTATCAAAATGAGGTTGCACTTGCAAGTAAAACCTATCCATTAGGTGCTGATTCTCTTACTGGAAATTATCTTGTTTACGACACTGATACGGAACTTGCAGCGGGTTTTTATAACGTTGAGATCGTTCTTAGCCTGGACGGCGAAGAAGTACTTGTCAGGTACGCAGACTTCACGATTAACGAAGAAGAGCCTGAGGCAACAGAGAATGTATTAAAGATAGGTTCAGCTAACGCCGGGAAGACCAATTTTACCTTAATGGGTACGCTTGCCGGATCTGGTAACGTATTCCCTTTACCTGCTTCTGGTTGGAGTGTTTGGAATGATTCGGTTTCAGAGCCTTACGATTGGGAAGGATTTGATTTCTATCAATTCAAAGGCGGTAGTCTAATCCCTATCAACACGCAGTCTTACGGTGTTTCTCCGGTTCAAACATATCCAGGCGAGGTTACTTTCTCTGATCATTACCTGTTTGGAACAAAAAACAGCAAGCAGATAGACAGTATTCACGCTGACGAAACCGCTTTCCGGGTTATTCACACCCGTAGGGCTGGTGGTGCAGGTGGAAAGTTGGTTGCAAGCAGCACAGCAGACTTCTCGTTTGGGGTTGAAATACCAATAGACGACGCCCCAATTAGCGAACCGGGTGGCGGATTGGCTGATTATATTGCCGGGGCGGGTATGTCTGAGATCACCGAGGATTATATTAAAAGATTCGACGTAAACGTTGACAGTGTAGGAATAGAGATATTCGAACCCGAATCTCCTAATGATCCCGAAACGGCAGGCTTAAATCATCTACGTTTAAAAGCAAAAGGTGTTAAGTACGCCAATATTCAGGATATGCCAGCCAAAACGGTTCTGGGTAATCCTACCACGGCAACGGGGACGCCAACGGCTATACCGATCACTAAACTAGGCGTAGAACCTGATCCTGGCGACATCCCTACGGTAGATTATATTGAGGATCTTTTAGAAGACTATATCAACGGGACGGAGAACTTTCTTTCCATGTTTGGAACTGGTGGACACACTCTCGTTGATAGTGCTGTTAGACAATCAGGGCTCAAAATAGGTATCGGGAAAACGCCGAACTACAGTTTGGATGTTTTAGGTATATCAGCAGCAGGGCAGTTCGTATCAGGCATAGAGCCGGGCTCGCCTCCTATGGTCGTGCAAAGCAACACTAAGGTGCTTAACTTTCATGCTGATTATGTAGGAAGAAATGTAATCGCAGGAACAGGTTTAACAGGTGGAGGGATACTAACAGCAGATAGAACGCTTGCTTTTGACACTGTGTGGGGTGATGCTCGTTATGCTGCCAAAACGTTTGTCCCTACCCTTCAATCTGTCTTAACGGCAGGTAATACGGCAATAAACCAAACCATGTCTATTCAAGGCCCGGCAGGATCCTTGAATTACATATCGAGGTTCGGTTATAATGATGGATGGTTAGAAATTCTTAGCGGGACTTCTTTCGCAGAGAGTTTCTTACCTACGATAAGAGGCACTGCCTCGGTTAGTACATCTTATGGCTTAGGTATAATCGGCCAGGGGCAAGACTCATACACCCAGGCAGCAATACTTTTGTCAGGTAGAAATACATCTGGGACAGGGACTATCACCGGGAAGGTTCTATCTGTTCGTAACTATACAACAGAAGTATTTTCTGTCGATGCAACCGGCAACTCGGCAGCGACAGGGGTTATAACTGCTATCGTAGGAAACTCTACACAATGGAGCGAGGCGTATAGTTGGGGTAATTACGCGCTTAAAAGTGTCGTGGCTGGTAACGGGTTAACAGGCGGTGGAGGTTTAGCAACTAATCCAGTTTTAACACTTGGCACGCCTTCTACCATCACTAACGCAACCACGAACTCGGTAACAAGCACCAGTCATACGCACGCTATTACTACGGGCGATTTGGTCATGGGTGACAATATGTCGTCATCCGGAACTTTAACAGGTCGTTTAGTGGGGGCTGGTAATGTGGTTATTGCATGTAACACCATACCCTGGGTTGACATCACGAGCAAACCTACCACTCTGTTAGGCTTCGGTATTACCGACGCATATACTAAGGCTAATATCGACTCCGGACTTAACGGGAAAGAGAATGTCTTCTCCAAAGGAGACTTGATTATGGGCGATAACATGTCATCATCCGGTACGCTCACAGGACGGCTTGTTGGTGCGGGTAATGTTGTTATTGCGTGTAACACGATGCCATGGAATGACATAACCGGTAAGCCTACAACGATTGCAGGATACGGTATTACAGATGTATACACAAAGAATCAAGTAGACATTGAGATTGCTGGCCGGGCACAAGCAGAACATACGCACACATCCGACGAGATACTAAACTTCCCTGAGCAAGTGAGGTTGCAGCTTTCCGCTGGTACAGGGATAACGTTCAATCAGACAACAGGCGTAATAAGCGCAACAGGTAGTGCTGGGCCAGTAGGCGTAGGAACACAAGCTCAAAGAAGAGCTACTAGCGGATTGGGGAAACTATGGGTACAGACTGATGGGGGAACTTATGGTGCGGGGCTGTATTATTTTTATACTGTTGGTGGTATTGATGCCTGGATACGGCTAAGTGAGGATTCTGTTGACTACACTTTCACCGGTGGAGGAGCGTAATACTTAGCATATGATTTAGTAATGATGCATAAAAAAGGGGCTTCTGGCCCCTGATTTATATAATTAATCTCCGTCCATGTACTCCTCTGAAAATACTATTTTAAAGTCCCTTAGATCTCAAGATTTAAAACAAATTACCTACTGATTCGCCAAGTCCAACAGTGTTTCTCATAGTCTAACCTGACTATCGGCTTCATTTTCTCAATTTTTCTGATTTGCGCAAGGAATTCCAGTTTTTCTCTGGCGGTTAGCTGAATGTAGTCCCTTACTGCCAATAATATATTTCTGGTCATAGGGAGGTGAGATATTGAGCCTGTTATATCCCATTAAACTTCCTAAAAATTATTCGGAGATGCGCACCGCGTCCAATATTCAATGATAACCCTTATTGTTTCTGTCAGTTCATTTACAGAGTTGGGCTTAACAAAAAAGCCTTGTGCGGAAATACTGTACGCTTCGATAACCACTTGCTGATTTAAAGCGGTAGAAAAGAAAAGGTAAGGGATGCACTTCAAACTTATATCGGCATCCGTTTTAAGTTTTTCCCGAAGTTGAAACCCATTTAGCTGCGGCATATTTATGTCTGAAAGAACAAGAAAAGGAACTGTCGTTGGAAGATGGAGATAGTCCAACGCTGCCTGACCATCTGAAAAATAAACTCGTTTATTGGGGTAATCAAGTGTCTTGAACACTTCTTCTAGCAAAAATTGGTCGTCTGGATCGTCCTCTATGATCACTATTTCACCATTCTTGTTCATAAGCAAGCACAAATTGAGTTTAAGTGCAATCTAGCAAAACTTTGCCAGTCTATCGCCTTGTCCCAACCCATAGATAGTTTCCGTAATATATAATCGCCAACCAGCTTCCGTTGTCAAAGATCTGTCGACTTGCTGGCATACTGATTCGTATGGATGCCTATAAATCTCGTTTTAATGGAATTTTAAATTTAGAGAATAGTTCTCGCCTCCTTTGATCTGCCCGCCTTATCGCGTCAGACGCATCCTTACCCCAGTAGGTTCCGCCAACACCCCATTCTTTATTTGGGTTTTTAATCTCCTCTTTTCGCATGGCAACAACGTGTTCTGCCTGATCGTCAAAGTCTGGCTCATCAAAGCTTTTACCCAACATATCCCAAGGGTCAAACAGATATCCGTCCCTATGCATAGAGATCTTATATGGAGTATTTCCATTTTTTACCTGGTTCGAGTATTTATCCACCTCAATTTCGCACTTATCAGCGTCAATTTCTTTAATGCTAACGCCACCTTCAATGAATTTGCCAAGACGGCCAGCAAGCGTTTCGGCAACGGACTGGTCGCTAAAAGCCGCTACGGGTGTCTCTTGTTCATCTTCTCCTGAGTAAAGAATGTGAACGGTTTTAATATTGGTCTCCATAAATTACAAAATGGGTAGGGTGACTGACTATAAATCGTAAAGAATGACGAATGGTAAATCTAGGTGCATCATGAGACCATCGTTCAAGATTTCGCTAGCTCTGAAAGATTTTAAAAATAAATATGGGAATATAAGAAATGGAAGGGCTTTTACAATCTTTTCCTTGACGGTCAGCTTGACTTATCAATTATAATTTGATACTATTGATCTCAATTTTGTGATCCTTAAGATATCATTTTCATTTATGCGTACCGTATTCAGCTCGCTTTCAGGCAATTTAAGAATTTCTCAAACATTTAGATTTGAGGGAATGGTTTTAAACTTGATTCCGGCTATAAGTGCGGGTTTTCCATCACCAGCAGCTGATTTTATAGACGTTAATATTGACCTCGGAAAGGAGTTAATAAGGAACCCTTCTTGTACCTTCTTAGGTCGGGTACGAGGAAATAGCATGCAAGATGTTGGAATTAACGATGGTGATATTTTAATTATAGACAAGAGCTTACCCCCGTCAAACGGGAGAATAGCTGTTTGCTTTCTTGATGGAGAGTTTACGGTGAAACGAATTCAGTTCGAAGAAGACGGCTGCTGGCTGGTTGCCGAGAACCCAAAATTCCGGCCAATTAAGGTCACGCAGGACAATGATTTTCTGATCTGGGGCATTGTCATCAACGTAATTAAATACCTGTGACATGTTCGCACTGGTGGATTGCAATAATTTTTATGCAAGCTGTGAGCGCCTTTTTAGGCCCGACTTAAACGGAAAGCCCGTCGTTGTGCTGAGTAATAATGACGGTTGCGTAATAGCGCGGTCTCAAGAAGCGAAAAAGCTTGGGATAAACATGGGAGCACCTGCATTTCTGTTTACCAAACAATATAAAGAGCATGACATTCATGTTTTTTCCAGTAACTACGCCCTTTATGGCGACATGAGTAGCCGGGTAATGACGTTATTATCGCGCTATACGCCTGACATGGAAGTATATTCAATCGATGAGGCATTTCTTAAATTTGAAGGATATGAATATTTTGATGTAAAAGAGCTTGCGCGCGAGATGCGCAGCGTGGTTACTAAGGGAACTGGCATTCCAATAAGTATTGGCATAGGCCCTACCAAAGCGCTCGCTAAAATGGCGAATAAGATGGCAAAGAAGTTTCAGAAGGCGACAGGTGGAGTGTATGTAATCGACAACCAGGACACGCTGATTAACGTTTTAGCTTTCTTTAAAATCGGCGATGTCTGGGGCATTGGTCGGGCTCATGAAAAACGGTTAAGGGCGATGGGCATTGAAACCGTGCTGGATTTTACATTGATACCGGAAGATTGGATTAAGAAAAACATGTCAATCGTTGGCTTACGCTTGCAAAAGGAACTGGCTGGCATGAAGACACTCGACTTGGAAGACACCAAGGCAAAAAAGAACATTGCCGTTACACGTTCATTCAATGAAAACTATACGGAATTTGATAAGGTAAAGGAGCGGGTAATAACATTTGCCACGATATGCGCAGAACGCCTCCGGAAACAAGATTCATGCTGTAACGTCATTCAAGTGTTTGTGCAAACCAACAATTTCCGGCCCGAGCAGCCACAATATAACAAATCCATTACCATTGACCTGCCTTTCCCAACAAACAGCAGTATAGAACTTGCTCACTTTGCTGTTGATGCGCTAGAAAAGATATATAGGGAAGGCTATGCATATAAAAAAGCGGGCGTAATTGCCATGGAATTCACTCCTGAGGCATTTAAGCAAAAGATGTTATTTGCTAATTCCGACCCGCGGCATGCCCAATTGATGGCCGTTGTAGACAAAATGAATCAGGCTTTGGGGCAGCAAAAAATCAAACTTGCTTCTCAGGATTTGGATCGCGTATGGAAAATGAAACGGGAAAAACTCTCGCCCAGGTATACTACAAGGCTCGACGAGATCATAACCATCCATTGCCTGCCACCAAAATGCGAGTAAAAGGCTTTCAATTATGTAACCTTTTGAATTTTAATTGTGTTACAATTACCGCATACCAAACGAATACTGTCAATGTGTTATCACGTATCCAACGAAAGTGACGCCGAACAATTGAAGATAGATTTTAAGCTTCCAATGGACAAAGTAGAGCAGTTTAAAAAGCGATACGATTTCAATGGATTCGAAAAACCATTTCTTCCAGTAATTTCGAAAGAAAATCCCCGGTTAATTGACATGTACCGCTGGCGTCTGGTTCCTCACTGGGTGAAAGAGGAAAAGGATTTCAAAGCCAATACGTTAAATGCACGTAACGACGAATTGTTCGACAAGACGTCTTACCGGCAGTATTGGGAGAACAGATGTCTGATCATTTGCACGGGCTTCTTTGAACCGCACTATCCGGACCTAAACGGAAAGGAGCATGAAAGCTGGTATATTAAGCCGAAGAATAGAAAATACTTTGCTCTGGGTGGTATTTACTCAGAATGGAATGGAGTGAAGACATGCAGCATTGTAACGACTGACGCCAGCCCGCTATTGGCAGAAGTTCATAACGATGGGAAAAGACAGCCACTCATATTACAAGGTGATGCTGCTATGGCATGGCTTGTGCCCAATCTAACTCAGGATGAAATGAAAAGCCTGATGGCTTACCAATATCCCGATGAACAATTGGAAACATATCGGGTGATCGACGGAATTTACAATGCAAAGCTAAATACCAACGTGCCTTCGGCAATAACGCCCTACGAGCGGCCTGCATTTGATACACTGTCTTTGTACGGGCTTGATGATGACAAAGGCAGTGATTAAACCGCGGATTCTTCCTGCTCCGCCGCGGAATTTGCGAGCGCAGCAAAGATAATCTTATGTTGAAGTATTGCACGCTCGATTGCCAGCTCTTCATCCGGAGCCCAGAACACACCACCTATAAGCCACTTTTTATCAGGGTTCTTTGTCTCAGCTTCCTGCATTTCGACAACCCAATCATAGGCCTTTTCAAGTGTATCTTCTTCCCAACTCCGAGCGAAAATATCGGCTGGCCCAAAAGGAGTTCCGTCTGGATTGAGTAAGACGTAGAAAGGAGCCATCCCCATTTCGATTAGTCGGGCGTATTTATCGACTGGCAAAGTGTTCTGATCCGACGGCATCGACTTAACGGTTACGCCTCCTTCTATGAATTTATTGAAGTACTCGGCCAGGCCTTCAGCTAACCCCAAGTCACTAAAAGCTGCAACTGGCTCGGATTCAGAATCGTCATCCGAAAATAGTACATGAATTTTGTCAAATTGATTCTCCATTTTTCAATATTTGAAACGTAACCCACCACCACTATGAACTCTATAATTTCCACCCGAGAAATGAACATACGCAGGCGGACTATTATGTGGTTTTAAAATTATATAATAAATGTTCCCCTGATGCTCAATATCGCCAACTTCAAAAGTAAGATCGGTTCTTCCGAAATGTTGAAGATGTGCATGCATGAACTCGACTACCTCATGCAAAGTCTCGCCTTGCTCAGCTATTATCTCCTGCCGAGACCAGGCCATCCACTCCTTATGACCTTCGTAATTTTCGTCAATCGTGACCATAATACCTACTAGTTTCGTGAGAACTCTTTTTGACTAACGGGAACTCGGTTAATGGGTTGAAAAAAACGTCATCCTTAAGAGAAGCTATCGCCATAACTTTTCCATCCAGTATGATTACTTTTATTAGCTCACCTTCCATTTCCCTTGTGGCAGTTACGCCAACGGTCTGCATACAGCGCATTACAAAATGCCCGAAAAAATCTGTTCCTTGGTTGGGGATGGAAAGAAACGCCTCCGGCCCACCAAATACAAAGTAGCCCTCATCGACTTTAATTTCCATCGAAGCAGAAAGTGCAACGGAACCTATCGCTTCTCCGATCGTCGCATCGTCAATTACATGAATTTCAAAATCTATGATTTCGGCGATAATCGCTTCTGAAATATCAAGCATATAATGTTAGGTTGAATTAATGGTTTGCTATAAAATAACCCTGCCCTATAAATTTACTTCCCATAACCTTATGAAAAGAATGCCGCTGTGCTAATTTTGAAGTTTCATCCAAACATTGAAATCATGCCAGAAGTACCTGAACTTAACATTGTGGGCCTTACCCTCGAAAAGCACTTCAAAGGTCAAAAATTCAAGCGATTAGAGGTGCTTTGGAAGAAGCGTGTGAAAGCTACTGAAGAGGAATTTAACGACGCCTTGAAAGGCGGAACGCTGCATTCAGTGGGGCGTAATGGGAAAGAACTTCATCTAAAATTTGATAATGGTGCAGTCCTCGGGATCCACATGATGTTAACGGGCAAAATGATTTTGCTACCTACTGATCAGAATTTGAAGAATCCAATTTTCGAACTGACATTTGAAAATGGTGCTGGTATAATTGTATTAGACGGACTGGGCCAAGCAAAGCCTATTCTAAATCCCGAGATCCCATCAATACCTGACATCATGGGTGACGATTTCACTGAGGAGTACCTAAGGAAAATCCTGGCAAAAACAGGTGGCAAAATTAAAGAGGTTATTCAAAAACAGGAATGGATCCGGGGCATAGGAAGTGCATATGCAGATGAAATTCTTTGGTCAGCAAAGATCTCGCCATATTCGGTTGCTAAAAATATACCATCGGCCAAAGTAAAAGATTTATATGAGGCGATCCGTAACGTGACTGTTGAGGCGACAGCAGAGTTAGAGAAACTGAAGACTTCAAGCGATGTTTTTGAAATGGAAAACAAAGATCACCGTTACGTTCACAATCCAAAGAAAACTCACTCGCCAGATGGGGAAGAGATAATAGTTGGCAAGCTCGGAAGTGGAAAGACGTATTATACGGAAAGCCAAACCCTATACTAACCATTCAAGTGGGAAGAAATTTGATTAATGGCACAGATTGACCTTGAAATAAACCAATCCAACCGGATACTCATTTCTCAGTTCTTTTCCGTCCCCTACCTGTTATAATGCCTAAAAACGCTATGGCAATGGAGGGATACAATTTTATAAGAGAGGTTGAGCAGTTTGACACTGACTCATATTTGCCTCACCTGGGATGGATTGCAAAGGATATAACCACACTTAAAATCTATTCGAAATTTGACTCAACTTACTTTTATCTCCATGATGAAGTACAGAATAGATTATTTGAGTTTTCGGCAGAAGAGCCCACAAAGTTGAAGTCAACGGAAGAATACAATAAAGTTGTCGAACAATATTTCAAATACAGAGGATAACAAGCATTAAAAGAGTCGACGCTAGTCAGACATATGGCTTGGTATCAATCCGCCTAAATCAATGTTACTTTCAATGTTAGTAAAGCAAAAAGCACTTAGCAAATTAATGCTAAGTGCTTGATTTTCAAGAGCCCCCAGTCGGGATCGAACCAACGACCTACTGATTACAAGTCAGTTGCTCTACCAGCTGAGCTATGGAGGCCTCTTTTTACTTTCTGATACCGTTTGTTATTCCGTTATCATGGTGCAAAAGTAGTAGGAAAGGCTATACAGCGCAACATTTAGCGCTAAAATTTTTCAACTTTTTTTCGAAAATTATATAGCTTCCTGAATGATAGATAGTTGGTGTTTCAAGTCATTCAGCTGACTCAGCGCACTATTTATCTTCCGTTCGAATTCTGCTTTCAACCGGTCCGACGTTTTTGACTTCGCAAAGAATTCAATATTGTTCTGCCAAAGCGCAATGTCGTTTTCAAGCTGCGTAATCTTGCGGCGGATATCGCTTTCTTTTCTGTAAAGGTTACGGCTGCTATCGCCATCCCTTACCAGTTCCACTTCACTCTCCAAAACCGCCTGCTCCTTTTCCTTGCTCGACAGCTGGCCGATTGCGCTTACATATGTGTTGATCGCCGCAATATATCTTTTCTGGATCGTCTGCATGTCCTTTTTAGGAACAAAGCCAATAGACGACCACTCGCCCTTGAACGCACTTAGCAAGTTCAATGTTGACTCGTCCTTGTTGTTGGCAGCCGCCTCAATTCTTTCGATCAGATCGACTTTCTTTTTCAGGTTGCTTTCAAATTCTTCTTCAACCTCCTTATTCTTGGCGCGTTTCTGATCAAAATAGGCATCGCAGGCCTTTTTAAAACGCTCGTAAATAGTGTCTTTGAATTTTTCAGGCACTTGTCCGATCCCTTTCCAGCGCTTTTGAAGATCAATGATCTTCTGAGTTGTTGAAGGGTTATCCTCACCCGTCTCCAGAATAGCTTCTGCTTCCGCGCAAAGCTGGTTTTTCAATTCCAGGTTTTGCTCGCGCTTCGATTCCAGCTGACGGAAAAACTCTCCTTTGTTATTGAAGAAAGTTTTCAATGCTGCCCAGAATTTCTTGCTCAGATCCTTGCCCTCTTCACGCGGCATAATGCCTTTCAACGCAACCCACTGATCCTGGAATGCCATTATCTCCTTTGTCTTGGCATTCCATTCCTTAATGCTGCCCGAATTATAAGTCGTGAAGGGTGTTATTGCTTCGTAGATTTTAAGCTTCTGCTCGTAATTTTCCTGCATCGACTTCTTCTGCTCTGCAAACTGACCGCGTTGCGCATTATAAAGCACGTCAAGTGCTTCTTTAAACCGCTGCCACAACTTTTCCTGGTCTTCTTTTGGTGCCGGGCCAAGGTGTTTATAGTCTTCGAAAATGTGATTGGCCTCGTTGAGGATTTCACGCGTCATAGGACGCGTTTCCAGCGACTTGCCCAATTCCTCCACCTTTTCGCAAAGCTCCGCTTTCAATTCAGCATTGCGGCGGCGATCCAGTTCTTTCAACTCGAAGTAAATGTTCCGGTTACTGAAATAACGATCGATCAGCGCGTTATAAGTTGCCCAAAGCGTTCCGTTGTGCGGAGAAGCAATGTTACCGGCCAGTTTCCATTCTTCCTGGATCTTCTTAAATTCTTCCCAGCTCGATTTCAGCCCGGAAGCATCGGTTTCCTTGCTGCCTTCGTCTTCTAATAATGTACGCAGACGTTGCAGCAGAGCCGTTTTTACATTAAAATTCTTCTCTTTTTCTTTTTCCTGCCCTTGATAGTAGCTGTTTTTCAAACCCCGGATCTCGCGGCTCAAAGCATCTATTTTCTGGGTTTCCGCGTCATATTTGTATTCAAACCCCTCTTCACCGCCATTTTCTGCAACAAATGCTGCCAGGGCCGTTTCTTTCTCCTTTTGTTTGATCGAATCAAGGACCGGACGGATTTCTCTCGCAACGGATTCCGCTTTTTTCAATGCAGCTGGTTTTGAACCTTCCGCATTGATAGACGCCAACTCATTTTCCAAAATATTCACAAGCTGTTCCTTAGACAACTGGCTGTAATCCACGTCTGGCACTTCCTCCTCATGTTCTTCCGTCAACTCATTGTTAAGATCAATTTCAAGGGTGTCGATAGTCTTTTGTGTCAGGTCTTCCTGCTCATCGCTTTTGACCCCTTCTTGTTGTTCTTGTGCCATCGTGATTCTGGTTTCGTACGTACGTCTCTTATGGATTACAAATCTAATAATCTTTCCTCTGAAATGGCTACTTTTGGTTTCTTAACATTGAACATATTAGCATCCAATGGACCATAATATTGCCAAATTACGACAGGATTATAATTTGAAGGGTTTAGATGAACAGGATTTGGACCCTAATCCCTTCACACAGTTTAAATTATGGTTTGACGAAGCACTTTCAGCAGGCGTTGTGGAGCCCAATGCAATGGTCCTCAGCACGGTTTCAGACGGTCGTCCCTCGGCAAGAGTTGTGCTTCTGAAAGACCTGGATCAGGCCGGTTTTACATTCTTCACCAACTACGAAAGCAAAAAAGCAAAGGAAATGGAATCGGACCCGTTTGTGGCGATTACGTTTTTCTGGAAAGAGCTGGAAAGGCAGGTCCGGATCGAAGGGAAGGTTGAGAAAACGACGAATCAGGAATCAGCCGAATACTTTGCCGTGCGGCCGCGCGGGAGCCAGATCGGCGCATGGGCATCCACACAAAGCGAGCATCTGGCAAGCCGCGCTGAGCTGGAAGAACGGACACTACTTTTGGAACAAAAATTCGAAGCTGCCGAGGTGCCGCGCCCGCCACATTGGGGCGGTTACCGAGTGATCCCGCATTACTTCGAATTCTGGCAGGGACGGAGCAGCCGCCTTCACGACCGCCTTGTTTATGAGAAAACGGATGAAGGCAGCTGGGAAATCGAAAGATTATATCCCTGATCCTTTCTGAGGCTTTTCAGGAAGTGATTTCAAAACATATTCGCCGAGCGGCGACAGCGTATAACCTGGTTCGTGACTAATCGTCAGACCCAGGTTTTTTAGTTTTCTGACATTGGTCTTTAACCATTCCTTTTCCTTGTTCACCTTTGCTGCCAGCGCAACAGCCGGTAATTTTGGGTTATCCTGAATCGCTTTTAACACTTTGGTCGTCCATTTGCCCTGGTTGCTGAACTTGTCCAGGTTAAGGAGCTTTTCTTTCAGTGCTTCCAGCTCTTCGTTCGTAATTTCCTTTTGTTCTCTCTGACCAATGCGCGGATCAGGGCTTTCGTAGCCAAGTTCGATCCGGTAAATGGCGCCGTTCGTGACTTTTTCGAGTTCGCTCGTTACCGCTTGTGCGTTTTCATAACCGGCAAGCCTGGCATCCTCATCCGTTATTTTGGATAGTTCAGTTTCTGCAAGGTCCGTAATCTTCACTACCCCAATGCTCGTCTGGAGCAGGCTGCCTTTCCTGATCGAAAGCTTTTTCCATTTGCGGAAAGCAAGGGAAACGTTTCCGGACATGATGCCTTCGAGGTGTTTTTGTTTTATCAGCATTGTATTTTATTTAACAAAAAAGAGACTGCTATTTACAAGCAATCTCTTGATATTGAAAGTGTTATTTCTAAATTGATCAGCGTTCGCTCATAGGAACAAAATCCCTTTTCGGAGCGCCTGTGTAGATCTGACGCGGACGACCGATCGGCTCTTTGTTCGCACGCATTTCTTTCCACTGCGCTATCCATCCCGGAAGACGGCCGATAGCGAACATTACTGTGAACATATTCGTAGGAATGCCTAATGCACGGTAAATGATACCCGAATAAAAATCGACGTTTGGATAAAGTTTTCTTGATACGAAATACTCATCCTCCAGAGCCGCTTTTTCCAGTTTCTGGGCAATTTCCAGAACCGGATCATTGATGCCCAGTTTATTCAAAACATCATCCGCTGCCTTTTTGATAATGCGTGCGCGCGGGTCGAAGTTTTTGTAAACACGGTGTCCAAAACCAAACAAACGGAAGCCGCTTGATTTGTCTTTGGCCATGTTAATGTATTTCTGCGTGTCGCCGCCATCGTTTTTAATAGCTTCCAGCATTTCAATTACTTCCTGATTTGCACCACCATGAAGCGGGCCCCAAAGTGCGCTGATACCGGAAGAAATAGAAGAATAAATGTTCGCATGGGAAGAACCAACCAGCCTAACCGTCGACGTAGAGCAGTTTTGCTCATGGTCTGCGTGCAGGATCAGCAATTTGTTCAACGCTGCCGAAACAACGGGATCCACATTGTATTTCGCTACGGGCAGCGAAAACATCATATTCAGGAAATTGGAACAATAATCCAGGTCATTCTGCGGATAATTCACCGGATGCCCCTGCGATTTTTTGTAAGACCAGGTTGCTATCGTCGGCAATTTGGACAGCAAACGAATAATATGCAGCTGCGTGATCTCTTCTGAATTGGTATCAAAAGTTTCAGGATAAAAAGCACTCATCGCGCTCACCAGCGACGAAAGTACGCCCATAGGGTGTGCATTTACCGGAAATCCTTCAAATATCTTGCGCATATCCTCATTCACGAGGGTGTGCGTCCTGATCGCGTGCTCGAATTCCTCAAACTCCTTCGCCGTAGGAAGCTCTCCGTAAATAAGCAGGTAAGCCACTTCCAGAAATGACGACTTTTCAGCCAGATCCTCAATCGAATAACCCCTGTAATTCAGTATCCCTTCTTCTCCATCCAGAAACGTTATAGCGCTTTTTGTTGCGCCTGTATTTTTATAACCTGCATCAATTGTAATATACCCTGTCTGGTCACGTAATTTGGCAATATCTATCGCTTTCTCCTGTTCACTTCCTTCTATAATGGGGAACTCGTACTTCTTACCTTCAAGGGTTAATTCAGCTATTTGGGACATATTAATGGGAATAAAATTAAAAAGGTTAATGACAAGATATAGGTAAATCGGGTCAATTCAATCCAAAGATTTTCCGTGCTCCTGATTTACTTATCCAACAAATTAATTTTGTGTTAATTGAACGCAAGAGTAACCATTTCCTGATCCGACACAAGCCGCAATATCCTAAAAAACTGTGTACTTTCTATTATTATCCATGTTTTATTTGTGCAAAATCGGGACTGGGGCAATAATATTTCACAATTTAAAGTAAATATGATATTATTCTATTGAAGACATATATAAGCGAAAATAATGCAATTGGCAGGCGTTAAGCTTCCTTATCCTTTGTCCATTTCAGAGTCGGATCCGTCTCTACATACCTGGGCTTGCTCAGTATCTGCTTGATCAGGTAACGCCCGAACAACCCGGCCAGAATAACCGGCAGCAGGTGAGCGCCATAGATAAATGCTTTGCCTGTAATGCGATAGGAAAAGGTTGAGAACGTGAGATAAACGTAACCAAACCAAAACACCGCAATGCCCAATAACCAGCTGTAATAAATGGTAGCCGGCTTCCGGTCTGCAAACCTCCTTATCAATTCACAAAGAGCCAGCGAAGCGCCCACAACGAGCAAAACCGTCAGCAAAGCCCTCGGAAAATTCCGGATGTAAACGTGCTTATAAACCATCACACCGAGCTTTCCGATCAGGTTGGGATGTGCAAGCAAGTAGGCATCGGTTACACTCAGGACCAACAGCAGCAAAAGGCTGCTCACTTTCTTATTCATTTTAGTATGACGTCTTTTAGGGTAAACTACTCTTATTTCAATGCTAAATATTGCTGATAAAGCGAAGCTACGGTTGCTGCATGCTCGTCCGCACTGCGTTCACTATCAAGCCAGTGGATATGAATGCCGTCTTTTTCCATCTTCCTGAAAAAAGTCATCTGTCGCTTTGCAAAACGGTGGATCTCCGTTTCCAGGCGCACCACCATTTCCTCGTATTGCAGTTCGCCGGTCAGATATAATGTGATCCATTTGTATTCCAATCCATAATAGATCAGCTGCTCTGCTGTTAAGCCTCGTTCCAGCAATGCCTTAACCTCTTCAATCAAACCATGCTCCAACCTCGTCCGCAATCTTTTAGAGATTCGATCCCGCCTGATTTCCACCGGAGGATTTAAACCAAAAACAATGTAACCATAGGCAGGCTTCTCTGTACATGCTTCCTCAGCAGGATTATGCGTCAGAAACTCGGATATTTCAATGGCCCGGATCAATCGCTTTCTGGTCGAAGTGTCCGCAAGTTGCTGATAAGCAGTTTTATAATGCTCAAATCGTGCTAGTAGCAGTTCTTTCGGCAATGCTTCCAATTCTGTCCGGAGTGCCTCATTCACCGGAATGGAGGCATATGCATGACCTTTGAGCAACGACAGTATGTAAAAACCAGTTCCGCCGCATAGGATTGGCACATGGCCGTTGGAAAGAACCGTTTCATATGCCGTTTCAAAATCCTTTTGAAACGCATTGACATTATACTGCTCGCCAGCATCCATAATGTCGATCAAATGATAGGGGATTTCTTCACCATTCAGCTGATATTCAGCAAGATCCTTTCCGGTTCCTATGTCCATATCCTTGTAAACCTGCCTGGAATCCGCGCTGATTACTTCACCACGCAACATAGCGGCAACTTTCACGGACAAATGTGTTTTGCCGGAAGCAGTTGGCCCCAATATCACGAGCAGCGGAACGGCGGTTTGGTTTTCAGACATTTAATCGGGCAATTTATAAGTCTTAACAAACTTAATGCTGCCAGCATTATAGATCGCAATGGCGCCCAGACTTGACTTTGTGGTTCTCGTCATATCCTCGGGAGATAAATAAAATTGCATTGGATGCGTTTCAGAAATTCTTTCAAAGCCAATCTTCTCATAACCAGCCCCCTCCGACCATTCCCGGTCCGCATAAGTCATGATATCATCCGGATTTTTCTCCCTGACAAAAGCCATAAGCAGCTTGTCCAATCCGCCCGAAATATTTGTCCCCAGCAAGCTTGCAAACCGCAACAGCTCAAAAGACCTGAACGGACCATCTTCTCTGGCAAAAACACGCGGCGCACTGAATGTTGCAACCGCTACAAGCAGTTCCTCTGATTCTCGATCACATTTAAAATCGCTTTTTAAAACCCGGAAATAACGTTTGGGCAGGAATAAGCCAAATCTGGTCTTAGAGCTAACCGAAGCATTCAGGTGATTTTTTTCTAAAAAATGAGAAGCCGTTTCCTGGTCAATTCTTCGGACCTGCGTGAGCCGGGCGGCAATTTTCTGAGAAATTCCCAACATTGCGCTTATCCGGGATTTCACGACCTGCGGCTTTTTAAGCCAGTAATCCTCCCAGATCAAAACTCGTTTTTCACCGGTTTTCCGCCTATTTATTAAGTCACAAAATTCAAGCTGCCAATTGTCGGGGGAGCCGCTTTTTTGCCAATCTTCGAGATTAACGAGCACAAGGTTTAGCGACCGCCCGTTGTCATTCCTGATCTCAATATGTGTCGCAAATGCTGTTTCCAGATTTATGTCACACCACAAATGCATTCTACTAAGCCATTTACAGACTTGTTCGCTGAAAGATTGCATGGTGATCGGTGATGACGGGACTGGCATAGGTCGGCAAGTTAGCCGCAGATTTAATCAGTAACAAAAAAACGCGCTCAATGAGCGCGTTTTGCAACTTATTCGATTGACTAGGAAATTACTGTCCGCCCAATCCGAAGATCACACCCACATTAACCCCACCGAAATTGGAAGTCGATTCGAAATCAATGTTATTAGCCGATCCCGTTGTTGATCCGTGGTTTTTATTACCGAAAACGAAATGGTAAATTCCTTCAACCTGAATACCGACGTTGCCGAAAGCAAAAATCAAACCTGCACGCGGAGCCGCACCGAAGTTGCTGTGTTTTGAAGATTCAACGATTGTATTTCCGTTGAACTTAGCGTCGTATTTTGAGAAGTAAATACCGGCATCACCGCCAACATATGGCCTGATCACGCCTTCTGTAAAAAAGTAGTCAATCGTTCCGGTTACCGGCATCAACCGGCCCGTTGAGCTGAGCGTTTGCCCTGCCACCGTATAATCGCTTCCATCTGCGTAAATTTTACCAGCAACACCAAACGCAAAGTTGGGCGAAGTAAAAACCCGCAGGTTCACCCCACCACCGGCAACGGTTTTAGAGTCTTCCACATTGGATTTGGCAAGTCCGCCTTGCAGTCCAAGTGAGAACTGGGCATAACTAACAGAGCTGATGGTCAGGAAAAATGCCGCCACAGCCAACGAACGAAATAATTGCTTTTTCATAACTGATATAGATTACTGATTGTTAATGCTAAGGACATTACGAATATCAGTCCATATCAGAAAAATCTCATTGCGAATAAGCGTGAATGCTTAGCAGACAATGCCTTACAACATTGGCAAATCACAATTATGCTATTCGGCTTACAATAATTGCTGTGCAAATTATTCCTCAGCACGCCATTTTCCTGGGAAATTTGGCGTCAACGATGATCCATTATGCAGAGCGCGCCGCCTCCCACCCGATCAATGCCTTCTTGCGAAGGCTGCCCCAACGGTATTCTCCCAGCATTCCCTCCTTGCGGATCACGCGATGGCACGGAATCAGGTAAGCGATCGGGTTGTCGCCAACTGCGCTTCCTACCGCCCTTACTGCTGCCGGATGGCCGATGCTTTGGGCGATCTGCTGGTACGTGGTCACCGCGCCTTTGGGAATGCTCAACAAAGCTTCCCAGACTTTGAGCTGAAAGTTAGTCCCCTGAATCAGCACAGGCAGCTTTTCTAGCGACCCCGTTGCCGGTTGGAAGATACGGTCAATAAAGCTTTTTGTAGAATCCTGGTCATGCTGAATGTTGGCGTAGTGCCACTTTTTGGCCAATGCGATCAGTTCCGCTTCGCGGCTGGCCTCATCCACGAACGCCATGGCGCAGATTCCGCGGTCCGTTACTGCGATAAAACAATCGCCAAACGGTGTAGGATGAATGCCGTAACGAATGGCCAGCCCCTTGCCCGAAGTTTTAAATTCCTGTGGAGTCACCGCTTCAATGCTGATGAAATGGTCGTAAACCCGGCTCTGGCTGGAAAGACCGGCTTGTTCCGCGAGCTCAACGAGGTTGGATGTTTCCCGGATCTTTTCTTTAAGATATGATGCAGTGATGAATTGAAGGAATTTTTTAGGGCTCACACCTGCCCATTCTGTGAAAACACGCTGAAAATGAAATTGACTAATGCTCACCTCCTCAGCAACTTCGAATAATGAAGGCTGTTCTTTTGCGTTGGCGACGATGAACTCGATGGCTTTGGCAATTTTGTCGTAATTATAATTTTCCTGGTTCATGGGATTAATAATTTGTTATACAAAATTGGCCTCGAATCTACGGTTACCCAACCTGAAACTTGCTCAAAAAGCCACCATTCACACATTTCAATTTTTAAATTAAGTCCCTTAACCCTTATATTCACGATGTTATTCAAACGCAACATTCCTACTAACGACCACTAATCATGAGGTTTTTCGCAATAGCAATCTTCGCTTTTTTCGTCGGCATGCACCAGGCACAAGCCCAGAATTTCAAAGCCGAACTGAAAAAACTCGATTCGGAAATTAAGGCAGCCTATAAAAATAAGAAATTAACCGAGCTTGAATATTCCAAATTACAGCGCGAACAGGATGTTATCCTGGCAGCGATAGAAAAGGCTCAGGCTGATGACATTGTGACACCGGACGAGAAAAATAAGATCCATTCAAAAATCGTCCGGTCCAAAAAAAGGCTCGCCAAATACAAGACGAACCGGGAAGTTTATTAAGCCAAAGCCAATGTCAGACTGAGCGGACTTCGGCTCCGCTCAGTCTGACATTGGCTTTGGCTTTGCTTAGTGCGACATTGTCGCTAAGTGGTTTTTTAGTAGTCTTTTTTGCCGTCTTTTTTCGCTTTTTTCTCTGCGCGTTTTTCTTTCAGGTTCTTCTCAGGCTCTTTTTTCGTGCTTCCCTTGTCGAGATTTTTACCCTTTGCCATGACTATTGAATTTTTGAGGTTATGATGATTGAATAACTGTAAAACTATAAAAAAATTACTTTTTCGTAATCCAATCCATGATATGGTTGGCCCTTGCTCCTGTTTCTCCTGTGCTGGGGCAAGTCCCTTCGCCTCGTAAGGTTTTCACAATCGAATCAATCAAAGGCTGTTGGACGTGCGGCGGATACGGAATGTTAATGACCTCCGTTCCGGATTCTGTTTCGACTATAATGTCAAATTTTTCAAAAAACGAAAAGGTGATCCTGCCTGCGGAACCAATGATTTGCGCCTGATCCTCGCGCTGTTCCTTGTTGATGGTATAGCACCAGCTTCCATGGCCCAGCACACCGGATTCAAACTCATAATTGGCGACGACGATGTCATCCGCTTCATATAAACCCGCCTGGTTGCGCGCAATCCCGGAAGCATACTTAACCGGTCCAAACACAAATTCTAGGAAATCAAACTGGTGCGAAGCAAGGTCATGAAAATGCCCGCCACCTGATATTTTTGGGTCGACACGCCAGCGCGGTTTCCGGTCGGCACCGACTTCTTCCTCATAAGGCTGCCATTGCAGGCAAATGCTGACAAATCTTACATCACCGATTATCTTACTGTCAATCAATTCTTTAACCTTTAAAAAATAGTCAAGCGAACGCCTGTAAAATGCCACAAAAACAGGCACGCCGCTTTCTTTACTGAATGCATTGATCCGGTCGCATTCAGCGCCATTTAACGCCATCGGCTTTTCAATGTAGACAGGCTTACCTACCTTCATAGCCTTTATCGCCAGTTCTTCGTGCGCATCCGGCGGCGTGGCAATGTATATCGCGTTGATTTCCGGGTCGTTAATGAGCTCGTCGGCATCCGCATACCATTTGGGAACATTGTGCCGGGACGCATAGTCGGCTGCTTTTTCGGCATCGCGCCGCATAACAGCGACAAGGCTGGAATTGGCAACTTTGTTAAAAGCCGGGCCGCTTTTGACTTCGGTAACATTACCACACCCGATAATGCCCCATTTTATCTGATCCATAAGCAGGATTTTTGTTTGAAATTATCGCGATTCAGCTTTGAACTAATCGTTAAGCATAATAATTATTTAATTGGATAAATCTACTTTAAAACGAAGGCAACATTCTATTACAAAACATGGAAATACAACCCAATAACCCGCTTCACGGAAAGACCCTGGAAGCAATTTTGAACGAACTGGTTGAATATTATGGCTGGGAACAAATGGGTTATCACATTAATATTAATAGCTTTCAGTTTGAGCCGAGTGTTAAATCCAGTTTGAAGTTTTTAAGGAAAACGCCGTGGGCAAGGAAAAAAGTAGAAGACCTGTATTTGAAAATGCTCGAACGCAAATGACGTGAGCGCAATTTTTTTGATATGAATAACAAACCTGAATCGATCTAAACTTTTTTAATTATGCCATTCGTAGATTATTACCAGATCCTTGGCGTAGATAAAAACGCGCAGGACAAGGACATAAAGAACGCTTACCGCAAACTGGCCCGGAAATATCATCCCGATGTAAATCCGGACGATAAAGAAGCTGAAAAGAAGTTCCAGGAGCTAAATGAAGCCAACGAAGTGCTCAGCGATCCTGAAAAAAGAAAAAAATACGACCAGTATGGTAAAGACTGGCAGCATAGTGATGAGTTTGAAAGGGCGCGCCAGTCCCGGGCCCATTCGTCACGCCAGCAAGGCCAGTGGCAGACAGGCGGCAATGATTTTTCGGATTTTTTTGAATCCATGTTCGGTTCTTCAAGCGGCTTTGGCGGCGGCAGGCAGCGCACTTTGCGCGGCCAGGATTACCAGGCCGAGCTGCACCTGACATTACAGGAAGCATATCATACGCAAAAGAAGACGATCACGGTTAACGGCAAAAACATCCGCATTACCGTTCCCGCAGGCATTCAAAACGGCCAGACGATCAAGATCGCAGGCCACGGCGGTCCGGGTGCCAGCGGCGGCCAGAATGGAGATCTTTTCATCACATTCAACATTGCTGCCGACGATAAGCTCCGAAGGACCGGCGACGACATTCATCAGAAAGTGGAGCTCGACCTTAAAACTGCATTGCTGGGCGGTGAACTGATCATCGAAACCCTAAGCGGAAAAGTAAAGCTTCCCGTTAAGCCCGAAACGCAGAATGGAAGTGTCGTCAGATTAAAAGGAAAAGGTTTTCCTGTTTACAAAAAAGCGGACAGTTTCGGGGACCTTTATGTAACATTTGATATAAAAATTCCCGAAAACCTGAACGAGCGCCAAAAAGAACTGATTGCCGAAGCCTTCAACAATTAATCGTGCGGTCTTGGATAACAGCGTATCTTTGGGCAGTTTTTAGAAGGCGGCGAACCAGAAAAGCCGCCTTACAATCCTTATTTTATGAAATTCGAAGATTACCACATTGCCTCCGAGATCAAGCGCAGCCTCGATACAGCCGGGTTTAAAAAGCCCACAGACATTCAGTTCAAGGCTATTCCGGCGATTATGAAGGGCGAGGATGTATTGGCCATTGCGCAAACGGGAACGGGTAAAACCGCCGCCTTTGCGATTCCGGTCATTGATAAATTACACAAACAAAAAGTTTCCAGCCGCTCAGAAGGGATCAAATGCGTAGTGATGGTCCCCACTCGGGAACTTGCGATCCAGATCACCGAAGTTTTTGCGAAACTGGCGCAGCATACGAGGGTTAAGGCATTCAGCGTTTTTGGCGGCGTAGAACAAGGTCCGCAAATCGCACAATTGGAAAAAGGCATTGATGTGCTCGTTTCCACACCCGGGAGAATGTTCGATCTGGTAAGTCAGGGCCACATTAAGCTCGACCGCATCGAGATCCTGATCCTCGACGAAGCCGATCATATGCTCGACCTGGGTTTTATTAAAGACATTCAGGATCTGATCAAATTTCTTCCTAAGAGCAGGCAAACGCTCTTTTTCTCGGCCACGATCAATGAGAAGATCAAGAAACTCGCCTATTCGCTTGTAAAGAATGCCATACGCATCCAGATTTCCCCTAATGACCGGGTTGCTAAGAACATTACCCATTCGGTTGCTTTTGTCGAAATGGATGACAAGCGATTTTTCCTGGAACGCGTCATCAAAGAAAATCCGGATAGCAAAATCCTCGTTTTTGTTCGCACAAAAGTGCGTGCCGAAAGGGTTTTCAATGCGCTGGAAAGAATGGAGATCAAGAGCTTAACCATTCACGGCGATAAGGAACAAGCCGACCGGCTTACAGCATTGAACGAATTCAAGAAAGGCAATACCAAAGTGCTGATCGCCACCGACGTCAGCGCCAGGGGAATAGACATTGCCAATGTTGATTATGTGGTGAATTACGATCTTCCTGAACAGGCCGAAAACTATGTGCACCGGGTAGGCCGCACAGGACGCGGAACGCAAAAGGGCCGCGCCGTGTCATTTTGCAGCCCTGAGGAAAAACCGATGCTTGAAGAAATTCAAACCTATCTCGACAAACCCATCGATGTCCTGAACATCAGCGCCACGGATTATTCCCAAACCATCGACTTCACCGCCGACACAACCGACGATCTGAAATCGCTTATGAAAGAAGTTGAAGCGTACGAAACGGCCAAGAAGAAGAAAAAGAAGAACTAATGTTCGGATTACGGCACGAAAAAAGGCTTGCAGGTTCGCTGCAAGCCTTTTTTATAAGGTTAAAAACTCCTAAAAGATCTTATTCTTCGATTTTATCAGCAAGGATCTGTCCGCGAATTTCACCGTAAATGTTGTTTACGCTCGGGATGTTAACATACATCATTCCCAGGATCAATTGTGTTTGTTGCTCAGTATTCAGCTTCTGTGTTCCCTGAACCTGGCTGCCTGTAGGCTTATCAGCCAATGTGAACACCAACGGACCTGCCTCCCATGATGGGCTTGCTGTGTGGATGTTTACAGAGGTCGGTGTAACGTTCTGATAATTAATGTTGTATTTCAACTCCATGGTGGCTTTGTTGTATTCAAAAACACCTGTGCCTTGTCCAGCGGAAGTAGCTTTTGGAACAGTAGCACTACTATTTATAACTGCGGAGAACTTCACAATGTCATCTTTGTGAGGACCTTCCTCTTTGCAAGACGACACAAACCCTAACATTACAACTCCTGCGATCAATAGTAAAAAACGTTTCATTGGCTTTTTCATACATCGTTAATTTAAAAAAAAATTTGTCCTAAATATATATAAACTTATCTCGTTACAAAAATGATACCCGCACTGCACTCAAATATTCCAAAGGTCACTTTTACGTATATACACGATCCGGTTGTTCCATATAACCCGGTTCCAGTGGTCCACAGAGCCCACAATTGTCAGCTTATGCCCCTTTCCTACCCGATCGATAACCGGGGCCGCCGATGACGGCTCATCTCTCAGGAACGTATTTTCGTTAATGATAATGCAAGTCCGGTAAAGCGACGGCACGTTGAGAATACCCAGTAACACAAGCAGATACACGACAATTGACACCTTGTGTATTTGCATTATCGGCTCGCCTCTCCGAACTTTTGTAACCATTATTACCACTATGTACGTCCCCAAAGTTAGAAGCAATATTGGAATGTAATCACCATATCTTCTATAAAAAATTATAAAATAGTTGTAATCGTCGAATTCATAGCCGGTTAGATTCTGTTCAGCCGCCAGCTTATCCATTTTTTCAAAAAGGCGCCGCGACGGGTTTGTGAGGGCGAGTTTGCTTAGATAAAAAAGGCAATCGGTGTAGTTATTTGTCTTTTCGGCCAGAAAAGCCAGTTTGAGAAGCAGGCTTTGGTTGTTTTTTTCGTCTTCGCTAAAATTTTTTTTATAGAGTACAAGTGACTCGGGGTATCTTGCCATAGCAAACAGAGAATCAGCCGTTTTTAGCTCTTTTTTATTGGCTGAAAAGGCTGTTTCAGGGGCTATGACAGTTCCCAAAAAAATCCAAATTAACAGGTATTTCTTACTCAGGGCTTGCATTATACTTTTTTGAATTCTACTTTTGCATCGCAATTACGGAAACGCCCCGTGCAAATCCAATTAATAAAGAAAGTTGCAAAAACGATTCCGTAGCTCAGCTGGTAGAGCAATACACTTTTAATGTATGGGTCCTGGGTTCGAATCCCAGCGGGATCACTTGAAGAAATAGCAAACGCATCAAAAGCCTGCAAATCAATAGATTAGCAGGC